>DIKT01000007.1 GCA_002424635.1 Desulfobulbaceae bacterium UBA5611
AAAATACACGCAGACAATTACAAATCACTAATAGTCTCAATAGGTTAATCAATAAAAGATAAGGACATTAACGTCTCTATCAAAAACACCAGGAATAACCTAAATATAGCTGCGACCAAAGAGTTAGAAAAAATTAATAAATTCTATCCGGAAATTATAAAAAAAATATCCTCTGAATCACATAACCAGTCAGTTGTAAATTGTATGTACTCTTGGAAATCACATAAACAGCATGCGGCAATGATTACTGATATAAAGAAATACTCGGGTTTATTTTTTAGCATCCTTGCTAAAAAAATTGAAGAAATGAACCCAAACTATTATGTGTGTGAAATATGCGGTTCAACTGTAGATGAAAAACCTGAAACACCTTGTGAAATATGTAACTACCATGTGTCTCATTACCAAAAGCTAGATAGGCCATTACTAAAAACAATTAAAACTGCCTAACCTGGCATTAACGCAGACGGGAAAAAGCCAGACCCGCGCCGCTGGTCAGGCCCAGCAACAGCAATACCAACCAGGAAATCCTGTACAGTTCACTCCAGACCCGGCCAGGCAGAACGATCCCTTCGGTTTGCTCAGCCTCTTGCTGTTGCCGGACCTTGAGCCACCTATGGAGCAGAAAAGACTGAGTGAACTCTCCCTGTCCTTCAGCCGCCGACCCAATCTTCTGCAGATAGATATCCCGGTCCCGATGCTTAAGCGCATCCTGGCCATTTTCTTCCATAAGGATATCATCCCGGAGAAGAAGATATTCAAAATCAATACGATCGGCAATATGCCACAAGGGTTTCATGAATACATTTTATTCAAAGAAAAGAATCAAAGTGCGAACCATAACTTCACACCTATAAGATGGCGATCGTCTTCACCCACTCTACTCTGCAGTGATGCGGGCGTCTTCTTCAAAAGTGGTACCCCGGATACTTGAGAGTGGCTCATGCCTCCTGGCAATCTTTAGGGAACCTTGAATAATTGCCTTGCCATTGGCATCTTTTTAACTATTCCCCCAAAATTACTGTTAAAAATTTTACCACTGGAATCAGACCGGCCTGAGCAGTAAGACCTCTGGATCCCGTCTTAATTTCTATTTTTCTTGGCGATACTCTTGCAGATCGTTTATTCTGTTTATTCTTCATGGAAATGGTGATTCCTCTATTTGCTGATTTCGTCGTTAACACTTCGAGGATATTACCATTTTCATGATTCTCATTCAACTACCTGCAGGATTTAGGTGATAGCTTATTATTACTCCAGGAGTAACCACGTATGGCTGAAACCGTTTTTCTCGGCCTGATCCAGAACGCTGCCCTGCTGCTGGCAATGGCCTTCGTCTATGATATAATGACCAGCCGTTATCAGCTTGGGCCGCGCCCTCTCATCCAGATAGCGATCGGCACAACGCTCGGCCTCTTTGGCTGCATCCTCATCCTTACGCCCTGGACCTATGTACCGGGGATCGTTTTCGATACCCGCTCAGTGTTACTCTGTGTCTCCGGTATTTTTTTCGGCGTGATTCCGACTATGATTGCAATGGCAATTACAGCCGCCTTTCGTCTCACTTTGGGTGGTTCTGCCGCCTTAACCGGCGTTGCTGTGATCCTGGCCACTGGCTCACTGGGCATTGTCTGGGGCCACTATCGCCGGCGAAATCTGGAAGAAATTCCCTGGTATGAATTTTACCTTTTTGGTCTCCTCGTGCATCTGGTCATGCTGGCGCTCATGTTTACCCTGCCTTGGGAGAAAGCCCTGCAGGTGCTTGCCCAGATCAGCATCCCTGTTTTGTTGATCTATCCTCTGGCCACGACACTGCTGAGTATGCTCATGGTCAATCGGCTGCGGCGGGAGCGTTATGCCAACAAGTTAAAGGCCAGTGAAGAGCGGATGCGTCTCTTTTTTGAGCGGCAGCTTGTGGGCATGGCCATCACCTCGCCAGAGAAAGGCTGGTTGCAGGTAAATGACGAGTTGTGCGGGATGATGGGGTATTCCCGTAAAGAACTGTTGGAATTAACCTGGGAGCAACTTACCCACCCACATGATATTCAGGCAGATCTGGCCCAGTTCAAGCGACTGCTCTCAGGCGTCATTGATGAATACTCCATGAAAAAGCGTTTTCTCCACAAGGATGGTTCCGTCGTCTGGACAGAACTATCCATCGGCTGCGTACGGGGTACTGATGGAAAGGTCGAATATATCCTCGCCCTGCTGGTGGATATTACTAAACGAAAGCAAGCTGAAGATCAATTGCGTGAGAGCGAGACCCGTTTTCGAATTTTCTTTGAAAATGCGCCTGCCCCATACCAATCCTTGAACGCCGAAGGGCGCATCTTAGAGGTCAATAACGCCTGGCTCGAAATGACGGGATATCGCCATGATGAGGTAATCGGCCGTTCCATTGCGGATTTTTTTACCCCGGCCTGCCTGCCTCATGTCAATGAGTGTTTTCCCGCCTTTCTCCAGAAAGGGTTTGTTCATAAAGCCGAATTTGATTTTGTCGGCAAAAAAGGCGAAATTATTACTGTAGTAGTGGAAGGGCGCATCAGCTACCATCCTGATGGAACCTTTAAACAGGCTCATTGCGTGCTGCACAACATCAGCGAGCGAAAACAAGCAGAACTGGCCTTGCAGGAAAGCGAGGAGCGATATCGAACCCTGGTCAACAATCTGCCAGGTGTAGCCTATCGCTGTCTGAACGATGAACAGTGGACCATGGTCTTTTTCAGTGCAGGAATCGAACGGATGACCGGTTATCCAGCTACGGATTTTATCGACAATGCTGTCCGTTCCTATGCCAGCATTATTCACCCAGAGGATCGCGGGTTAGTGGACCACGCCGCTCAGGAAGGAGTGAGAGCGCACCGCTCCTTCGAAATGGAATATCGCCTCATCCGGACCGACGGTACAGTGCTCTGGGTCTATGAAAAAGGTCAGGGGATCTTTGACCACACAGAGAAACTGCTTTGGCTGGACGGGGTCGTCATTGATGTCACTGAACAGCGGAAGACAAAGGAGGAAAAAGAACGATTACAGGCACAGCTGCTCCAGGCGCAGAAGATGGAGTCGGTCGGCAGGCTGGCCGGCGGCGTGGCCCATGACTTCAACAACATGCTCCAGGCGATTCTCGGCTACAGCGATCTCTCTCTTGCCCAGATCGAAGAAACAAGTCCTGTGCATGAAGGACTTCTGGAAATCCGCAAGGCTGCCATGCGCTCCGCTGATCTCACCCGTCAGCTCCTCGCCTTTGCCCGCAAGCAGACGGCGAAACCCCAAATCCTTGACCTCAACGATACCGTCGCCGGCATGTTGAAAATGCTTCAGCGGCTCATCGGCGAAGATATCGACCTTGCCTGGCTGCCGGGACACGTCTTGTGGCCCGTAAAGATGGATCCTTCCCAGCTTGACCAGATCCTGGCCAACCTGATGGTCAACGCCCGCGACGCCATTGTTGACACCGGTAAGATCACCATCGAGACGGAAAATATCTCGCTGGACACGGCCTACTGTGCCAACCACCCTGGCTTCCGCCCGGGTGAATACGCCCTGTTGGTAGTCAGTGATAATGGCTGCGGCATGGATAAAAAAATTCTGGCCCAGATCTTCGAGCCTTTTTTCACCACCAAGGAAAAGGGGAAGGGAACCGGACTGGGGTTGTCCACCGTCTATGGTATCGTCAAACAGAACAACGGCTTTGTCGATGTCGACAGTGAGCCCGGCCAGGGCACCACGCTCCGCATCTACCTGCCCAGCTTCTCCACAGAAACGGTGACGGTAAAAAGCAGTTTGAAAGAAGAATTAGTGGGCGGCACGGAAACAATATTACTGGTGGAAGACGAGATCGCACTGCTCAATCTCGGCAAGGCCATCCTCCAAAGCCTGGGCTACTCGGTACTTACCGCCAGCACGCCGATGGCGGCACTTCAGCTGGTTGAAGAGCATGCCGGTAAGATCGATCTGCTTATTACCGATGTGGTGATGCCCGAGATGAATGGCCGGGAACTGGCGCAACGACTGTCTTCCCTTTGGCCGACAATGCCCTGCCTCTATATGTCTGGCTATACCGCTAATGCCATTGCCCATCAAGGTGTACTGGACGCGGGCATTCACTTCATCCAGAAACCTTTTTCCATAAACGATCTGGCGCGCACAATTCGCGAAGCCCTGCAGGATAACAAAAAGAACCCTTAAGCCAATGAGAACGAGGATTTTAGCCTTATCATCTGTTGAACACACAGAAAGCTCTTCTTTCTCCTTGCCTACCATTGCTTGACCTTGCCGCTGGCAAGGTAAGCCCCAAGGGCAAAGAGCCTGTAAACAGGATATCTAAATCACGAGGAGTCTGTCGGATTATCGGAGCCACAAAAAACATCACATGCTGAAACTTCATGGCATGGTGCGACATATCCGTTTCATAATATCTTCCGTATATTCTTACATATTGACATATTGAATGATTCAAGCTTGTTAAGCCAGATAAACTCCTAGGTATTGGTTCAACATTGGCTCTTTGACT
>DIKT01000027.1 GCA_002424635.1 Desulfobulbaceae bacterium UBA5611
TCCTCAACAATTTTAAGAAGTAAACGGCAAGGTTTTTATTTATAAAATGCTATCATTATCGTTATAGCAAAATCAATATTTAATATTAATTTATCCTGACCGTTTTTTGATCATTTTTCATTCAGATCTATAATTCCTGTTTTCATACTAGCTTTTATGCTGCCATGGCCATCTGCCTGTTATTTCTACTTCCATTGTGAAACTCAGAAAGGTGCGAATGATTATAACGATGGCCAATACGCCAACGGACTCAAAGGTTAAATCGACGGCCACCGTATAAATGATGTCCGCCGCAATGAGAAATTCCAGACCAAGCAAGATGCCCCGGCCAACTAATTGACGCAGATCCTGGAAGATGGAATCTTTCTCTTCATTTTTCAGCAGCCTGCTTGCAGCATTAAACAACGCGTAGCCTGCAAGCAGGGCAATAAGGCTTATGCCGATGGCTTCAATAATTGTTGCACACCAGGTTGCTATAAATATGATGACATTACTCACATAATCTCCTTTTGTGGCCGTTGACCTGGATAAACGGTACCTAAATGATAATTGATCCCAATGTGAGGTGGCTCAACCACTGATTGACAGTTCTGGCATATAGCCTGCTTTCATCTCGGATACTTTTAATGGAGTGTCTTGGGTTACGTCTGTATTGTATTAAAAGTCTACCATGATTAATCCACCGATTGCCAATCAGTAAGATTCTTATGTTCTCGAACCGCCAGATTGGCGGCAAAAGATCTGGCCACAAGATGATTGACTGCCAAGGGCGGTAACCCCATTGCCATTACAACATAACGACACAAGTCCATAAGATCTTCCAGGCCTTGACTCTGGCCTTGGACAACAGTTTCGTGAATCTTCCGCAGGTATAAGATGCTATCGTTCATTCGTTGCGCTATAAGTGCAGATCCGTGGAGCGGGTCTTCCCAGGAGGAAAGCAAGGACTTGATGTTTTTTGTTTTTTGTAATCTTCTTATTGATTCAATAGAAGCGACCAGATCCTCATATATGGGGAGATCGTTAGGAAGCGGCAGGGCATCACCGGTAATTATTGTTTGCTCGTGATTGAAAACCAGGGAAAGCGAACCTCTCGAATGTCCAGGCGTATACATGACTTGACAATCTATGCCTTGACCAAGGCTTACTGTTTCTTTATCAACAAGCAGCCTGTCAACGGTAACCGGGCCGCCCACCAAGGTTCGAAATCCCGGCACAGGTCGCTCTGCAAATTGTAGTTCCGTATCCTCAATCCAGTCCTTCTCGGTGCTGCATGCTGCAATCTGGCAGTTGGTGGCTTCCTTAATCGCTTTGACCGAGCCGATATGATCTGGATGCGAGTGTGTCAGAATGACCATGGCTATTTCTTGCGGGTCTCTTCCGTTCTGTCTTAAATAATCGAATATTATTGTTTCAGCGCCTGCAACAGCGCTATCAATAAGGGTGATTTTGTTGCCGAAGACAATATAGGAATAGACCTCCCTGTCGATTACTTTCCCAGGGCTGATCGGTATCTGAAAGGGAATCTTCAGGGCATGAAGATGTTCGGTAATCTGCATTATTTGGTCTCCTTTGATGGTAGGGCATAAAAAATGAAGCTCCAGATTTTGTCTTCAGGTTTTTGAGAAATGGTCTTTTTGATCTTGAACGAAAAACCTGCCTTTTTTTAAGACACCCTTTAAATCATCTTTCAAGCAGTACAACCGTCTCGATATGATGGGTCTGGGGGAACATATCGACTGGTTGCAGTCTTTTGATGGTAAAGCCGGCGTCAGTCAGCTCAGTCAGATCCCGGCACAGGGTGGCAGGGTCGCAGGAGATATAGACCAGGCGTTTGCGGGTGATTGCGGCCAGCGGCAGGGCCAGCCCTGGAGCTCCCTGTCGGGGCGGGTCGATGATCACGCAGTCGAAGCTGCGGCCTTCGGCGGCCAGGGTCCGGCATCGCTCATGGATGGGGCTTTTTTCAAATATCGTGTTGGTCAAGCCTGCTCGTTGGCTGTTGTGCCGGGCACTGCGAATGGCCGAGCCTTGGCCTTCAATGCCGAGCAGAGAAGCGGCCTGCATGGCCAGGGGGATAGAAAAATTGCCCATACCGCAGAAGAGGTCAAGGATGCTGGTTTCAAGACCAGATTGGCAGAAATCAAGCACGGTCTGAATGAGCTGAATATTTTGTTCCAGATTGACCTGACAGAATCCTCCGGCCTCCCAGGACAAAGCAACCACCGTGTCGGTATGGCCGGGAAAAGGGGGCAACAAGAGTTGCAGCTCCGTTTTCTCCTGGTATTTATTAGGGCCGATCGTTGGTCCGCAGGGAAGAAAGTTCGGCCCGCAAAATAACACCATTTCTACCAAGGGCAGAGTGTCCAGCAAAGCACCGGCCTGTTGCATGTCGGTTGGGCGCGGTTTACGGACCAGGTGCAAAAGGCAAACAACTCTTGAGCTTGCCGGATTAAGAAGCAGTTCCAGTTCGGTGGTAATTGCTGATAAACGGTGAAATGCGGCTTGGCCCTGGAGTTGCTGCAAGGCACTGTTTAGTTCCGGTCGGGCCAGCAGGCATGCGGTAATTGGTACGCATTGATGGGAATGAAAGCGGCGAAAACCCGGTTGGCCGTGCTCGTCAATCTGCAGCCGCAGGCGCTGGCGATATCCAAAGATGCGGGGTGAGACCAAGGGGTCAGCTACCAGCGGCACTGCCTCTTGCAGCGTACTGTCAGGGGTATGCTGCAGCAGATCCTGCAGGATCTGCTTTTTGCTCAGGAGCTGCAAGTCATAGCTATAGCACTGCCAATCGCAACCACCGCATTTGCCATATTGCAGGCAAGGTGCCATAATGCGATAGGCAGAGGCCTCAACAATTTCAGTGACAACGGCCTCAGTAAAATCCTTTTTTTCTGCCAAGATTCTGGCTTTAACGAGTTCTCCCGGCAGCACATGGCGTAGCAGGATCACCCGTCCATTTTCTTTGTGGGCCAGGCCATAGCCACCGTTGACCGTTTTTTCAATCTTGAAAAGAGTGTCGCTCATTTTTTCCATGACGTACTGATTGCTCAGATGGTATTTATAATAAGAGTTAAGTTTAGCCGCATTCAGCCTTACTGCTGTCGGGCTGATTTGCGTTGACGAGTATAAGTGTTTTTTTTATAGCCCTTCCCGGATGAAACTTCATCCATTAAACAATCGGTTATATATATTGATGCGAAGCCTGATTCTGCTCTGCCTGTTCTTATTGCTGCTGATTGCCGATCCGGTGAGAGGAACTGTAGCTTTGGATGTTAAGCTTCGAAGCGATACGGAACCAGATCATGATGAAGGGCAAGCCAGGGCCGGCTTCCCGGTATCATCCCGGCTGGCGGGCAGAATTGTGCTGGATGCAGAAATATCTGCTGCTATCCTGGCCCGCCTGAATATCTATCAGCAACGCGACAATCCACGGCTTACAATAGCGGAGATGCGGCGGCTACATCGGCAGGCACCGGCTGAGGTTAGATCGATGCTGGAGTCTTTCGGCTATTATTCTCCCCGGATTGCAAGCGAGTTGATTGACAATGAAGGTCTGTGGGAAGCGAGCTATAGAGTAACACTGGGCCAGCCGGTGCTGGTTAACTCTGTTTCCGTCAAAATTATCGGCCCTGGCTTTGATCTGGCCGGGTTCGTTAATCTGGAGGCGCAGTTTCCCCTGCAGAAGGGGGCGGTCCTTAATCATCAAGAATATGAAAACGGGAAAAAAAAGATTCTCCAACGGGCCAGAAATAATGGTTTTGTCGAGGCTCGCTTCGACCAGAGTGAGATCAGGGTCCATCGGGCCAATTATCAGGCTGATATCGATCTTCTCTTAAATACCGGTCGTCAGTATCATTTTGGTCAGACTTATTCTGATCAGGAGATAATCAACCAGGACCTGTTGTCACGATATCTGCCCTATAAGGAGGGTGGCCCTTATTCGCTACGGGAGCTGACCAGATTGCAGTCCATACTTTACGAGACTGGTTTTTTCAGCAGCGTAACTGTGGAACCGGAATTTGATAAGCTTGATGAACAGCTGGTGCCCGTTGCCCTCACTTTGATGCCTGCCCTGCGGAATCGCTACAGTCTTGGTCTGGGCTATGGAACAGATACCGGGGTTCGGGGTAAAGTGGAGTGGAAAAACCGCCTTTTTAATGACAGCGGTCATAAAGTCCAGAGCTCTTTGCAACTTTCCGAAAAGA
>DIKT01000064.1:0-39474 GCA_002424635.1 Desulfobulbaceae bacterium UBA5611
CAGGAAAAAAATAATGCTGGGTTGGGAGGCCTGTCATTTATAAGTAAGACAGGAAAGATGGAGCTGCTTGTGTCCTTCGTCGTCGTTCCCGGTCATGCTGGCTGGCCGGGAACGGCTTAGAAGACTGGTTATTTAACGGTTACAGTTTTCTTTTGTTCAGTCAGCAGGAATTTGCCCTTGCCTTCCTCTTCCTGGGTCAGATCGCCACCGGCCGGCATGTGCCACAGTTTCACGGTGATATCCATGGATTTATTCGGGACATCACGAATTTTACTTCCTTCCTGGCCGCTATCTGTATAAGGAAATTTGATCTCAAAGGTCTCATGTTTGGTTTGCCCCGGTTGGATACTGGTATCCCGGAGCATCCCGGATTTCCGGTGCGGGCCGTAAACCATCTTGTCGCCCTTGCCATAGCCGGGTGATTGCGGCATGTAGATCTTCTGCTCGCTGAATATCTCTTTACCATCGGTGCTTTTGGCAGTCACTTCCAGGACCGCTCGGTTGGGGCTGGGTCAGCCGTCCGGTATGCGATGACCGGCCTTACCGGTGATATCCACCTTGACCACAGCAGTAGGGATGGAGTCGCCGGCTTTAGGCAGGAAATAATAGCCATGGGCATCAACCGTCATCTCCACCGCTCGTGAAGCCGAACTGGCCGAGCGGTAGCCGGGCATGAAATGGCCGACATTGTCTTGATGCATATGGCATTCCTGGCAGGTCTGCGAGCCGCCGGAAGGAATATAAGAGTGGAGATAACTGCCATAGAGGGTTGCACATTGCGTTGGTTCCGGCAGATCAAAATTGGGTCCCAGGCCATGACACTGACCGCAGATGATGGATTCGGTCATGATGGGGCTTTTTTTCATGGAAGTGAACTTTTTATCCTCATGAGGGCCGTCGGTACTGCCATAAATAACGTTGGGTTCAACTTCGCCATCAACCCACTTGTGCGTAATGGCCTTTAAGTTATGACAGACGATGCAGTTGATGCCAACTTGACTTACTTTAGCAATGGCAGCTTGTTTTTTCGTATCATCACCGGCCTTGCCGGCGGCTAGGAAATCCAGGGCTGCCTGGGCAATTTCCTGGGCGACTTCGTCGGTGGCATACTTAAGCTGCGGGAGATGACACTTGGCGCAACTCATCATGTGTTCAACGGTGATATCCTTGACGTTCTTGACCCCTGATTTCCCCCATTCCTTCATCATGCCATCCTGTACGGTAGTGGCGATGGTGGCCAGGGTGCGAGGCGAACCTACCAGGGATGTTGCATGATAAGATTTGGCCCATTCTTCATGAATCTTGGTGTGGCAGTCCTTGCAGGAAGAAACATCGAACATAGTTGCCAGTTCATCCAGGGTTTTCGCTTTTTCCGTGTCCTGGGCCGCCGCCGGCAGTGCGGCAGCGCTCACAGCCATCAACGCTGAAACAACAGTTTTTGCAATTTTCATAAGAAAACCTCCCTCGGTTATTTCCCATGCCTTAAGTCATCCACTGTCTTCTCTTATTACGGTGCCGTGTTGTTCAGCTGTCACCTCCTTTGTTGATGGTTATGATTAATGGGTCTTGAACAATGAGGATTTTCGTTCAAAATCAAGGCATATGATAGAGGATCACGCCGAGTTTGGGCGAAAAAATACCATTTCTCAAGGTACCCAAATGTCCTTAAAAGGATATTGAAGGACTCATCTATATAAAAAATTATACGGTCCATCCTCTTTTTGTTCAAGGTATCCTGTGTGTTATTATCTGGAGCGGAGGCAAATTGTGAATTGGCAGGACAAAATACTGATAATCCTGAAGTTGAATTGCTCTTATTTAGAAGCCGTTACGGACATAACATGGCTATTTCTAGCGATTTCGCTAAGCAATGGCCATATCATTTTTACAGCGGCAGAGAGCTGTTAACGGGGAAAAGCGCCGGCTACCCCCCCGTCTACCGGTAGAGTAGCGCCGGTTGTCGGGGTGAGACCGGAGGCGAAAAAGACTACGGCGTTGCCAACATGATCAGCCAGCACCTCGGTCTTGAGGAGATTACGGTTGCGGTAGTATTCTTTCAACCCTTGTGGATCCAGATTGCGCGAACGCATGCGATCCGGGCCGACCACATCCCAGAGCCCTGATGAGATGCCGTGATCATCAAAGATACCATCGGCATTGATCATATTGACCCGGGCGCCGATCTCGGCCAGTTCGAGGGCGGCGATCTTACCTATTTGGTGAGCCCCTGCCTTGGAGGCTGAATAAGCGCCAAAGGCGGCCCCGGGGGCAAAGACATTTTTGGAACTGTTAATGATGATCTGGGCGGGAATATGGCCGGTGCGGGCCTGGCGTTTAAAGATGGGGATAGCGGCTTTAATTACCTGAAAAACCCCTACCAGATTGACATCCAGAACTTTTCTGAAGGCTGCTTCATCAAGATCAGCCAGCGGAGCCACATGGGCCAGACCGGCATTGGGGACCAGGATATCCAGGCCGCCACAGGCCAGGATGATCTCTTGCAGGCCTTGGCGCACCGAGCAGCTGTCGGTCACATCCATCGTGATGCCGCTGATGAGAGCCGGATTAAATTCCCGGGCCAGCAGCTCGCAGACCCTTTGCAGGCGCACTTGATCAATGTCAGAGAGAAAGACCCGGGCTCCGGCGGCCAGCAGTTTACGGCCGATGCCGCAGGCAATGGCCCCGCCGCCCCCGGTGACCAGGGCGCTCTGTCCGGCCAGCGGCAGGTGAGCGCCTTTATGCAGTTTGGCCTGTTCCAGGCTCCAGTACTCCATATCAAAGATATGTTCGGCCGCCAGCTCCTGATAAGGGGCGATAGCTGCCCCCCGCGCCTTGGCCAGCAGGGTATGTTCGGCAATATCGGCGGCCATGCGGGCTGCTTTGTCGGTGACCCCGGCCGTGACTATGCCTAATCCCGGCATCAGGATTACCCGTGGCTTGGCATCCAGCATGGTGCGTTGCACCTGTCTGGTCGTGACCTGAACCTGAAAATTATTGCTATAGTTCTGTTCATAGACGGCCATGGCCGCAGTGATAGCCTGGGCCGCCTGCTCCTGATCATGGCCTTGCAGGGCAAGCCACAGCGGATAATTCTTGGTGCGGATCACATGATCCGGCGTGAGAACACCGGTGTTGCCATACAGGGCGCCGGCATCATCGCGGTCCAGGCAGCGCCGGATGGCGTCACTCTGGCGCCAATGGAGCAGAAAAGGCGGTATGTGGCCGGGTACGCCCGGATCAATGGTCAGGGCCCCACGCAGCAGCGGCAGGATCATGGCGGCGTCGAGCTGACGCTCAGCAGTGACGGCTGAGGGCGGTTCCGGCGCCGGTTGGTGGTCCGCAATATATTCCTCCGCCAGGGTGACGTAATGAATCATGCGACTGTAGGCCACCTCTGCCTCCTCAGCAAAGGTGAATATGCCATGGTTGCGCAGGATGATAGCCTCCAGGTCAGGCTGGTTTTCAAAACACTCAGCCAGCGCCTTCGCCAGCGGAAAGCCCGGCATGATCCAGGGGAGGATGGCGATCTTGGCGCCCAGGATACGGTGCAGCCGTTGTTCCGGCGCTGCCATATTGGTCAGGGTCACGATGGCATCGGCATGGGTGTGGTCGATATGGCGGTGGGGGAGAAAGGCATGGACCAGTGTCTCAATTGAGGGGCTGGGCGCTGTGCTGTCCAGCATGTGGGTCTGGAACTGGTTGACCATCTCTTCATCACTGAGCGTCTCCAAGGCGCGCAGCCGTCGCAGATAACCAAGATCGAGGGCCGGGAAGCCTTGCGGTTCAATGGTGGCCAGATCCCAGCCGCTGCCTTTAATGAAGAGCGCCTCCATGGTGTCGCCCAGCAGCGTGGTTACCCGGGCCTTGACCGAGGTGTTGCCGCCGCCATGCAGGACCAGGGATGGTTCCCGGCCAATCAGCCGGGAAGTATAGACCCGTAATGCCAGCTCCGGGTGATAATCGGGATAGCTGTTACTGAACTCCCGGGCGTCGGTGCTGTTGTATTGATTTTTCATTGGCTTGGTCTTGCTGGTTAAGCAGTTCTATTTAATGGCCCCGGGATTCTCGGTCGCGGGCATTCATCTCCTGCATGATCGCCCCGAACATGGCTTCATATTGTGGGATGGTCTTGCGGAGAATGAGCGGCAGTTGCGGCAGATCCTTGTCATTGACCACGAGATTAGCCGAATAGGCCAGGGCCTGCAGGTCGTAAAGGGTATGAAACTGAGGACCGGTGAGGATATAAAATATATAACGCCGCTTGTTCATATGCATGGCGCCCATGAATTGATGAAAAGGGCCATTCTCGAAATCGGAGCCTTCAAATTGCGAATGAAGGATTACGCTGGCATAACTGACAAATTGCATCTTTTCTATCGCTTCTTCGGCGGAGAGAACGATAGAAGGTTGGTAGCCAAAGGTTTCCATGGCCTCGGCTATCAGGTGTGAGTCGGGAGATTCAGGCATCAGGATGAGAATTTGCGGCACGTCTTCGATTATTGCTTCGTCATCAGTGGATGAAGTTGCGTCCAGGCCGGAATGATCAGGTGGAGGAGGTGGTGTTACCTGACGCCTAGCCGGCTGCGGCGGTGGCGCGGCCGCCGGTTCCTCGGGAGTTTCCGCAGCCAGCATTTTGGTGTCAAGCAGGATCGCTCCTCCACATTGAGGACAGCTGATCCGGAGCGATTTTTCCGGGCTGAGCAGGCGCAGATTTTCTTCTATCTTGGCACTGAGCTTGAGTTTTTTTTGACAATGGGGGCAGGTGGCGATCATATCCTCATCTCTTTTCCTGTTTGTTTATAGGCCCAGTCATGTTGAGGACCCTTGCGGCTCCTGAGCCGTGTTCGACATTTCAGCCCTGCTGTTTGAGGCGGGTACTATCCTACCAGCGCTGATCCCGTTCGTCCTCTTCCATGGCCAGCCCGGAGAGCGTCGAGGTGGCCTCGCCGCGGGCGGCCTTGAGGGTGTCCAGTTTTCTGGCCACCTCGGTCCGCTTGGTGCAATAAGACATGGCGGTTTTCTCGGTGATCAGACCCTGGTCAAAGAGCTCCACGATATGTTGATCAAAGGTGCGCATGCCGCCGGCCGATCCGGCTTCAATGACCTTATAAAAGGTTTTATCATCGCCTCGCTCACCGTTCATAATAAGATCTTTGGTCCGCAACCCGGTAGAAAGAATCTCGATAGCAGCTATCCGTCCTTGACTGACCTTGGGTAATAAGCGCTGACCGACTACCCAGCGCAAGGTATCAACCAGACGGTTGCGGATCTGCGGTTGTTCTTCCTGTTCATAAAAACCGAGGATTCGGTTGATGGCCTGACCGGCATCAATGGTATGCAGGGTGGAGAAAACAAGATGGCCGGTCTCGGCGGCGGCAATGGCTGTTTCCAGGGTTTCCCGGTCGCGCATCTCGCCCACCAGGATGACTTTAGGGGCCTGACGCAAGGCAGCGCGGATACCGGTGGCAAAGCTGTCAAAATCCTTGCCCAGCTCCCGCTGATTGAAGGTCGCCTTGATATGCGGATGAACATACTCGATGGGATCTTCCAAAGTGATGACATGGACCTGCCGTTCCTGGTTGATCTGATGCAGCAAAGCGGCCAGGGAAGTAGTTTTACCGCTGCCGGTGGCGCCGGTAAACAGGACCAGACCATTTTTTTCCTGGGCGATTTTATGAAAGACCGCCGGAAATTCCATCCCGGCAATGGTCGGAATGTTGGTTTCCAGTTTTCGCAGAATAATGGAATAGCAACCTTTCTGGGAAAAGATATTAACCCGGAACCGGGCTTCATCTCCCAGCGAATAGGATAGATCGCAGGAACCGGAATGCAGCAATTCGGAGAGCAACCGTTTGTCGCTGCCAATCATATTGAGGGCAAAGACCTCAGTCTGGAAAGGAGTCAGCTTGTGGACCGGCGGCAGGACCTGCACCGGCCTCAGCACACCGGCGGCCTCCACCTGCAAGGGTTTGCCCACCGTCAGGTTCAAATCGGAGATATTATCATACGACCTGAGCATGGCGGTGATCCAGTAATCGATCTCTAATTGCTTCATGAGTATCTCCAAAAAAAAGGTATAATCGTCTTTCTTTTCATAGTATATTGCACAGGAAATTCAATTGTTTTTAGGAGCCTTGGCAAAAAGAACATTTATCTGTCTGATATGGCCGAATCATTTGGCTATTATTTTTTATCACCCAGAAGACAGGGCTTGATCTTGGCCAGGGCTTATTGTGCTTCCTTTCTACCAGGTGACCCAGATGGCAATTACCTTACGCAGCGCCACCACAACGCAAGGTCGGCGGATGGCCGGAGCCCGCAGTCTCTGGCGGGCCAATGGCATGACAGAACAGCAGTTCGGCCAGCCGATCATTGGCATCGTCAATTCCTTTACCCAGTTTGTGCCCGGTCATGTCCACCTCCATGATATCGGCCAGCAGATTAAAAAACAGATCGCCGAGCTTGGTTGCTTTGCCGCTGAATTCAATACCATTGCCGTTGATGACGGCATTGCCATGGGCCATGCCGGCATGCTCTATTCCCTGCCGTCCCGAGAATTGATTGCCGATAGTGTCGAATATATGTGCAACGCCCATACGGTGGATGCCATCATCTGCATCAGTAACTGTGATAAGATCACTCCCGGCATGTTGATGGCCGCCATGCGTCTTAATATCCCCGCTATTTTTGTCTCCGGCGGGCCCATGGAGGCCGGGGTGGATGGGGCTAAACGTTATGATCTGGTTGATGCCATGGTCATGGCCGCCGACCAGGCGGTCTCCGATGCCGAGGTCGAGGTGGTGGAACGCTGTGCCTGTCCCACCTGTGGCTCCTGTTCCGGCATGTTTACCGCGAATTCCATGAATTGCCTCAATGAGGCCCTGGGGCTGGCCCTCCCCGGTAATGGCACGGTGGTGGCAACTCATGGCAGCCGGACCACCCTGTTTGTCCGGGCTGCTGAGCGGATTGTCGAGATGGCCCGGGCCTGGTATGACCGCGAGGACGCCAGCGTCCTGCCGCGGTCTATTGCCAGCCGCGCCGCCTTCATGAATGCCATGACCCTCGATATCGCCATGGGGGGCTCGACCAATACGGTGCTCCATTTGCTGGCTATTGCCCATGCCGCCGAGGTGGATTTTGCGATGAAGGACATCGACGCCCTGTCCCGCCAGGTGCCTAATCTCTGCAAGGTTTCCCCTTCGTCGTCTTATCATATGGAGGATGTGAACCGGGCCGGCGGCATCATGGGTATTCTGGGCGAGCTGGCCCGGGGCGGACTGGTCGATACCACCGTGTCGCGGGTTGATTCCCCGACTTTGCACAAGACCCTGCAGGACTGGGATATTGCCGGCGGCACGGCAGGCGAGGCAGCCAGACAGCTTTATCTGAGCGCTCCAGCCTCGAGCGGCCGTAATCTGACGATGGGCTCGCAGACCACCATGTACGCCGCACCTGATCTTGATCGGAGCGCCGGCTGTATTCGCGATATCGCTCACAGTTACAGCCAGGATGGCGGCCTGGCGGTCCTCTATGGCAATATCGCGGCCAAGGGCTGTATCGTCAAGACTGCCGGAGTTGATCCTTCCATCTTTAAATTTACCGGCCAGGCCCGGGTCTTCTCCTCGCAGGAGGCGGCCTGTGACGCCATTCTCGACGGCCTGATTAAGGCGGGTGATGTCGTAATTATCCGCTATGAAGGACCAAAAGGTGGACCGGGGATGCAGGAGATGCTCTATCCCACTTCTTATCTCAAGTCCGTGCATCTGGGCAAGGAATGCGCCTTGGTGACCGATGGCCGCTTCTCCGGCGGTACTTCTGGACTGTCAATCGGCCATGTTTCCCCAGAGGCCGCGGCCGGTGGGGCGATCGGTCTGGTCGCGGACGGCGATATCATCGAGATTAATATTCCCGAGCGCAGCATCAATGTCATGCTGTCTCAGCAGGAACTGAGTAACAGACGGCAGCAAGAAGAGCAGAAAGGCAGTCAGGCCTTTAAACCGACCGACCGTGTGCGCCAGGTATCAACGGCACTGAGGGCTTATGCCCTGTTTGCGGCCTCGGCAGATATGGGCGCGGTGCGGATCCTGCCGGACGAAGATAACCAGTAAGACGGCATCATCTGTCATTGGTGGCCGGGGCCGTGCTGCCCTCAGTCAAAGTCTGGATAAAGGCCGCGCAGAGCGGCGAGAGCGACTGGTTTTTACGGGTGACCATATAAAAAGGGCGGATCATTCTGACGCCATCAATGGCCACGGCCACCAGGCTGCCATGGGCGATATCGTCTTTAACGGCCTGAGATGACAGGATAGAAATGCCGATGGCGGCCTTGATTGATTGCCGGATGGCCTCGGTCGATCCTATCTCCGCCACCACATTCAGCTGGGCCGGATTGAGACCATGCTGTTCCAGGATGCGACCCACCGCCAGTCTGGTCCCGGAAGAATGATCCCGCATAATAAATGGTTCTTCGGTCAGCTGTTTGACCGTGATCTGCCGCCGGCTGGCCCAGGGGTGATCGGCGGTGACGGCCAGGATCAGCTCATCGCTGAAAATCTCCTGCCAGGTCAGGCCATTTTCCCGCCATTGTGCCCCCAGAATCCCCATCTCCAGTTCACCGGAGAGAATCTCATTGGCAATAGTCCGGGAGCCGGCGATCCGCAGGGCAATGGTGATATCCGGATAATCTTTTTTAAAAGCGCCGATTTTTTGCGGTAGAATATAGGCCCCGGGAATAGTGCCGGCGCCAATGGCCAGGCGGCCGGCCAGGCTTCCTGAATAGTGGCCCAGATTGTCGAGGACCTCCTGCTGCAGATGCAGCATCTTTCTGGCGTAGGCATAAAGAATCTTGCCGGCCTCCGAGGTCTTGATTTCACGACCGCCATTGGAGCCGGGGCTGTTGGTGGAACGCCCCAGTCTATTGATCAGGCGCTGGCCGATTTCCTGCTCCAGGGCGCGGATATGCTCACTGATGGTGGGCTGCGACAGAAACATGGCCTCGGCCGCTCTGGTGAAACTTTTTAATTCGATGACTTTGCAATAGATAGCCAGTTTATGCAGATCCATTAATCCCCCTGAGTGCTTAAGTTTGGCTGGTTTTTAGAAAGAGCCGTTCGGCAGCATAGCTTTTTACCCCGCAAGTTGCTTTCCCACATCGGAATTATCTATTTGACCAATAGGATGGCAAAAGATAATTAATGTAGAATACAGATTTTAACAGATGTAAAGGAAAAGGAGTAAAAGCTTATGAGGCAGATAGATTGTCGCGGTTTGAATTGTCCGGAGCCGGTATTAAAAGCCAAGGCTGCCTTGGAGCAAGAGGATGGCGAGTCTTTTGCCATCCTGGTGGATAATGAGGCGTCACGGGATAATGTCCTGCGTTTTGGTCAGAGTCGTAATTGCCGGGTGCAAGCAGCCAAGCTGGCGGAAGATGCTTTTCAGCTCATTTTCGCCGCCGCCGACAACAAAACTAACTCTGCCGCTTTTGATGAGGCGGCTTACAACTGTGAGCCTGTTAGCCGGCTGCCGGCTGCCGGTAAGCTGGTCTATGTGATTGCTTCCGACTGCATGGGGCGGGGCAGTGATGATCTGGGTTGGGCCCTGATGCAGACCTACATCACCACGATTAAGGAGATATCGCCGCTACCCAGCCGGATTCTTTTTTATAATGGCGGAGTCAAGCTGGTAGCGACAGCGGGCAAGGCGCTGGAAGCCTTACAGGCCTTGGAAAAGAAAGGAGTCAGGATTTTATCCTGTGGCACCTGTCTGGAGTTTTTCAAACTGGAAAAGAAGCTGCAGGTTGGGACCATTACCAATATGTATGAGATCCTGGACAGTATGGCTGCCGCTGACAAGGTGGTTGGCCCGTTCTGACCGGTCTCTAGGTATCAGCCATTCCTTCCGGGTCAAAGCGCATGATCCGGTTGATCCGGCAGCCGGATTGCCAGAAGGCATCTATCAGGTCATCGAGATTATCGCCATCCAGGCGGACCGTGAGCAGGTCATGTTCAGGACTGAAATCCTGATAGATCGAGATGGCGGTGATCGTGATGGCAAATTGTTTGCACAGTTTAACGACCTGGAAAAGTTCATTGGGGCCATGGCCGATCTTCATCTCGATGCGAGCCCCGTTTTTTCCCGCCCCCAAAATTTCAGTCAGGGCCATAAAGATATCGGATTCGGTGATAATACCGACCAAGGTATTGTTTTCAATAACCGGTAAGCCGCCGATCTTGTTGCGGCGCATCGTCAGAGCAATATCCTCCAGTGGAGCCATCGGCTCGGCAGTAATGGGATTTTGCGTCATATGGGCCGCGACTGTACTCTGGGCCGCTATCCGCCTGGTATTTTCATCACAACTGGCGGGGATGCCCTTCTGGATATCCTCCCTGGTCAGGATACCGACCAGCAGCTGGTCTTTTGTCACCAGCAGCCGTCTGATCTTCTTCTCCTGCATCAGTGCTTCTGCCTCGGCCAAGGTCTGATCCGGGGCAATGGTGACGACATCTTTTTTCATCCATAGTTTGACGAACATGCTGAACTCCAATTGGTGTTAAGTCTTTGCAGAAAAGGATGCGCTCTCCAGGTTCCGTAAATACCAGTCCTCAGGCAGTAAAAAATTGGCAGCTAGGATGGTTGGAGTTTGACCTACAGAGCATGGAAAATCAGCTCCTGCATATCTTCACTGAGAGTAATTTTTCTGGCTGTTATCGTCTTTTCTACCATTGTTGTAATATTGCCGATCCGCAGTACGGTACCGGCAAAGATTTGATCATAAACCTTTATAGACAGGCTTTTGAGGCGGTTGTTTCTTTCTTCGGGGCTGTCTCCCTTCTGGCCAGTTGTTAAATTCAATTTATGAAGATCATGGTTCATCTCTGCCAGTTCCTCTGTCATTACTTGCCGAAAGGGCAACAGGCTGTTCCGGCCGTGCAACTGCAGGCAGCGCTCCAGTTCCTCTTCTTTTTCCAGGATTTCCTGCTGCAGGGTCTCATATCGAAGGTACTGTTTGGCATCGGTACCGGCCGCCAGCAGGGCAGGATTTGCATTGTCTGATCCTACCTGACCCAGGCTGAGATTGCCGCCGGCCATGGTAATGCCGCCGATGATCTTGCTGTCATCCTGGCAATGGATATCAGCCCCGGCAAAGATTCGGCTGTAATAGGCCTGTCTACGGATAATGACCGTGCCGCCGGCTATAATGGTGGCCTGTTCGATAAAAGGGATGTCCGCATCACCGCTGATCCGTATGGTGGTCTGTTTGCCGCTGGCCCCCTCTTTGATGACTAAATTACCATGGGAGATCACAGTTGCCGATCTGACCCCGCCGCCGATTCGCAAGTCGCCATGCGCACTTACCTGAAATCCAGGGAGGATCGATCCCCCAATATCCACGGCATCTTTGGCCTCGATATTGCCGGTGCTGAAATTGATATCGCCGGGGATGGTCAATTTAGAACAGACCCTGATGGTATTATCCACCACCGAGACGATGCCTGGTTTGCCGGCTCGGATCTCGCCGCTTTCTTCATTAAAGATGGCGTTATCAGCGGTGCTGACTTTGATATCCTGCCCCGCCTGCTGTGGAAGCAGAAAGCCGAGGACATTGGTACCGGCGGTACCATCAGTGGCCGGAACTTTGGTGGCGATGAGTTCTCCTTTGCGGACACTGGTAAACATCTTGCGCTCATGAAAATCGATCCTGCCGTCGCCCATAATTTTTCCGGGGATGGAGCCCAGTTCGAGCTCAAAACGCAGATGGGCATCCTGTCCGGCTATGGGCTGTGAACCCTTGGCGATGAGGGCCTCAGTAATAATTATCAACTCTTCCTGGCTCTGCTCCAGGTAGCCCAGCAGGATTTCTCTGTTCAGGCCATAACCGATTCCGGCCTGTTTGAGGAGCTCTTCCAGGGCCTCGATTTGGATAGGGGGTGATCCCGGCAGGGGTGGATAAAGCGTCAGGTAGGCTTCCATTTTATCAGGGCTGATGGTGACAAGCGGCGTGATCGAGATGATTACTGTCTCGCCTTTCTTATTGATATCTTGTTTGATCTGCGGATAGCCGGCCACTGTTGCCAGAAGGGCGTTTCCTGTGGCGGAGAAATGGGTATGGAGGCCGGGCAGCAATTCAGTGGTTTTAGCCGGGATGGTCTCTCCGGAGGTTGCCGCTGTAAGGGGCAGTGAAGCCAGGATCTGCTCGGGCTTGACCAGTTCTATGGTCTTGAGCGATTCCACGGAGCCTTCTTTGTTCACTGAAATTGATTTAATAGCGAAAAAAAAGTCTACCGTTGATGCCTGTTCTGTGGATGTCAGCATGGTCAAGATTTCTTTTTATTTATAACTAAGGATTAGCTCAGATCTTAGAGTAACTTCAGGGTATTTTTGAAACTTTCCCGCGGGCATATAATTTTATAGTTTTTTTATTGTAGCGCATCATGTGGGCTAAATAAATTTTTAAATTCTAATCATATATAATTTTTCAGTTATCGCGGCCAGCCACTGAGCCTGAGAATTGCTTCATTGGCAATGATGAGTCCAAAGATGCCGGTCAGGGTCGGCAGGCTGCCAAGAGTGCGCCGTTGACGGCCCCGGTCAGCAAGAGGAGCATCGATGTCCAGTGACAGCTCTTCTAATTCCGGATAGCTGTAGGCTACAGCTTCGGTGGAAAAGACACAAGAGATGCCTCGTTCTATGCCGCTGCGTCTGAGTCTCTGGCGCAGCCGTCTGGCCAGAGGGCAGTTCTTGGTATCCATAATATCAGCAATGCGAATCTGGGTGGGATCGCTGCGCAGGGCCGCTCCCATGGATGAAATGATAGGAATGCGTCGTTGATGAGCCGCACACAGCAGTTGCACTTTAGGGTTCATCGAATCAATAGCATCGATCAGGATGTCCGGTTGGGGACTCAGAATCTGCTCGACACTGTCAGCGCCGGCAAACAGTTGCAGGGCCTCAACCCGACAGGCGGGATTGATGGCGGCGATGCGCTTTCGGGCTACCTCAACCTTGGGTTGGCCCAGGGTTGTGTCCAGGGCCATAATCTGCCGGTTGATATTCGATGATTGGATGGTATCAAAGTCAACCAGCCGGAGTCGGGTGATTCCAGACCGGGCTAAGGCTTCAGCCACATGTCCGCCCACCGCGCCGATGCCGACGATGGTGATGAAACTCTGTTGCAGTAAATTGAATCCTTCTTCACCGAGGAAGGATTGTATGCGTGAAAATCTCTCCATTGTTCCATATCTCTTGGCGGAATTCGTCCAGGGGCGTCTCTTTGAGGGTGGCTACCAACCGGTACAGTTGAATGATAGCAGCCGGTTCAGCAGAGAATACTGTCTGGTTGTTAGGTTTACCCGGGGCATCGCTTTCCAGCAGCAGGTTTGTCAGCGGGGTGGCCAGCAAACAATGGTGCATTTTGTGGTCGTTGTCCAGTCTGGCGGAAAAAGAGATAAAGCAGCCAAGCCGGAGCAACCGCTGCAGGATGTCCTCGGAGCCTGAAAAAGCATGAATCATTATTGGTGGCAGCGGCCTGGTTAATTGTTCCAGCATGGCCACGATTCGACCCCAGGCCTTGACGCAGTGGATAACTATGGGCCGGCTGAGCTCCACGGCCATCTGCAGCTGGGTCTCAAAGAGCAATTGCTGCTGGCCAAAATCAGCGCGGCAGCATTTATCCAGGCCTATTTCGCCCACCCCGGCCGCTGTCTGGACAAGCAGGCTGCGCAGCCTTTTGTCCCAGCCGCTGGTGGCAGTCTCCGCCCACCAGGGATGGATGCCTAGAAACGGCAGTATTTCCTGTCTGGTTAGGGCCAGCTCAACCACTGCCTGCCAGTCTTTTTCCGCAGTAGCATTGCACAGCATTCGCGCCACTCCCGCAGCTCTTGCTCTCTCGAACATGGCCTCTCTTACCGGAATCAGGCGATTGGCCTGCAGATGGCAGTGGCTGTCCAGGTATCTGGCTGGCGACAATATCATTTTTCGTAGATACGGGAATCCTGCGAGCGTAGAGTCAGCAGAAAAAGTTGATATGCATAGAATTCTGAGGAGGAGGCGTATTTACGGCAAGTCGCCGGAGAAGGTTGCAATCTCATAAAGATCCGGGCTTTGACAGGCGTCATCATTATTTATTCCAGGAGAACAGCCGCGCGGCAATAGTCAGGGAGATGATGGTAATGATCACCAAAATTAAGCACTCGCGCTGGACATCGACCAGAGAGGCCCCCTCATTCATGATTTTCCGCGCCCCGGTCAATAAATGGGTCAAAGGGAAGATCTTGGCGAGGGTCTGGACCCAGACGGGAGAGCCTTCGAGAGAAAACCAGACCTCTGAGAGAAACATCATGGGCCAGGACACGAAGTTGAGGATGCCGCTGGTAAACTCTTCGCTGGTGCCGCGGGCCGCCAGGACCAGACCCATGGAGCAGAGGCTGAGGCCGCCGAGGAAAAAGATCAGAGCCAAGGCCCCATAACTGCCGTGGACCTGGAATTTAAAGATCAGGTGGGAGCCGATCCAGACGATGACAATAGTGAACATGAGCAGAAAAATACGGGAGAGCATCTGGGCGCTCAGATATTCAAGCGGAGTGAGGGGCGTGGCTTTGAGCCGTTTCAACGCGCCATTTTTACGATAGCGGACCACCACATAACCGACCCCCCAGAGCGCCGAAAACATCATATTCATGCCGAGAATGCCGGGAAAAAGCCAGTCGATATAGCGGATCTGGACGCCCCTGACCAGCTGTTTTGTGGCCAGTTTCTCACTGGCGGGGACAAGCGAGGCCAGAAAGATCTGCTCGGCAATGTAGCCATTGGGGGAAGAATCATTAATCCAGTAACGGTGGTCCGGGGAGCGGCTGTCGAGTAGCAAGTCAATTTTGTGATGCTGTAATTTCTGTTCACCCTCTACCTGACTGGCAAAATTGATGAATTGCAGGTAGCGCCCCTGTTGAAAAGCAGCGGGCACCGTATTGGCCATACCTGCTTGCCGGCTCTCACCGGGAAAAAGACCAATCTTGAACTGGTTATGCTCCTTGGCCCCAAAGATCAGGCCAAAACCGACAATAATCAGGAAAGGGAAGGCAAAGTTCCAGCCAAAGGCCGCCCGGTCTCTGAAGAATTCATGATTTCTGGCCGTAAACATGGCCCACATCCGTTTAAAGTTCATAGAAAAATTCTTGTAAAGTTAATAGGTTAATCCCTTAAACCCTTGCCGGTCAGACCTAAAAAAACATCTTCCAGATTGGGTGTGTGGACAGCCAGTTCGGTCAGGTCGATATTGAGCTGCAGCAGGGTGTTCAGGCCTTCATGGATCTGGCTGGTTTCAAGGACAATGGTCTTGTCGCGCCGCTTCCATTGAAAAGGCAGGTCGTCGAGGTTCATCTTGAAGGCCGCCTCCGGCAGAAGGATAGAACTGCCCTGACAATGGCTCTGGATCAGCCGGGCCGGAGTGTCCCAGGCAATAATGCTGCCCGCATCCATGATCGCTACTTCATCGCAGAGGTATTCCGCCTCTTCCATGGAATGGGTAGTCATGATGATTGTTTTACCCTCCGCTTTGATCTGGAGGACTATATCCCATAAATTGCGGCGCGATTGCGGGTCAAGGCCGGTCGAAGGTTCATCGAGAAACACCAGATGCGGCCGGTTGATAAGGGCTAAGGCCAGCATCAATCGCTGCAGCTGGCCCCCGGACAGTTGATCGTTGCGTCTTGTTAGGATGGGCGTCAGGTCGCAGCGCTCGATCAAAAGGTCCAGGTCCTCCGGGTTTTGATATAATTGTTGGAAGGAGCTCAGGGTCTCAGCTACGGACAGAAAATTGAGCAAGGAGGTCCGCTGGAATTGAATGCCGATTTCTTCGCGAAAGGAAGCCTTTCTCGGCAGTCCTTTGTACAGGATGTCGCCACTGCTGGGGGCGATAATGTCCTCGATAATCTCCATGGTCGTGCTTTTGCCCGCCCCATTTGGCCCCAACAGACCAAAACAGATGCCATCTTTTACCGCAAAAGAAGCATCGTTGACCGCTTTATTTCGTCCGAAGACCTTACTGAGCTTTCTGACTTCCAGTATATGATTCATGATAAACCTGATTGTTATTGATTGGGATTTTACTATAGCATATTACAGGAGCTTTATCTTTCTGAATAAAAAGTGTCTACCCTGATAGGTTTTACGGCCAAAGGAATCTCCTCCAGTAAGGAACTGCCTATTCTGGTTATGACCTTTCTGATCTTATACCCATCTTTTATGCTTGACCTGAGAATGATTATCAACTATAAAAAATAGTCATTATTAACCAGTATGTAGCTTGTGTTGCGGTCCGCAATGTCGGTCACCATTCTGGAGATTAGAATTATTGTCAAGCCTTATCAAAAAAGAAATTATCCTTCACATGGGGTGATGGATAGGTATATTATTAATTGACGCCTCAAATATTTGATCTGATCGTCAAATGGCGTAGCAAAGGAGCTAAACAATGAAATGTGGATGCAGCAACAAGCAACTCACCGATGAGCAAAAAAAAATATTACAGGCGCTGAGTGCTTGTGCTGGTCCTTGTACCAGCAAAGATATGGCAACCGCCACTGGTCTTGATACCAAGATAGTCAGTGCCGGAATTACTGATTTGAAGAAACAAGGCTATATCGATAGTCCGGTGCGCTGTAAATGTGGCATCACCGCTGCAGGTCTTGCGGCCCTAAACAGTTGAGCCTGATGATAATGGCATCTAAGTCTAATTTAACCGAGGAAAGAATAGGATGAACCCACTTGTAACCAATGAAGCCCCTGATTTTAAAGCTATTGCTGTAATGGCTGATAATTCCTTTGATGAGTCATTTACCCTCTCCGGTCTGGGCGGTCAATATGTCCTGCTGTTTTTTTACCCTCTTGATTTTACCTTTGTCTGCCCATCTGAGATCCTGGCTTTCGACAGGGCGCTTGAGCAATTCAAAGAACGGAACTGTCAGGTGGTGGGAGTATCGGTTGATTCGCATTTTACCCACCTGGCCTGGAAAAATACGGCGGTCAACGACGGCGGGATCGGCAACATCCAGTTCCCCTTGGTGGCTGATCTGGATAAGAGTATTGCGCGGAGCTATGGTGTATTATTACCGATGGGTATGGCCCTGCGCGGCTTATTTCTTATTGATCGGCAAGGCATTATCCGCAGTCAGGTAGTGAATGACCTGCCGCTGGGCCGTAGTGTTGATGAGGCTTTACGTGTTCTTGATGCCCTTCAGCTAACTGAGCGGTGCGGAGAAGTCTGTCCGGCTAACTGGAAAAAAGGCGATGCGACCATGACTCCTACGGCTGAGGGAGTAGCCCGTTATCTGACAGATCATGCTAATGATTGAATGGCCGAGGCCAAGCAACAGTGTCATTGGTAAGCGCGGCTTCAAGTTTGATGTAAGGAGAATTCATGGCTGCCCCGGCAGAGATGTATCAGTGCCAAATGAGGAATTGCAGGTGATCGTAAGGGCAAGAAAGATCGAAAGGATAGACAATTTACAGATCTCCCTGATGACTGGCATTGTCCGGTCTGCGGGGCCAGTAAAAAGGCGTTCAGACCCCTGATGGGACCGGGCTCTGTGCAATACGATAATACGATAACAGAGGAGGCCCCTGAGGCATCTTCAGGGAGTGAAAGCATGCCAAAATACCGATGCGATGTTTGTGGTTATATTTATGATCCGGACGTAGGCGAACCTGCAGCGGGCATTGCGGCAGGGACATCTTTTGAAGATCTGCCTGGCGATTATGAATGTCCTGTCTGCGGCGCAACCAAGGAAGAATTTACGGTGATATCTTAGCAGCCTGTTGTGACAATAATTTTTTGTTAAGGGTGTCTTGAAAAATGAGGATTTTTGTTCAAAATCAAGGCATGTGAAAAATTTTACCGCAGGCATATAGTGGATATTCCGAGGATAAAATTTTGAGCATAACGCCGAGTTTGGGCAAAAAGACCATTTTTCAAGGCACCCTTAAGTGAAACAATTGGCTGGGCTGGCTATTTTCAGCATAAGTCCTTAGCTTAATTGCCCAGATTGCTGGTATGTTGTTTGAGAGGCAGGGTCATTTTATGCTTTTGGTGCTATCTGCAGAGGCAATTGTGCAACTACCAGGCAGTCTACCCCGATAAAAACTAAAATCTTCTTCTGGTTGATGGTAGTCAGGCCATCCGGAAAGGAGAAATATTTGAAATATCTGACAGGAGGGACAACAGGTGAAACCAACTAAAATTGCAGAAAATATTTACTGGGTGGGAGCCATTGATTGGGATATTCGTGATTTTCACGGCTATTCAACTTATAGAGGCACAACTTATAATGCCTATCTGATCATGGATGAGAAAATTACCCTCATTGATACCGTGAAAAGTTCGATGAAGGCTGAGCTTATTGCCCGGATCAGGGAAATTGTTGATCCGGCCGAGATTGATTATATCGTGGTTAATCACGTGGAGATGGATCATTCCGGGGCCCTGCCTGATATGATTGAACTGATCAAACCGGAAAAGATCATCTGTTCCACCATGGGCCAGAAGGCCCTGGTCCAGCATTTTCACCGGCCGGACTGGCCTTATGAAATTGCCGAACCGGGCAAGGATATCAGTCTGGGCGCAAAAACCCTGTCCTTTCTGGAAACCCGGATGCTCCACTGGCCGGATTCCATGTTTACCTATGTCAAAGAGGATAAACTGCTTTTTTCCAGTGATGCCTTCGGCATGCATCTGGCCAGCAGTGAGCGTTTTGATGATCAGGTTGATCCGGCCATTCTTCGCGAGGAATTAACCAAGTATTACGCTAATATCCTGACCCTCTATTCACCGCTGGTGAAAAAACTGATTGCCAAGGTGCAGGAGATCGGCCTGGAGATCAATATGATTGCCCCTGATCATGGCGTTATCTGGCGCACTAATCCCATGATGGCCATTGAGGCCTACGACCGCTGGAGTCGCAATGAGAGCCAGAACAATGCCCTGATTATTTATGACACCATGTGGCATTCGACCGAAAAGATGGCCAAAGAGGTATCGCTCGGTCTCCAGGATGAAGGCGTTTCGGTCAAAATGCTCAATCTACGTTATAACCACCGCAGTGATGTGATGCGTGAGGTCCTGGATGCTGGCGCCATTATTCTCGGTTGTCCCACCCTCAATAATGGTCTGCTGCCGAGAATGGCCGGCTTTCTCATGTATATGCGTGGTCTGCGGCCCACTAACAAGATTGGCGCCGCCTTTGGTTCTTATGGCTGGTCCGGAGAATCGGTGAAGCTGCTCAATGAGACTATGACCGAGATGAAGTTTGATCTTATTGATGAGGGGATAAGAGCGAAGTATGTCCCCGAGGTCGGTGAACTGGCTGCCTGCGTGGAGCTGGGCCGCAAGGTAGGACAGGCGCTGAAGGCCAAGTCGTAGTCCGCGTTCTCATGACAGGAATCGTAATAAAGGAAGCAGGGATGAATATTCTGACATTACGGTTCCTGCAATGGAGCCGGACGGCTTTTTTGATCTGATAGGGCTGAATTTTTTAACCAAAGAGGAATTATGAAAATAAATATAGATAAAAATGTTGTTGAATTGCTGCCCGAAAATGACCGGGAAACCACGTCCCTGGAGAGTTTGTGGCGGATGGTGATCTCCTGTGCAGCTGACAATAAGCGCTTGAATCCAATCGGTGAATATGTGCCGATGAAAGAGAATCTGGCCCGCTTTGTTATTGAGGAAGTTGCCGGGACTACGACCTATACCGAAGACAATGCCGCGGAGGAATGCACAGTGATCTGTAGCATATGCCATAAATATATGAATCTCAACGAGGGCGACCTCATGCCGTTATGTTGCGGAATCCCTATGGCTATGGCGGAATAACCAGAGCGATCGTTTTTGATTCGCTGGGCTGACCCAGCTTAGCAATAGTTTAAATGAAGCAAAGACTGCAGCTAAGCTTCCTTCCCTCTGACAGCCGTACGCTGTCTCTTTTGAAGCCTATTAATATAAGTGGTGGAGCTTTCTGTTCTTTGCGGACAGGCACACAAAGCTCCACCGCATCCAGCCCTGAATCTTCGTTGTTCGCTGTGTTTGTCAATTATCTGCCTATTAATCTGGAGTTTATAGCCTTAACATGTTATACTTTCGTCTTTTTGGTAGAAAATGGCAGGATGTAGACCCCTGCTCTCAAACTATTAGCCCCCTGCTCCTCTATTAAAGGGTGCCTTGAAAAATGGTCTTTTTGCCCAAACTCGGCGTTATGCTCAAAAATTTATCCTCGGAATATCAACTATATGCCTGCGGTAAAATTTTTCACTTGCCTTGATTTTGAACAAAATCCTCATTTTTCAAGACACCCTAAAGTATTTTTTTGAATATTACGACATCCCGATTAAGTTTTTGCATCGGGATGCTGGGAATGTTCTTTGGATCAATTTAACATCATCGTAAGGCATTGAATGATAAAAGCATTTCTCCAAAAGGCCGGCACCAAACTCAGAAATATAGCGAAATCCGGCAAGAAAGAACATGGCAAAGCGGCCATCGCCCCTGCTGCGCTCCAGCCTGCTTCCGAGGAAGTATCAGCCGCCCAAGTTTCGACAGACCAGACGCCGTCAGCAGCTATGGATTCACCGGCGCCAGCCAGGCCCCGACGTCCCCGGCCTAAGAAGGAGCGGCAGGAACCGGAGTGGGATGTGGCCCAGTTCCAGGTGGAACCGCTGGCCGGCAAGACCAGGTTTCATGATCTTGACCTGCCTGTGGCCCTGATGCATGCCATTGCTGATCTGCAGTTTCAGTATTGTACCCCTATTCAGGCCCAGGCCCTGCCGGATGCCTTGCGTGGCCGTGATCTTATCGGTCGGGCCAGCACCGGTACCGGTAAAAGTGCGGTCTTTCTGATCACTATCTTCACCCGCTTGTTGCAGGAACAAAACCAGGGTAAGACGGCACCGGTGGGCTCGCCCCGAGCCCTGATTATTGCCCCGACCCGTGAGCTGGTGATCCAGATCGCCAAAGACGCCAAGGCCCTGGCCAAATATACCTCGTTGCGGATCGTGGCGGCCTATGGCGGCACGGATTATCGTAAACAGGAAAAAAGTATGACCGAGCAGGTGGTGGATGTGGTGGTCGCCACTCCCGGTCGGCTCCTTGATTTTGAAAGTAAGAGGATTATCACCCTGAACCGGGCCGCAATCATGGTCATTGACGAGGCTGACCGGATGCTGGATATGGGTTTCATCCCTGATGTGCGCCGCATTATCTACAAAACTCCACCCAAAGAGCAGCGTCAGACCATGCTCTTTTCAGCCACCTTTACCGACGAGGTCAAGCGGCTGTCGGCCCAGTGGTGCCGTGAGCCAATCACCGTCGAGACCGAGGCCGATCAGGTGGCGGTCGAGACGGTGCAGCAGATTGTCTATCTGACCACCACTGCCGAGAAATTTACGGTGCTCTATAATCTGATCACCAGCAAAGAGCATGAACGGATTATCATCTTTGCCAATATGAAAAATGAGACCAGGCGGCTCAGTGAGCGTTTGGAGCGCCACGGCATTGCCTGCACCCTGCTGTCCGGGGATGTCCCCCAGGAAAAACGGACGGCGCGGCTGGAGGCCTTTCGTGAAGGCCGGGTCAAGGTGATGGTGGCTACCGATGTCGCCGGACGCGGCATCCATATCGCCGGTATCAGCCATGTCATCAACTATACCCTGCCCTATGAACCGGAAGATTATGTGCATCGGATCGGCCGGACCGGCCGGGCCGGGGTTTCCGGGATCTCGATTAGTTTTGCCTGCGAGGAAGATGCCTTTGTCCTGCCCGAGATCGAGGCCTATATCGGCGAGACCCTGCACTGTATCCAGCCGGATGAGTCCCTGCTGACTCCCGTTCCGGCAGGGAAGGCCAAGCCTGCTGGCACGGGTGGCAGAACAAGCTCGGGCCCTGGCCGTGCCGCAAGTGGAGGCAGCAGAAGTGGCTCGTACAAAGGAAGAAGGAAGTAGACGTCCATGATCCATCTCACCAATATCAGCAAGCAGCATGGTTCCCAGCTGCTTTTTCAGGATGCCAGCCTGCAGGTCTTGGCCTCCAGCCGGGCCGGGCTGGTGGGTCCTAATGGGGCCGGTAAGTCAACGATATTTCGGCTGATCACTCGTGAGGAAGAACCTGATAAGGGCGAGATCTCCTGTGCAAAAAAGACGGTGATCGGTTATTTCTCCCAGGAAGTAGGCGAGATGGCTGGTCGTTCGGCCCTGGCCGAGGTGATGGCCGCCGCCAGTGAAGTCACTTTGCTGGGCGAACAGATGCAGGCGATGGAAGTTGCCATGGGCCAGCCGATGGACGATGATGCCATGACGGCCCTGCTGGAGCGGTATGGCAATGCCGTGGAGGAGTTCGAGCATCGGGGCGGCTATGATCTTGAGGCCCGGGCCCAGGCGGTGCTGACCGGACTCGGCATTGGCCCGGAGGCCTATCTGCGTCCGGTTGAATCCTTTAGCGGCGGCTGGAAGATGCGGATTGGTCTGGCCAGGATCCTGACTATCAATCCGGATGTGCTGCTGCTCGATGAGCCAACCAACCATCTGGATGTGGAGTCAATCATCTGGCTGGAACAATGGCTGGCCGAAGAGTTTAAAGGGGCGCTGCTCATGACCTGCCATGACCGGGATTTCATGAATCGCATTGTCAACCGGATCATTGAAGTGGCAGGCCAGAGCGTGACGACCTACAGCGGCAATTACGATTTTTATCTGCGGGAACGTGAGATCCGCCGCGAGCAGCTGCTGGCCAGTTATCGCCGCCAGCAGGAAATGCTGGCCAAGGAAGAGGATTTTATCGCCCGTTTTGCCGCCCGTGTCTCGCATGCGGCCCAGGTGCAGTCCCGGATCAAGAAACTGGAGAAGATCGAACGTATCCAGCTGCCCGTCGAGCAGAGGGTGGTGCGCTTTGAATTTGCCGAACCTCCCCGCAGTGGCGATGATGTGGTCCGCATGGAAGATCTGGCGAAGACCTGGCCCACGGAAGATGGCCGGGACCGGTCAGTCTTCGGCGGGGTGACCGGGATGATCCGGCGCCAGGAAAAGATTGCGGTGGTGGGGGTAAACGGCGCCGGCAAGTCAACTTTTCTCAAGGTCCTGGCCGCTCAGGTAGCTCCCACCACCGGCACGGTAAGCATCGGGGCGGGAGTGCTGGCCGGTTATTTCAGCCAGCATTCGATGGAGCTGCTCAATCCGGAGTCCACCGTCTTTGAGACGGTGCAGTCGGTCATTCCTACCGGCAATATCGGGGTGATCCGTAATCTGTGTGCCGCTTTTCTTTTTCAGGGCGATGATGTTGATAAGCGGATCGCCCATCTCTCCGGTGGCGAGAAGAGCCGGGTAGTGCTGGCCACCCTGCTGGCCCAGCCCTTGAATTTCCTGATCCTCGATGAACCAACCAACCATCTTGATATCCAGTCCCGCGAGGTTCTCCTTGAGGCCCTGCAGAAGTTCACCGGCACCGTCATTTTAGTCAGCCATGACCGGCATTTCCTGCGCTTGCTGGTCGATCGGGTCTTTGCCATAGATCACGGCTCTCTGCTGACCTATGAGGGTGATTATGGTTACTACTTGCGAAAATCCGGTCAGGAAATGCACTAACAAACTATCATCGGAGATTGCGCAAGCAGTCGTTGCTTATTGGTTGAAAAAAAATGCAGAGGAGGATAGATATAATAAGATTGGTCGGAATCGGTAGTTGAAACGTCATCATCTGACGGCAAGGCGTCAGGGATAGCAAGAGAAAATCTTCAAACATCATTTTTCTTCAAACTAAATCATGGAAAAGAGTACCTCCTGTGACCATACCAGGACCCCTGTGAGAAATTATCGCAACGTTCCCCGCTATGAAATTCAAACCCTGTCCAGATCGCCTGAACTGGAGTTTATCGCCAGCACCATTGAGTCAGTCTTGTGTCGGCTTGGCTTCTCAGGGGATGATGAGATCTTTATGGATCAGGATGCAGCCAGACTGCTGGAGCTTTTCTTTGATGAGTACCATTTCAAAGATACCGACCTGCAGCTTGGTGATCGAGTGCAGGATAAAGGCTACCAGCTGCTGAATGAGGTTATTGACGAGGATTTGTCGGATATCCCGAAAGTGGATCTGATACGGGTCATGTCTTCGATCTACACCGCTCTCCAGCGGAGAACGCAAGGAGGGGATGAGTATCTGCGCTTTATTAATGAATATTCCGGGGACTAAAGTAGGCGTCATTCTTATAACAGCTGCATAAATAGGCTGTTTTATGGGAAGCGACCTGTAAAAAATTTGCTTCTGCCTCCTTTCTTGGTATTGGCCACGCGCCACTTTATAACAGCCGCAACAGATTGGCTGTTATAAAGTGGCATAAGGTGCCGTAAAAGACTTGAGCATTTGCTCAAGTCTTAACGGCACCTAAAATCACAGATCAGCGGGGCGTGATCGGAGAGTCTGATGTCGGGGATATTGAAGCCCACGGCCTCAAGTTCCGGACTGTGCAGGATAAAGTCGAGTTGGCGATGGGGGGCATGACTGGGATGGGAGGCGTAACGCAGCGGGTTGGCATCTTGCAGGCCGGTGGCGGCCTTAAAAAGCTCCAGCTCTCTGATGCCGCCAAAGGTGTTGAAATCACCGGCCAGGATCACAGGTTTATCAGTGTTTTTCAGCAGGCGGTGCAGGTGTTCCAGTTGTTGCTGGCGGTGCCGGTATTTGAGAGACAGATGGACGATAAAGACGATAACCTCGGCCAGTTCCACCTCGATGACCAGTCGTTTTACTCCTTCATCAAAGTAATGAAATTGATGGGTGGAGATCGTTTCATTGGTGAGCAGGGCATTTGATTGTTTGTTGAGGACCGGGACCCGGCCCGCCAGGGAATTAGTGGCGTATTTCGTTTTCACAATATGAGACTGATGCAGCTTTTTGGCGATGATATCGGCCTGACAGCAGCTTTGCGAACGATAGGAGCCTGAATCAACTTCGATTAAGGCAATAACATCCGGTTTAACTGATTCGATGAACTCGACGATCTCGTTCAGTTTCCTGGTTGTCTGTCTGAAAAAGCCGGAAAAAGGCAGCGGCAGATGGTAACTCATACCATGTCCGGTGCAATAGCGTATGTTATATAGGAGAAAGCGCATAGCATATAATACAGCTTTCCTGATAGCATGGCAAATATTAACAAATCTTATGACGGAAAAGTAATCAAAGGGAAGATAACATGACCACCATCAAAATCGGATCACGGAAGAGCAGGCTGGCCATGTGGCAGACAGAGACCGTCGCCGGCATGTTGAATGAACAGGGAATGGAGACGGTGATCAGTTCCATGGAGACTAAGGGGGACATGATCCTTGACGTGTCCATCGCCAAGATTGGCAGCAAAGGCGTCTTCACCGAAGAACTGGAAGAACAGTTACAGAGCGGTGCCACCGATATTGCCGTCCATAGCGCTAAGGATATGCAGTCGATCCTGCCCCCGGGCTTTGGCCTGATTGCTTTTACCGCCCGGGAAAAGGTCAATGATGTCCTGCTGGCCCTCGATAAGGGCCTGAGCCTCGATGACCCGCAACAGAAAATCCGGATCGGCACCTCTTCGGTGCGCCGGATTGCCATGCTGAAACACTATTACCCCCATGTGCAGACGGTGGAGATGCGTGGCAATCTCCAGACCAGAATCCAAAAGATGCGTGATGGAGTCTGTGATGCCCTGATGCTGGCCTATGCCGGGGTCAAGCGCATGGAATATGAAGAGATGATCGTCAAGATCTTCCCCGAAGATGAATTCGTGCCGCCGGTGGGCCAGGGCTGTATCGCCATTGAATCGTCAGACCAATTGTCAGCCGAGAAAAAGGCCATGGTTCGCGCCTGTCTGAATAATCCGGACAGTGAGTCCTGTCTGCTGGCCGAACGGGCCTATCTGCGCAAGCTGGAAGGCGGCTGCTCCATTCCGGCCTTTGGTCTGGCAGTCCTCAATAACGATATCCTGACTTTAACTGTCGGTCTGGCCAGTCTGGATGGCGGCACCATTCTCAGAAAGACGGATCAGGCCCCCCGTCAGGATGCGGAAAAACTGGGACAACAGTTGGGCAATTATATCCTGGAAAATGGCGGCCGGGAAATGCTGGCCGAGATTCGTCGCCATCAAGGGTAAAATTTTCTTTTTGGCGCTCCACCAGCGCTTGCAGACTATAAACCGCAGTCTGCAACGAAGACGTCTGTGGCGCTGGTGGCTGGCGCTTCTTGTGATCATTTTTATCGGGGTCCCTATCGGCTGGTATGGCCCCCGCTATCTATCCATCCGGGCCGGCTGGTTAATGCTTCAGCCCACTGAAGACAGCTTTGATCCAGTCGCCAAGCAGGCTGTACTGCAAGCGACCGGGGAGCTGCGGGCTCGTGTGGTCTGGTCCTCGAGCCGATCCGGTAATCATGAGATTTATCTTATGACTGTGCCGGAGCTGATTACCTATCGTCTGACCAATAATGACCAAGTAGATTATTTCCCCCGTTTTTCTCCAGATGGCAAGCAGATTGTCTTTGCCCGCAGTCAGCGTCCGTGGGTAAGTGAGCGGCAGATTGAACCCTGGGATATTTTTGTGCTGACTATTGCCGATGGCACGGAGCGTCTGTTGGTCCGGGATGCCAATTTCCCGCAATGGGTGGATAACAATCAGATCAGCTTTTTGCGCAACGGCCGGCAAGTAATAGTGATCAATATTGACAATGGCCAGGAGCAGGTGATCGCCCCGGCCCCCTGGATGCCTGCGGAATGGTCCTGGTTCGTCCTCGCTGAGTTTTCTCCCCGTGATCGCAAGCAGCTTGTTGTGATTGCGCCGCCACATGGTATGTTTCTTCTTGATCTGGAACACAAGAGTTGGCAAAGCTATGGCTCCAAAGGAGCCTGCGAGATCACCTGGGCCCCTGATGCCTCTTACTTATTGTGGATGCAGAGCCGGGGGCAGGGGGGAACGCGGGTGATGTCTTCGCAATTGCGGCCGGAACAGGAAGATGTTTTTCTGGATCTGCCCGGAGAATTCAGTCACGAATATTTTCCCCGGCTGTCGCGTGATGGCCGTTGGCTAATTTTCGGCGCTTCGGCCGGTGGTCATGAACATGACCTGGCTGATTATGAGATCTTTCTCTGGCAGGTCGGTCAACCCTGGGATGAGGCCGTTCGTCTGACCATAAATCCGGCCAATGACCGCTGGCCGGATATCTTTATCCAACCGTAAGTGAGGCAGAGCACTGTAATGATGCGCAGCAGTGCTCGGCCACAGCGTCGTCCATTATCCTTGCTGGTTTTTTGTTATATCTCGTAAATAATCAAGCCAGGCTTCAAAGCCTTCACCGCTGACGGCCGACAGGGCCATAATCTGCAACCTCGGGTTAAGGTGCAGGGCATCAGCCGTGGCCTCAGCCACCGGAAAGTCAAAATAGGGCAGCAGATCGGTTTTCGTGATCACAAAAAGCTGGGAGCTGATAAAGGCCTTGGGATATTTGGCCGGTTTGTCCGGGCCTTCCGGCACCGAGACCAGCACCACCCGCTGGTGTTCACCAAGATCAAAGGTGGCCGGACAGACCAGATTGCCGACATTTTCAATAAAAAGCAGGTCCAGCTGGTCGCCGCCTGGTTCCTGTTCAAGCAGGTGCAGGCCTTTGTGAATCTGGGCCGCATCCAGGTGACAGGCCCCGCCGGTAGTCATCTGCACCACCGGTACTCCTTTGGCTCTGATTCGCTGGGCATCGCGGTCGGTTTCGATATCGCCTTCAATCACCCCTATCTTGATTTGTCCTTGCAACCGTTCAATAGTCTTTTCCAGCAGAGTGGTCTTGCCGGAACCGGGACTGGAAATCATATTGATGGCCACGATCCCCAGAGCCTCAAAGTGGGCCTTATTCCCAGCGGCAATGGCATCATTGGCCGCCAGCAGGCTCTGGTGGACATCGATAACCTGGGCAGTGGTTTTGTGGCTGTGGTGGTTGGTTGTTAGATCGCATCCGCAAGAATCACACATGAGGCACCTTTTGTTAAATATATGGTAGAAATCGTAGAGATATAAAGAGAGCTCTGGACTGCAATATTTCTTCTTCTCTCTGGCGCCTTTTGTCTCCGCGCACCAAAAAAGAACTATCTTCTATTCTCTGTTTATTCCATCTCCACCTGATTGAGGATGATGGCATCGCCGCCCTCGGCAATCAGCAGGGTTTCGTGACATTGCGGGCAAGAATCCGGTCGCACGGCGGCTATCTGGTTGTGGCCGCACTGAAGACATTGAAAGGTAGCCGGCGGGTTGATGATGATCAGTTTGGCCTCCTTGGTCAGGCTGTGCTCCGCGGCGAGGATATCAAAGCCGAATTGAAAGGAATCAACCACGACTCCGGAGAGCGGGCCGATAGCAACGGTGACGGTGAGAACCCTGTGCTTATCATGGTCGGCGGCCAGGCTTGCCAGTTGGGTGAACAGGGCCTGCACCAGCGACATTTCATGCATTGAGGCTGACCGTCGCTGGTGCTTGGATCCGGTCGGTAATGGTATGACCGGCTTGGCGCAGCTGGCTCACTATGCGTTCGGCAATCTCTTTGACCCTGGGGGCCACTTCAGGTGACAGGTCCATGGAGGTCTGCAGGTCGGCCGGCACAATACAGAAAAAATCCACGGTTTCCGGATTACAGTCACGCAGTTTGCAGATCTCCAGCATCTCCAGCAGACCAAGCTGGTGCGGGGACATCTTGCTGAAAATAATGCCGATACCAATGTCATGGCTGCTAAAGCAGTGAACGGAGCCGGGTGCGGCCTTGATGTCCACCACATCAATGACCAGAATCGGATCACATTCCTCCAGGAAAGGGGCCATATAGATACCGGCGGTCCCGGCATCGTTGAGGCGGATGGTGTCCGGAAAGTTATAATTTTTTTCCAGGTAATGGATGGTATGGATACCAAAACCTTCGTCTGAGAGCAGCAGATTGCCGATCCCGAGAATGCCCACCTTTTTTTGTATTGTCATGTCCGGCATTATCAGCAAATCCTGGGCAGCGGGGCGCCGTGCAGGGGCGTGATCACCCTTGTGCCCCCAATAGTGGTTTTAAGTATGACCCGGCCGGCGGTGACGGCCAGGGATGGTCTAATGCCGTGGGAGCCAGGGATGGCGGGAGCGGCGCCGGCTATAACGGTGCCGATAATGGCGGCCTCGGCACCCTCCGGACAGGCCTGCATGAGAGCCAGAGCCTGATCAGCGCTGTCCGGGGCGACCAGGGCCAGACATTTTCCTTCATTGGCCAGATAGAGCGGGTCCAGTCCCAGAATCTCACAGGCGGCCCGCACTTCCGCCCGCACCGGGATGCAGTCTTCCTCAATCTCCAGCATCAGGCCGGAGCTGCCGGCGATTTCGCAGAGGCAGGTGGCGACCCCGCCTCTGGTCGGATCGCGCAGGGTATGCAGGCTGGCTGGAGGCAGACCGGTCAGCAGCAGCTGGACCATGGTATGCAGGGCCATGGAATCGCTGCGCAGATCGCCGCTGAGGGCAATGCCGGCCCGGCGGGTCATGATGGTGATGCCATGGTCGCCCATAGACCCGGACAGAATGATCTTATCTCCCGCCTGAGCCCTGCTGGTCGAGATCTCCACATTGTCGGCCACCAGACCGATCCCGGAGGTATTAATAAAAATCTTGTCGGCCTTGCCTACGGGCACGACCTTGGTGTCGCCGGTGACAATGGGCACGCCGCAGCTCTCTGAGGCGTCCCGGATTGAGATGATGACCCGCTCCAGATCACTCAGCGCCAGCCCCTCTTCCAGAATCAGGCCCAGGCTCAGACAGAGCGGTCTGGCCCCGCGCATGGCCAGGTCATTGATGGTGCCGTGGACAGCCAAAGTGCCGATATCGCCGCCGGGAAAGAAGATAGGATCCACCACATAGCTGTCGGTGGTAAAGGCGAGCCGCCCCGGCTGGTTGTCCATGACCGCACTATCCTCCAGAGCTGACAAGACCTTATTTCCCAGATACTTCAGGAAAAGGCCGCTGATCAGTTGTTGGCTGGCCAGGCCGCCGCTGCCGTGGTCAAGAAGGATGGTTTCTGCTGTTGTTGGTGCCATATCTTTTTTTATCCAGTTCTCATCTTGTGTAAGTGGTTGTAAAGACTATAACATGCTCAAATTATATACGGCATAAAAGAATAAAAAAATATGATGGTTAGTTTGTGATGGCCGTTGCTGATCTTGTTTCACCGCTATAGCTAAACCAGGCGCTGCAGGTCCCTTCGCTGGAGACCATGCAGGGGCCAATCGGACTTGAGGGAGTACAGCGTGAGCCAAAGAGCGGGCAGGCGGGCGGCGCGATGATCCCCTTGAGGATCTCGCCGCACAGGCAGCCCGGTGGTTCCTTGGATTCCGGTACGGTGAGCGCCAGACGGGACTGGGCGTCAAACCCGGCATATTCTTCTCTGATGGCCAGGCCGCTGCCGGCAATGAGGCCTAAGCCCCGCCATGACATGTCCGCCGGTGCAAAGATGGTCGCCACCATGGCCCTGGCCCGGGCGTTGCCTTCCCAGGTGACGGCCCGGGTATAGGCATTCTCCACTTCGGCCCGCCCTTCGCTGATCTGTCGGGCCATGAGGATCAGGGCCTGGAGGATATCGGTTGGTTCAAAACCGGCGACCACGCAGGCCAGATCATACTGTTCCGCCAGAGGCTGATAGGCAGCGGCGCCGATGATACTGCTCACATGGCCGGGGCAGAGCAGACCGTCAATCCCCAGGGCCGGATCGTCGAGCAGGGCCATGAGCGGCGGCAGCATGGTCTTGTGGGTGGAAAAGACCATGAAATTATCAATATTTTGCTGCCTGGCGGCGAGAATGGTGGCGGCAATGCCCGGGGTGGTGGTCTCAAAGCCGATGCCGGGAAAGATTACCAGTTCAGCCGGATTTTGGCGCGCCAGCTCCAGGCCGTCCACGGCCGAATAGACCACCTCAATTTTGGCACCGCGCGCCCGGGCATGGGCGAGCGTGACGCCATTACTGCCGGGCACCCGGAATAGATCGCCAAAGACGGCCAGGTGTGTGTCCGGCAGCTCGGCCATCTGCAGGAAGGCATCAATATGGGAGGCAGAGGTGACACAGACCGGGCAGCCGGGGCCGGAGATGAGTTCAATCTGCGACGGCAGCAGGGCACGCAGGCCGCTGCGGAAGATGGCCATGGTGTGGGTGCCGCACACCTCCATGACCCGAAATGGCCTGGTAGTGGCCGCAGTCAGCTCGTGCAGCAGATGCGCGGTCAGTTCAGGATCCCGGAATTCGTCAACATATTTCATGGATTATGTGTTGTTCAGACTTATCTGACATAATTTGGGAAAAAGATCAGAGCTAATCTAAATACCAAAGGTAAGTTGCTGGCGGCCACTGCATTAGGGCGCGATTAGCGCAACGCTGCTCCCCGGCGGTCAGGTTGACCCGCTTGTTAGAGATCTTGGTGCCTTAAATCATCGGGTGTATATGTGCGGGCCTCAATTCTTTTTTTGCGTTCCTTACTTGCCCTTAGCCCATCATCGAGAACGTACAACAGAGCTTCAGCTCCATAACATCCTTTTATTACATCAAAATCTGTTGTATTATCCATGTAATGCTCTTCGATAATGTTCAATACGGATACGATGCTTTTCAAAGCATCTTTTATATTAGCACGACTGGCTGGCTCAAGTGGCACTGCTCCACTATCTAATGCTAGGCTGAGATCATTGTGTGCGATGCGTCTATTTCGCCAATCACGACAAAATTTTGTTTTTTCAACCGCAACGTTAATTTTTTCAGAAATAATGCCCTTAAGTTCGATATCGACGATACATGCTAAACGTGTAATTGAAAGGTTGTCTCTTCCGCAAGATTTTAGCGGGTCAGTAATTCTTGTAATCTGGATAAGAGTACTTTCCCATAAAGAGTCTTGAACTGTTCTAAAGAATAACGGTGCGGAACTATTTAACAATTCAAGCCGGGAAGGTTTGGTTCCAAACAATTCAACATACTCATCCCATTTAGAGTGTAACCGTACCAATTCATTCCATAAGGCATGATAGAGAGCCCCAACCTCTTCCCCCATAATTTCAATATGATGTTGCTTTAATTCCTCCGCTGTTCTGTTCCTGGACATATTTCTAGTGACCTCTAACAAGTTATATTATACACAAAAACGGCGTCGTTTCAGGGAACTTGATCTGTCCGGGCAAGCCCGTCGGCCATTTCCCGCATCAGTTTCAGGTTGATCTCCGCCTCGCCGGGGTCCAGGGTGTGGATGGCGAAGCCGGCGTGGATGATGAGATAGTCGCCAACCTGCGGCCAGCGGTCAACGATATCGAGACGGGTTTCCCGGCGGATGCCGTCGGCGACCACCACGGCGATCTGTTCGGTGAGAAAATCATCGGCGTCACCTCTGATTTCAATGATCTGCATGGGTATTGCCAGACACATACCTTAATCCTCCGATAACCGCCTGCCCGAGGGAGATGCCCCCGTCGTTCACCGGCACTTCCTGACCGGTGAAGACCTGAAAACCGTCCTGTTCCAGGGCCTGAAAAAGACCTTCCATGATAATTCTGTTCTGCAGGCAGCCTCCGGAGAGGACAACGGTACGGATACCGCTCCCGGCCGCCAGTCTGTTGATGGTGAGGGCAAAACTTTCAACCAGCCAGTGGTGAAAGTCCAGGGCCAGCTGTGGCACTGGTCGTCCGGTGTGCAGCTCACGGAGCAGCCGGCGGATAAAGGGGCCGCTGTCAATGATGAAGACACCATCTTTATGCACTGGTTCCTCGGCCTGCCTTTTATATATCCCGGCCGCGGGTGAGACTGGGTCAGACTGCTGCCATTGCTGGGCCAGGGCCTCCAGTTCCATGGCGGCCTGGCCCTCAAAATCGGAGTCCAGGCGGATGCCAAGCAAGGCTGCCACTGCGTCAAACAGACGGCCGCAACTTGAGGTAAGCGGGGTGTTCATACCTTGTTGCATCATGCTCAGAACAACCGCTCTTTTTTCTGCAGTTATGCCTTGGAGGGCAACAGGCAGATGGGATTCTTGCAGACCTTCTTCGCCACAGCTGTGATACAGGGCGGCAAGGCCCATACGCCATGGCTGCTCGGCGGCGGCATCGCCACCAGGCAGGGGCAGGGGGGCCAGATGGCCGCGCCTGGTAAAATCGGTGTGAGTCACCTCCAGGATTTCCCCGCCCCAGATGGTACCATCGGGGCCAAGGCCGGTACCGTCCAGGATAATGGCCAGCACCTTATCCTGCAGGCCGTGTTCAGCCATCACAGCCACGGCATGGGCATGGTGATGCTGGACGGCGATCACCTGCAAACCCAGGGCCTGTCCCAGTTCCTGCCCATGACGGCTGCTCAGATAATCAGGGTGGAGATCAGCAACTATCACCTGTGGTTGAATCTTTAATATATTTTGCAGATGATAGATGCTTTCTTTAAAAAAATCCAGTGATTCCAGATTAAACAGATCACCGATATGCTGACTGATGAAGGCCGTTTGGTCGCGTCCCAGACAAAAGGTGTTTTTCAGGCCGCTGCCGCAGGCAAGCACTGGGGGCAGTGACTGGCCAAGTTGGATGGGAGCCGGGACATAGCCGCGGGCGCGGCGCAGCAGTCGGGGGCGGCCGTGCATGATGCGGACTACCGAGTCATCAATGCGGGTGACAATCTCCCGGTTGTGCAGGAAAAAGAAATCGGCCATGGCGCCAAGACGGGACAGGGCCTCGGCATTGCCTATGCACAGAGGCTCCCCGTTAAGGTTGCCGCTGGTCATGACCAGAGCCTGGGGGCAGCCGGGAGTGGCGAACAGCAGATGATGCAGGGGAGTATAGGGCAGCATGACCCCGAGCTCTCCCATGCCGGGGGCCAGATTGGCAGCAAGAAAGGTCGGCTCTTTTTTGGGCAGCAGGACAATGGGATGGGCCGGGCTGGCGAGGGTCTGGCTGGCCAGAGGCGACAGCAGACAGATCCTGCCCACGGCCTCAAGATCAGCCACCATAATAGCCAGGGGCTTGCTGTTGCGGTTCTTGCGGCGGCGGAGCCGGGTCACTGCCGCTTCAGAACCGGCATCCACCACCAGATGGAAACCGCCCAGCCCGCGGATGGCGACAATAAACCCTGCCATAAGAGCCTTGATTGTCTCGGTCAGTGGTTCAATTTCGCCTATTTTTGCGCCTGTGGCCGTATGCCAGCTGATCTGAGGTCCGCATTGGGGGCAGGCGTTGGGCTGGGCATGAAAACGGCGGTTATCGGCATTGTCGTATTCCGCCTGACATAAGCTGCACATGAGAAAGGAGTGCATGGAAGTATGGCAGCGATCATAGGGCAGGGCGCTGACGATGGTAAAACGGGGCCCGCAGTTGGTGCAGTTGATAAATGGGTAGCGATAGCGGCGGTCGGTTGGGTCCAGAAGTTCCCGCCGACAATCGTCACAGAGGGCGATATCAGCCGGAATCATGGCTTGGGTGGCGCAGCCGTTGCGGCTGTCCATGATAGTGAAGGTTTGCCTGCCGGTAGCGGTCGGGATCTGTCTTTGGCTGATAGCGGTGATGCGGGCCAGAGGCGGGGCATCCAGGGTCAGGGCGTCAATGAAGTTATCAAGGTCGGCAGCTAAGCCGTGGCCCTCAATTATTACTCCCTGATCAGTATTGGCAACAGTGCCGCTTATTTTGAAACGTTGGGCCAGGCGATAGACAAAAGGGCGAAAGCCCACACCCTGCACGGTGCCTTGCACCGTCAGCTCCACTCCTTTTCTCTTCTGTAAGCTTGACTCTGTCCCGAGGCAGGGCCAAGCTGTCATTTAATGCCGCGCGGCCTGAATTTATTACCGGTAAAGATCGAGGAGGTAATACCGTCCTCGTTGGTCAGGTCGTTCCAGATCACCAGATAAATATGGACCAGAGCAAAGATAATGAAATACCACATCAGCAGATGATGAATATAGCGGGCATGTTGTTGGGAGCTAAAAAGGATGATGCCCCATTTCTGCCAGAAGGTGTTTTCCGGCAGTCGCAAATAAAAACCACTGGCCACTTGAAACAGGGCGACGATCATGGTCAGGATATAGATCATCCCGGCCATGACGTTATGACCCAGCCGTTCATCATCATGACAGTCACGCAGGTAGCCGTAAGAACAGAAGGTAGTGGACATATTCCTGAGATTGCGCGAGGTGACCGGCAGCATATCAGTGATGCGTTCATGCCGATTACCGAAGAGCAGCAGAAAGATTCTGGTCAGAATGGCTGCTGTAAAAAGATAGGCCGCCAGGCCATGGATGTTCCGCATGGCCAGCACAGGATAAAGACCGGTACCTTCCAGAGTGGTCAGAGTCCAGGGTGAGTGAATATAGAAACCGGTAACTACCAGCGCGACCACGGAAATAACAAGACACCAGTGATATAAACGCAGCAGGATGCTCCAGACATAGTATTTCTCATAGATCATATTGCTCCCCCTTCCTGAGATTATAATGCCTTGACCTTGATCGTTTCCCGGCCGGCCGGATCAAGCATATGCACGGCGCAGGCAATGCAGGGGTCAAAGGAATGGATGGTGCGCAGGACCTCCAGCGGTTGCTGGGCATCGGCAATAGGGTTACCGACCAGGGAGGCCTCATAGGGACCGGGAAGTCCTTCCTTGTCACGAGGCCCGGCGTTCCAGGTCGATGGCACGACACACTGATAATTCTTGATCTTGCCATCCTCAATGACAATCCAGTGGGAAAGGGCGCCCCGCGGTGCCTCATGGATGCCAAAACCTCGGAGTTCGCCTTTGGGGAAGACCGGTTTATTGAAGATGGTAAGGTCTCCCCGGCCGATATTATCCACCAGCAGCTGCCAGTGTTTAAGAGACAGATCAGCCAGCATGGAAGCGCGCACCGCCCGGGCCACATGGCGGCCCAAGGTGGAGTGCAGGACTTCAGGACCGACAGTGACGCCGGCTATGGAGCTGACCAGATTCAAGGCATTGTCGACATTTTTGATGATCTCCTGATGGCCCTGGGCATAACCGACCAGCATCTGGGCCAGAGGCCCGACCTGCATCGGTTGGCCGGCAAAACGCGGGGCCTTGAGCCAGGTGTATTTGCCATCATCCTGAAAATCGGTGTAGTCAGGGACGGTCTCGCCTTCATAGGGGTGTCGGGTCCAGTCGCCCTGGTACCAGGCATGGCTAATATTTTCGACGACGTTATCGCGAAAATAGGGATCGTTAAAGCTGCTGATGGGTTTTACGGTGCCCAGATCACCATTCATGATGGTACCGCCGGGCAGATCAAACTTAGTGGCTTTGGTGTCCAGCACCATATCAGGCACGGCCAGATAATTGGTGACGCCGGCCCCATAAGGCAGCCAGTCTTTATACAAGGCACCGATCGCCGCCACATCAGGCAGATAGACCTGCTGGATGAAGCCCCTTACCTCGCTGATCAGTTGTTTGATCCAGTACAGCCGTTCCATGTTGAGGGCGGAATCACTGTCCGGATTAATAGCGGTCGTCACGCCGCCGACTGATAAATTCTGGATATGGGGATTTTTGCCCGAGATGATGCCCAGGGCCTGGGTGGCCTTGCGTTGATAATCAAGGGCTTCGAGGTAATGAGCCACCGCCATTAGATTTGCCTCCGGCGGCATTGTCATTGCCGGATGACCCCAATAGCCATTAGCAAAGGGGCCCAGCTGACCGCTGTCAACGATTCCCTGTAACTTGTCCTTGACTGCCTTGAAGCGTGTGGCGCTGTTGTTGGGCCAGGATGAGAGGCTTGCGGCCAAGGTGGCCGTCTTGACCGGATCGGCCGCCAACGCCGACACGACATCGACCCAATCTAGGGCAGAGAGGACATAAAAGTGGACAATATGATCCTGCAGGGCATGGATCGACATGACCATATTACGGATATACTGGGCGTTTAACGGGATCTCCAGTTGCAGGGCATTTTCCACGGCACGCACTGAGGCTATGGCATGCACGGTGGTGCACACCCCGCAGATGCGTTGGGTGAAGAGCCAGGCATCACGAGGATCCCGGCCCTGCAGAATGACTTCGATGCCGCGCCACATCTGTCCTGAAGACCAGGCCTTGGTTATTTTGCCGTCATCAACTTCAGCATCTATACGGAGATGACCTTCAATGCGGGTAATGGGGTCAATGGTGATTCGTTCGGTCATTGATGAGTTCTCCCTTGTGATAGCCTGTCAATATTGAGGTGGTCAGTCGTTCATATGTAGACGGATATTGCTATCTTATCTATCAAGACACCATTCAGTCCATTGGGGGTGAGATCAGTTGATAAGACCAGTAGCTGGTCAAATATCTTTCTTATCGTCCTTAGTGCTGCGGCTCAGCTTCTTGCCAATGCCAACGGCAGCATGAATGCCAACGGCGGCGGCGGCAATACCCAGGATGGTTTTACCGGCTTTGTCAACATTGACACCACCAATGCCGGGGATCTTGACATTGGGCAGTCGCTCGTAGAAAGGAGTCATGGTATCCCAAAACTTGGGCTCAGTGCAGCCGATGCAACCGTGGCCGACGCTGACTGGCCAGGCCTCAACATCATTCCAGCGCACTGATGGGCAGTTAGCAAAGGTTTCCGGTCCTTTACAGCCGACTTTGTAGAGACAGTAGCCATTGCGGTGGCCAAAATCACCAAACTCTTCGGCGAAGCGGCCTTCATCAAAGTGAGCCCGGCGTTCGCAATGATCATGAATCCGGCGGCCGTAGGCAAATAGAGGACGGCCCAGCTGGTCGGTGACCGGCAGGCGATTGAAAGTCAGATAATGAAGCACGGTGCCCAGAAATGAAATAGGATTTGGCGGACAACCCGAGACGTTGATAACCGGCGTATCAAAGACCAGATCCCTTACTCCTTTGGCCCCGGTAGGGTTCGGGGCGGCGGCCTGAACGTTGCCAAAGGTAGCGCAATTGCCGATAGCAATAATAGCCGCGGCCTTAGGGGCGACCTCGGCCAGGATATCAACAGCAGTACGGCCGGCGATTTTACAATAGATACCATTATCTTTGGTGGGAATACTGCCTTCAACGACGCACAGGAATTTACCGGCATATTTATCAAGGGTATCCTGGAGGCTTTTTTCAGCCTGATGCCCGGCTGCCGCCATCACTGTTTCATGGTAATCAAGGGAGATAATCTCCAGAATCAGGCGGCTAATATCAGGATGGGAGCCCCGCAGCAGAGTTTCGGTACAACCGGTACATTCCTGAAAATGCAGCCAGAGCACCGGCGGCCTTTCTGCGGAAGTGGCCGCTTCCAGCAGTTTGGGGATCATGGCCTCAGAGATACCCAGCGCTGCCGCAACCATGGTGCAAGCTTTGACAAACCCGCGTCGGTTGAGCTCCACGTTGAGATCAATGCTCTGTGTTGTGTCTGACATATCATCCTCCTGTTAGGATTCATTACAAAATGCCCAGCTTCGTAGCACTATTTCGTTTTACGGCTTGATGGGTCGTTTAATGACTCTTTTAATTTTTAACGGAGTGCGAAAAACGAAAATCGAGGTGATCAATAAAATGATAGATGAGAACAAACAGCATTGTCAAGGAGCTTTGCCGATTTTTCGGCTTTATCGTCCAGTAATATTGAACAGCATGTGCAAATGAATGGTTGAGAAGTAATAAGGCAGTATTTAGCACCAGCAAACTTGAGGATGAAGAGCTGGATGTTAAACAAAGGTGGTCTCTGACTATGGTTTTAAGATAGGGAGGGAAAATGCAGGATAACTTAGTTGTAGTTGCTCAGACTTGATCCGACAGTCCTGGTGAAAAGGTGTTATTAAATCTGACGTATACAGTAAGGTTAACCCTGAGGACAGTGGGATGTAATCAGATATTCGATATGGCAATCTTAACGTCTGCAATCGCTGCCATCGTCACTTTCGTCTTGAATGCTGATGAATGTTTCCATCTCGTTCCTTTTGCCATTTTCATGCTCCATGTTTTGTAGCAGATTTTCCACTTAACGGCTTGTTCAAATTTCCGGGGCCACTTCTGTATGAATCTCTATTAACCAGTAAGCTAAAAATTGCGGACATTATGCGTGCTCTAAACCGATTACTTTCGATTACTTTCTTGTCACCCCATCACCCGATTGCTCCAGTTCTTCTGCCGTGATCAGGCGGTAACTTGTACTTCGTCCCCCTCCCGGATTTTGAATCAGAATGTGGCGGTCGACGAGTTCCCGCATATCCCTAAGTGCGGTGTCGGATGAGCATTTGGCACACTTGGCATATTTCGATGTGGTCATGTATCCCTTAAAATTGTCGAACATGCGATTAATAATAAGGCGCTGTCGTTCATTCACCGGATCAGTATTAATCCTGTTCCACAGTTCCGCCTTAAAGAGAACCGAGGACAGTGTATCTTCTGCATTAACAACAGCGCGCGAAAAGCAATTTAAAAACCAGGACAACCAAGATGTAATATCGACACTGCCT
>DIKT01000064.1:39581-39923 GCA_002424635.1 Desulfobulbaceae bacterium UBA5611
AGCCATATCCGCAATTGCACGCGCAATCCGCCCGTTGCCGTCTTCAAATGGGTGAATAGTGCCAAACCATAAATGGGCGATACCCGCTTTAAGCACAGGGTCAAGCTTCAGGTCAGTTTCAAACCATGAGAGAAGCTTCATCATTTCCGCATCAAGCCTGGAGGCTTCCGGCGCCTCATAATGCACCGTCTCACGCCCTATTGGGCCAGACACAACCTGCATCGGGCCTGCTTCTGCTGGTCGCCAAGCACCAACGGTAATGCGGTGCATACCGCTTCGACCTGTCGGAAACAAAGCCGCATGCCAGTCGAACAAGCGTTCCGCAGTCAAAGCCTGATCGAA
>DIKT01000011.1:0-12421 GCA_002424635.1 Desulfobulbaceae bacterium UBA5611
GCCGTCATCATTTTTCGCAGCGCCTGGCAGATCGGCAGCGAGGCAGTTCAGTTGTTGATGGATCAACAATTACCACGGGGCCAACGGGAGATCATAAAGCATATAGTATTAAGCCATCAACAGGTACTGGGCATGCATGATTTACGGACCCGGCAATCAGGGCAAAATGCCATCATCCAGTTTCATCTGGATCTGAATGCCAACCTGCCTCTCTCCAAGGCTCACTGTATCGGCAAGGAACTGGAAAAATTGATCTGGGTAAGCTTCCCGGGGGCCGATGTGACCATTCATCATGATCCCATTTTGACATCGGCCCAAAAAGACAGTCCTGTGGCGGCTGGCCAGTAGGGTATGGGGCGAAAAGAATATTTTTCAAGGCATCTTAACGGAAAAACAATGAAGATCAGCGAAGCACTGCTGGAAGTAGCCGGCCACAACCTGGCCGGCTATAAACCGGTCATTGATTATGCCAACTGGCGAGTGGCGATTCTTAATTTCAGTGAGGATCTACGCCCTGAAAAGATTATCAATCTGCAACGCCATAACGAGACCGATGAGGTCTTTGTGCTGCTACGCGGTCGCTGTATTCTTTTTATAGGCGATGGCCAGCAAACGATTGCCACCATTCACGCCCAGGATATGATGCCGCACACCATCTATAACATCAAAAAAGGCACCTGGCACTCCCATACCTTGAGCGAAGATGCGATGGTCTTAATTGTCGAGAACCGGGATACCACTTTTGCCAATTCTCCATTCTCTCCGCTCACCTGCCAGCAGCAACAGACATTGATAGCATTAACCCATAGTCTGTGGCCTGACAGTCAGACTGAATAGTAAAATACATAGTCAGGGTTCCATATCACGGTGATTTCTCAGGCAAAGCAGAGGCCGCAATCCGGACAGGTGCCATTACTGGTGGTAAAACTAAAGCCACAGGCCGGACAGATCGTCTGCCTGGCGCCCTGATCATATATTGACTGGACGTGCTGTAAATCATGGTGGTCAAGAGCGGTGGTTCGTTTAAATTCCCGGGCCAGCACCTCCATGGCCTCTTCCCCATCCTCTCGCTTAATCTGGAGAAACATATCTGTGCCGCAACAGCCTTTGCCGCAGTTGCTGCTCTTTTTTTCACCGGCCAGCAAGGAGGGAATCTGCTCTTTGGCCAGGATCCGCTGTAGATTCTTCATCTCCAGCAATGGACCTTTACGGATATTGACCAGCTCATCATCTACCGATAATTCCATAGACCGGGCTGCCTTCTTCTGCTTGAGTACTTCTTCTTTTACTAATTTTTCCTGGCCTGACACCAATTCTACCGCACAGGCAACACACATCTTGATCTCAGCCCGGTATTCATCATCGCAAACTGGACAATATTTCAATTCAGGATCCCTCTGCCGCATTTTTTACTCCTTCTCTTTCAGATTTCTGTTTTTAATAGATCTGCTCAGCCTGCCCATACATGGATTTTATTCCCGTGTTTGTTGTTTCAAAACACCAGCACAAGCAATGCAGACAATGCTGAGAATATACGCCAAATGGCCAGCGGAGGTCAAGATAATCTAAGTTCGTTATTATACCATCCCGGTATTATTAAATAACCCGGCAAAAAAAGAAAGCGGTGCAGTGATTTGATTTCTCATCAAAATTCGGCTATTTATTTATAAGGTTGGCTGTTTGTTGAGTGCTTTGACATCTATCACACTGATCTTGCCACTAACAAGCCAATCTATCAACAAACTTTACATCCCAAGATTGACTCCTTGAAATTATCAATTGTGTGATCAAATAGCCTGATAAGCTTAGCTGAGGTTTACAAATGATCAATAATAAGGCCTTTACTCCCTTTCAACTCAAAAATTTTCAACTACGCAATCGCCTGGGTGTGGCACCGATGACGCGCATGTCATCGATCCGTGACAGCATCCCCCGACAGGATGTACTTGATTTTCTGGTCTCCCGAGCCCTTAACGGCGCGGCCATAGTTTATACCGAGGCTATCGTCACCGACTATGAAAGTGCTCAGGGTTATCCCGGTCAGGCCCGTCTGACCACTCAGCGCCAGATCAATAGCTGGCGCACAGTAAACGAGGCCATCCATGCGGCCGGGGCGCTCTCCATCATGCAGATGTTCCACTGTGGACGCCTGGCCTGGCCGGAGATTAATCCCGCAGCCCGTAGCCTGGCTCCCAGCGCACTTCCAATAAAACAGCAGAATCCTTTGACCAGCCAGCCTTATCCGCTTGCCGACGAGATGAGCGTCTTTGACATCCACCATGTCATCAACGGTTTTGTCGAAACTGCCAGAGGAGCGGTTGCAGCAGGCTTTGACGGCATCGAAATCCACGGTGCCCACGGCTATCTTATCAGTCAGTTTTTATCGGCCTACTCCAATCAACGCAATGATGAATATGGCGGAACACCTCAGAAACGCTACCGTTTTGCCCAGGAAATTATTGCGGCGGTGCGTGCGGTAGTGCCGCAGGACCAACTCTTATTTTTTCGGATTTCGGATTGGGGCGTGGTTGATATGGAGGTGTCACTGTTCAACAGCAGGGATGAATATCAGACCATAATCCGCCTGCTGTCTGAGGAACCGATCGATGCCATTTCCGTTTCGACCTATGATTATAAGCTGCCGGCCTTCGGTACGGATAAAAACATGGCCCAGCTAACCCGCGAGGTCAGCCGTTTGCCTATTATCATCTGCGGCAGAATATATGATCGCACAAGCGCCGAGGAGGCCCTGCTTGATGCCGATATTGCCTTATCGGCGAAATCAACGCTACTCAACCCTGACTGGTTTGAGGATGTCCGTACCGGCAAGGAAATGACAGCCTACACATCAGAAGAAGCGAATATTGCTTATACTGAAACTCCTTTACCATAAAAAAAACCGCGAACCTAATCGACCTTACCTTTATCCCTAAAATTAACAGAGTTATTTAATCAGGTCCTTTCTCTCAGGCCGTCTTCGATCCATCAACCAGGTGATGCATGACCTATTTTCTGCTTCTTTATCTGTCGATCTACAGCATCGGCCACTGCTATGTCTTCCGTAAAATAAAGACCGCCTTCCAGCCCGGCATAACCAGCCAAACAGCGCTGGCCCTGTTCATGATCATCATGATCATGGCGCCGATTGTAATCCACCTGACCGAAAGAGCAGGAATTGAGATAGGAGCCCGGTTCTGGGCCTATATAAGTTTTAGCTGGATGGGGCTGCTTTTTCTGTTCGTAATGCTGGCCGCCATATTCGATGTCGTCTTAGTCACTGTCCGGATGATTCACAAAAATCAGCTGAAAAAGCCGGTCAGAGCGCAGATATCACCGCGGCAACTCTTGCAGTTGGAGGCGATACTGGTATTTGCTATTTATGGCTACGGCCTGTTTGAGGCAGCAGATATCCGCCTGGAACACATAGAACTGGCCAGTCCTAAAATAACGGCCCAAACCGGCAGGATTCGTATAGTCCAGGTATCAGACATCCACCTGGGGCTTATTGTCAGTGAAAGAAGGCTCACCAGAATTGTGGCGAAGATTCAGGAGGCAGCTCCTGATATAGTGGTATCGACCGGCGATCTGGTAGATGGTCAGCTCAGCCTCATCTCCAGAGAAATAGAACTGCTGGCTGCCATCAATCCGCCTCTTGGCAAAATTGCCATCACCGGCAATCATGAATTTTATGCCGGCGCCGAGGATGCCCTGGATTTTACAAAAGCAGCCGGCTTTAAGATACTGCGCCATCAGGGGATGACGATCGGCGACATCAATGTCGTAGGAGTGGATGACCCGGCAGGCCAATTCTTTAGTAAAGTACCGAGCCAGAAGGAGAGTGATCTGCTGGCTCGGCAACCCGAAGAAAATTTTACGGTTTTGCTCAAACACCGGCCTGATATTGACCCGGACAGCTTGGGCCATTTCGATCTCCAGCTCTCCGGCCATACGCATAAGGGCCAGATCTTTCCCTTCAATCTAGTCACCTGGATGTTTTATCCTCAGCCAGCCGGTAAGCTCACCAAATTAAAAAGCGGCTTTTTATACCTCAGCCGCGGCACCGGCACCTGGGGACCACCGATTCGCTTCCTGGCGCCACCTGAGATCACTATTATCGATCTGGTGCCGACAAGATAAAAGGCTTATTCCAGAGGTCATATCCAACAGACTAAAGGTTACTTTGAAAAATGAGGATTTTCGTTTTGGGCGAAAAGACTATTTTTCAGCACTGATCGCTTTCTGCTAAAAACTAGTTAATTGGTAAGATAGTATCACCGGCTTTGGCAGTCCCACCTGCAATCACCTTAGCAAAGAGACCCTCTTTGGGCATAATGCAGTCGCCTGTAGCCTTTTTAATGGCACAACCATCATTATGACATTTTTTGCCGATCTGGGTGATTTCCAGGATGATATTATCGCCAATCTGCAACTGATCACCGACCTTGATGATGGTGATATCTAGGCCCTTGGTAATGATATTCTCGGCAAAAGCACCATCTTTTAAGGTCGGCAGCTTTTCTTTCACGACATCAATACTCTCAGCGGCCAGCAATGATACCTGTCTGTGCCATTTGCCGGCATGGGCATCATCGACAATACCGAAATCCTTTTCAAAGACGGCTTGCGCAATCGCTTTCTTGACAATGCCTTTTTTGGCGCTGGTACAGATTGCTTCAATAGTAGCCATAATGTTCCTTATAATTACAGATTAAAGAGATAATTTCCCCATCGCTTATTTAAACTGGAAAACAATCGGCGACTGCAATAAAAATACAGTCTATTCTCTTGCTGGTATAAAACCACAATATAACGCTGCCACAAATCTGCAACACTTTTTCCCACTGCTTTTTTTCTTTTCCATGAAATTTACACCAATATAGTCAAGAGTCAATGATTTAAGGGCGGCTTAAAAATGAGAAATTTTCGATCAATCAAGGTATATGATAATTTTACCGCAGGCATATAACTGATATTTAAAGGATAAATTTTGCCTATAACGCCGAGCTTGGGTGAAAGGGGCATCCTTATTTTGATTATAAAGCTTCCGGTAGACAAGCACTGGCCAGCCAAATATTTGTCTTACTTTCTTTTTTAAGAAGAAAAAAATTGACATGATATAACATATCATTTAATATATGAGCACATACTCACATAAGGAGCCTTATGAACCAACTAAATTTTGAAATAGATATCTGTGAGGAGTTATGCGAGCATTCCCGGCTAATTGATTTGGCCAAAGCTGAAATGCTTGACGACGATACGGCACAATTAATAGCTGAATCCTTTAAACTCCTTGCTGATACGACCAGGGTAAAAATATTATACGCCCTTTCCCACCGTGAGCTTTGCGTCTGTGATATTGCGGCCGTGGTTGCCATGGGCCAATCAGCCGTTTCGCATCAACTGCGCTTGCTGCGTGGCGCGCGGATGGTCAAATACCGTAAAGAAGGGACAATGGTTTGGTATTCACTGGATGATGACCTTATTTCTCTACTTTTATCCCAAGGGATAGAGCATGTTAAACATAAACAAAAATAAGCTGGATATGAACACAACGACTGCAATAAAATTGGAGACCGCCGGTTGCCAGGAAGAATGCTGCGCTGGAACCGCTGGAAAGAACAACCAGGCAGGATCTGGTGGGGTCAGCCCGACGCTGGTGCCTGTTAAGGCCATTGTTAATTTCAGCAATAAAATCATCAATAGCAATACCGGTTTGCAGCCCATTGAATCTTTAAAGCCAGAAACACCAACAGCTCAGTCTTTCCGGCCGGGACCGGAGACTCTGCAGACGGTCTTTCAAGTCTCCGGTCTGGATTGTGGTGATTGCGCGGCCAAACTGGAAAAAAGGATTGCCGCCTTACCGGGCGTGCTAGCAGCGACTATCAACTTTGGGGCCGGCAAACTAACGGTAACACACAATACTGACGAGTCTCTTCTCATGGAGGCTATCAAAAAGGCCGGCTATATAGCCGTCAAGGTTGATAAAAATCTTAAGCAACCAGTGGTTGAATTGTTGTGGTGGCAGAATAGACGGACTCAGGCCACCATAATTTCCGGCATTTTGCTGACCATTGCCACCATTGCTGACTGGTCCGGGGCTCCAGAAAGCCTTGTCATCCCCTTATATATCCTGACCGCTGTCATCGGCGGCTATCAGGCCGCCAAAAGCGGCTTCTATAGTCTGCGTGCACTGTCTCTGGACATGAATTTTTTAATGACCGCCGCTATTATTGGTGCTGCGGCCATCGGCGAATGGAACGAGGGGGCAACCGTGGCCTTTCTCTTTTCTTTTGGCATCACCCTGCAGGCATACACTCTCGACAAAACGCGGCAGTCCATCAGATCGTTAATGGAACTGGCACCACCAGTGGCTTTAGTGCAGCGGGACAACCAGGAAATGCTGTTACCGGTTGCCGATATAGAGGTCGGCGCAATCATCATAGTCAAGCCCGGCGAACGAATCGCAATGGATGGAATGGTCCAGGGCGGGGCCTCGGCGGTCAACCAGGCCACTATTACCGGTGAATCAATTCCTGTCGAAAAAGCAGCCGGCGATACGGTTTATGCCGGCACTCTCAACGAACACGGAGCGCTGGAAATCAGGGTGACCAAAACGGCCGACCATTCAACTCTGGCCAGAATCTCACAACTGGTGGAGGAAGCCCAGGCCCAGAAGGCACCATCCCAGCAATTTGTTGATGTCTTTGCCAAATATTATACCCCACTTGTCCTGATAGCGGCGGCCGGCATTATGGTGCTGCCGTGGTTGCTTTTCCAGCAGCCTTTTGCCCCGTGGTTTTATAATGGCTTGGTCCTGCTGGTGATTTCCTGCCCCTGCGCCCTGATTATCTCCACACCGGTCTCTATCGTCTCCGCCATCGGTAATGCTTCCCGGCGCGGTGTTCTCATCAAAGGAGGCGCCTATCTGGAACAGATGGGCTCTGTCAAGGCCGTCGCCTTTGACAAGACCGGCACTTTAACACAAGGCCGTCCGGTGGTGACGGATATTATGACAACGCCTGCTTATCCAGAAAATGAGCTCCTAAGAATAGCCGCTGGTATCGAAAAATGGTCCGAGCATCCCCTGGCTCAGGCTGTGGTGCAAAAGGCCGCCGGACTCGACTTTAAGACGGCAACCGATTTCAAGGCCCTGGTAGGTCGAGGAGCCCAGGCCCGGATCGATGGCCGAACCACCTATATTGGCAATCTGCGTTTATTCGAAGAACTCGGTTTTGATTTGGCATCTCATGCCCAATTCCTGATTGATCTGGAAAATCAGGGCAAGACCGTCCTGCTGTTGGGTGCCGGGAACCTGATTTATGGCATGATTGCGGTCGCTGATACCATACGGGCAGACAGCCGAGCAGCACTGCTGGCCCTGCATCGGGCAGGAATTAAGCATATCAGCATGCTGACCGGCGACAATGAGCGTGTCGCCCGAGCCATTGCCGGCCAGCTTAATATTGATTCCTTTTTCAGCGAACTATTACCTGAGGATAAAGTAACAGCAGTACAGAAGATTATCCGCGAACACGGCAGCGTGGTCATGGTTGGCGAAGGAGTAAATGATGCTCCCGCCCTGGCCATGGCCACTGTTGGGGTAGCAATGGGAGTAGCCGGGTCGGATGTGGCCCTGGAAACTGCGGATGTCGCCTTAATGACCGATGATCTTGGTAAACTAGCCTATGTCATTAAACTGAGTCATAAAACTGTGGCCATTATTAAGCAGAATATTGCTTTCGCCATTCTGATTAAATTCATTTTCATCACTCTGCTCTTTCTGGGCATGGCCAACCTCTGGCTGGCCGTGCTGGCCGACATGGGCGCCTCTCTGCTGGTCACCTTGAATGGCATGCGGCTGATGCGACGGTTGCAAGGAGTCTAGGCCCATTTGGAAGCTTGGCATGTTATTTTTTACTGCTGAACTGCAGGACCAGTTCCTGAAATTTTTCCGGTGAAGAAAGGCAGGCCTGTCCTTCGCTGCATTGAGTTAACAGAAAACAAAAATCGAGGAATTCATTCATCAACCGAGTTTTTGCCTTATCTTTATGTTGAATTATAAAGAGCTGTCGCTTCATATCCACCCCCTTCAAAGGGATCTGCTGCAACCAGCCTCGATTAATCGCCCGGCAGACAGTCAGACTGGAAAGACAGCCAATACCGGCACCGGCCTCCACTGCCTTTTTAATGGCTTCTGTATGACCTAACTCCATCACCACATTAAGATCTGTGACATATCGGCCCAGTTTACTTTTAAATATCTGCGCCGTTCCTGAGCCAGCCTCGCGCATGACCCAATTATATTTGTTCAGGTCCGTTGTGACATCACAAATTATCTCACATTCTGTATCCTTAGCCCGGGTAATAAGAATCAGTTCATCCTGAAACCAGTTCAACACCTTAATCTTTTCGTTATTGACCTCGCCTTCAACAAATCCAAGATCAACTTCACGATCAATGATCATTTTTTCTGCAGTGTCCGTGTTGCAGACCAGCATATTAAAATGCACATTTGGGTACATGTTTTTAAAAACAGTGATCAGATAGGGCAAGACATAATTGCCGATAGTAGAGCTGGCCACCAATTTTAAAGTACCAGCAAAATTCCCGTCCTTTTCATTCATCAAGCTGTCTAAATTCTCCAGCTTATCCAGAATCTCTCGACTGAGCGGCAGAAAATATCGCCCTCTATCATTAAGCTCCAAGCGCCTGCCGATACGATCAAATAAAGGCCCTCCTAACTGATTTTCCATTTCATTCAAAGCAAGACTTACAGCGGATTGGGTAATAAAAAGACTTTGCGCGGCTTTAGTCACCTGACCAGTGCCCACAACCGCTTTAAAGATTTCAAGCTGACGCATTGTAATTGACATAAGAATCCTTTTTCAGAACGTATTAGTTAGATCAATGATAAGCATTATTATTATAAATTTTACTAGTTGGAAAGGATGAAGTTAGCTAAGCCCATCAAAGAAAATTAGGTTTTTATCGTAGATTGATGAGCCAGGATTTTGATAATGGATTAGCAATCGCGAGCGAACTCCTAACAAAGTACATGAGGGAATCATGCCTACACCATCGGAAATGCCCTGTTGGGAAATTATTCAATGTAATAAAAAAGACAGTTGTTTTTGTGGGAGCGATACAAAAAAGCCTTGCTGGGAATTTGTTAAAGAAGACCATTTCTGTTCATTTCATATTTGCGTTGATTGCCTGGTTTATCTGGCCAAACATGCGGATTCAACCCTCTCGGAAGAAAGATTTCATTCGATAATGAAACAGAGAAAAAAAATGCGCTTAATGAATTATCAAAATGCTTCACCGTCTGCACTCATTTGCCCTGTAATATCAGGGAAAAGCCCATTAAAAAGTAAGTCTCCACCACGACTGACCAGGTGAGGTTATCCTCTTACTGTCTTATTCCTCCCTGATAAAAAGAGGTGTAAAAGTTTACCAGTTTTTAGATCTGTCTGTTTAAAACCGGCCCCCCATCGAGACCCTCCTCTCTATGGGCAACAATTTAGAACAGATGAACAGAGTCTCTTTGCCGACTCTGTGATCCAAGGACTGGTAGACTTTTACATTTTTATAAAGCCAGAACTATTTCCACTGTAAAATCAACATAACCAATCATCATAGCCTGCAACCGGCTGCCCTCAAGCTTTGTTACTCTGCATACTTTAGTCCTCACAATTTCCAGACTCCGCCAATTGCTGCGCTGTTTCTCATTAAGACCGTCTATAAATTCTTCTCTTTTGCTATAATGAATACAGGGTAATTCCGACAATCGAGAGGGGGACCTCAGCAAGGAACTATGCTGTGACAGCATGAACAGCTAGACATAATGGAGGCAGCACATGGCAAAAACACTGATCATCATAGGCATTGTTATCATCATCATTGGTTTTTGCTGGCCATTACTCCAAAAATTAAATTTAGGCCGACTACCGGGTGATTTCGTCTTCAAATCCGGGAACTTCAGGTTTTACTTTCCACTGACCACCTCCATTATCATTTCCGTGCTGTTATCGCTCCTGTTCTGGATTTTTAAGAAATAATCCCCTAACTGTCAAAAACGGCTATAAGAAAAAGTATGACTAGCAGCGCATCACAAAGCTATTTTCGCATATTTTAAGGTTTTCCTGCTAAGTTATCTGCAATTGTCATCCGTAAATATTTCCTGCTTCTCTTTTATCTTTCTCCCATGACCCACCACATGATAATTCTATCAATTTCAATACTTACAAAAAAATGCTTACGACATTTTTATTCCAATTTTACAAAAGAAGTGATAACCAATCATTTGACTAATAAAAAACGATTTGATTATCATAAACGAGGAGATTACACGATGGTCGCATTTGGCATTTCCTCCATCTTCTTTGCTATCCTTGCTGTTTTTGTACCTTTCTTTGGCATATTCATTGCCGGCCTTTCCGGTCTTCTTGCTTGGCTGTCTGCAGGAAGAGGCACTCATCTTGGCGCTGCCGCGGTTATCATTAATCTCGTCAATATTTGTCTTCTATCTCCCGGCTATCTGTTGGTTGCCGGACTGGAAGCTCATCTACGGACACCAGATCAGGCTAAAACATTTATTATCTGGGCCATCGTTCTTTTCCTGCAAATCTCAGCAATTGGGGTTTTTATAGCGTATTACGTCTTAACTAAAATTGATTGCAAGAAGGCAAAAAAGACATTCAGGACCAAGGGCTCACAAGAGGAGTTTCCCAATCACCTTGATCAGGTAATTGGCAATGATAACTATATCCCTGCAGCGAGCTCTATCGAATCAAGATCTGATGAGTTAGAAAAGGCTGTCACCCCACTTACCAAAACCCTGATCAAAAAACTGCATGCAGGCAGAAAACAGGATAGTAAATTTTGGCAAAGTGAGTTTGGAACCAAGCAGAGAGATCCTGCAGAAATTCCTGTTGATGGTTCAAGACCACATGATCCATTTTTTAAAAGGAATAAGTCTTTGTTGCAGGCACAGGCAGTTGCTATTTCAGGTATTGGACTTGCTTTTGTCTTGATAATTATCAGGCCGGATCTATTCCCCTACCTGCAATATTCCAGTGTTTACAAGTTATTCAGCAAAACTTTCCCAGAGCATCATCTTGCTAAATTCAAAGAAAAGCAACCGTTACCAGGCAAGAGCACTCCTGCCCAAAAGCCACCTGTACAAGAGTACCAAGTTACTGATTTTCAAAGTAATAACTTGAAGAGACCAGCCCTGGTAAATAAAACGCAGCAACATCAGGCTAGAGAAAAAACACCCACAGCGATGGCTTCATATGCAATCATGAAGGATACGGATTCCTGGTATATTATTGAACTCCAAAGTGGCGAAACCATAGTAACTCAGCAAGCCACAGTGACAAAGGATTGGGTGTCTATTTTAGGTTCAAATGGCAAAGAGAGAAGAATCAACAGGAGTGAAGTGAAAAATTACAATAAAACTAAACTATAGTTGATCGAACCAAGCTGTCCTCTTCAATGCACATCTGACCATTCGGACAAAAGAAGTCCCGGAAACTGTTAACCGATCCTCGGCTGGATGCTTTGCGGAATCAATAATGATTGATGGAAACAGCAGAGTAGAAAGGATTGTTTTTGGGTGTCCCAAGATAAATATTCTATGGAAGAAATGTACGTAATTCACGAAGAACCCGAATTTGTCGTGGTCGTAAAGCCAAGTGGGCTGCTCTCTGTTCCCGGACGTGGTCCGGAAAACCTGGATTGTGTCAGCGAGCGGGTGAAAGCACGGTATCCGGGCTGCATCGAACAGCCCTCGGTTCACCGCCTTGATATGGACACTTCGGGGTTGTTGGTGGTCGCGCGAACCAAAGAGGCACATCGTAACATCTCTATACAGTTTCAAGAGGGCAAGGTAAATAAACGCTATATAGCCATTCTTGACGGCGAATTAGATGGCGAGGAGGGTATCGTCGAACTTCCTTTCCGCCTCGATATTGACAATAGACCGCATCAAATTTATGATCCGGTGCACGGAAAGGTGGGGATTACCCACTGGAAAAAACTCCTGGTAAAGAACGGAAAAACACGAATCGAGTTTAAACCTATCACCGGCAGAACACATCAGCTCAGGGTTCACTCCGCTTCCAAACACGGTCTCGGAATTCCTATTGTCGGCGATCCGCTCTACGGAACCGGCACCGGCCCGGGATTGCTGCAGCTGCATGCCTGCTATCTTGCCTTTGCTCACCCAAGAACTGGTGAGATCCTCGAATTTAACTCGGAACCTCTGTTCTAAACCGCTGTAAATAAATAACTATAACATCTTCAATTCGCGAACGGCATAAGGGGCCGTAAAGAAATAGATGAGGATGTGATGGTTATTTGTTGAGTGCCACAACATCGCGCACATTTTTATGTGCCACGACATCGTCACAGGTAG
>DIKT01000011.1:12466-13949 GCA_002424635.1 Desulfobulbaceae bacterium UBA5611
TGGGTTTCGTTTCACTCTACCCAACCTACTTGCGCGGGATGTTATGGCACATTTTTTTGTAAACGATGTTGTGGCACTCAACAGTTATTTCGGCCCCTTGTATGATTTATGGCAGATGAAATTGCTCCACGCCGCACTCATAAAACAGCAGGACAGATTGCTGTTTTATGAGTGCGGCATAAGGTGCCGTAAGCTCTACAAACAACAAACAGCCGTTGCTCGTAGAGCAACGGCACCTAAATATTTTTGCCGGATCATGTTATGGCCATGAAAAATATTACCGATATAGACCACTTGCTTACTGCACTTCCCAAAGACGCAACCTGCTACGGGTATTGTACAGCTTGTGATGAGGTTCATTATTTGACAGAGGGAAACAGCCGTAAATATGCTCTGGAGCTGATGGCAGAACTTGAGCAGCACAAACGGATTGACTTTCACACCCCAGATCTGGAGCCAATATTCTCCACAGACTGCCTCTGGGAAAAAAGAGGCGGACAGATGTTTGGGGTGTTGGAATGTGTCGATGCCGATGGCAATACCATAGTGCTGCGGGCCTTTTCCGGACAGTTCAACACACGCTGGCAAGCAGAAGGCTGGGTTCCACCGACTTTTGAACTGGATGGATACAACCGGATTCTGCCAAAAATTAAGGCGTCGGTCCAGCAAATGACCGACGATATTGAGTCCTGCCAACAAAAAGCAGACCAGTGTCAACTGCAGTTCGAAGAAGCCATGCGTTCCGGTGGTCGGGCGGCACAGAAAGATTGCCGCAGGCAGATGCGAGAGGCCTTTAAAGCGCTCGCGCTTTTAAAGAAAAAACGGAGAACATATTCCCAATCCATGCTGGTTGTCTTTCAGGATCTGTATCAACTCCAAAATTTCAAAGGTGATCAGCATTCCATCCTGAAGGTCTTTTATGAAGACCGGCGCATTCCCACCGGATCCGGCGACTGCTGCGCCCCAAAACTCCTCCACGCCGCCGCCCAGAAAGGGCTGACGCCTCTCGGACTGACCGAATTCTACTTTGGCAAGGAAAATAAATCTGCGACCAAGCACCACAAAGAATTCTATCCCGGCTGCAAAAACAAATGCCAGCCAATTCTAGGCTACATGCTTTGCGGCCTGTAAGTGATATCGACAATAACAAGATGGCAAAAAGGAACCCAAGGCCCCTCCCTGCTCAAACCACGTCCGGTCGTTGATCTCCAATCGTCGCGACACAATACAGTGGCAGGAATTGGAGTTTCTGGTCAGCTAATTTATTGCTTGTCCCGCTATAAAGCACCAATCCTTGCGGGCAATTTTGGTATTTTTCAAGCATAAGGTGCAGACTTCGCAGACTCCCGCCTGCTCCCGATTTAACCTCTACCGGGTAAATATTTCCTTGCCGAACAACGAGAAAATCTACCTCGGCACTACTGCCACGGGTCTCCCTTGCCCAATAAAATAACTCTGAACTATGCCAGGCCAGTAGTTCCTG
>DIKT01000011.1:13983-38775 GCA_002424635.1 Desulfobulbaceae bacterium UBA5611
AATTCCAGTTCAACCGGCACCTGACAGAGTCTCTGCATAAGCCCTATGTCGAGCATGGATGCCTTGAATTTTTTGGGATTGGCTGTTGCGCCTAATGGCAAACCACTTGGATCACAGGCCGGAATTTTATGAATGACCTTCGCCTTGACCAGCAGATCAAACGCTTTGCGATTCATCTGGCTTGAATACCCTTCATTAAGACGGGTATACTTTAATTGTTCTCCAATACTTTTTGCCACGTTCAAAAAAACTGCATCCAGGCAGATCGTATTGATATGGGGGGTATATTTGGAAAAATCATCGCGATATGAATCCAGGATTTCGGATTGAACTTGAAAGGTTGCAACCATGGAACCAGTGTCACGGTAGGTCTTGACACATTCAGGCATGCCGCCAACAAAGAAATAGATTCGCAATTCCCGGAGAATGATTTCCTGGATAGACCCGGCAACGTCATCCGGCTGATTCAGTGTGTATTCAGCCATCTGCTCTTTGCTCATTGCCAGAAGATATTCATAAAATGTCATCGGATGCATATGCAGATACTGAACGCGACCGACCGGAATGGATATTTCGCCAAAGGCAAACTCCAACAATGAACCGGCTGCTATAACATGGAGTTCCGGCATCTCCTCATGAAAGTAGCGTAAGGCCATGAGTGCTCGCGGACAGGCCTGAATCTCATCAAAGAAAAGAAGCGTCTGACCGGGTATGATTCGCCCAGTGGTCAATTCCAGATGATTCAGTATCGATTGAGGCGAAAGGTTCTCTGCGAAATAAGGGTGCAAATCGCGCCGTTTTTCCAGATCTATTTTGACAAAGCTCTTAAATTGATGTGCCAGAACATTCTCAACAAGCCATGTTTTCCCAACCTGGCGCGCCCCGCGAATTATCAGTGGCTTACGACGCGGCGAATCTTTCCAGCCTGCAATCTGTTTTTCAGCCAATCGTTGCATGTAATTCTCCATTCTTTCAGTCCTTTATCAAGCGTGTACGACAACCATTACTGTATACTACCTCTGCCGAATATAAAAAGTCAAGGATGTTTAAACTAATTAAAAGTTAGAAGTCAGGGTTTTTATCTTATTATTGCCAAACTGATCATATGCTTTGTCCGGCGCTACTTCTTTTCTGCAACCTGACAAGTAGGCTTTGGGCAAACTTTCCAAAGATATTTGGATAGATTGAATAAGAGGTTTTTGTAATAACTTTGGAAGGCCGAAAAGAGCGTGAAAGAGCAAGCTTAATCAATATAGAAATGGAAATTTTTCCATGTTGAATAAGGACTGAATTAAAAACCTTATTGTATAAATGTTCACTACATCTACCCCACTTGTATAACTGGTTCAAAAAGAATAAGATCCCCGAGTAAAAAATAACTTAACTTTGTTTGGCTGGTTACCAGCTGACACCATATAGGAAAGATAGGAGCCCATGTTCGAACAAGCGTTCAAAAATATCGACGATGTCCTCTGGAAAGAAGCCGGTTGCGGCAGTGAATTGGATTACGCAGAGCAGACCTCATGGCTACTGTTCTTGAAATATATGGACGGGCTGGAGCAGGACAAGGCCATGGAGGCCGAGCTGGAGGGCAAGCAGTACACCTTCATCCTTGATGAGCCGTACCGTTGGGAGAGCTGGGCAGCACCCAAGACCGCAGCCGGCAAGCTCGACCACAACAAGGCACTGACCGGCGACGATCTGCGGGACTTTGTGGATCGCAAGCTGTTTCCCTATCTGCATGGCTACAAACAGAAGGCCAGTGGGCCGAATACCTTTGAATACAAGATAGGTGAGATATTCGGCGAGATCAAGAACAAGATTCACAGCGGCTACAACCTGCGGGAGATCATCGACCACATCGACGAACTGCGCTTCCGCTCTCAGACCGAGAAGCACGAGCTCTCCCACCTCTACGAAGCCAAGATCAAGAACATGGGCAACGCTGGGCGGAACGGCGGCGAGTATTACACCCCACGCCCTTTGATCCGGGCCATTATCCAGGTGTTGAAGCCGAAGATCGGACAGCGCATCTATGACGGCGCAGTCGGTTCGGCAGGCTTCTTGTGTGAAGCCCTTGACTACCTCAAGGCCCAACCGAACCTGACTACCGACGACATGCAGACCTTGATGGAGCGTACCTTCTACGGCAAGGAGAAGAAGTCGCTGGCCTACGTTATCGCCATCATGAATATGATTCTGCATGGCATTGAGGCCCCCAACATCATCCACACCAATACCCTGGCCGAGAACCTGGCCGATGTTCAGGAAAAAGACCGCTACGACATCGTGCTGGCCAATCCCCCCTTTGGCGGCAAGGAGCGTAAAGAGGTGCAGCAGAACTTCCCGATCCGTACCGGCGAGACCGCCTTCCTCTTTCTCCAGCACTTCATCAAGATGCTTAGGGCTGGCGGCAGGGCTGGCGTGGTTATCAAGAACACCTTCCTCTCCAATACAGACAATGCCTCGGTGAGCCTGCGCAAGCTGCTGCTGGAAAGCTGCAACCTGCACACGGTGCTTGATTGTCCCGGCGGCACGTTCCAAGGGGCCGGGGTGAAGACGGTGGTGCTGTTCTTTGACAAGGGCGCACCGACCCGCAAGGTTTGGTACTACTCGCTTGACGTTGGCCGCAACATGGGCAAGACCAATCCGTTGAATGATGCAGACCTGGTTGATTTCATCGAATTGCAAAGTACCTTTGCCGACTCCCCAAAGAGCTGGAGCGTTGATGTTACTGAGATTGATCAGAGCACCTTTGATCTGTCGGTAAAGAATCCCGATGGTGGTGAGGAAGTCATTCACCGTAGCCCGTTGGCTATAATGGATGAGATTGCCGCGCTGGATGATGCGAGTGCGGAAGTGTTGGCGAATATCAGGGCGTTGCTATGAAAGCAGGGTGGCAGATCAAAAAAATAGGCGATGTGTGCAGTCTGATGACAGGCGGAACACCGAGTAGAGCAAAGCCTGAATATTTCGGTGGTGAAATTAGGTGGTTAGTTTCAGGCGACATAAACCAAGGGGAAATCTTCGACTGCGAAGGACGCATTACTGAAGCTGGTATGAAAAGCTCAAATGCAAAACTACTTCCGGTCAATTCAGTGATGATTGCGCTAAACGGACAAGGTAAAACACGAGGAACCGTTGCGTTGTTGCGAACGCAGGCTACTTGCAATCAGTCTCTAGTTAGTATCTGCCCAAGGGACCCGGAAAAATTACTGCCAGAGTTTCTCTACGCCAATCTTCATGGTCGCTATCAGGAAATTCGACAGATGACTGGTGACAGCGGGAATGATCGCCGTGGATTGAACATGATCCTCATAAAAGGCATTGATATCCCAATTGCCCCTCTCCCCGAACAACAGCGCATCGTCACCATCCTCGACGAAGCGTTTGGCTCCATCGCCACCGCCAAAGCCAACGCCGAAAAGAACCTCCAGAACGCCCGTGCCCTCCTTGAAAGCCACCTGCAATCCGTCTTTACCCAGCGCGGTGAGGGATGGGTGGATCGTACCCTCGACCAAGTGTGCATTGTCGAAAGGGGAAGCTCTCCAAGACCAATCAAAAACTTCTTTACAACCGCAGATGATGGAGTCAATTGGATCAAGATTGGTGACACCGAAGAGGGCGGGAAATATGTTTATTCTACTGGACAAAAGATAACCCCTGAAGGAGCCAAACAATCACGATTCGTCAAAGAAGGTGATTTCATTTTGACGAACTCCATGTCGTATGGGCGACCCTACATAATGAAGACAACCGGCTGTATTCACGACGGATGGTTCGTATTGAGGCTCAACGATTCTCTCGACACGGATTACTTCTATTACCTGCTCTCGTCGAGTTATGTACAAGAGCAGTTTGCTCAATTAGCGAGTGGTTCTGTGGTTAAAAACATTAGTGGCGACCTCGTTAAAAGAGCCCTCCTTCCAATTCCACCGCTGGCTCATCAGCAAGAAATTGTTGAAAAGTTATTGGAGATTTCAGCCGAAACCCAACGCCTCGAAGCCATATACCAGCAGAAACTCGCCGCCCTCGACGCCCTGAAAAAGTCCATCCTCGACCAAGCCTTCAGCGGCCAACTCTAGGACGCCACCCATGAGCAAAGAGAAAAAATTGCAAATCCGCAACAGCACTGCCGAGTTCCTTATCTTCACCAAACAGGCCGGTGAAAACAGCATCGAAGTGCGCATTGAGGATGAAACAGTCTGGCTGACGCAAAAGCTGATGGCCGCGCTGTTTGATGTGGATGTGCGGACAATCAACGAACACCTGGGCAACATCTATCAAAGCGGTGAGCAGAGCAGGGAGGCAACTATCCGGAAATTCCGGATAGTTCAACAAGAAGGGACGCGCGAGGTCGCCCGCGAGGTGGAGCACTACAAGCTGGATGCCATCATTGCGGTGGGTTTCAGAGTAAACTCCGCCCGTGCTACCCAGTTCCGGCAATGGGCAACCGCTGTGTTGCGGGACTTTGCTATTCGTGGGTATGTGCTGGACAAGGAGCGCTTGAAAAACGGCTCTTTCTTTAACAAGGAATATTTCGACAATCTGCTGGCCGAAATCCGCGAGATTCGGGCGAGTGAACGGAAGTTTTACCAGAAGATCACCGACATCTATGCCACGGCAATGGATTACAGCGCCGATTCAGAAACCACCAAAACATTCTTCGCCGCCGTACAGAATAAGCTCCATTTTGCCATCCACGGACAGACCGCAGCAGAACTGATCGTCAATCGGGCGGACAGTGGCAAAGAGAGAATGGGGCTGACTACCTGGAAGAATGCCCCTGATGGCAAAATCCTCAAACCGGATGTGTCGGTTGCCAAAAACTATCTTACCGAAAAAGAGCTGAAATCTCTCGACCGGTTTGTGAGCATGTACCTCGACTATGCCGAGGATCAGGCAGAGCGCAACATCCCCATGACGATGGAGGATTGGGCCAATAAACTGAAGGCCTTTTTACAGTTCAACCAGCGTGAGATTCTTGATAACCCCGGCAAAGTCACCAAGGAGATTGCCAAAGCCTTTGCCGAGAGTGAATACGAGAAATACCGGATTGTTCAGGATCGGCTGTTTGAGTCCGACTTTGATCGTCATATCAAAAAACTGCTGGAAGACGGTAAGGGATAAGCCATGAACGAAGCCGAAACCAGAGCCGAACATATCGACCCCGCCCTGAAATCCGCTGGATGGGGTGTGGTTGAAGGAAGTCGCATCCGGCGTGAGTATCCCATCACTCTCGGACGCATTGAGGGCCACGGCAAACGAGGAAAGGCGCTGACGGCTGACTATGTGCTGGAGTATCGCAACACCAAGCTGGCCGTGATCGAGGCCAAGGCGTGGGATAAACTGCTGACCGAGGGCGTGGGACAGGCGAAGGACTATGCTGCCAAGTTGGCCATCCGCTTCACCTACGCCAGCAACGGGCAGGGCATCTATGGCATCGACATGGGCACCGGCACCGAGGGAGAGCTGGCGAACTATCCGACACCGGATGAATTGTGGAACCGGACCTTTTCCACTCAGAACAGTTGGCGGGACCGCTTCGCCGCCGTGCCCTTTGAGGATCGAGGCGGCTACTTTCAGGGGCGCTATTATCAGGACATTGCCATCGAACGTGTGTTGGAGGCCATTGCCAACAAGCAGCCGCGCATCCTGCTGACCCTGGCCACCGGCACCGGCAAGACTTTTATCGCCTTCCAGATCGCCTGGAAGCTGTTTCATAGCCGCTGGAACCTGACCGACTGGCAGAAGGAGGGCAAACCAACTCGCCGCCCACGCATCTTGTTCCTGGCTGACCGCAACATTCTGGCCGATCAGGCATACAATGCCTTTTCAGCTTTCCCAGAAGATGCACTGGTACGGATTGCCCCTGATGAAATACGGCGAAGGGAGCGAGTACCAACCAACGGCAGCATCTTCTTCACCATCTTCCAGACCTTCATGAGTGGCCCTCCCAAGGACGGACACCCCAGCCCCTATTTCGGCGCATACCCACAGGATTTTTTCGACATAATCATTATAGATGAATGTCATCGTGGCGGTGCCAACGACGAAAGCAACTGGCGTGAGATCATGAAGTATTTCACCCCTGCCGTGCAACTCGGTCTAACCGCTACGCCCAAGCGCAAGGACAACGTGGATACCTATGCCTATTTCGGGGAGCCGGTCTATATCTACTCGCTGAAGGATGGGATAAATGACGGCTATCTTACACCGTTCCGAGTGAAGCAGATTTCCACGACACTGGATGAGTACATCTTTACTCCCGACGACACGATTGTAGAGGGTGAGATTGAGGAGGGCAGACTTTACGAGGAAGAAGATTTCAATAAAATCATCGAGATCAAAGAACGGGAGAAGAAGCGGGTCGAAATCTTCATGTCCATGATTGATCAACGGGAAAAGACGCTGGTATTTTGTGCCACTCAAGATCATGCGCTGGCAGTACGTGACCTTATCAACCAGATCAAGGAAAGCCACGAGCCTAACTATTGCCAACGGGTAACGTCTAACGACGGCAAACTGGGTGAACAGCACCTGCGGGATTTTCAGGATAACGAGAAGACCATCCCTACCATTCTCACCACCTCACAAAAGCTCTCCACCGGTGTCGATGCCCGTAACATCCGCAACATCGTCTTGATGCGACCGATCAACTCCATGATTGAGTTCAAGCAGATTATCGGACGTGGCACGAGACTCTATGACGGCAAGGACTACTTCACCATCTACGACTTCGTGAAGGCGCACCATCATTTCAGCGATCCTGAATGGGACGGTGAACCGATTGAGCCGGAAGCCTGCTCGAAGTGCGGCTGTCACCCTTGCCAGTGCGTAAAGCTACCGCCGCAACCGTGTCCTGTATGTGGCCAGCAGCCCTGTTTTTGTCTCAGAGAACCACCCCCGCCATGCTTCACCTGCGGCCAGCGTCCCTGCGTCTGTAAGAAGAAGGCGAAGATCAAGCTCGCCGATGGCAAGGAGCGCACCATCCAGCACATGACCGTGACGAGCTTCTGGCACCCTGACGGTACTCCTATGTCAGCGCAGCAATTTATGGAGATGCTGTTCGGTAAGCTGCCAGAGTTTTTCAAGAATGAAGAAGAACTGCGAACCATCTGGAGCCTGCCATCGACTCGGGCAAAACTTCTGCAAGGGCTGGCAGAAAAGGATTTTGGGCCTGACCAACTGGCCGAGATGCAAAAGATCATCGACGCTGAGAAAAGCGATCTGTTTGACGTGCTGGCTCATGTAGCCTATGCCCTACCACCGCTGACCCGTGAAGAACGGGCATCAAAGGCCAGGGTTAATATCACTCAGCACTTCAACACCAAACAGCAGACCTTCCTCGACTTCGTGCTTGCCCATTACGTGAATGTCGGAGTAGAGGAACTGGCGCAGGAAAAACTCTCGCCGTTGTTGAAGCTCAAGTATCATGACTCAATACCTGACGCCGTTGCTGATCTGGGCAAGCCTGAGGATATAGGGAAGTTCTTTGCGGGGTTTCAGAAGTATCTATATCAACAACAAGTGGCAGCGTGAGCAATATCAATGCAACCCCTCCGCCAGCTGAGATGATCCAACTGTAACCCTCTGTTTCCATGTCACAATGCACATATGTTAATTTTGAAAACAGAAAAGAGAACCAACCCAATATTTTGGGAATTTCGTTGGGTGAAAATCATAAAATGAAATAGTTTAGACCTGATCTGATACCGAGCTATTTTACACCCTCTACTCCCTGATAATTTTCAAAGGATATTGGTCCCAAATCTTTCCTTCTAGCAGCCTTCCCGCTTTCTTTTTATTATGCAACGGGGTCGGGCCGCGCTAACAGCATAGAAATAAAAGAGAAAATCCAATAAACACCCCGTATTTTTGGCCTATAGTAATGTTTTTTGGGCAAAAAATGCAAATATAGACACATTGACAGGCGTCATGGCAAGAGCAAAGAGGCATTATCTGCCGGGACATATATGGCATCTTCTTACTCACCGTTGCCATAAAAGAGCATCCCTGCTCAATCTTGTAATGGAAAGGTTCTTGAAAACGAAGAAGGGTTTCATCTTCGAGAAGGGATGGGAATCTATATTGCCAATTTTGACAGCAAAAAAGACGATATAGGGCCTCAGACGCCTATTCCTTGGACATTAATCTTTAATTTTAAACTGGTTGGCGTGGCCCGACCCCGACTTCGAGTTACTCCGTACGCCTTAATACTTGAGATCAAAATCAGGAAAATCCTTCCTGAATGAATATTTCACAAAAAAACACGCACTGACGGGAGTCCCCTATTTAAAAGGGGCTAATCGATGCTGGTATCTCAAGCACGGTCATGTCAAGTTTGATCCCTTGGAACTCGGCTCGCACCACTATCAGCGCATAACGGTCTATTTAACCCCGCGTTCCTTGAGCTTTTCCGTGTATCGCTCCCAGAACCGGGCCACGTTTTGTCGGTGATTGTTTTTGTGTAAGGCATATGGTATATCCTTGCTTATTCGCGTTGTGGCAGCATTTGGTTCACAAGTTAGAAAAAGAGAGAAAAGATAGATTTAGAAATATATTAACTACAGCGACCAAAGGGCTCAGGGTCCTTGCTGGTAAACCTCCAACAGATTTGGCTGGTTTAATTTCAGGTTCTCTCCTTGCTGGGGCAGACACAGCAATGAATTTTGCCAATCAGCTCAGGAAGGTAGAAGCATTAAAACAAGAATCTGGTATGAGTTATCTTGTTGAACTAGACAATATAATTACAAAAAAAAGTTAACAAAAGTATTAACCCAGACCGCGAGAACGACAGCCCCGCTACGCGGCAAGTTCATTGGCGCGGTCTGGTTATACTTGGTTAGCTGTAAAAGGAGCATCGAATTTGAGCGAAAGAACAAGACCTGACTGGTTTGCTCGCGGAATGGCAATATTGGGACTATTGGTAGCCATCGCAGCAATAGTAATGCCTTACTACAAGGACAAAGTCGATAGTCAGGAAGCTCTGAGTATTACAGCCACACCAGAATCCGGTGGGGGAATACTCCGACTATCAGACAACTTGGACAAATCTCATGCAATTCAAATTCCCTGGATTTTTACTGTTTCAAATACGGGAAAAGTGAAACTATCTATCACATCGTATTCTGTTCAAAAGATTGAAAGCCAAGGAGTATCATATTTTAAAGGGCTTGATGGTGGGGCAACTGACGCATTGAACAAGTTTTTCCCTTTTCCTCAAACTCTCGACGCAGGTGAAAGTATCTCATTTCGCTTGCACCTAGGTTTCATACCTCCAGGCGAAGTAGAGGAAATTTTGAGAAATATGCTTAATAATAACAGGCCGGTTACATACGACGCAGGTTTTATCGCACTCGCCAAGAAAGGCCTTACTTTTTATGGCGGCAACGCTACCTACAAGGAAATTCCTGATGCAGGTGAAATGGTTAGCATTGATTCAACAACATACGACAAAGATCCTGTTTACCAGGTATCGTTTAGTACTGGCCGAGGAAATGCGTTCCCGATTTTTACATCAGAGAGCGTGGCAAAATGGCAGCAGCTAACAAAGCCATAACCGGACGCAAAAAGCGCCGCTTCACTCTGCTTTTTGCGTCCGGTTATGGCCGGCGTTAGGTTTTCCATTGACCATGACTCGCATTCCAACAACACACGATGAATTTCATCGCGTAATGGAAAGGATCGATGCTCAACTCCGAGCAACGAGTGTGCAAATACATGCAAGGGCGCTCCATGCCGCTAGAGAGTATTCGAAATTATTCCAGTTGGAGATACCAATGTTCCCCTGCCCGGAGACAGGAGCATCAGGCGTCTATACCGGAGCAGATGCTGCCGCGCACATCCGCAAGTGGTTTGACGATAGATACGGCGATCGTCAAAAGATATTCATGGGTCCGGGATCTGTGGTCATCCTACTGAGAGGCGATCCATGGGAAATTCGTTTGCCTCGTATTTACGGAACTATCCGATGTGTCGTTGAGCGAGACTTAAGCCGTTACGCTAATGAGCCAAATTTGCGCACCGACAGACAGCCCCCCATTACAAACTTGCTAACACTGATTAACGACTTTCCGCCTGGTCTTGCCGTACACCTCTCGGATGAAGAATGCTGCAACATTCTCGAACTTTTCAAACATGCCCTCGATTGCATGCACGCAATTGAGTACGTTGCAGGGAACCCATACATACCCGAAGCCTTGTCGGATATTCATGCATCCGTACGGCATATCTTCTCCGTCCCGCCTCACTATGGGCAGTCGAAATGGTCTTCGGCCCAGGCGAGTGAAAAACTCATCAAGTCCTTCCTGAAAGTTAAAGGCATTTCATTTCCGTTCAACCATGACATTCAAGGTCTCATTGATCTTGCAAGTACAGGGGGGATGAAGCCACTAGAAGATGGAATCATTGATAAATTGCAGACACGGGCTGCTGTTCGATATGGCGATGAAGCGGTGACATTGACCGATGCTGTAGGAGCGCATCATGCATCTATGTTGGTCGGAAAGTATGTTTCTGAATCGCTCATCCCGGCCTAACCCTGCGGTGCAAGGGAAGCTGCGCGATAAAGCCGCGCCGCGCCCCTGACCTTGAACGTTGGTCATAGAAAAATAAATTTCTGGAGAGATAATGTCAAATATACTTCATGATATAAATCGAGGCTTTGTTATAATTGGAATTACAGGTCCATTGAGCAGTGGTTGCACTACAGCGGCAAATTTTTACCACAAGGTATTAAACAAATATATAGACAAAAAGACAACAAAAGTTCTACCAAAATTTGAGCAAAAAATTGAATTCATCTATTCTAAAATTAAGAATTTAAAAGAAAAGTATGAAAAGCCAAGCTTGTTAAAGAGTGACAAAGAGCAGATATTACAAAATATACAGCAAGAAACAAAAAGATTAAAAGAATATTTAGATATCAGAGAAACACTAGTAATTTTGGAAAAATATAAGGGGAGCAGTTTCAAGCACATATCAATGACTGACATGTTATTGAAAAAAACTATTATAAGCTTGATGGAACAAAGTTCAAAAATAGTACATCCTGACCTAAAGAAAATTGCTGATAACTATTATTTTAACACTTCAAAATACAAAAAATCTATAGAAATAGACTCTCTTATCAAGAGAAGAGAATTATACAAACTGTCAAAAGCGAATATCGATATATATGAGGAATTTCTCGGTTCAATTAATGAATTCTATAAAAAGATAAAGACTATTCTGCCGCCAAACGAACTAGGCCAGCTATTACAAAATCTTGGAGATAACATTCGTAGGTGCGGAAATCCAATTGATTTTCAAACTGATTTTGATAGAGAAAATGCAAAGTCACTTATTACACTGGCAGATGAAGCTAATGATCTTATTAAATTTTACAGATATAAAGGCCGTAGTAAGTTTGACATAACTGTTCATAAAGAGTTTGTAATTGAAGCTTTTAGAAATCCATACGAAGTGGAATTCTTTCGTAACAGATACTATGAGTTTTTCTTGCTATCTATCAATTCTCATTTAAAAATAAGATCTTCCAGAAAAAACTGGAATGAAGAGCGGGATGAGAGGGACCAAGGTCAAGGAATTGGTAAAAGAGAATTTTATAAACAAAATGTTAGTAGATGCGTTTACCTTTCTGATGTTTCCGTCAATAATGACACAAACCTAGGAAGGTTTGGTCAGAAATTAGCTAAATATTATGCCCTAATAAGACAACCCGGGTGCATCTCACCCTCAAATCATGAATTGTTCATGCATCAAGCTTATAGCATGAGCCTTAAATCAAATTGTATCTCTCGCCAAGTGGGAGCCATTATAGTTGGCCCTGAAGGTTATATAGTAGGAGCTGGTTGGAATGATGTCGGCAGTGGACAAATACCTTGCGGTCAACGAAAAATCAGTGATTTAAACATAGCAAATAATTCATTTCCTATTAGCACAATTAAGGATGAAAAGGGCCTGTTAAGTTTTATTCAACTTAACAATAAGGGTTCCAATAACAATAGCTTTTGTTATAAAGACCAATATTCCTCATTCAATACAACTAAAAAAACAGAGAACCTTGAAGAATTATCTGACTGGTTAAAAGGTAATAATATTTCTGAGGTTGCTGCTGATCAGTTGTCTTCAATGATACAATCAAAATTTTCACCAAAAAGGCTAGAATATTGTCGTGCTCTTCATGCAGAAGAAAATGCAATTCTACAAAATGCAATTCTAGGAGGTATTGGTATTAAGGGTGGGACGATATTTACAACTACTTTTCCCTGTGAGCTATGTGCTAAGAAAATATATCAATCAGGTATCCGAAAAGTATTCTATACGGAACCTTATCCAGAAAGCATTTCAGAAGATGTGTTTTTCAAAGATGGTAGCAATATCGTTGAACTGGCTCAGTTTGAAGGGGTAAAATCGCACAGCTATTATCGTTTATTCAAGGCAACTGTTGATAAAAAAGAATTCCAATATCAAGAAACATTATAAAAATATTGAAAATCATATACAAATCAATGGTGCTTGACAACAACATCATTCAAGAATGCACACCTACCGAGGAATTGATATCACATTTAGAAGACAAACTTAATAAGTTCTCACTGGCCTTTCCTAATTGGCAATATGTCTATAAATTTGCAAAAATATTTTTTCATTGGTGATTTGAAAGATTCAATAGCTGTAATTAGATCTATTCCTTGATATTTTTAATGCCCTGGGTATCTCCTACCGACCGAAGAAAACTGACCTTTTTTGTGATTGCCCAAGCGGTATACCTCATGCATTAGATCGTCAAAGCTGGTCAAACTTTATCAACCTCATCTGGCATTTAACCAAACAAAAAAGCCCTTAACTCGAAGTGAGCTAAGAGCTTGATTTTAACTGGAGCCGATATGCGGAGTCGAACCGCAGACCTACTGATTACGAATCAGTTGCTCTACCAAATGAGCTATATCGGCTTAATCAGATAACTGTAGAAAAGTTATTCTAGTAATTATCAATTTTATGGTAGTGTGTCAAGATCGGATCAGAGTAACTCATTGATAATTTGGGGCCTTAAAGACTGTCGCCGATCCCTTCATTTGCGTATTATAGAATTCTACCAAAAAGATTTTTTTGAGCTATCAGGCTCCTCCATTTATCATGTCCTTTCTGTCGCTTTTTTTTATTACTATCCTCTTCCTGGCAGGCTGTTCAGAACCTACCACAACCTCGGAGCAAGCCCAGGAAGCAGAAATTGCCACTCCTGCTATTGTCAATCCTGAGCACAACGGTTGTCAACGCTGTCATATGGCACAGCTTGATCATAACCATGACTTTTCCTGTTCAACCTGCCATAATGGCAACGAGACCGACAATAATCAGCAGATTGCTCATGACGGCCTGATTGCCCAGCCAGCCCATCCTTCTGCGATGAACAAAACCTGCGGTACCTGTCATGCGGACCAGGTGGCCGGGTCGGCGCAATCCATGCATTTTACCTTGGCCAATAAGATCAATCTGGTGCGCACCTCTTTTGGTGCTGAGGAAAAGCTGACTGATCTTACCAAAATCCCCGTGGCTGATACCCCGGAGACAATCCTGCAATTAGCGGATGATCTGCTGCGGCGGCGCTGCCTGCGTTGTCACCCTTATTTCAGCGGCGATCCCTATCCCGACGTCAAGCATGGTACCGGCTGTGCTGCCTGTCATCTCGATTTTAGCAAGGGCTCCCCTACTTCTCATACTTTTTTGGCAACACCCGGCGACAAGCAATGTTTGCAATGTCATTATGGCAACTGGGTCGGGGCGGATTACCATGGTCGCTTTGAGCATGATTTTAATGAAGAATACCGCACGCCATTTCTCAGCAAGGAGTTGACGGTCCGGCCTTATGGCGTTGAGTACCATCAATTAGTACCGGATATTCATCAACAAAAAGGCATGATCTGTGTGGATTGCCATAGCGGTGCTGAACTGATGAATAAACCACGGACAGCGGCGGTCACATGCCAGGATTGCCATCTCCAAGCCAATCTGGACCAAGCCCTGCCCCTCAACGTATCGCAGGACAATGGCCAATACCTGTTATATTCCAAGGGTGATAACAAGTACCACGACCTGCCGCTGATGCGTAATCCAGCCCATACCGCCTATCAGGAGGCAATCGACTGTCAGGTCTGCCATGCCCAATGGGCTTTCAATGATACCGGCAATAACCTGCTTCGCAATGACACCAGGGCATATGACCAATTCTGGAAACTAACGACTCAGGGCAGTTGGGAAGTGGAAAGCTTTTTAGAATACAATCTCAACCCTGATTTTACTACCACCCGTCCGCCCACCATGCGGGATAAAATCAATGGCGAGGAGAAAAAAGGCATCTGGTATCAGGGCTATACCATGCGCCGCTGGGAAGCAATACAATTAGGCAGGGATGCCGATGGCAAAATATCAGTGATGCGGCCGGTCCTTGATCTGCACCTGTCATGGATCGATGAGAAATATAAAGTACGTTTTGATGCCGTTGCCGGCCACACGGCTGACAAGGGGTTAGCACCCTACATCCCTCATACCACCGGGCCTGCCGGGATGTTCTACCGCCAGCGCTTGCGGGATTTTTACCGCTTGGAAGAACTGAAGAAAAAAGAGTTGGGTACAGGCAAGTAGAAAAATAGGTAACTGAAGAAAAACCGGGATCAGTCAGCCTGATCCTGATCGGCCAGCCGCACCTGCTCCATAAAGGCGTGCAGCTTCGTTTCATCCTTCATCCCCGGCGTCCGCTCCACCCCGGAATTGACATCAATGGCAAAAGGCCGCACCTGCCTGATGGCCTCCCGCACATTGTCGGGGTCAAGTCCGCCCGCCAGAATAAAGGGCAATTGCAGACGCAGCCGCTCAATGATCTGCCAATCAAAGACCATGCCGGTCCCTCCTGCCAGGCCCTGGCTGTAAGTATCCAGCAGGAAGCCCCGGGCCACCTCGTTATAGGGAGTAAAGACCTCGCCCTGGGTATCATCGCCAACCCGGAAGGCCTTGATCACCTTGCAAGGAGTGGTCAAGCGGGCCATCCGTTCACAATATTTTGCTTCTTCGCAGCCATGTAACTGCACATAGGACAGTCCGCAATAGGAAATAATTTCTTCAACTTCCCTGGGATCGCGGTCGACAAAGACACCGACACAATCAATAAAGGGCGGCAGATTGGCAATAATGCCCCGGGCATTTTCCGGCGACACATAACGCGGGCTTTCTTCGACAAAAATAAAACCAAGGGCATCAACACCTGCTGACACAGCTTCTTCGGCATCATAACTATTGGTAATGCCGCACATCTTTACTCTGGTTCTACCGCCCATATCTTCCTCTTTTAATGTTATTATAATCCTTACAGGCCACGCAGGCCCCGTAAGGTATTACCGCCGTCATGACCTCGCATCAAGGTTTCGCCGATGAGGGCCGCCGTTATACCTGCCTTAAGCAGACGTTCAAGATCAGCCTGTGTTTTCAGGCCGGACTCACCGACGACCGGAATATCAGCCGGGATCATTTTTTTCAGCCGGAAGGTCGTTTCAATATCCATGGAGAAATCCTTAAGATTGCGGTTATTCACCCCGATCAGGCTGCAACCGACACCGAGCACCACCTCAAGCTCGTGCTCATCATGGACTTCCACCAGCGAGTCCATTCCATACTCGCGGGCACAGGCCTGAAAATCCCGTAACTGATGGGCATCCAAAATAGAGGCCATGAGCAAGATGGCGTCGGCCCCATGGACATGGGCCTCTTCAATCTGCAGCTCATCAATGATAAATTCCTTGCGCAATACCGGCAGCTTCACTTCGGCCCGCACCTGTAGCAGATAGAGCAGACTGCCTTGAAAAAACTGTTCATCGGTCAATACCGATATGGCCTGGGCGCCGTTATCTTCATAGGCCCTGGCAATGGCCACCGGGTCAAAATCAGGACGAATCACCCCTTTTGAGGGCGAGGCCTTTTTAACCTCGGCGATAATGGCCACTCCGGGATAATCGATCAGCGCCTGCCGAAAGCCGCGGGGCGGATCAATGGTTTTATCGGCAAACTGAGGCGGGAGATGGATCCCTGTGGCCTTGAGCAGGCTGACCTCTTCTTTCTTTCGGGCAACGATAGTATCTAAAATCATAGGTCTACATCTTTGTATATCTAAATATAACCAGCCATGCGCATATTAATCGAAAAAATCAGCTCAGTTCCCGGCAAAAGCTCACCAACTGTTCGAGCTTGGCCAAGGCCTTGCCGGAATCGATAATCTCAGCCGCCTTGTTGACCCCAGCCTGCAGATCAGCGCTAACACCTGCGGCCATCAGAGCGGCCCCGCTGTTGATAAGGACCATATCCCGTTTAGCTCCCTGCTCGCCGCCAAAGATGGCCCGCATTTGCGCGGCTGACTCCAACGGCGTTGCTCCGCCTTGGAGATCTGCAAGACTGGCGCGGGTCAGGCCCAATTGTTCCGGGGTAATGGCATAGGTGCTCACCTGGCCCTGATTGAGATCAGAGATCCTGGTGCTGCCGGTAACGGTCAATTCATCCAGCCCTCCCTCTCCATGGACCACCAGCGCGCGTTTCGAACCCAGGCGGCCGAGGACTTCGGCCAGGGGCTCGGTCAGGTCGGCCGCAAAGACCCCTACCACCTGGACATTAGCGCCAGCCGGGTTGGTCAGGGGCCCGAGGATATTAAAGATGGTCCGGATGCCGATTTCCCGCCGCGGGCCGATGGCATATTTCATGGCTCCGTGTAAGGCCGGGGCAAAGAGAAAGCCAATACCGACCTCCCGCACACAGCGGCCGATCTGTTCCGGGGTCAGGTTCAAGGAGACGCCGGCGGCTTCCAGGACATCGGCGCTGCCGCAATGGCTGGACACGGAACGGTTGCCATGTTTGGCCACCATCATACCGGCCCCCGCCACCACAAAGGCCGAGGCCGTCGAGACATTAAAGGTGCCGGAACTGTCACCACCGGTGCCGCAGGTATCGACCAGAATGCCGCCCTGGTTGATATCAACGCCGGTGGCAATCGGGGTCACCTTGGCCCGCATCACCCGCACCGCCCCGGTAATCTCGGCTACCGTTTCTCCTTTCATCCGCAAGGCGGTAATGAACGAACCGATCTGGGCCGGAGTTGCCACACCTCCCATAATCTCATTCATGACATCGACCATCTCATCTTCACTGAGATCCTGATGGATGATGACCTTGGCAATTGCCTGTTTGATATCCATATTATTTTACGATGAACATGGTTGATGGTCGGTCAATGCAAGCAAACAGCCTGCACTGTGGTGATGCTAACGTATCTATGCTTCAAGGGTGCCTTGAAAAATGGTCTTTTCGCCCAAACTCGGCGTTATGCTCAGAATTTTATCCTCGGAATATCAACTATATGCCTGCGGTAAAATTTATCACAATGCCTTGATTTTGAACAAAAATCCTCATTTTTCAAAGACACTCTTCAATCTTACATTATCACTTAAGCCCGGAGAAGCGAGAGGTAATCAGGGCGCATAAAATTTTTCAGCAGGGTAATGCCGGCTGGAGTCATGATTGATTCGGGATGAAACTGCACCCCTTCAATGGCCAGGGTCTTATGCCTGAGTCCCATCAGCTCACCCTCATCGCTGCGGGCGCTGATCTCCAGGCAAGCCGGCAGGGACGCCTCTTCCACTACCAGCGAGTGATAGCGCATGCCCTCAAAGGGACTGGGCAGGGAATTAAAAATGCCCTTACCATCATGCGAAATGGGCGAGGTCTTGCCGTGCATGATTCGTCTGGCCCGCACTGTTATGCCGCCAAAGGCTTCTCCCATCGCTTGATGACCAAGACAGACCCCGAGGATGGGAATCTTGCCGGCAAAATACTTGATGGCGGCAATTGAGATTCCGGCCTGTGCCGGTGTACAGGGGCCGGGGGAGATCAACAACCGCTCGGGCTGCAGGGCCTCGATCTCCTGGAGGGTAATCTTATCATTCCTGAAGACTTTGATCTCTGCCTTATCCCCCATGGCCGCGCTGTTCCCGGCTATAGTCTGGACGATATTATAGGTGAATGAATCGTAATTATCGATGATGACCAGCATGCTTAACCTTTATAACTAAGGAGGTGTTGATGGATTAAAGTTTTGTTTTTTTGTTATTGGCCGGTTGTTAAACAGGCAGGCAATAGCCTTTATTGGCCTGATGCCGCTTTTTAACTAAACAGCCGGAGTAGATTGGCCGTTTGTTATTGGCTAGTTGTTGAGTGCCACAACATCGTTTACAAAAAAATGTGTCATAACATCGCGCACAAGCAGGTTAGGTAGGGCACAACAACCCAACATCAACAAAAGCCATACTACAAAATAGATACAAATAAACGCAGATCAAAGTAGGTTGGGTAGAGTGAAACGAAACCCAACAAAAAGCTGTGTAGAGCCGCAGAGCAACCTGACCTGCCCCTGATTTTGTTGGGTTTCGTTTCACTCTACCCAACCTACTTGTGACGATATCTTGGCACATAAAAGTGTGCGCGATGTTGTGGCTCAATATCCAGTTGCTAATCAAGCAGGCAATAGCCTTTATTGGCTAGACGCCGCTTTTTAGTAAACAGCCAATCCGGCTGTTTACTAAAAAGCGGCATAAGGTGCCGTAGAGCAGACAAGCAAGGAGGAGACTTTGCTTGTCTGCTAACGGCTCCTAAAAACCCTTTTCCGCCAGCTCAACCGCCCGCCTTAAGCCCATGGATTTATTGATGGTCTCTTCAAGCTCGCTGGCCGGATCAGAATCATAGACAATGCCTGCCCCCGCCTGAATCCATAGGTCCTGGCCCTGCATGACAAAGGTGCGGATCGTGATGCAGAAATCCATATTACCGGAAAAACCAAAGTAACCGACGGCCCCGGCATACGGCCCGCGCCGTTCAGGTTCCAGCTCTTCAATTATCTCCATGGCCCTGATCTTGGGTGCCCCGCTGACCGTGCCGGCAGGAAAGCAGGCATCGAGCACATCAAACTGATCCTTGCCTTCGGCAATGATGCCATGGACAGCCGAGACCAGATGCATCACATGGCTGTATTTTTCCACCACCAGCAGCTCTTTGACCTCAACGCTGCCGTCGCGGGCTACCCGGCCCACATCATTGCGACCGAGATCCACCAGCATCAGGTGCTCGGCCCGCTCTTTGGGATCTGCCAGCAACTCCAGGCGCAAGGCCTCATCTTCAGCCGGAGTTACGCCCCTCTTTCTGGTCCCGGCAATGGGCCGCAACTCAATATTCTCGCCATCCTTGCGCACTAGAATCTCAGGCGAGGAACCGATCTGCACCAGTTCGTCCAGCTTGAGAAAGAAGAGATAGGGGCTGGGATTAATATGGCGCAGGGCCCGGTAAAGAGTCAGCGGGGCCAGCTCGGTTCGGGTATAAAAACGCTGCGACAAGACCACCTGGATGATATCACCGGCCTTGATATAATCACGGGCCCGTTCCACCATGTCCTTAAACTGCTGCGGCTTCATATTGGAGCTGAACTCATGCCGAGAAGGACATCCATCGATATTCGAGGTCATAAAAGCCTCCGGCACCGGCGCCTGCAGCCGGGCCACGACCTCGTCAATACGAGCAGTGGCGGCGCTATAGGCAGCAGAGACATCCCCTTCTGCGCTCAGTCGCACCCAGCAGATCACGGTCACGGTCTGGCGGAAACTGTCATGGACCAGAACCATCTTCGGCACCATAAAAGACGAATCAGGAAAGGCCAGCGGTGGTTTGACATCCGGCAGCTCTTCCATAAAGCGGACCATATCATAGCCAAGAAACCCTACTGCCCCACCGCAAAACCGGGGGAGCTCGCCATCCACCTCGGCGGCGGCAAAGCCTTCCACCAGCTCTTTCAGGGCCTTTAACGGATCGCCATCATATTGCAGCTGTTCCTGCCGGCCATCATCATGAATGGTGCAGATATCAATATGGCGGCCCTTGGAGGAAAAGGTCACCAGCGGATCAAAGCCGATAAAAGAATAGCGGCCCCATTTCTCGCCCCCTTCCATACTTTCAAACAGAAAGACATGCTGCTGATTTTCGGCCACCTTGGCAAACAGGGTGAGCGGCGTATCAAGGTCGGCAATTATTTTGCGATAGACAGGGACCAGGCCGGCCTGCGCTTGCAGATGCTGAAAGGCCTCCAGGTCGGGGAAATGTTTTTGTTGTGACATGCTGACTGATCCGCAAGAGAATTATAAGGCCGATGAGCTTTTCTGGATAAGCACGAGGCCAAGAGAAAAGTCATTCTTATTTAATGGAGACATCAGAAAACAGAGGCGCAATGACAATGAACCGTACCGCCATTCCGTCACGAATCCTTCTTATGGGCACCGAATGTACCACATATTATTTTTAATGAAAACGCATAAAAAAAGGCCATGAAATCTAATGACTCCATGACCTTATAATGGCCTATCCAAACTGATGCGGCGTTCTACTCGATCTCGAACACCTGTCAAAAAAGTTATGCAGTTACAGCAGCCTGCATATTGTTGACACGCTTGGTTAAACGGGAGACCTTACGGGAGGCATTCTTCTTGTGAATGGTGCCCTTGCCGCCAGTCTTGGCGATAACGGGAATGGCAACTTTTAATGCCTCTTGGGCCATCTCAACAGAACCTGCGGCAACGGCCTCATCCACCAACCGGATTACATTTTTCATCCGTGATTTGATGGCACGATTACGTAAACGTTGTGCTGTTGCCTGACGATTTCTTTTTTCTGCAGATTTATGATTAGCCACGAAATTCTCCTGTTGTTGACTTGCTCAATTGTAAACCGGATCTTCCGGCAAAAATATATTTTATAAAATACCGGTACAAAATACCAGATTTTTTCTTAAAAGAAACAAGATATTTAATATGCCCGGAATAAAAAGTCAACAGATATTGCCGGCTGCCTGAGCCTTAACATACATTTTCTGTAATATGTTAGGCATTTGCTGTAATCTGAACAATTATGCCCGGCAGCATCCTTACTCCAGAGTGCCGAGATAATTAAAGGTCGGCAACTTACCCACCCGCGCCACTCCGCTGAGCCTGTCGGCCAAGGCCAGCATATCCTGCTGACCGGTGGGTAGATTACACAGATCAACGACGACGTAATCCAGGCCCATATCCCGCAATTCGCCCAGATAGGGCAACAGCGAAAAAGGACGGCAGGGCACAGTCTTGACCAATCCGTCTTTCCTGTGCATGGTGAAAGACTCCCCTTTGGGGCTGAGCAGCACGCGATCATACTGGAAATGGCGGGCCGCCAGCCTGGCGGTAAACAGGGCCGGAGCCCCATAGACCGTCAGACCCTTACGAATACGCTGCGATTGGGCCCGACTGCCTTTGATAATATTGGCCAGCAGCTTCCGGTCTGCTTCTATGGACAATTGCGCCGCCTCCACCCCCAGATGGTCAAGCGCCGCCATGGCCTGATTGTTCATGAGATTGACGGTATAATCAGAGGATAAATGGACCCTTTCCCCTTGAAACATCCAGGCCTGACTGATATGACCGATCTGAAAACTCTTGAAACCGGAACGCACGAGGATGGTCAGCTGCTTCTGCACCTGGGCCAGCTCGGATTCAAAGAGCACCGGCGGCAGGCACCAGGTTATATTACGAATGCCGGAGCCCATATAGCGTTTCAGCTGGCCCACCTGGCTGACATTGGTTTTATCCAGAGACAGCAGAAAACGATCAGGGGTAAAGGGCAGACGATCCTGTAACAGCTTCAGGGAATCGGTCTTCAGCCACCAATCAAGAGGCAGCTTGACCTTGACCGGGCCGCTTTTCTGGGGCCCGGCTCGGCGAATTCTATTATCACTTCTGATAACCCGGTCCACTGCCAGCGGTCTTGTGTCCTCGCTGCCCGCCGTACAGACAGTCCGGCGAATAGTGGCAATGCCGGCCCGCAGATGTTCCTGGGCCTTGCTGATCAGATCCTGCATTGCCCGGTTATCGGGCAGCCCGAATTCAATATCACTGACCTGTGGCCTGCTACGGACATCGACTTTATAAAGATCTATCAATTTGGCGCCGGCGGCAACCAGATCCGGCGGCAGACTAATCTGAACTTTATCACCCGCCAGGGCCTGCTCCACCAGATCCTTGCCTTTGAGCATCTCCTGCAGAGTGAAGCTGTGCCGCTCACCGGATGATTCCAGATGCAGCCGCAGGCGATCACCAGTCTCCAGATCATCCTTTAAAGTCAAACTGCCATAACAACCACTTTTTTTCTGCACCACCGCATCGAGGCGGCCCAGATGCAGCCCGGTATTACCGGAATGATAAGGAGTGATCGCCTCCAGTGGCTGCGGCGACTGGAAATAACCGGGCGTCACCTTGCGGCTCATGGCTTTGTCGGCCAGCTGCCCGGCCTTTTTGAGGGCAACCGGCAAGCCGGCCGCATCGGCATCAATCACCAACCGGTAAGCCTGCACCACATGGGAGACATAATGGGCGGTGCGCAACCGCCCTTCAATCTTCAAAGAAGCCACTCCGGCCTCAGCCAGTAAAGGCACGGCCTCAAGCCCGCCCAGATCATTCATCGAGAAGAGGTAGCCGCCCTTACCACCGGCCGCAGGTTTACGGCCGCCTTTCAGGCCCCCTTTGCCGCCACCTTTGGCATCCCAGGTATATTGCCGGCGACAAGGCTGGACGCAACGGCCACGCAGACCGCTCTTGCCGCCCAGGAATGAGGAAAAAAGACAGAGCCCGGAATAGGAAAAGCACATGGCCCCATGGACAAAGATTTCGATCTCGGTTTCGGTCTTTTTACAGATGGCGCTGATCTCTTTTATGGTCAGCTCCCGGGCGAGCACCACCCGCTCAAAGCCCATAGCGGTGAAAGAGCGGACCACATCAGAATTATGGGCAGCCATCAGGGTTGAGGCATGGAGCACCAGAGCGGGGAAATGATCCTGCACCAGTTTGATCACGCCGAGATCCTGCACGATCAGGGCATCAGGCTTTAACTCATCGAGGATAGCCAGCGTCTCAATGACCTGGGGCAGATCCTGCTCCCGGACCAGACTGTTGGCTGCCAGGTATAATTTCAGCCCATGTAGCCGACAATATTGGATCATGGCGGCGATTTCTTCCAGACGGAGATCGCGGGCCAGATTCCTGGCGTTAAAACCAGGGGCGCCGACATAAACCGCGTCAGCACCGGCTTGCACGGCAGCCCGAAAGGACTCCATATTACCGGCAGGGGCAAGTAATTCCATAAGTTTCAATTGGTAAAATTATTCAGGAGATGACTTAAAGTGCAAAAGGCCCGAAGATAAGGCGGCTAAATCCCGAGAAGTAAAGCTGGTTGGTAATATGGTAATGAAGAGATGCCGCCTGAATCAGATAAATGTTGAGTGCCACAACATCGTTTACAATAAAATGTGCCATAACGAGTGAAACGAAACCTAACAAAAAGCTGTATAGAGCCGCAGAGCAACCTGACCTGTACCTGATTTTGTTGGGTTTCGCACGCTCTACCCACTACCTGTGACGATGTCGTGGCACATAAAAGTGTGCGCGATGTTGTGGCACTCAACAGATAAAGGATAGACCATAGTCCGCTTCCTGATGACCCGGAGCGGCCGCCGCCTCCGGTCCTTTCAGGCTGTCATCAGGGAATCTTGCAAAAAGAGGATTTCGTTCACCCATCAGTTCTTGTTCTGAATGACCACCTGATCAAGACCGCCACGTTCTTTCAGTAAGACCTGAATGCGCTCATGGGGAAGCACCGAGGTCTGCATGCCGGTATAATCGGCCTGGATAGGCAGTTCTCGCCCGCTCCGATCAACGAGCACCGCCAACTGAATGGAATGCGGTCGGCCATAATCCATAATTACTTCCATGGCCGCCCTGATGGTACGGCCGGTATACAGGACATCATCCACCAGAATCAACCGGCGGCCTTCCACCGCAAACAGGATATCAGTGGTCCGGACCACGGGATTCTGCGAGATCAGACTCCAGTCATCGCGATAGAGGGTAATGTCGAGGCTGCCGAAAGGGATGGCCACCCCTTCCTGCTCCTGGATAATATTTCTGATGCGCTGGGCCAGATCCACCCCGCAAGTATGAATGCCGATGATGGCCAGTTCAGAGACCGCCCGATTGCGCTCGACGATCTGCAGGGCAATTCTTTTTAAGGCCAGCTCCATATCCTGGGCTGTCAGAATAATACGCGATTCATTGTTCATGGCTGTACCCGCTTCCAGAAAAATTCCACCCCTTTTTCATCAACCAGGTTGAGGGCCTCGGGGTAGGCCTCACACTCTGCCGCAAAAACCTTGGTGGCAATAATGTCGGCGGTATCCTCATAATCAAGCTCGACACACTTCTGCACTATAATCGGCCCCTCATCATAGACCTCACTGGCAAAATGGACTGAACAACCGCTGACCAGGCAACCCCGCGCCCTGACGGCCCGGTGGACCCGGGAGCCATAAAAGCCATTGCCGGCAAAAGCCGGAATCAAGGAGGGATGGATATTCATCACCGACCGGGCCAGGGCCGGAGGGGGCGTATAGAGCTTCAGGAAGCCGGCCAGACAGATAATATCAAGCGGGTAATTGGCCAGAATGGGATTGATCGCCTCATTTTTTTTGGCATGAAAGGCCGGATATCCATACTTCTGCGCCTTGCTTAAACCCTTGGCGTCGCGGACATTGGAAATCACCACCTGGATCTCAGCATTCAGCGTTCCCGCCTTGATACGCTCATGAAGATTATCAAGGGTCCTGCCGCTGCCGGATAAGAGCACCGCAAT
>DIKT01000011.1:38899-49156 GCA_002424635.1 Desulfobulbaceae bacterium UBA5611
GTGTTGCCCTGCGCCCTGATCTCCTTGAGCACCTGCGGATAATCGGCCGGATCAACGATAACGGTGACATCATGAAAATTTTTGGCTGAGGCCCGCAGCATGGTCGGTCCGCCGATATCGATATTTTCGATGGCATCGGCCAGCGAGCAGTTGGGATCAGCCACTGTCTTGTCAAAGGCATAGAGATTGACGGCTATCAGATCAATATTCTGCAGATCATGCTCGGCACACTGCCGCTGATGCTCGGCATTGTCCCGCTGGTTGAGAATACCGCCATGGACCTTGGGATGCAGGGTCTTGACCCGGCCATCAAGCATTTCCGGGAAGCCGGTAAACTCGGAGACATCGCGAACCGCAATACCGGCCTCGCGAATTTTTTTGGCCGTGCCACCGGTCGACAGGATATCGATTCCGAGTTCAGCCAGCTCTTTGGCAAAGCCCTCAATCCCAGATTTATCGGTCAAACTGATCAATGCTCGTGTTATCTTATTCACAGCCAACTCCTTTTTTAAATTCTCTATTCAAAAATATATTGTTTACCTATTCATCTTTTCTGGTAAAGGCGCGGATCTTGCGCCGGTCCCGCTTCTCTGGTTTTTTGGCCGGCATGGTCTGGCCGGCGGCCAGCAGGGAGCGCATCTTGGCTGCCTCCTGCCGCAACTGCACGGATTGCTCCGATTCCTCATAAAGCAGTCGGGCCTCAACCGCAGGACGACGAGTCAACGCCAGAGCCAGGACCGTAATGGTGAATTCAACCTCACCGCGCCTGATCCGTAAAACATCGCCGATCTGCACCAGTCGTGAAGACCGGGCGCGATTGCCGTTGACCTGCACCTTGCCGCCGCTGACCGCCTGGCCTGCCAGACTGCGGGTCTTGAAAAATCTGGCCGCCCACAGCCACTTATCAAGCCTGACCTGCTGCTCTATCTCTTTTCCTGCATTCATTCCCATGCACACTCAAAGGTATTAAGCGCCTGCCGATCCAAGAATAAAAAAAAGAAGTTTACACTGAATCAAGGCGAAACGCATGAAAAAAGACCATTCAGCAAGCAACATCAGCAGTATAAAAACAGCTGCTGCCTGCAACTTTACCAAATTTTCCGCATTGTCGAACAGGAAAAAAAAGGGTAGAAAGAGAAATTTATCGCCCTGCACATATTGGCAGCATCCTATTTTATTATTTTTTTTCTTGAACCCGGGGATTTCCCATGCTCGTAAAAGACCTTCTCAACCAACAGAAAACCACCTTCAGTTTTGAATTTTTTCCGCCGAAAGAAGATGCGGCCGCTGATCGACTGCTCGCCACCATCGCCAATCTGATGCCGCTTGCCCCTTCCTATGTGAGCGTGACCTATGGCGCCGGCGGCACCACCCGCCACCGCACCCATGATCTGGTCGTCAGGATCAAAAAAGAAACTAATATCACCGTGGTTTCCCACCTCACCTGCGTCGGCTCCAGCAGGCAGGAAATCCATGGCATCCTCGAGAAATACCGGGAGGCCGGCGTGCTCAACATCCTGGCCCTGCGCGGCGACCCGCCGCAGGGAGTGCAGGATTTCAGCCATCCGGCCGACGGCTTTACTTACGCCGCTGATCTGGTGGCCTATATCAAGACCCATTTTCCGGAGATGTGTGTCGGCGTCGCCGGCTTCCCTGAAGGCCATCCGGCGACGCCTAATCGCCTCAAAGAGATCGACTACCTGAAAGCCAAGGTCGATGCCGGGGCCGATTATATTGTCACCCAGCTCTTTTTTGATAACCGCGACTTTTATGATTATTGTGAACGCTGTGAACTGGCCGGCATCCATGTGCCCAATATCGCCGGGATCATGCCGGTGACCACCAGAAACGGCCTGATTCGCACCGCCGAGTTGGCCGGAGGTGCGCATATTCCGGCCCGGCTGCTGAAAGCGGTATCGCGGGCTGAAAATGATGACTTTGTCGAAAAAGTAGGGATCCACTGGGCCACCGAACAGATCCGCGACCTGCTCGATCACGATGTCCGCGGCGTGCAGTTCTTCACCCTCAACTGCTCGACTGCGACCCAGGAGATCTACAGCTGCCTGGGAGTCAAAAATTCCTGTCAACTCAGGGACTAACCTGATGATTAACATCAACATTGAAGCGGTCGGCATCAAGGACATCAAACTGCCGGTCCGGATCCGCGAGCGAACCGGCGGCCTGCAGAATACCGTGGCCACGGTCAGCATGCAGGCCCGGATGCCCGGCGCTTATCGGGAAAGCTGCGTCAATGTTTTTACCCAGGCCCTGAACAAATATATGGATGAGATGAGCACCACCATCTTCTCCACCCTGCTGCAAGAGGTCCGAGAGGCGCTGCAGGCCGAATCCGCCAGTATCGTCATGACCTTTCCGTACTTTATCGAGAAAAAGGCCCCGGTCACCGGTACCCGCAGCCTCATGGAATACAATTGCACCTTTACCGGCAGCCTGGGCGCCGGAGCGGAGCGGGATGACCTTATCCTTTCGGTACTGGTGCCGGTGACCACCCTCTGCCCCTGTTCCAAGGAGATCAGTGCCGTCGGCGCCCATAACCAGCGGGCGGAAGTGAGTCTTAATGTAAAATTCAAGAAGTTCATCTGGGTCGAGGAACTAATTGATATGATTGAACAGTCGGCCTCCTGCCCGGTCTATGCCCTGCTCAAACGACCGGATGAAAAATTTGTGACCGAGCAGGCCTATAACAATCCCATGTTTGTCGAGGATGTGGTCCGGAAAGTGGCGGTCAGCGCCCTGGCCCATCCGGATATCATCTGGTTTTCAGTAGGCGTCGAGAGCTTTGAATCGATCCATAAGCACAGCGCCTATGCCTATGTCGATAGTGATGATATCGCCGAATAAATACCAGACTGGTCATCCACCCTGCCCTTCCTGCTGAAATTCCTTAAAAAGTCTACTAATAAGCGCCATGGCATATGACCATAAAATCGTCAGGCCCGGCGTCAACGGCATCCTGATCAGCGCCACGGGCGAGAAGCTGTCGCCGCCTGACGGCTGGGCCTTTCTGCCCGCCGGTGATGCCGGCCTCACCAGGAAAGTCACCGCCGCAGGCAGCTGCTGGCGAGTGCAGGTGCAGATGGGCCGCCGTCTTATCTCCAAAGGCATCTGGGCTCCGGCAGCTACTATTGCTCAGGCCAGACAGGAAGTGACAGCGGTCCGCTCAACCGCCGGCTATCAGCACAAGCTGGCCGCTGATCGTCTGCGCCGGGTTAAAAAACAGGCGCTGTATGAAGAGGATTTTTATCAGGCCGTCCGCACCTTCCTGGCCTTTGCTCCCTGCCACCAGGAAGCGGAACTGGCAATGGCCGCAGCCATTAGCGCTCATGCCGTCCCGGTAGGCAGCGGCACGGTGGCGCGGACCACCTTGATCCCTCTGGCCGAGCGGGCGGCCAAGGCGGTGATCGCCTGGATGCGGCATCAAACCACGGCCTATGACTCGATGTCGATCCCGAGAATAAAAGGGCAACGCCGGGAGATCAGAAGGATGCTGGCCGAGCGCTCGACAATGCTGCTCAAGGCCTACCGCCAAGGTCTGACAACCTCCCCTGACTGCCCCTTGCAAAAGGCCCTGGCTAAAAGCAGAGCGCCCGCCGGTCTTTAGGGTACCTTGGACAATTCAGGATTGTTGTTCTGGATCAAGGAGTGAAGAGAATCTTTCCCTACCAAACTTAGGAGCCGGTGCGAAATAACATGGCCATGTTATTTTTTTACAGCGGCTTAGCGGTTGTTCATGGTATTGCACTCGACCGCTTTGATGGCATCAGCCGCCGAACTCGTGATCCCGCCGGTATAGCCGGAACCTTCGCCGATGGGATATAACCTCCGGACATTAACCGATTCATAGCGCTCATTGCGGGTCAGGCGGACCGGCGCCGCCGCTCTGGTCTCCGCCCCGAATAATATCGCCTCTTCCGAGACAAACAGCGGCACCTCTTCTTGCCATTTCCGAAAAGCAGCGACCAGTTCCTCGCTGACAAAGGCCGGCAAGATATCCCTTAGATCAGCCGGGACGGCCCCCATTTTATAGGAGTTGTCATGCAGACCGGCCGCGCTGTCTTTCCCTAAAAAATGCATCAGATTCTGGGCCGGCACTTGCCACTGGCCGCCCCCGGCTTTAAAGGCCTTGTCCTCAATCTCCCGTTGCAAGGCGAAGCCAGCCAAGGGGCTCGTGGCCTGATAATCCTCAACATGGCAGCTGACGACCAGCGCGGCATTAGAAAAAGGCGAGGAACGCTCGGAGTAGCTCATGCCGTTTAACACCAGCAGGCCTTGCTCCGAAGAGGCATTAACGATCTCCCCGCCGGGACACATACAGAAGGTATAAACCCCCCGCTTGATTGGCCGGTTGGTATAATTAAGCGAATAAGCAGCAGCACCCAAGCCGGGAAAATCCTGGTATTTGTTACCATAGCGCAGCAGATTAATGGTCCGGGCCGGATGTTCAATCCTGACCCCGACCGCCATCGGCCGCCGCTCGAGAGCGACCCCTTTTTGATGCAGCATTTCTACGGTATCGCGGGCCGAATGGCCCAAAGCCAGATAAATGGCCGACGCCAGATATTCCTGCTCGGCATTAATAATAATCCCGGCGACCGTACCGTCTGTGATCAGGAGATCGGTCATTTTGGCGCTGTAAAAAATCTCACCGCCCCGCTCCAGGATATAGAGCCTGATATTGCGCACTATCCGGCACAACACATCAGTACCCAGATGGGGCTTGCTGATATAACCAATTTCAGCCGGCGCCCCGAATTTAATAAAGGTCTGCAGCACCCGATTGACATAACCCGTATTATTATCGCGGCGGGAAAAGAGCTTGCCGTCCGAATAGGAGCCAGCCCCGCCTTCCCCAAACTGGATATTTGATTCCGGATTGAGCTCTCGCTCCTTGATAAAGCGCTGCACGTCAAGGGAGCGTTCTTCTATCTTCTTGCCTCGCTCAAAGATCAACGGCTTCAGCCCATAAGCAATAAGCTCCAGGGCGGCAAACATACCGGCTGGACCAAAACCGACTATTATCGGCCGGTCCGCCCTACTGACTGTTGTTCTCGGGACCGCTACCGGCTCCTGATAAACAGGAAAACCCTGCCTGTTGTGATAGCTGTCAGCAATGGTGATCACCAAGGAAACTTTATAGAGGAACTGCTCCTGGCGTCTCAGATCCAGCGCTTTACCAAGAATTTTAACGATGGCGATCTCGTTTTCGCCTGTGGCCATCTTTGTGGCCGCCGCCTGTAGATAGGCCGTTAGCCCGTCGCTCTCAATCGGAACGGGCAGATTATTAATGACTAAATTCACAATACCTACTTTGTGGTTTGAAGATAAATGAGTCCGGTGGCAACGACGACACCGGCAAGATTGGCAGCCGCCGTGACCGGATAATTGGTAATTATAGTTGCTGTGCGCATTCCTTAATCCTGGCTGCTTATGTATCTCTAGGTATTTATTCCAAAAATTTCGATATTGTCTACCGAAAAAGTTGCTTTTACCTGTTGCATCAATTAACCTCATAAATCTAAGTACATTTTTTGAATAACTGAGCTATAAGAATTTTTTTTACAAGAAAACATACAGCTTAATAAAATAAATGTTAGGCAGATTAAAGCATATTCACATAATTAACAAATTCTGCCTATTATACTGTTGAACTCTATCTCTTAACTCAACCTCTAAAATCCGCAAATACAAATGAATAAATTGTTAATCGCTTCCATTATCATTATTGGATTGTCTGGATGTGCTACTCCTACAAAAATGGCTTTTCAGGATGATAACGAACGAGTAACTGAAAAGCGGAACCCAGTCTTTCTAATGACCGCGGCTTTTAAGAACACTTATAAGACCTCATTCCAGCCAAGGTTGCTGGTGGTTCACATTGAGAAGCCGGATGCAAAAAAAAAGGCTGACAGACTAAATTTCACCATGGATGAAAAAGCCAAGAACGAAATGGATTCGGTGGATTCCGGAAACAGTTATCTCCTTCGTCTTGAACTCGAACCTGGGAAATATGAAATCCGGGGCCTTACAAGTCGCGCCAGCACTTTTCCCATTCATGGATTTTTCTTTACTCCAATGCACTCACCGATAGAGGCTAAGGGGCCGGGAGTGTCTTCTATCTTGGCCACGTTAACGCCACAGTACGGGAGCGACAAGGGAATGAATTCAAGGCGGGACCAAGTATTCCGCTTATCGACCAAGCCATCGCCGGGGCATCCGGTGGAACGTTCGACGTAGATATTACGGATGAGTGGGCTATCGATGAAACAGCATTCCTTTCGAAATTCCCTGCTTTAACAGGCGCCACTATACAAAAGATGGTCCTTCCTGCTTTTGATCGAGCCAAGGCACAACAATGGTGGGAGGCCAATTAAACCTATACTGATTTACTGAAATGACTATCATTCCAACCTCTTTTTGACATTGTCATGGTTGGGGCAATGGATTCATTCCGTAGCCTTTCCATAACGGGTACGCCTGATGATGTAACAACTTAAAATCGTATGAGTAGAAGAACGATCTACGTAGTCAAAAGAGTTGAATAATCGATGATTTGGTATGTTTAAGAATATAGTGATGTTGAAGTTGAATGGTTGAAAATTTCTAATTATTATTTCAAGGAGTAAACCATATGTCTGAAGTTAGTCTTAAAAGCATTGATGAATTGATAGAAGAAGCAGATAAATACAATTCTTCTGAAGAATATTTGACTAAATTAGCAGAGAAGATAGCTCTGTTTTTAAAAATTGAGACAAATGGTGAGAAACTTGATTCAAAATTTTTAACTAACAGACAATTAGACCACAACGATAAACGGTTTATTGCATTTAGTTTACTTCGGGTTTACAGCAACAATCCAAATATCATAATTAGAAGTTCCTCGAAACATAATATACATAATATTATTCTCCAATCTTTAGCGTCAAATATCAATTCTCTAAATATTAAGGAAAAATCAGAAACATATGAAATAGAAACAAAACTTAGTGGATTTGTAAAATCGATTGAAAAGGAAATTGATGAAAAATTTGCTGCAAAAATCGATTTACATTTTATCGAAGTATTCGGAAACACATATCGCTCTACTTTCAGAAAAAGTGGTTGTAAGGAATTATTTTATCAATTTTTTGGAAAGAAGGCTGTTTGGCAATTATTCGATAAGGTATTTATAATAGTTAAAGAATATAATGAAAGTGACTCAAAACAAAAATTTATCCTATATCATGACGCATTAAAATTAATTGATTCAATTATCGAACATTCTGATGAAATTGATACAAGATACAGTAAAAATTACATAAAACTTCCATTCACAAAAATTAGAGAGATGTTGGTCGAAGATTTTAAAAATAATCCATTTTCAAAGCCTGCATTGTTAACGATTAAAAAAACAGAGAAAAAATATCCATTTATTAAAAATGTAAATCAAAAAATTCAATTATTGATTGAAAACGAAAGCTTTGGATATGCAGACAACTGCATAGTCAAAATTAATCTTTACTCGGATGAAAGTATAAGACTGAAGCAGTTAGAACAATATGTTGGTTTAATAAAAAAATCATCTATTATTGAGTTTGAGTACGATGGTGTAACTAATTCCGAGAGTGTTGTAATATTTGGGCAAATTGATTGGACTAATTTCGACCACGAAAAAGTATCATTGGATTTCGAGTTGGAATTAATTGGGCAGAATTTAAACATTGATTGGAGTGAATTTGAAAAGGAGAGACCATATGACTTAGAACCAGTAACTGACGAAAATGAATTTATTGGTAGAAAAAAAATAATTGATGATTTGAGGAGAATAAATAATAAAGTCACATCTTCTTATATCTTTGGACAAAGACGAGTAGGTAAGACATCGATTGTAAAAACATTACAATCAACTATAAAAGATAAGAATGTATTAGTAATATATATTGAGGCAGGTGATTGGGACAATGCTTCAAGTCCACATAAAAGCATGGGAGATTTGGGAGAAATAATATGTGAAAATATTAAGAAATCTAATGAGAAATTTGCTTCTTTAAAAACTCCTGATTTTGATGGTTCCTTTAATCGTCTTACCAAATTTCTCGATGAAGTTTCATCTATTGATAAAAAATTTCAAACATTAATCATATTAGATGAATTTGATAGAATATCGAGTGAACTTTTATATCAATCTGATATAGCAAGATCCTTCATGCTAACAATTCGATCTATAAGCAATAGAGATCAGTTCGGGTTCATTTTAGTTGGTGGAGAGAAATTAGAATATCTTTTAAGTCAATGGCAGGAATTTAATAAATTTAAACCAATTAGAGTCGATTATTTTGACAAAAAAGAAGAGTGGGAAGATTTCAAAAATCTTATTAAATTTCCTGTTAGTGGAATATTAGAAATTTCTGACCAAGCAATCGATTATATATATAGCCAAACATCAGGAAATCCATATTTTACAAAAAAGATATGTATTGAATTATTCGACTTCATGATCTCTAACAGAGATAATCATGTAACCGATAATGAAACAAGAAAAGCTACAGAAATAGCAAGAAATAAGAATAATATTGGAGCAACTGATTTCTCGCATTTCTGGAAAGATGGGATCAAGGAAAAGGGAGATAAAGAAGACGAAATATCTATTAATAGACGGAAAGTTTTATTATCAATAGGGCAAATACTTAATACTGTTACAGACACAAATAAACAAAAGATCATCGATAAATCTGTAGCTAATGGTTTAGATGAATTGCAAGCTGAAAAAACATTAGATGAATTTGTACAAAGAAAAATTCTTAAAGTTGACAATAATAGCTATAGTTTTATTGTAAAATTTTTTGAAGATTGGTTGATTAGCAATGGACTTGATTTAATTATCACAACATTCAAAGAAGAACAAAAAATAACCTTACGTAAAAGGTATGAGGATGAGCTTACTATTAAACATGATGAAATTAATAGCTTATCCCAAGGTTGGAAAACATATAAGGGAAGAGAAATTACCACAGACATTATAAGAGAGTGGTTGCAACAATTTGAAGACTTAGAGTCCCAAAGGCTTGTATTTAAAATGTTAGAAAATGTCAAATTATATTCAAACTATGAAATTCGAGAAAAACTTGAAGAATTATTTGGAGAGGTTAAAAAGGAGATCAGAAAAGCGGATGAAAACTATGTTAGTAAAAAAGGTTCAGAACGTAAACAAAGTGGTATTTTAGTAAGTTACTTAGATGACAATCCAGCCAAAAGTGGTCCAGAATACGCAAAAATATTTGTGGAAGCAAATAATTTATACAAAGACAATTCTATTATTCCAGAAAAAATTGGAAAAAGAATATCCGATTTAAAAAACATTAATGCAATTGTTTTTATCGATGACATTCTTGGTACAGGTGATTCCATCATTGAAAATTTAGAGCCATTGATTTCACAATACGAAAATGAATTTATTGAAAGAAATATTCTTATTATTATCGGTTTTATAACTGGCTTTCAAGAAGCGAAACACAAAGTCGAAGCATATTTTGAAAAATATGATCTCAAAGTTATTTTCAAAATATTGGTTCCTCTGGATAATAAGGATAGATGTTTCAGTTCAGATTCTTTGATATATTCAAAGCCAATTGAAAGAGAAAAAGCAAAAAGTATCTGTTTGAAGTTTGGCAATTTATTAGTAAAGTCAAATCCTTTAGGATATGGGAATTGTCAAGCAACAATTGTTTTTCCTAATACATGTCCCAACAACACTTTGCCAATATTTTGGAAAGAGAATAGTAGTTGGAAGCCTTTGTTTAAACGGGGCTGATTAAATAGTTTTAGCATAAACTGATCTTATTATTTATTGGAAAAATGGGACGAATATATTTATTTGTAGTGTTTCAGATCTGATCTGACATGGTTCCGAATTTTCGGTTGCACCTGTCAGATTACATTCAATTTATTACGTCTCATTCCCATCACGTTTACCTTACAAGCAAACACTGGAAAGGAAAAGGGCCAAGTCAAGTCTTTTTTTGGTATCAGGGATCAGGGGACATAAGACCTATTTGGAGCCTGACCCTGGAACCACCCGCCCAGCCGCTGTGTCAAGCCTGAACCCTGGAATATACGTAGGACTTAATGATGGTAGTCACAGAAATTATTAAAGCGGTATCCGGCCCAATTATTAATGGACTAATTTCAATTTTAAAAGACTATTCCTCCAAAGATCAATCCGAACCAGACATAGAAATTAATATTGAATCTCACGTAAAA
>DIKT01000045.1 GCA_002424635.1 Desulfobulbaceae bacterium UBA5611
CAGAAAATGATGGCATAAAAGGGGTGGAGGCAATTTTACAACGCAAAGGTAATGTAATTTCTCTGGATATCGCCCGCTGTTTTTCTAAGGATATGAATGCCAAACTTATACGAAGATTCCCCGACACCATAATCAGCGATGAACAGGGCATTATTGAATTGATCGAATCCCTGGATCGCCAGAATAGGAGACAAGTGGTCATGGCATGATGCTGTTAGCAAGATCGAGTTATAACTTGATATCATTAACGGCTAAAATTATTGTCCATTCATCCCGGAACAGCTATGGCTGAATAAGGCCAGAAGAGATTGAAGAGCAAACATGATGCTCTTATCTAGCTTTATCATATACTGCCAACTATACGTAATTATAACGAGGTTTTATGCATTTATTTGAGACGGACAACGGAGACAAATGGGTATGTGCGCCCTGCGGTCAGGAACAGGCCCAACTGATAGAAGAAAGCAAATGGGAATATATCTTTGACAAGGACAATCCTATGCTGCGCTGCAATTTCTGTGGCCAGGGGGATTATGAGATAGAAGATTAAAATCATCAAGAATAGACATTTGCAGAACCTGGGGTTGGTCGGTCTGCAGGAACAGCACCGTCTGTCTGCTTAAAACTGGCAGACAAGACGGTGTTTTTTTTTGTTTAGTTGGTTTTTGAGCTGGCCAATGGTTCTGTAATCGTGACTGCTATCCAGTGAGGGTCCCACCATTCCTTAGGATTGACAAAAATCCCATTGATCAGCATGGAAAAATGCAGATGATCGCCTCCGGCCATTCCGGTAGTGCCGGTCAGACCAAGTACTGTATTCTGATCGACTATATTATCAACAGTGACATTGATCTGCGAAAGATGGGAGTAGAGGCTGAAGACCCCCTGGCCGTGATCCAGCACAACCATCTCCCCATAAATCCCGTGATAACCTGTAAAGATTACTCTGCCGGCCTCGGCTGCTTTGACCTCAGCTCGTTGGGTGGAAGCGATATCAACCCCCAGATGAACCTGTTCATCAATGGGTTGTCCCTGATAATCATATGTACGATGATCGGCAAAACCTGCACGCGGACTGCCGGGCATGCGCTGAAAGGCCCCCTTCCAAGACTGGCCAGGATCTGGAGTTTTACATAGGTCTTGAATCTTCTGGTTGTTCATATCCCGAAGATGGCGGTTAGTGTACAAATATTTTTCGATTAAATCTCCTGTCATCTCCGGATAATGCTCCTCAAATTCCGGAATTTTGGCAGCCAGGAAACCATCGCTGATGGTAATACGATCACTTTTCTGGTTAGCTGGCTTATAGACGCTGGTAAAGCCGATAGTGGTTTTATTGCCGGCCAGGTCTGCAGCTGTTATTTTTGGCTCGACAATAGCTGTAGCATCATAGGGCAGGGCCAGATAAGCAATATAAGTATGGGCGCGACCATCACTGACCGGAAATCCCGGATGGAAGTTGCCATTGATCTGCACGCCATGGTTTAAGATATCCTCTGTGGCCTGGTAAATGGCAATACCGGCGCCGCCTTGTTTTAAATAACGGGTGGCGTGCAGCAGATTAATCTTCGGTGCCTTGGTATCAACAGTAATATTTTGAATGACCTGAGTCAGATTACCCTGAAAAAAGCCCCAGAGAGAATAATCCCGAACTTTTAGAGTGATCTGGGCGGGACCATCTTTCACACCCAGTTTTTTAAAATCAAGGAGTTGCTTCTCTTTGATCTCGGTCGGGCCGATCTGGCCTATATAGCCCTGTCTGGGGTATTCAATACTGAAGACTTCTTTCTCCTGATTTTCCTGATTGATGGCAATATGGATACTGCGAATTCCGCTTTTAAGATCTGACAGGCTAAGATTCAACGTGGTGTCTGCCCCCAGAAATTCAGGAATCTCATCCATGGCAATGACCGGCTGTTTTCTTTCAAAAGAAGTCAGCATCCCGAAAATTACTGCAGCCACAAATATAACAAGCAACAGCAGCAGTAATGGTTGCCGCAAGTTTCTGTTTTTACCTTGTCTTTTAAATCGCTGTTCTAGCATTAAATATTACTCCTTAGTATGGCCAATTAATTCTGTCCAGAGATCTCGTATTTTTCAATATGTAAATTATTGGCCGGCACGATAGTCAATCGTTTTTTTATATTATGCTCAAGCTGCAAAATAACATGCTCTTCTTCTTTCAACAACATATCAGCAATACGGGGATGAACGACAAGAGTGATCGTATCACCCTTGTATTTTATAGAATCTCTTGAAATCTTTCGAAATATCTCATAGCAGATCGTCCGCCGGGATTTCAGGCTGCCTTCACCACCGCAATAATGGCACGGCTCGCACAGAAGTTGCTTGAGATTTTCACAACTTCGCTTTCTGGTCATCTGCACCAGACCGAACTCAGTCAGTTTTAGAATGTTGATCTTACTTTTATCTTTCTTAACGGCCTCTTTAAAAGAGGTAAATAACTCCTCACGATGCAGCTCATCTTCCATATCAATGAAATCAATAATGATAATACCGCCAATATTGCGTAATCGTAATTGATAGGCAATTTCCTTGACCGCTTCCATATTGGTCTTGAAAATAGTTTCTTCCAGATCGTTTTTCCCTACAAAACGGCCGGTATTAACATCGATAACAGAGAGGGCCTCAGTCGTTTCGATAATAATATATCCTCCGGAACGGAGCCAAACCTTCTTTTCGATCAGGCGGCCGATCTCCATTTCGATGCCATTGGCCTCAAACAGAGGAGCTTTTTCCTGATAGAAGTTGATGCGATGCCGCAGGTCGGGCGCAAAAATTTTTATAAACTGCAAGAGCTTTTCATAAGTGTCCTTGTCGTCCACGATCAGGGTGTTCACCTCTGCGGTAAAAAGATCGCGCACAGAACGAAAGGTAATATCGAGGTCTTCATAAACAAGGGACGGAGCGGGGGCATTTGAAATAATATCCTGAATCTCATCCCATAAATGGAGGAGAAACTCCATGTCGGCTTCCAGTTCTTCCATGTCGGCAAACTCGGCAATAGTACGGACAATAAAGCCGGTACCTGCCGGACGTAAAGTTTCGATACGTTCCCGTAAGGTCTGCCGCAGTGTCTCATTTTCTATCTTTCTCGAAATGCCGATATGATCAGTAAGCGGCATAAAGACAAGGTTACGACAAGGCAGGGTTATATGGCAGGTCAGACGGGCTCCTTTGGTGCCGATGGGATCCTTGCCCACCTGAACTGTGATTATCTGTCCCTCATGCAACAGATCTTCAATATTCATTCCCGAAAGACGGCGAATCTCATTATCAGAAGTTGAGGCGGTAAAATTAAACTTGCCGCATGGTTGCTGTTCCTGACCAAGCAGCCTCTGCTCAAGCTCATTGATGGAAATATAAACATCATCGACATATAAGAAGCCAGTCCTTTCCAGACCAATATCGATAAATGCTGCCTGCATCCCGGGCAAAACACGGACTACCCGTCCTCTATAGATATTGCCGATCATACCTTTTTCGGATGGCCGATGGACATGAAATTCAACTAAATGACCATTGTCGACAAGGGCGATCCTGGTCTCGTAATCTGCTGCATTGATAAGTATTTCGGTGGTCATGGGTCTGAAGAAAAGGAAGAGATTAAAAGGCAGAGATAACCTTATGGATCTGAGATCAATTGATAAAAATGCAATTATACTGTATTTCAGTTACAAAAAGCCAGTTTCTTTTAAATTTGTTTAATAGGTCTCTTGTTTCTTGGATGATACTAAAATGGCTGAAATTTCTGTTATTATACCTACTTATAACCGGGAAAAGTTACTGGCGCGGGCCATAACTTCTGTTTTACGTCAGACTATGGCCTGTTCTGAAATCATTATTATTGATGATGGCTCTCTGGATCAGACCACCGCTCTGGTTCGTTCTCTTGGTGAAAACAGCAGGATTCCCCTGCACTGTCTGCAGCAGAACAATATGGGACCGGCTGCTGCCAGGAATGCAGGCATTCTAAAGGCCCGGTCACCATTTATAGCGTTTTTAGATTCCGATGATCATTGGTGTAAGGATAAATTAGCTTGTCAGCTCAGGGCCATGGAACAAAATCCAGAATTTCTGATCTCTCATACCAGAGAAAAATGGCTGCACAGGGGTAAGCACCTGAATCAGAAAAAAAAACATATACCGCAACATGGTAATATCTTCAGCCACTGTCTGCAACTCTGTTGTGTCGGCATGTCTACGGTCATGGCTCGAAGAGAGTTGTTTGCTGAAGCCGGCATGTTTTCGCCGGCCTTTCGTTGTTGTGAAGACTATGATTTCTGGTTGCGGGTAAGCTGCCGATATCCTTTCTTGCTGGTGGACAAGTCTCTGACTATTAAAGAAGGCGGGCGGGAAGATCAGGTCTCTTTTCAGTATCGTGTTGGTATGGATAAATGGCGTATTCAGGCCCTTGCCAATCTACTGGACAGTAATATGGTGACAAAAGAGCAGTATGCGCTGGTCCTCAAGGAATTACAACAGAAGTGTCAAGTCTATGGCCATGGCTGTATCAAACATGGTAAGGACGTGGAAGGCAGAAAATACTGTGAATTATGCAATAAATATCTATCAGTAATTTGAATAAAATTAATAATAAAACTAATCAGTTAACCTTTTATAAATCACAAGGTAACAGGCCCTGACGGCCGTCAATAATGCCAAAGCTACAATCATGGGCCGATCCTTCACTGTTTATCAAACAGATTCATGTAGAAGAGTCCTGCCTGGATCTTCCTTATACCAGAGAAATTCTGCAGCGGGCTCAACTACCGTATACGGTTGTTCCTGATTATCAGGAGCCGGAGGCCTTTCCCGGATTATATCCGGAAAATCTTACAGCCGGTAAACAGCATCTGCTGCTGTGCCGCAATCGTGGCCATTTTTTTAAGCCTTGTCCGGCCACCAAGGAGTATCGTTGCTGTGAATATCATGTCTTAAACATTGGCATGAATTGTCCCATGGACTGCGTCTATTGTATTTTGCAGGCCTATCTGAACAAGCCATGGCTTACTTTTTTTCTCAATGTCGATGATCTGCTGGCCGAGTTGACATCAGCCTTTACTGCTGAACCTGATCGTTTTTTTCGGATCGGCACCGGGGAATTTACTGATTCTCTGGCCCTTGACCGGCTGACCCATCTCAGCCGCAAGCTGGTAACTTTTATAGCCGGCCGGCAGCAGGCCGTGCTCGAGCTTAAAACCAAGAGTGCGGTTATTGCTAATCTCGAAGGGCTGGAGCACAAGGGCCGAACCGTTGTGGCCTGGTCATTAAACAGCACTCCTGTCATGGTGAGAGAGGAAATCAGGACCGCCACTCTTGCACAAAGGCTGGAGGCCGCCAGGCAGTGTGCACAATGGGGTTATAAGCTGGCCTTTCATTTTGATCCCATTATCGAACATCAAGGCTGGCAACAGGGCTATAAAGAAACGATCAACCGTCTCTTTGATATGGTGCCGGCCGACAGCATCGCCTGGATCTCCATGGGCGCCCTGCGTTATCTGCCGGCCCTTAAAAATATCGGGACCAGGCGTTTTCCCCGGTCCCGGATTTTCAGTCAGGAATTCATTGAAGGTCTTGACGGCAAGAGCCGTTATTTTCGCCCGCATCGCGTGGAGTTATATAAATATATTTATGATCTACTGAAGAGCAGGACAGCTGCCAAAACCTGTATTTATTTTTGTATGGAGAGCGATGAGATCTGGCGAGAGGTAATGGGCTATACTCCCGGTGAAAAAGGAGGCATTCCCTATATGCTTAATCAGACTGTGCAAGGATGAATGACCTCTTGATCTAACCGGTTACTTTATTTTGTTCTGGAAGAATGGACCTGCTGGTGGTAAGAAGTATTTTGTTTGAAAATCTTCAGGGATCAGGTAGGAATTATCTTGTGGATTCCTTTTTATTATTGATTCATCAATATACATATTAGCAGGAGAAATTATGCTTAACAAAGTTATGCTTATCGGCAATCTCGGCAAAGATCCGGAAATTCGTTATACTCAAAGCGGCGCGGCCGTAGCCACCTTTAACGTGGCCACTACTGAAAACTGGAAGGACAAGGACGGCCAGAAACAAGAGTCGACGGAGTGGCATCGGGTGGTGGCCTGGTCCAAGCTGGCTGAGACCTGCGGCGAATATCTGCATAAAGGCTCCAAGGTTTATATAGAGGGCAAACTGCAGACGAGAAAATGGCAGGACCAGAACGGTAATGATAAGTTTACCACCGAAATCGTCGCCCGGGAGATGAAAATGCTCAGTCCGCGGGGCGGGGCAGGTGATGATTCTTATGGCGCTGGTGGTGGCGAACATAATTACCAAGAGCCTCCTTCAGGCATGATGGGCGGCGGATCACGAGATGATGTACCTTTTTGAGGGACCTATCTTTCTTGCAGAATAAAAGATGATTTCATAAAAAAACGGAATCCTGGCAGATTCCGTTTTTTTTATGCAAGAGTCATGAGTGCATAACTATCCATAACAGTTTGGCCATACAATTATAAAAGTTATAAAAATATATTTTTGAAATATTTCTTATTGTAGGGAAAGGCTTGACTGACAAGCAATGCGTTCATATTATTGCACACATCGCATCCGTTTTAATTATAACCTGTTTAACTTCGTGTAATGCAATAATGGAATATTACCAGACATTAGGCGTGTCCAAGAGCGCTTCTGCCGCCGAGATCAAGAAAGCATATCGTCAATTGGCCTTAAAGTATCATCCTGATAAAAACCAGGGAGATAAAGCCGCAGAAGGCAAATTTAAAGAGATTAATGAGGCCTATGCGGTCCTCTCGGATGCAGAAAAAAAGCAACAGTACGACACTTATGGTTCAACTGATTTTCATCAGCGTTATTCCCAGGAAGACATCTTTCGTAACTTCGATTTGAATGATATCCTTCGTCAGTTTGGCGCCGGAGGCGGTAATGGCTCAACTAACTTTCGCAATATGGGAAACGGCAGCCAGTCCTTTCAATCATTTTTCGGCCAAGGCGGCGGTTGCGGAGCTGGCGGCTGCCAGCCTCCAGCCAAAGGCCAAGACCTGACCTATCAGCTTTCTGTGACCTTGGACGATGTCATGCATGGCGCTGAAAAAAACATAACCCTGCGCACCAACGGTACACCTCAGAATGTGACGGTCAAGATTCCCAAGGGCATTGAAGCCGGTAAAAAACTACGGCTGAAAGGCAAGGGTAGCCCGTCTCCCCAGGGTGGCGCCCCAGGTGATATGTACCTGAAGGTAGAGGTGAGCCCACATGATCTATTTGTCAGAGATGGCGACGATCTCATCTGCGAAAAGAGGCTTTCTTTCAGTGATGCCTGTCTGGGAACAAAGGTTGAGGTCGAAACTCTGGACGGAAAGAAGTTCATGGTTACGGTCCCTTCCGGCGTTCAGCAGGATGCCCGCTTACGCATTAAAGGCCATGGCCTGCCCAGTGGTCCCTTAGGCAGTCGTGGTGATATTTACGTCAAGTTAGGGGTCAATGTACCGGAACAGCTTTCCCCTGAGCAGGAAAAGCTCGTTCTCAGCCTGCAGGAAGCAGGTTTGTAAGCTGCTGCCCATAGCAAAATTGCAATTGCCCCTGCTATTTCCTCTTACTTCATCGACCAAGTGCTCCTAAGTAGTATTACCAGGTATGAATAAGAGGCCCGCCTTTACCGCTTTTGATCAGTGAGATAGCACTGCTTTTGCTGATAATCCTGTCCATATAAGCCGCACTTAGAACGAAGGCTCGCCGGTAATCTTTTTCCAGGCAATGAAAAGCGGCAAAAGCTGAGGCATAGGTGCAACCGGTGCCGTGCAGATTATGGCTTTTAATGCGCGGTCGTTTGCTGGTTTCTATCTGCTCCTGCTTCTTCAGGACCAAATAATCCGAGATATACGGATTGTCGATCTCCAGATGCCCCCCCTTGACGATAACCGCCTGCAAATGTTCATGCCTGGCCAGGATCTGTCTGGCGCCACAGATAGCTTCTGCAGGTGTTGCTATCTGCTGTTGACACAGCTGTTCAAGCTCTGACAGGTTGGGGGTCAGAACCGTAACCTTGCTGATCAGTTGATCGCTCAAGTCGCTAAGATTTGTACTTTTGAGCAAAGATTGACCCGTGGTTGAGCTCAGGACAGGGTCGTAGATCACTTCATCTTTAAATCCCGTAAGCAATTGGCCTAAGGCCGTGGCAATCTCGATTGTGCCAATCATGCCTATCTTGATATGGGTTACATGGTAATCTGCCAGTACCGCCTGGACCTGTCGAACTACCAGATCGCCAGCAAGGGCGACAGACTCGCTGACACCTAGTGAATTCTGGACCGTGATGCAGGTAATGGCGGCCGCTCCATACACACCAATGGCCGTAATGGTTTTCAGGTCAGCCTGAATCCCTGCGCCGCCGGAGGGGTCAGAACCAGCAATACTCAACACAGTGGGTGATAATTTTGATCTGCTATGATCCATGAATAATCAGTGTTAGGAATTATCGCGATATCCAGATTGACAAAAGATAACCTTATATATCTTAAGCATTTATATCGTAGTTTTGCAGCTGATTCATCTTTTCCGTCATCACAGTTGCTTAATATAGTGAAATACAATAGTATTGCAAGGCTTGAATCAGAGCATAATAATAAGCCACCATTAAAAAGGTATGTATAACATTATATTATGACTGCATCACTTCATAGTTACGATGAAAGTAAGATAAAAACCCTCAGCTCGCTGGAGCATATCCGCAAGCGGCCAGGCATGTATATTGGCCGCTTGGGCAATGGCACCCATCCCGATGACGGCATTTACATCCTGCTCAAAGAGGTGGTTGATAATGCCGTCGATGAGTACATTATGGGGGCGGGCAAGCGGGTCAATATTCATATTGGCGCAGATGGGATGGTGACGGTTCGGGACTTCGGCCGCGGCATACCACTTGGTAAGATTGTTGACTGTGTCTCCACTATTAATACCGGCGCCAAATACAATACCGAAGTATTCCAGTTTTCTGTCGGCCTGAATGGGGTCGGGACCAAGGCCGTGAATGCCATGTCGTCGCACTTCAAGGTGACTGCCTTTCGGGAGGGCAAATTTGCCAGCGCGGTTTTTGCCAAAGGAGAATTGCTGACTCAGCAAGAAGGCGAGAGCAGTGAAGCCAATGGCACCCTGGTGGAATTTATCCCTGACTATGAAATGTTTGCCGACTATACCTTTGATCCGGGATTTATTGAAGAGCGTCTGTGGCGTTACGCTTATCTGAATGCCGGGCTGAAACTCTATCTAGACAAGACCTGTTTCCATTCTGTCGGTGGCCTTCTTGATCTGCTGGCCAAAGAGCTGGATGAGGAAAATGTATACGAGCCCATCTATTATCGTGATAATACGCTGGAATTTTGTTTTGCCCATACCGATGGCTATGGCGACACCTATTACTCCTTTGTCAACGGCACCTATACCAGCGAGGGTGGCACCCATCTTTCTGCCTTCCGCGAAGGAATACTCAAAGGAGTAAACGAATTTTCCAATAAAAAATTTGTGGCCCAGGATGTGCGCGATGGCATTGTCGGCACCTTGGCGATCAAAATCAAAGATCCTTTGTTCGAATCCCAGACCAAGAATAAATTAGGCAATGGTGATATCCGCTCCTGGATTGTCAACACCGTAAAAGACGCGGTCTCCAGCGCCCTGTATAAAAATAATGAAGTGGCGGACAGGCTGCTTGAAAAGATCCAGCGTAATGAAAAGGTCCGGAAAGAACTACAGAGTGTACGTCTGGAGGCCCGTGCCAAATCAAAGAAAATAGCCCTCAAGATTCCCCAGTTGAAAGACTGCAAGCATCATCCCTCCCGGAAGAAACCTTCTCCGGATGGTCAAACCAACATGGTCTTTATCACCGAAGGGCAATCAGCGTCAGGCTCTATCGTCTCCTCCCGAGACCCGCTGACCCAGGCGGTCTTTTCCCTGAAGGGCAAGCCCATGAATGTCCTCGGCCAAAAGCTGGCTTTGCTCTATAAGAATGAAGAGATGTATTCCCTGATGCGGGCCCTCAATATCGAGGAATCTATTTCCGATCTCCGTTTTGACAAGGTCATCCTGGCCACTGATGCCGATGTCGACGGGCTCCATATCAGAAATCTGCTCTTGACCTTTTTTCTCCATTATTTTGAACCACTGGTCAAAATGGGCTATGTCTATATCCTGGAGACGCCGTTAATGCGGGTCCGCAACAAGAAAGAGACCTTTTACTGCTATTCAGAAAAAGAAAAGGTGGTCGCCGTCAAAAAACTGCAAGGGACAGCCGCCAAGGCCGGCAATGTGGAGATGACCCGTTTTAAAGGCTTGGGCGAGATTTCACCCAAGGAGTTCAAACAGTTCATCGGACCTGATATCCGGCTGCAGCAAGTAAATATGGGTACCGTCAGTGAGGTCAGCAAGATTCTATCTTTTTATATGGGTAAAAACACACCGGAACGTAAACAGTATATTATGGAACATCTCGTAACGAAAATATAGCTTCAGCAGCTTATATATAAGAGCCTGGTCAGATACTGCCAAACCTTCACTCTCCAACTAAGAACATTCAGGTTTTTAAATTTTTATGAACTCACAGTACGGAAGACTGCACAATCTGTTTGATCAGAACTTTCTTGAATATTCTTCGTATGTTATCAGAGAACGGGCTATTCCTGACATCCATGATGGTCTGAAGCCGGTCCAACGTCGGATCCTGCAGACTCTTTTTAATATGGATGACGGCCGTTTTCACAAGGTGGCCAATGTGGTAGGGGAAACCATGAAGCTGCATCCCCATGGCGATGCCTCCATATTTTCCGCTTTGGTGAATCTGGCCAATAAGGAATATTTAATTGAGCGGCAGGGTAATTTCGGCAATATCTATACTGGCGACCAGGCCTCCGCCGCCCGTTATATCGAGTGCCGCTTGACGCCAATGGCCAGAGAGATCCTGTTTAACAAGGAGCTGACCGAATTTGTTGACTCCTACGATGGCCGGATGCTGGAGCCCGTCACCCTGCCGGCCAAGATTCCTCTGTTGCTCTTGCTTGGTGCTGATGGCATTGCCGTGGGCATGGCCACCAAGATCATGCCCCATAATTTCTGTGAGCTTCTTGAGGCCCAGATCAGAATTCTCCACAATGAAGAGGTCACCCTCTATCCGGATTTCCAGAAAAAGGGGCTGGTGGATGTTTCTCAATACGACCATGGCAATGGCCGCATTCGTTGTCGAGCCCGGATCGAAGAATTAAATGACAAGACCATTATTATCAAGGATATACCCCATGGCACCAATACTCAATCACTGATCGAATCAGTAGAGAAGGCGGCCAAAACCGGCAAAATCAAAATCCTGTCGATCAATGATTATACCGCGGAAGAAGTTGAGGTGGAGATTAATCTGGCCCGTGGCGTTTATGCCAAAGAGACCATTGAGGCCCTCTATGCCTTTACAGATTGTGAGGTGGCCATCACTCCCAATCTGACTCTGATTAAAGACAACACCCCGCTCACCTGTACCGTGGAAGAGGTGCTGGAGCACAATACCCGCAAACTTGTTCTTGATCTGACTCGAGAGTTGCAGATCGATCTTGACCGCTTGCAGGAAAAACTGCACGCCCGGCTTTTGGAGCAAATATTTATTGAAGAACGGCTCTATAAGAATATTGAGGAGGAGACCAGTTACAAAGCGGTGATCAAGAGCGTGGACGGCGCGTTGCAACCTTTTACCGGCGAGCTGCTGCGGGCCGTAACCAATGAAGACATAGAGCGCTTGCTGGAGATCAGGATCAAGCGTATCTCCCGCTATGATATCAATAAACAGCAGAAAGAGATCAAGGAAATCCGTGCTGATATCAAGACCATCAGCCATCACCTCAAGGATATGGTCGGCTATACCATTAATTTTCTTGGTGCTTTACTGAAGAAATATGGTCATCTCTACCCGCGGCAGACCGAACTCTGTGAATTCGAGGAGGTCAGCGCGCGCAATGCGGCTCTGGCCAATCTGGTGGTCAACTATCAGCGGACCACGGGCTTTCTCGGCTCTAATATCAAGGCCGAGGATGACAAGCCGGACTTCAGCCTCAACTGTTCCGAGTATGATCGCCTGTTGCTGATCTTCAATGACGGCATGTACAAGGTGATCCCGGTGACCGATAAGCTTTTTGTCGGCCATGAACTGGCCTGGATCGGTGTGATCAAAGAGGGGTTGATTTTTAATGTCCTCTACCGCGATGGTCAGGAGAATCTGACCTATGCCAAGCGTTTTACTACTCCTAAGTTTATTCTCGACAAAGAATACCGGCTCTTTCCCGAAGATAAACGCTCACGGATCCTGCTGCTGCTGATGGGTGAGGGCGCCAGCGCCCATGTCAGCCTTGCGCCATCTCCCCGGGCCAAAAGCAATATTATGGAGGTCTATTTTGATGACTATCTGCTCAAGAATCCCAATGCCAAAGGCAAAAGGATCTCGCCCCGGGTGGTCAGAAAAGTAACGGATTCGACCGGTAAGGCCCCCGTAAAATTACAAAAACAGAATATGACCTTGCCTGGCCTGGTCGAGGCGGCCAGAGATGAGACCCCGCAGGGTGAAAAGGCAGAGGAAGGCCGGGACAAGGAATAAAAAGAAAGGAATTATTTTATGTCTGGCAAACCAGCGACAAAAGCATTCATGTTCTGCTGTATCTGTTCATAATCCGCTTCGCTCAGTCCGGCGCCAAGGGCTACCATGCGGGCCATGGCAGCGGTCAGAAAATCGCCAGGCGTATGGGCATCAGCATTGACCACCAGTCTGGCGCCGACTCTTAAAGCCACCTTGGCGACATGACCATTAGTCAGCGAATGTCCTTTTCTGCCGGACAGCTCCAGAAAAACCCCTTTGTCAGCCGCCATCCGTGCTTCCGCTTCACTCAAAAAACCGGGATGTGACAAGATATCGGCCCCGGCCTCAATAGCCGCCATATTGGTGCCGGCAGCTACCGGCTCAACAATGGTCTCCCCATGCACAACTATCACCTGCGCTCCTAACTTACGCGCCTTGCGGATCAACGGCCCGATCAGGGCAGGGGGGATATGGGTCAGTTCGATGCCCGGCAGCAGCCTGGTCCTGGACAAGGGATTGAGATCCCTTGCCACTTGCATCAGGCGCGGAATAATAAAATCCATATTGGAACTGTCGGCATGATCGGTAATGGCGACTGCTTTATAACCAAGCACTTCTACCCGTCGCAGATGCTCGGCCGGGACGAGAACACCGTCACTGAAAAAAGTATGGGTATGGAGATCAATCATGATTATAACCTGTTTATTGGTTGATAGCTATCCTGCCATTTAGCGAATGCTGACCGGCGTGATGGATGGTAACGTTGACAATATCACCAGGCGAACATAAAATCTTATTATCTATGTGAACAATATGGTTGGTATCGGTGCGGCCGACCAGGCCATCCTCAGTAACTTTCTCAACCATTACCGGCAGGATCTGGTCCAGATAAAGAGAATTCTGCTCCAGACAGATCTGGTCCTGACGCTTCTGAAACCTGCTTAAACGCTGTGACTTTACCTGCTCATCTACTTTATCATCAAAATCAGCAGATCTGGTGCCGGGGCGATCAGAATATTTAAATGAAAAGGAGCTGTGAAAGCGAACCTCCTCCAGGATCTCCATGGTCTGCTCAAAGTCATCGTCGGTCTCTCCGGGGAAACCGACGATAACATCAGTGCTCAGAGCAATATCAGGCCGGAAGGCTCGCAACTCGGCCACCCTCTGCAGATAAAGCTCTCTGGTGTATTTGCGGTTCATTCTACTCAGAACATTATTGGAGCCGGACTGAACAGGAAGATGAAACTGGGGGCAGAGGATCTCGATCTCATCAAAGCAGCGCATCAGGTCAATCGAGAGATCCTTGGGATTTGAGGTGGTGAAGCGTAAGCGCTTTAAGCCGTCAATGGCGGCGACTGCTCGCAGAAGTTGGGCAAAGGAATAATCACCATCTTTTGCTGTAACCTGATTGGTGCGGCCATAAGAATTAACATTTTGGCCCAGAAGAGTTATCTCCTGTACCCCGGCCTCAACAAGAACATGAGCTTCATCTATTATGTCACTGACCTTTCGTGATATCTCACGGCCCCGGGTGTAGGGGACTACGCAGTAAGTACAGTAATTATTGCAGCCCTGCATAATAGTCAGAAACTTTCTAAACGCCGGGGCAGGGGGGGTGTCCTGTAGTCCAACCCCTGAGACCAGGCTGGGCATGGCAGGGATAAAGGCCGGGATTTCATAGGAATTGGACATGGAGATGGCGACCTTACTCGTGCCGTCAAGACCGTCCAACAGTCCGGCCAGTTCATAGAGATTCTGGGTGCCGATTACCAGATCAACATGGTCCATACGTTGGCAAAGCTCCTGACCTTCCTGCTGGGCAACGCATCCGGCAACGCAGATCTTCATGCCTGGCCGTCTTTTTTTGGTCTTTCTTAACATCCCGAGCAGGCTCATGGCTTTTTGTTCAGCCTTAGCGCGAATGGAACAGGTGTTCAGGATCACTACATCGGCTTCATCCATTTCCATGGACTCAATATAGCCGTGCTCGGCAAGCAGTTGAGCCATGATTTCAGAATCACGGACGTTCATCTGACAGCCGAAAGTCTTAATAATAAAAGAAGCTTGTTTCATTGATTTATTCACTTAAATGATGAGATAACGCTTTTCTCTTGATTCAACCTTAACTAATTGCATACTTATTGAGTCCGGGAGCCAGAGCTGATAAAACTTCGAACAGCAAGCCTTCTGCCTCAACCGGATAACGAAGACGCACGGTTCCTGTTTTACCGTCAACGCTGGACAGGATAGCCAGGCCATCATAGCCTTCCAGAATAAACTTAAGGAAATGAAATCTATGAGGGGCAATACCCAGATAGAGCTGTCTGAATTGCAGCGCTTCCTTAATCATCTGGTAATCAGACGGACAGGGAGGCATCAATGGCTCTCATCTGCTCTTTACGGGCTGCAAGAAGGGGATTGATGATTTCATGAATATATTCAGTCGTTTGAGCTGCAGCCCGTCCCGTGAATTTTGTATAATCACCGACCATATTGTTGATATCAGCCATGGTAAAAGGTATACGCGGATCATTGGCCAGCCGTTGCAGCAGATCATTATCGCCGCCTTCTTCCTTAACAACTTTGCCGGCGGCCAGTGAGTGCTCCTTGATCACCTCGTGCATTTCCTGGCGACTTTCACCTTTCTCCACGGCCTCCATCAGAATCTTTTCAGTGGACATAAAAGGCAGCTCCATCCGAAGATGCCTTTCGATCTGTTTCGGAAAAACAACCATTTGCGACGTTATGTTAATATAAAGCTTGAGTATGGCGTCAGTCAATAGAAAGGCCTGGGGAATATCCATGCGTCGGATAGCAGAGTCATCAAGGGTGCGTTCAAACCATTGATTGGCAAAGGTGGCGGCAAAATCAGCAGGCAGACCCATAAGCTTACGGGCAAGACCAGTCATACGCTCAGAGCGCATAGGATTTCGTTTATAGGCCATGGCTGAGGAACCGGTTTGGTTTTTGGCAAAGGGCTCCTCCTGGACCTTAAGATTAGAGAGCAACCTCAGGTCTACTGCGAACTTATGAGCAGAACTGCCTATTCCAGCGAGAGTTTCGGCAAGCTTCATATCAAGTTTACGGGGATAGGTCTGACCGGTAACCGCAAAAACATCAGAGAAGCCGAGCTTGTTAGCAACCAACAAATCCAGATCTCTGACCTTCTGGTTATCACCCTTGAAGAGCTCGATAAATGTAGCCTGAGTGCCGACCGTACCCTTGGCCCCTCGGGCTTTAACCTGACCGAGGAAAGAGTCTATATACTCCAGATCCATCACAAGATCCTGAATATACAGGGTATTTCTCTTGCCAACCGTGGTTGGTTGGGCGGGTTGATAATGAGTAAAACCAAGAGTTGGCAGATCTTTATACTTTAACGCAAATTCAGCCAGATTTTGTATGACCTGCAGCAGGGCGGCTCTGATCAGGGCAAAGGCTCTTTTTTGCAGCATCAAATCGGTGTTACAGACCACAAACTGGGAAGTTGCCCCCAGATGGATTATACCCTCGGCAAGTGGACATTTTGTCCCAAATTCAAAGACATGGGCCATAACATCATGGCGGATCTCTTTTTCTTTGGCCGCTGCCAGGTCATAATCGATATTTTCAACATTGGCCTGCATCTGGGCGATCATTTCAGGCTTAACAATGTCAGTCAGACCAAGCTCATACTGAGCTTCAGCCAAGGCCACCCAGCATCGGCGCCAATTGGTAAATTTGGTTTTCTCCGAGAACAATTCCTGCATTTCCCGACTGGTGTATCGGCTCACCAAGGGTTCCTGATAAATATCTCTAGACATAAAAATGCTCCTCAACAGCCAAATATCTGTAAATCGACGAAAATGAACTTAATCCTGTCGATAATTTCAGCACTGAAATCACCTGCGACTCATTGATACCACGAATGCAGTAAAAGAGAAAGAAACAAGAGTTTTGGTCAATAACGATCCCAGCTCATCGTTAATAACTGCCCAGCCATAAAAAGTTTAAATCTTTGCCCGAAAAAAAACTTACGGCAGCTTTCCTGGCAAGCAGCAAAAAGCCGGTCCAAGGCCATAAATAAACAATGTCGCATAATGTATATTATGTTTAATTATTTATTTATTCGTTAAAATAAGCAAATAATCATATTTATTGGTGCTATTTATAGGTTCAATTATTGCTTCTGAAATTGCAGCCCTATTACTTTTACTTCCCAGCTAAGAGTGTCACGATAACGGTTGGCCATGGGACTGTAAACAATGGCCGGATTATCATCATTTTGCAGCTTTGACAGGCATGAGCCCAAGCCAAAACCAATACCTTTTTGCACCTGATCTTTATTTTTAAAGGAAATCTTCAGGTGTCCATTATCAGCACCGATTGCCTGGCTATCAACAACCCGCGCTTTTTTCGTATAAAACAACGGGCTTTTATTGCCTGGACCAAACGGTTCCAGTAACTGTAACTGTTTTCCGCATTCCAGCGACAATATCTCATCAATTTCGGCTTCAAGATCTATGGTCAATTCTACCACCTGATCAACATTTTTTACCTGCCGGCCAATCGCCTCATCTATTCGCAGACAAAAAAGTTCAAAAAGATCTTTTGCAACCGCCATGCCCACCGCCATGTCATGGCCGCCATAACGGATTATTGTATCCTGGCAATTTTCCAGGGCCTCATGCAGGTTTATCCCCGGCACAGAGCGCCCTGAGCCCTTAAAAAATATTTTCCCTTCAGCATCCTTTTCCTGGCCGAAGATAATGGTTGGCAGCCGGAAGGTCTCAACCATCCTGGAAGCGACAATTCCTATAACGCCATGATGGTAATCTCCTTTTAATATCAAGCAGTTACTTGTTTTGATCTGCTGTTGTTGCTGCAGCTCAACGGCCTGCGCGTAGACATCGTGGCTTATCTTTTTTCTTCTATTATTTAATGTCAGCAGTTCCTGAGCAAGCTCCATGGCTTCATTACTGTCCTGACTGAGCAGTAATTGTACAGCAAGCGTTGCTTCGGCAAGCCGTCCGGCGGCATTAATCATGGGCGCCAGCAGAAAACCAATATCCTGTGATCCCAGGCTGCTGATTAATCTTTTCTGCTTGTTGAGCAAGCCTCCAACTTCAAGCATGGCCCTGCTGCCAGGTCTTTTTAGCTGTTCAAGCCGCCTCATTCCCTCTCTGACCAGAATTCTATTGATCCTGCCCATTGGCACCATATCAGCGATGGTACCCAGAGCGACCAGATCGAGAAGATCGCGGACGTCAGGCTCAGGCCTGCTATCTGTGAAAAAGTTCTTTTCCCGTAGATATTGCCGGATGCCGCAGGCCAGATAAAAAGCTACACCAACGCCGGCCAGCTCTTCTGTTGGAAAGGTGCAATGCTCTTGTTTGGGGTTTAAAATGGCATCGGCCGCCGCCAAACCAGCTGGCGGTTCATGATGATCAGTGACAATAACCAGAAAGCCCATCTTCTGGGCACGGGCAATTTCCTCATTAGCTGATATGCCGCAATCAACTGTAATTAATAACTTTTTATGAGATGATTCAGTGGGCGCTAAGGCCTGCAAAAGATCAATATGCAAACCATAGCCATGGGTTATCCTGTTGGGGATGGTATATGTCGCCTGGATACCGAGCTGGCGAAAAAATGAGACCAGTAGAGCTGTTCCGGTGGTTCCGTCCACATCATAATCACCCCATATTATAATGGGCATGCCGGTCAATACGGCCTGCCCTGCCAAAGCCGCCGCCTCTTTCATCCCGCCCATCTCCAAGGGTAGCGGCAGATCGGCCAGGCTGGGTTCCAGAAATTCTTCCAGCCTTTTCTGGTCCTGCAGGCCACGGCTGGCCAGGAGTTTGACAATAACCGGATGCAGGTTTTTCTTTTGGGCCATTTGCTGCAGCTCAAGGCTGGGCTCGGCTTGAGGTGCCAATCTCCACTGCGGTCGGTTTTCTATATCTAGAATTAACATTAACTAATATTCTTAACTTGTTAAAATATTGACTTTTCAGTCTTGGCTTAGTGCCCCGGTAGCTCGGCTGTCCAATCATTGATCCTGGTTACGATGGCCCTGTGAGCCAGTACGTCAAACCATTCAAGCTCAGCATTAGTCCGAAACCAGGTATACTGACGTTTCGCGTATCTCCTGGTGTCTCTGGCCAGCAACCGTTCGGTCTCCGCCAAATCCCAGATATGCTGCAGGTAATTATGCATATGCCGATAACCAATCGCCTGCATGGATTTAAGCTGGGGGCTATATCCTCGGGCCAGCAATTCTTTGACTTCCTGTTCGAGGCCGCTGCCCAGCATCAGGCTGGTTCTCTGGTCAATCCGCTTATAAAGAAGATCCCGTTCGCAGGTCAGACCGATCTGCAGAATATTGGAGAAGCGCCTTATTCTTTGACTCTGGTGCTGACTTATATGGGTCGACCATGGTTTGCCGGTGGCCTGCAAGATCTCAAGAGCCCGCAACAGTCGATGAGTATCGCTGGCATTGATTCTTTCGGCGGAAAATCGGTCACTTTGCCGTAATTCATCATGTAATACATGATGTCCGACAAGAGCCAATCGTTGCCGTAATTGTTCTCTTATCTCCGGAAAATGACCTATTTCTGCCGAGAGCCCATCGATAAGAGCGCGCAAATAAAGCCCCGTCCCGCCAGTGAGTAGCGGCACCCTGCCCCGCCGGTGAATTCGGTTAATAGCCTGCAGGGCATCTCGGACAAAGGCAGCCGCGTCATAATCTTCGTCTGGCTCCACCATGTCAATGAGGTGGTGCGGAATCCGCGCCCGCTCTGCCAGGCTGACCTTAGCGGTCCCGACATCCATGTAGCGATAAACCTGCATGGAATCGACACTGATGATTTCACAATCAAAACGCTCAGCCAGCAGTAAAGACAACTCTGTCTTACCAATGGCCGTGGGCCCGACCAGCACCAGTACCGGCCCAGCTATGGCCTGTGATTCGTTCATTGATTTAGGCTGAAGGAAAGATGAGCAGCAAAGGTCTTCATCCGCGAAGGCCCTATGCCGGGAACGGCCAGCAGATCTTGCGGACTGGCAAAAAAGCCCTTGACCTCCCGGGTTGTGACTATCTGCCCCGCCATCTTCGGTCCTATGCCGGAGATGGTGGCCAGTAATTCCTCATCGGCGAAATTAACCGGAATGGGAAGAAACAGCAAAGGACTCAGGGCAGGAGGCATAATGCCTGTTTTGTCATTCTGCCCTGCCACAGCAGCTTCCGCTGTTCCCAGCTGCAGGGTGGCGCCATTCCAATAGAGCAGCATAGGATCCTGCGGCGGTAAAGAAGTTTTACCCTGAAAAAATACCACCAGCAGCCAGCCCCAAAAGACGATGCCCAGAAAGAGCATAACCTCCACCCGGGCATCGTGTGCAATATGCGGCGCCTGCTGTGAGTCGGGCCTGCTACTCTGCCTGTCGCTGCTCATCCCGCATCAATTTATAGTTCATGGAATCAACCAGCGCCTGCCAGGAGGCCTCAATAATATTCAATGACACTCCCACCGTGCCCCATTGCTCATGTTGATCACGAGATTCAATGAGAACGCGGACTTTGGCCCCGGTTCCATGCTCGCCGGAGAGGACCCGCACCTTATAATCGACCAGATCAACCTCCTCCAAAGTGGGATAAAAATGGATCAGGGCCTTGCGCAGGGCATTGTCCAGGGCATTGACCGGCCCATTGCCCATAGCGGCCGTATGGACCTCTTCTCCGCCGACCTCGAGGCGAATAGTGGCCTCGGTCTCTGCTGCCAGGCTTACGGAACAGGTGCTATTGATCGCCCGGAAACCCTGGAGTTGAAAATAAGTGCGCTGAGTGCCCAAGGCGCGGCGCATCAGCAGCTCAAAAGAGGCCTCGGCCCCTTCGTACTGAAAGCCCTGATTCTCCAACTCCTTCAATTCCTTGACAATCGCGGCGACAATCGGGCTGTCATCCTCAAGATTGATCCCGAATTTTTTGGCCTTGTGGAGGACATTGCTCTTGCCGGACTGATCAGAAATAAGGATGCGCCGGCTATTCCCCACTTTCTCAGGCTCAATATGTTCATAGGTCAGCGGATTGCGCTTGACGGCTGAGACATGAATGCCACCCTTATGGGCAAAAGCGGAGCGGCCGACATAAGGTTGATATTTATTAGACGGAATATTGGCAAGCTCATCCACCAATCGGGAAGTCTCAGTGAGCAGGCTGACATTTCTGATCGCCTCACAGTCACAATCCATCTTCAGGGCGAGGGCAGGAATAATGGAAGTCAAATTAGCATTGCCGCAGCGCTCGCCATAACCATTCATCGTTCCCTGCACCTGCCGGACACCAAGGCTGATCGCCAGCAGCGAATTGGCGACTGCGGTATCGGAATCATTATGGGGATGAATGCCCAGATCGACTTTGGCTCCGCGCTCGTCAATGAAATGCCGGACCCGCTCAATGATAGGCTGTACCTCTTGAGGCAGCATGCCGCCATTGGTATCACAAAGAACCAGGCAATCGGCGCCGCCGTCAATAGCCTTGCCTAAAGTGGCCAACGCATAATCCGGATTTTTCTTGAAGCCGTCAAAAAAATGCTCGGCATCATAGAAAAGGCTCTCTACATGGGGCCGCAGATAATGCAATGATTCTTCGATAATCAACAGATTATCTTCCAGCTTAATGCGCAGGGCATCAAAAACATGAATATCCCAGGATTTACCAAAAATGGTAATCACCGGAGTCCTGGCGGCAATCAAGGCCTGGAGGTTGCCATCTTTTTCCACCGGATTGGCAAACATCCTGGTAGAGCCAAAGGCTGACAGGCGGGCATGTTTGAGGGTCTGCCCCTGCATGGCCTGAAAAAATTCCACTGACTGGGGATTAGAACCAGGCCAGCCGCCTTCGATAAAATCAATACCAAAGGTGTCAAGCTGATGGCTGATGCGAATCTTGTCATTTACCGACAGATTGAAATTCTCGGCCTGGGTACCATCTCTGAGAGTGGTATCGTAGATCTGTACGTTTCTAGTCATAAATAGTCCGGAATAAAAGATCAATCTTCTTTGTTAACAATATCGCTTAAGCTTATAATATAGCGAAATAATTATTGCTCTTCAACTGGCACATTAGTCTTGTCGAGCTCAAAGGCGTCATGCAAGGCCCGGACCGCAAGCTCGGTGTATTTCTCTTCAATAACGCAGGACACCTTGATTTCCGAGGTTGAGATCATGGAGATATTAATGCCCTCTTTGGCCAGGACACTGAACATGGTCGAGGCGATGCCGGAATGATTGCGCATGCCGACGCCAACGATGGAGATCTTGGTAATATTGGTATCCCCCTGCACGCTTTCAGCCCCAATCTTTATGATCAGCTCCTGCAGCAGTTTGAGAGTCCGCTCATAATCGGAGCGCACCACCGTGAAGGTCATATCGGCCTTACCCCGGCCGGCATCCTGATTCTGGATGATCATATCGACGATGATATTCGCATCAGAAATCGGCGTGAAAATTTTGGCGGCAATGCCAGGCTGATTAGGCACGCCTGAGACCGTAATCCTGGCCTCGTTTTTATTATAGGTAACACCAGAGACGATCAATCCTTCCATTTGTTTATCCTCCTCAACAACCCAGGTGCCTTCAGTCTCAGTAAACGTAGAGCGAACATGGATTGGAACTTTATAACGTTTGGCTAAAGTCACCGACCGGATATCGAGGACCTTGGCCCCCAGACTGGCCAGCTCCAGCATTTCATCATAGGAAATTCGGTCAATCTTGCGCGCCTTGGCGCAGATATTCGGATCCGTGGTATAGACGCCCTCAACATCGGTAAAAATCTCGCAGGAATCAGCCTGTAAGGCGGCAGCCAGGGCGACGGCGGTAGTATCAGAGCCGCCCCGTCCGAGCGTAGTGATATCGCCCTTGTCGTTAACGCCCTGGAAACCGGCAATAACCACTACCCTGCCCTGATTCAGCTCGGCCAGGATTTTGTCCGAATCAATGGACTCGATCCGGGCCTTGGTATGCACCGAATCGGTATTGATCTTCACCTGATCACCGAGAAAAGAGACGGCATCACCGCCTGCCTGTTTCACCGCCATGGCAAACAAGGATACCGTCACCTGCTCACCCGTGGACAACAGCATATCCATCTCCCGGCTATCGGGCAATTCCTGCATCTGTGCGGCCAGATCAACCAGGCGATTGGTTTCACCAGACATGGCCGATAACACTACCATCATCTGATTGCCTTGATTTTTATATCTGAGCACCCGCTCGGCAACAGCTTTTATCTTTGCAGGACTCCCGACTGAAGTTCCGCCAAATTTTTGAACGATTAAGGCCATTATCTTTTTCGACTCCCACTTATAAATAGAAACAGCAGACAACCGCACGCAATGCAAAAAACAAAACGGCAGACCACATTTGCCTGCCGTTCAATAAATATTTTACCGGTAGATTAACCGCCGAACTTGACCACAAAGCACAATTTAAGAAAAAATTATTTTATACGCAAAAAGGAAAAATGCAACATCTTTATCGGCAGCTTCAACAGCAGATCAAATGAAATGAAAAGCCTCCTGACTGTGACGCAGTTAAAAAAAAGCTGCCCGCTATTTCAGGTGAATAAGCCACAATTAAGTCTTCCACCCATTAAGATAAATTTTGGCGATCAGCTTCTTCCTGGTTTTTCGCGTGCTGTTTATTCGCAATCTAAATGGCCCAACGGCCTTTTAAAGGTGTATTTCGCTGGTGAGATAACCAAACTAGTCCACGCCTCTGGAATATTACCGCCAAGGGCTGAAAAGGGCGCAGAAACGACAAAAATAGCTAGTCCGGTGAGAGTCGCCATCGCTCCTACCGGTCGGGCGATAACAATATCTGCGGCCATCAAGCCCGGATCTTTGTGATCCCCTGCCACACAATGCTCGGCAAATCCAGGAGTTTTGAAACAAACAACGGTAAAAACAGTAAGTAACAGTGATATTAAGACTCTTTTAGTGTGTTTCTGCATTGGCTTTCCCCGCTAATTTGAAGAATATTTGATTTTGAGCATTCTGGATGCGATACTCGATACGCTCGGGTTGTGTTATGAGCTGGGTCATTACTCTTGCCCAAGTGCCATATCAGGTTACTATCAGTGTTCGTTTTAAAAATGATGATCACTCAGTTTGTAATTCTATTATAAAATATTCTGAAAAGCTCTTAACTTGTGTATCACCCATGGTCTGCACCCTGATTTTATGGTATTTTTCCTTAATTCAATTATACAGACGTCATCACATAACGACCTCATACATAAGGACAAAAATATTCATGGGTGGGATACGCTATATAGTGGCGGGACGTTTTATCGACGGCAGCGGTGCTGCGGTATGTCAGAATATCTTTCTGGCAGTCAAGGACACCATTATAACCGCCATTGGTCCGGTCGCAGACCTGCCCAGCCAGGACCAGACTGCTATTGATGACTTCTCGCACTGTACCATTTTGCCGGCCCTCGTTGATTGCAGCGTCTCCCTGTCACGCTCACCCTCCGTGGATGCGAAGGTGCGGTTAGCGCTGGCAGAGGCCGACTTGGCGCAAAAAGCAGCGCTGTGTGAACGGCATATTTATTACTGTCATTCTTACGGAGTGCTGGGAGTGGCCGCCAGCGATGAGTTAACCGACCTGGGGCCATATGCGCAAAAGGGGCAGGCGCAGAAGAGTATAGTTGATATCCGCACATCCGGCCGTCTCTGCCGGAGCAGGCAGGATTGTGCCGGTGACCACTCGGTGGGCGGTGATTTTCTCAAGATCGGTTATTCCGGCAATATCGACGACGAAGCTGCCTTATCTGTACGGCTTAGCCCTGATGATCTGCGTCGCCTTCTCCAGCATAAAGGTGAAAAAAAGGCGGTAGTGGTGGCCAATGGCCGGCAACAGATAGAGGACGCGCTGGTGGCGGGCTGCGATGCCATCGAACAGGGCTACGGTATAGGCGAGGACAATCTCCAAAAAATGGTAGAGAACGATGTGTTGTGGATTCCCAGCGTTTTGCGGGCCAAGAATGCTCTGGATGCTGCTGGCTCCGGCGGAGATGTCTGTTGCCGTTTCTCGCAGCGCTATATAGCCCCGGGACAATCACTACCCGGGGCCGAGGCCTTCTGGAAAAAGGTGCTGGCCGAGCAATTAACACAATTGCGCTTGGCCAGACAATTGGGTGTGGTCACGGCTGTGGGCACCGGGGCCGGTAGTGTCGGCATCCTCCATGGCGAGTCAATGGTCGAAGAGATGAAATTGTTCATCAAGGCCGGTTATTCACTGGAGGAGACCATCCGCTGTGCCTCGGAAAATGGCGCCGGATTCTTCGGCATGGAAAAGCTGGGGAGGCTGGCAGTTGGGCGGCAAGCCACCTTTCTGGTCACCAGGGGTACAGTGCAACAGCTGCCAAGAAAACTCTCCTACCTTGAAGCCATCTATGTTGACGGCTCACCCAGCGGCACATATAACAAAAATCCTATTAAGGCTCCACTTCTTACGGAATAAAGGTTAGCCTAGGGCATGCCTGATTGTTTCGAAATGACCCGGTCATCCGGCGCGGCGGGAAAACAGTTTGAGAAACAGGCCGGTCCCCACTCCCCAGGCGCCGTTGAGCAGAAACGCAGTAAGCAGTATGGCCGGATGCCAGCCGCCGCCCATAGGGCGTCCTTTGAGTGGTAAAACCACCAGCAGAGCCACCAGAGATGGGAAGATCGCACCAAAGAGAAAGGCTGCGAGCCAATAACCGGTGCGAGCCGGAAAACGGCCATCAATAAGGGCAAAAAGTATGCCCCAGATCCCGCCCCAAAAGGCAAGAGATAGGACAGCCGGCACTCCGAAAGGCCAGGTCGGCCCCATGGCAAAGGGACCAACCGGCGTCATGTTGATGGCCCAAAGCAGCGCCAGTGCCGATTGATGAAAGATCAGGGTGGCCAACAATCCGGCCAGAAAACCAGCTCCCAACCGGATTGGCCAACCTGCAGCATGTCCTGTCGTTATCATGATCAGTTCCCCCTGGCCTTTTGTTTCGAGCTCGTCTTTCGTTAATCCGGCATTAATCCCATTCCATTTTAAAATTATACGTTAACAGCTTACTAAAATCCAGCCACCGGGAATGGAATACATATATCATTGGAGACCGGCCCCATGTCATGTTATTGAAACAACTCAGGCTTGGCCACACCATACCCCTGGGCATAATCAACGCCGATTTCCTTCAACATTGCGATGATGGCATCGTTTTCGGCAAATTCGGCGATAGTGCTCAGGCCCATCACATGGCCCACATGATTGATCGATTCGACCAAAGCGCGGTCGATCTTGCTGTTAACAATGGCCTTGACAAACATGCCATCAATCTTCAGGAAATCTACTTCAAGGTTCTTCAGATAGGCAAATGAGGATAAGCCACTGCCAAAATCATCCAGTGAAAAACGGCAACCCATTTCGCGCAGGGTGCGCATAAACTGACGCGCTTTGTCGAGGTTGGCGATGACTGCAGTTTCGGTGATTTCGAAACACAAACGCTTCGTGTCCACCTGGTAGGCCCCAATCTGGTCAATGACATATTTGAGAAATCCTTTATCCGACAGGGTCTGGCCGGAAAGGTTGATAGCATATACATAAGGGCAATCAGCACCCTTACCCGCCATGATCGACAGGGCTTCACGAACCACCCAGCGGTCAATCTGCGGCATCAGGTGATAGCGTTCCGCTACGGGCAGGAAGGAACCTGGCGGGTAGAGGGTGCCATCATCTTCTTTCATTCTGACAAGCAGCTCCAAATGCTGCTCATCGTCCTCCATAAGGGCAGTCATGCGCTGGGCGTAGAGGACGAACTGGTTATTTTCCAGCCCCTTGTTAATCCGCGATAGCCATTCGAGTTGGCTGTTGTGTTGTTGCTTTAAGTCATTGTCATCTGAGTAATAGACGTGGATGCGGTTGCCGCCCTCCTCCTTGGCGGCATAGCAGGCGGCATCGACAGTATAAAAAAGTTCGCTCAGGGTGTGGACGTGATCCGGGGTGATTCCGGTTAAACCGACACTGGCGCTCACCTTGAACACCTTATTATCGAAGGAAAAGCGAAATTCCTGCACCACTTGCAATAAATCTGTAATGAGCTTGTACCCTTTATCGATGCTGCATCCCATAAACAGCATGGCGAACTCATCCCCTCCCAGACGGGCTAAGGTGTCTGAGCTTCGGATCTTGTCCTTCAGTTGGGCCGCAATCTGCCGGAGCAGTAAATCGCCTGCCATATGACCGCAGGTGTCATTAACCACTTTGAACTGATCCAGATCAAGATAGGCGAGACAATGGGTCCGTTTTTCCGTGGAGGCATCAGCAATCGCATTATTAACAATACGATCAAACTCATAACGGTTGATCAGGCCTGTCAAGGTATCATGCTGTGCCTGAAAAAGTAGTTGCTGGGACAATGAACGTAAGGCCGTAACATCGTGAAGGACGGTGACAGCCCCGAAATTGTTACCATGGAGATCATGCAGTGGGGCCGCCGACTTTCGCACCACAAACTCCTGACCGTCAGCACGATTAAGAATCACCTCTTCAATCGTGCTGGTTGGATCAGTCAGCCAGCCGCTGTCAACAGGTGCGGTTTTATCTTCCGAAATGAAATGGATCAAGGACTGTAAAGTCTTGCCGCTGGCCTCGCCAAGAGTAATTCCGGTCAGGCGTTCGGCAGTGTTATTCATATAAGTGACCAGGCCGCCTTCGTCACTCGTGATCACCGCATCGGCGATCCCCTCCAGTGTAGCCTGGGCCCGTTCCTTCTCGAAGTGCAGGGCATACCGGGTATGATCGAGCCGCGTCAGCATGCCATTGATGCTGTTGGCAAGACTGGTGAGCTCATCATTGCCCTTGAGCCCCTGCAGGCGAACAGCGATAGTGGCAGAGTCGCCGACATGTTTTACCTTTTCACTCAACAACGCCAAGCGTGACAATACCAGTTTATCGAACAGCCAGCTGAAGGCCATCAGTACCAGGGCGATCAACATCATAGACCAAAACAAAAAAATGAGGCTCATTTTTCCCTGCTCAAAAATACGTCGGTCGCTCACTGTGCGGACGATGAGTTTATCAGGGCTACCGATATTGTCGATCAAGGCATATCCTGCCACCTCCTGCTCATTCAAGGGTCTTGCTGTCAAACCGCCATGTTGCTGTAGTATTGTCGCTGCAGCGGCGAGCCGGTCCGCAGATAACTGCTGATTGGCCAGATTATCGATGGTGATATGGGCATCGATAACCTGTTCAATATGCTGCACTAACGATTGATCAATAGAGCGGAGCATAATCAACCTGCCGTTTGGTAAGCCCTGACCATCGCTAGGCAGGATGTCGCATGCGGAAACAATGAAGATTTCTTCCGTTGTCCAAAATAATCCGGCAACATTGCTCCGGTCGGAACCTGCTTTCAGCAGAACGCCCCCTTTCGACGCCGCCCGTTCAATGAACTCCGGGATGGGCCAGGGTTGCCCGCTTTTGACATCAAAGCCCTTCTTGAACAAAGGTTTCCCTTCGACATCGACAAGAATAATAGCTTTTATTTTCAAATGACCGAAGATCTCAGGTCCATAGTTGCTTTCAATATAGTCTGGCTTGGGCTCCACCATGTATTGATAGGTATCGTCCCACTCTGCCCAATCGCTGACTATGCCATCAAGCTGTTGCGTCTGGTCTGCCAGAAGTCTTTCAGCGCTCCTGACTTGAATCAGGGTTTTGTCCAACTCAAGCTGAGAATAGCCCTTTACCAGTACCGTCCGCGCGGCAATAAATTGGGTGGCAAATAACACCAGCATGCCCCCTGCGACCACTGCGACCATTTTGGTCCGGAGACCTTTGAAGTGTATTCCTAACATTCAATTTCCTGGTCAATATCGTTTGAGCAATATTGATAGAAGATAAACAACCTGATTCCGATACTAGGATAGGAAAAAATCGGTCTGACCACGTTTAGATAAAGAGTAAAGTGATCTTTCCTTGATTTCTAGGCATGACAGAGCCGGATTTTTCAGGACATTGGCCTACAATGACCAATTTGCAGTTTGAGGTTGGTCATCAATAGAGGATACTAAATCAGTTATGCTACTTTTTTGCAATTGGTAAAATTGGTCAAAAGTCAATGGTCATAGATAGTTGAATTGCTTGGAATGTTATTGCCTAATACGGTTTTTTTCATCCAGTTATAACGAAAGCTCGCATCCATGAAAAAGTAAGTAAAAATTTTTCCCGCAGACCTATAATTGATGTTCTGAAGATATGGTCGCAAAAGAAACTAGGGAAGATCCTGATTTTCCCGGGCTGTCTCTTCCCTTTTTGCCAGTTCAGCTAAGGCCTTCGTCGTGAGGTGCGGTCTGATCACATTGCGCAGCAGATCGATTCCCCTTTGAAGCGTGACGTCATTGACCTCTTCCCCGCCCACTTCCAGATAGTTGAGCCAGAACAGAGTCACCAGCCAGATTTCCTCGGTAAAGAGGGCCATCGCCTTTTCGGACATAGGCTTTAAGGTGCCGGTGGCAACAGAGTAGTCATTGGATTGCCGGATAACGGTGAGCATGGTGTGGTGGGTGTGGAGAAAACGGTCCTTGAGAAGCGGATCGTTCATGATCAGGGCGGTCAGTTCACGCTTGAAAAAGCGATAGCGCCAGTTATACGCCTGGATCATGGCAAAGGTTTGCTCTATCGTTTCCAGGGTGCCGGGCTGAAACTTGGCGAGGACCAGTTGGTACTGTTCCAGACCGTAGGCGTCCATCTGCACGAAGATGGCGCGGATGATGTCTTCCTTGTTGCGAAAATGATAGTAGAGATTGCCGGGGCTGATGCCGACCGCCGTGGCAATATGATTGGTGGTCACTCCTTTGGTGCCCTGCTCATTAAAGAGTTGGATGGCTGCCTCGATGATTTTATCACTGGTTTTCATAGTTTATATGTTACCAGATCGAGTTCATGATGACCATTGCAAAGCCTGCCGCAACATCCTTTCTTTCCTGTCCAGTTTGTTTGCGCCTTAATAATCCAAATGGGCTAAACGTATCTTTTTGAGAACGATGCCGAACAGGCGTATCCGCTGTAGCATGCCTTGCAGACCGAAGCGGGCAAGAGTGGGGATTATCCTGTAAAACGGCACTGCTTTGGCCCAGAGGTTGGCCATCTCCTGATGAAACTCTGCCAGCGGCAGAGTGGTGGGAAGAAGGGCATGGACCATGTCGTATAGTTCCGGTTTATGGCTCAGGATCTCTGCATAGCGTTCGGTATAGAGTTTGGTGCCGGGAAGCGGCGTCATGACGGTGAAGGTGGCGTATTTGTGCTTCAGACGGCGGACATAGGCCAGCAGATTGCGAAAGTCCTCACGGCTGTAGTCCGGATTGACCATATAAGAGGCGTACATCATGATCCCCAGTCCATCCAGGATTTTGACGGCCTGTTCTTGCTGCGCTGTGGTTATCCCCTTGTTCATGGTTTTAAGGCGTTGGTCGGAAAAATCTTCCATCCCTACGAATACCTGAGCCAGGCCGATTTTTGCCCACTTGGCAAATAACTCCGGGTACCTGATGATGGTATCCACCCGACCATAGAGAAAATAGTTTTTTTTGATCCCCGCTTCCTGGATCAGGTCGGCCAGCCGGTCCATCCGCTTTGCATCGCACATGGATTCGTCATCGCAGAAAAAAACATTCGGCTCGGCAATGTTCTTCAGTTCAGCCACCACTGCCGCCGGATCGCGGCGCAGGTATTTTCCGCCGGTGATGGACCAGAGGGCACAAAAGTTACAGCGGGCGGTGCAGCCCAGCGAGGTCCGCACCGAGGCCAGGGGCTTGAACCATTCACTGAAATAATGTTTCCGGTGGCGGGCGGTCAGTGAGCGATCGGGAAAAGGGAGGTCGTTCAGGTCGGTATAGGGCCGTGGCGCGCTGAACACCATTCCCTCCGGGCATGGGACGGCAATTCCTTTGATCTCCGAGAGGCGTGTTCCTGCTTGCCAGGCTACGGCGATCTCGCGCAGAGTAAAAACCCCTTCGCCGATGACCACGAGATCAATATTCGGTTCATTGAAATCTACCGGCTGCACTGTGGCATGGTGCCCTCCCACCACAACGAAGAGTTCCGGGCAGATGGTCTTGAGGCGGGTCGCAATATCCTTAATGATATTGACGTGGCTGGTGAAGCCGGTAAGGCCCACTATATCCGGCTGAAACCTGCGGCAAGCCTCCTCGATATCCGGCTCCAGCCGGGCATCAAGGACTTCTACGATGTGGCCGTCCAGCTGGAGACCGGCCCCTAGATATTCCATGGCCAATGGCTCAAACAAAAAAAACTGATCTATAAGAGGGTTGTGGCTGGGAGGCTGGATGAGCAGTACTTTCATAGATCTCTCTCCTTTTTTAGAGTATTTATTCTAAAATAGAACAAATACTCTAAAACAACAAGGGAAATAATGATTGAGTCAAGGTCAGGTTACCAGTATGAGCTTGCAACCAGCCAGCTTTATGATCATCGACTTCCGTAATTCAGCCAGGCTGCAGATCGGGCCGACCCTTCTTGACTTTCATTTTTGCCAAATGATACAATCAACAAATAAGGTTATACCAAGGGCATCGTGTTTCAAATAATGGTTACCTCATCATGATTTGAATAAACATTGTATTATTTCCACATTAGCCGCAGGAATCCAACTGTTTCCCCTGATCCGTCCGGCACACTGACCGGTCAAGTCCAGTTTGCAATAGTTTAAGAAATGATTCAACCAGGCCGGTCAATCCGAAAAGGAGGCATTATGAGCACTGAGTCACTTTGGAAAGCAACTGCAACAAAACAGGAGTTTCCAGTCCTTTCAGGTCATCGGGAAGCGGATGTGGTGATCATCGGGGGCGGTATAACAGGCATTACAACCGCCTTGCACCTTTCGCGGTCCGGGAAATCCGTTGTCGTTCTTGAAGCCCGCAGAATCGGACAGGGCACAACGGGCTGCTCAACCGGTAACTTATATGCTTCTGTTGATACATTTCTGTACCGTATCAAAGATAAATGGGATCAAAAAACAGCATCTTCAGTTGCTTATGCAAGAAGAGAAACGGTTGATGAGATCGAAGAAAGAGTCCGGGAGTTTAATCTGAACTGCAACTTTTACCGTTGCCCCCATTATCTTTATACAACCAAAGAAGAGGACTCCCACCATCTTGATCGCGAATTTGAAAGTTTGCGGGAAGCGGGATTACACCCTGCTTTCGTAACGGAAACACCGCTTCCCTTCCCGGTTTTTTCTGCTGTAAAAATAGAAAACCAGGCGCAGTTTCAGCCGCTTTTATATATTCAGATGCTTGCGAAAGCCATTCTTTCCGATACATGCGTCATCTTTGAAAATTCAAAGGTGCTCGAGATCGACTCAGAACGAATGATGGTGTCCACTGCTCAAGGAACAGTGCAGGCGAAGAAAATCGTGATGGCGACTCATACCCCTAAAGGATTTAATATTCTCCAAACCGAGCTCGGGCCTTATCGGGAATACGGTATCGCGGCTGAGCTTAAAACAGATTCCTACCCCAAAGGAATCTTCTGGAGCATGGAGGAGCCAAGCCACTCAATCCGCTCGTATGAGAATAATGGGAAGAAATTTTTGGTTGTTATAGGAGAGATGCATAAGACCGGTCAGCAGGAAGAAGGCATTGATTATTTTAAGAAGGTTGAAGCGTATATGAGATCGAACTTTGATGTTGAAACTATAACCTTTCGATGGTCCGCCCAGCATTATCATGCGGCGGACGAGCTGCCCTATATTGGTAAGACTGTCTCGTCTGACCATGTTTATGTTGCGACTGGTTTTGGTACTGATGGTTTAACCTACGGCTCGCTTGCCGCCCGGATAATTGCAGACGACATTGTTGGCCGATATAATCCATGGTCCGGTATTTTCAAAGCACGCCGGTTTAAACCCGTTAAATCTATCAAAAATTTTGCACAGGAAAACATGAATGTGGCGGTTCAATACGCCAAAGATTATTTTTCCCCGACACATCTTGAAAAACTGGAGGACGTCAAGCCTGGCCAAGGAAAAGTTGTTGAGATCGAAGACGAAAAGCTCGGAGCATCAATGGATGATCAGGGAAGAATTACGGCGATAAAACGGATCTGCACCCATCTTGGCTGCATCGTGAATTGGAATGATATGGAAAAAAGCTGGGATTGCCCTTGCCATGGAAGCCGGTTCGATCAAAACGGAGAGGTCATCGAAGGCCCCGCACTCAAGGCACTGGTGAGCAGGAGGATTGAGAAGCTTTAACCTGAAGACAGTTAAGTTGCTGTATCGAGAGAATTATTCAACCATGATACTGATAAGCGCCGGTAAAGGCTTAAAGAGTTCATTTCAAGACAACGACAGAGTCATTAAGTTCTTTTTTCCGGAATAGATGCGGCCACGGGTCAGATAGTCGGGCTGCTTTTTCTGATGCCGCCCGGCTATCTTCATTAATGGATAAAAACTAAAGGGGAAGCAAATGCGAGCGATTCATCTGTCAGGTTTACTGTTTGCAGGTTGTCTGTTGACAACAGGTTCAGGCATTGCTACGGCCGCCGATCTGAATCCCATGGAACAACTGGGCAAAAACTTGTTTTTTGATAACATCTCAGATCCGGATCGGATGTCCTGTGCAGAATGCCATGCGCCGGAAGTTGGCTTTACCGGTCCCATTGCCGGCATAAATAAAAATGGTTCCGTCTACAGGGGCGCCGTACCGACCCGTTTCGGCAACCGTAAGCCACCCAGCGCCGCCTATGCCACCTTGAGCCCGGTCTTCCATTATGATGCCGCCGAAGAGCTTTTTGTCGGCGGTAATTTCTGGGACGGTCGGGCCACCGGGGATATCCTTGGTAATCCTGCAGCTGATCAGGCCGGCGGTCCTTTTTTAAATCCGGTTGAACACAACATGGTCGACAAAAAGGCAGTGTGCGAACAAGTGGCGGCTAAAAATTATGCCTCGCTTTTTCCGGTTGTTTTCAGCGAACCAATTAAATGCGATACAGAGCAGAATGTGGATATGAATTATGATCGCATTGCCCTGGCCATCGCCGCCTATGAAGGTTCCAGCGAGGTCAATCAGTTTTCCTCAAAGTTCGACGCCTACCTGGCCGGTGATGCTGAACTCAGTGACATTGAAATGCAGGGCCTGGCGCTTTTTACCGGCAAGGCCCAGTGTTCGGCCTGCCATCCCGTGGAACCCGGCCCCAATGGCGAACCGCCGCTACTTACCGATTTCACCTTTGATAATCTCGGTGTACCCCGTAATCCTGAAAATCCTTTTTATAAAATGGATAAGGTTTATCTCGATGACGGCTCGGCCATCAATCCTGAAGGCATTAACTGGGTCGATCCGGGCCTGGGAGGTTTTATCGCTACTGTCCCGGCATATGCGGCCTTGGCCGGAGACAATCTGGGCAAACATAAGGTCCCAACTCTTCGCAATGTCGACCAGCGTTATGGTAAATCTTTTCCGAAGGCCTTTGGCCATAACGGTTATTTCAAGAGCCTGAAGGCCATTGTCCATTTTTACAATACCAGTGCCACGAAAGACACCTGCCCCGATCCTTTCACCACCGAACAAAATGCCTTGAAAATGGACTGCTGGCCTGAAGCAGAGGTTGTTATGAATGTCAACACTGAGGAACTGGGTGATCTCGGCTTGACAGATGCGGAAGAGGATGCGGTAGTAGCCTTTCTGGGCACACTCTCGGACGGATATGAAAAGAAAACCAAAAAAATGAAATATCCTGTTTCAAAAGCTTTCCCCCTGGTGATCCAGGCCAAATAATTGCCGGATTGAGCGGAGGCAGCCTTCCAAGTATTGCCTCCGCTCATTGATAGCAGAAAACAGGAGCTGCTCTTGAACTATCCCCCGCTTTTCAGTATTTGTTCCTGCTGCCGCACATCTGACCATATGGGCTATCATTTTTGGGTGTGACTTGCCACCTCTCTTCTGTTGAGCTGGCGGAAAGCGGTGAAGCATGGTCAACAGGTCGGGCGGAAGACAACTGTAAACGGTCTGTTCATTGACGGCAAGACCTCCTTAAACTCGTCCCCAATCCTGCCCTTACTGCTCCTTGAAGGGGTTCATGATCAGCACTGGGCAATGAGCCTGTTTCAGGACCTCTTCCACCACACTGCCGAGCAGGATCTTTTCCAGGCCTTTAGCGCCATGGGTGCTGATAATAATGAGGTCTGAATTTATTTCTTTGGCAAATTCGACTATCTTCTCGACCGGCTCACCGGATACCACCTGGCCGGTACATCCCGGACAATTTTTCTCGTTGTCATGGACCAGACTGTTCATTTTTTTCCTGGAAGCGATCTTAATGTCATCGCGGTATTGCGCTGCATAAGGAGCGCCGATCATGGCATCAGCCGGATAGGGTTCAATGACATGGAAGAAATGAATGACCGCCCCCAGTCTTTCAGCCACATAGCATGCATACGCCACGAGATGGTCGGTGGTTTTTTCCGAAAAATCGACAGGAACAACAATTTTTTTAATTGTTTTCATTTCCCCCTCCTTACCAGATATTTTACCTTTTTAGCCATATTGAGCCTGATGTCTGGCAAACAATATGTGATATTTATGCCTTGCCAAGGCATTTATTCACCACTTCATGCAGACAGGCTCATCTCGCCATTTCATGTTCCTAACCTATTATAGCATAGATTATGTCACTTCCAGCAGTCTGGGATGAAAACATGAATACTCGTGGTCGGTTGTATCTTGGAGAGGAATAGCACGATCGGCGAAGGAGAGAATGCCAGGATTATTACAACCCGCGCCAGCAGTTCAAGTATATAACCGCTGCCATCTTCAGCTCGGCATGGATAAGCGGTCAACAACCGGAGCTTTGACTATTGAATTGGCACTTCTCAGCTTGGCTGGACGGCGACCTTGACTACGACCTTATGGAGTTGCCCTGCCGAGATCAGGGGCATGTGAGCATCGTCCGGGAAGAAAATCACAAAGCTACCAGGATGAGTGGCGATCCAGGCATCTGGCTTGTCTTCAAAAAACTGGATATCATCATTTTGATCGTACTCCCCGGCTGGCTGTTTACACAATGATTTGGCCTTCCATCCCATCTCGTCGGTTCCTGCCAAAATCAATTGGATATCGATATATTGCTCATGTGTTTCGAGCAGCGCCTCCTCTTTGTTGCGACCAGCCTCCTTGGACACCATTGCATAGACGCGGTCACCATCTATTGCATACTCTCCCACCGGCAGTTCCTTCAGATCCGGGTGCGAGAGAAATACCATTGCCTTTGAGAAGCCCTTGTGCAGGTCCTGATAACAGTGGGCATTTTCAAGTACATCCAAAATCATGTTTACTTCCAATTTATATTACGAAAAATAGATTAGTCCGGACAGATCATATTTATAATAACTTGAAAATTCTGTATAAATTATGGGACACAATACTAATTAAACTTTAAATAAGTATTGTGTTCTAGAATTATTTTCAAGATTAAAACAACCCCTCCTCCAAACTAAGGAGGAAGTTGTTAAAGGCGGGCAATTTACTGGATACGTTTACATACATATCTTCATAAGAAAGTGCATCTACGGTTCTTTGGATATGTCTCGTCGTTTTTTTATATCGCTTTCCACCGCTCTTGTAGATGGCATCAAGTGTGTTCGCCGGTCTCGGTAAATCATCAGCTCTCACATTAAGGTAGTCAAACCCATTCGCGATAACAGCTGGCAGAGTAATACCAGGGTCAATACGTTGAAAGTGAGTTAATTCTTCCAAAAACCAGGCCTCAATTTCCAAAATTGCCAAATGCATGTGTATAGCTGGAAGACCCGTTGGTAGGCCAATGTTTAGATTATATTCCAGTTGAGGAATGTCAACATGTGCTAAGGGGTATACATCTCGAAGTCCAATGATAAGTGAATACCCTGCCGATTGGAGGGAGCGGTATTGATCTGCAATTTGAGATTTCACTTGATTATCAGTGCAGCAATTCGCAACTAGTACATGAATAGTCGGGGATAAATGATGACGAAGCTCAACAAAAGACAAATGCCCCATGTCTTGCCTGAGTAATTCAAAAGATACGTTGTGCTTTCCGGCTAGCTCAATTATCAGCTGAATAGTAAATTCCTGCTCAGTCAATCCCTCTACAAAAATAGCTAGTTTTTTAGACATCGCCAATCTCTGAAGTAAAATAATCAGATGCGAAAAAATCAAAATTATTCAATCCAATAAACTTGAAATTATCGAACTGTTTCTTTGAATTTCTTTCATTGAACATTACAACATCTCCACCTGTACGTTTTAGTACAGACCAATATGAAAGTGGCACCTTATTCATCACAAAACGATCATTGCTAGTCATCACAATTTGCAGTGCATGGTTTTGAGCTTTTGAAATCAATAGATCAATAATTGCTACAGATCTTTCATAATCAAGACCTTCTCCGATATCATCAACAAGAATCAAATGCTTATTTTTTGAGAAAGAGCAAACGTTTAAATGAATGGCAAGAGCAAGCGCTCGAAACATCCCTTGGGACATATACATTTGAGGATTTTTAAAACCCAAATCCTCTTCTTGAGTAAATAAGCAGATTGCCGATACAGGGGATTTAATCATTTCCTGAATATTTTCGGTACCAACAGCATTAAGTGAATACCCAAGTGTCTTCATGTCCGCAATAATTGCTAGATTCAATTCATCCCCATACCTTGCATATGCGGATGAGTAAATCCCAACGAGTTTGTTTGGGTCATCAAATAGTTGTGGATTCGGGTTTCGAAATAAGGACTCAGCTTCGGTTAAGCCCATGACAAAACCTTTGCCAAAGTCAGATCCAAATAAATATATTATAACCCCGCTTGCCCATGTATGAAGCTCTATTAAATAAGGATGTTGTTTTTCATCACGTCGATTTACTGCTGCAATGGCGTCTGGAGGAAGTTTAAAATCTAAGAACTTGGCCTCTAAATCATAGTAAATTTTTCCTGACCCATCCTTGTGACGGACAAGTTTTTCATCGTCATTTACTAAAAGCTTTTCACTATCAATAGCCCCATTTTCAAATGCAATGTCGTATGCGAACTCACGACCACTCAGGTTGATAGTTGCCGAAAACTTACCTGATTCAAAAGGCTTTTGCTGACCTGCAAGAATTTTGGCAAAAGAGTTGATTACCGATAACAATCTTGATTTGCCTGACGAGTTTTTGCCAACAATCAAATTGATATCCGAGAAGGTTGCATCACTTACTTCCCAATGCCGATTCTGCCCATCATATTCGGAGTAACTTAGTTTTATTAACGACATGCTGACCTCCCAATTTTAATAGTTATTGCGCCTAGGCAATAAGCATATCGACTAATCGCTTATAGATGAGATGATAGATAAGTAATCGTTTTTTTTTTGCTGTCTCGGTAAGGCTAAACAATGGCCAAATGTCCCATCCGAAGTTCACAATTCAGCGAATAGGAGAAGGCCTAAAAAAATAAAAAGTCGATTTTCATCGAGCAATTCCTAACGTACTAAAAACATTAAGCAAGGATGGGTCGATGAGTGTAAATCAATAGCCGACACTATCATAGAAATCAATCTTTTTCCGATGATCTTGGCTGGGATAGAACAATTGGGGATAGACCACATTTAAAATATCTCGAATCACCTTTATTCTATTCTGTACACCAGTTTTCACTCGCGTAAACTCTTTTTTATTATTCGTTACCAGAATCCATTTCTTTTGCCCTTGCATCTCCCTTCTCTGATCCTCCGGTTGCAACCGTTCCGTCATAAAGTCATCAAAAACTCCGGGTGAATCAAACCAGTCATCCCATGAATGAGCAGCGGGTGTGATAATGCGTTTATTACCAATCGCAATAATTTCGACATTTGTTACTGAGTCGGGAAAGGCAATAGCTTTGGGAAGACTAACAGCCTGACTTTTATTGCTTTTGAAAAGTTTAGTCTGGACACTGGGCATAATGAGACCTTCACAGGGTGAATGAGTTTTCTTCATTAGCGGGCTTGAGATGGATATGACTACGGGATATACCAAAAATATAGGAGTTAATTTATCCTGGTTGCTGATTAGTTGAACAGTCGCTATTGCAACATGATGGGTAAGCGGGGCTAAGTATTGTGTCCTCAAAATTATTCCGAGGAGATGAAATTGTTCATCAAGGCCGGCTATTCACTAGAGGAGACCATCCGGTGCACTTTGGAAAATGGAGCCAGATTTTTCGGCATGGGCAAGGTGCACTACCAAGAAAACTCTACTATCTGGAAGGCATCTATGTCGACGGCGAACCAAGCGTCACATATCATAAAACTCTATAAGGACATCGTGAAAGGAGTGTTTTGCACCGCCTGCAAAAGATAACCAGTTTTGGCACGCCTGACACTGCCAGAAGTTCATTCTCCGCTCTGTGGCTGGAAACCACCGTACTTCAAAGAAAGTGCGCTTTAAGTTAATAAATCAACACATCCCCTCGGCCCCCTCAAAGTTAGACTTCTCCCTACTCAATTTCTGTTTATGTGCTGAAGTCTCCAGCATTGAGGTAAGCTTTCTGGCAATAGTTGTAGACACTTTCTAGATACATATAACGTAGACCATCAATAGCCGCCACTTTTCCATTATGATTTCTTATCCAACCATCAAGACCACGCTTGTTTAAGAATGCCGAACTAGACACTGCAGCAACAGAAGTTGCTAATATTGATGGTTTTGGCATCAACCCGGTTTCATCATTATCCAATTGTTGACACTGGACAAATAATTGCTGTGTGATACGATTTATACCTTCACGGCATTTATCAAAATCCTTATCAATCTCTGAAGAACGATAAACCTCGATTTTGTTATCATCTGTTCTCTCTGGAGGATACAACCAGAACAGGGCTATTTGCGCCAGATTTACTAGAATTTGCTGCTTCACGTATTCTAAGATATAACGTTCTTCCGTCTCGTGGACAGCTTCATTAACTATCTCGAGCAAATTCTTGCCTTCTAAAAAGGTAAGCATCAGCCTTTGCTGATTTCTTTCTATGCGTGATAGTTGCCAATGTTCAACCGGCCCGAGACATTCGAAATACCGCTGATGGCAATGTATCGAAAATAGCTCGGCAGTGTATCGAACATCCTCGGTATGGCTAAGGGAATCGATTGCGGAGGTTTGGCTAGACGCTTCAAGCGCGAGCTTGATACAGTTTGCTGCTCGTTCTAAATTTTCAATCCTCTGTGCTCGTAGCCGTATGATGTGCGCTAAAAGATACAGTGCCTCATCTCCCATGATATATTTGGCAAGCTCATCTTTCATCGGCTTTTCTTGAGCGATAGACCACGCAACTTCGGCGCACCCTTCTGCACTTCGAAGAGTGCGTTGCACAAGCCCAAACAATGCATAACAGACAAACTCAGTGTAGTGGCTGGGATCTTCTCGTTTCAATTTAAAAATCGTAGAGTTATCCAAAATCACATTTGCATTTTCACGTGCTCTTGCGTTGTCTCCAGTGCAGTAAAGTTTGCCGGAAATCTCTTTTGCTACGTCGAAGTGCATGAATCGTACAGGCGGAATATTTCGTAATACCGCGTGGTCACAGGAAACAGACTTCAGGCTCAACATCGTGACCGATCGTGCGAAGCTTTGCCAGGCAGTTACCGACAATTCTTCCAAGAAATTTTTCAGGCTGTCCAAAGATTTACCGGATGCCACCAGAGATGCTATGGCAGCGGTTACCGCCTCCATTCTACTATGCTCCCCAAAAAGCTGTCTTCCCTGCCACTTCTCAGCCAGCTTGTACTGCTGTTCGTGAACCTTTTTGAGTGCCCGCGTGGTTTCGTCAAGGTTATGTGTTTTAATTGCAGAGTTCAACACGGCCCGCATTGAATCACAAAAGTTTATCAATGCCGATGCTTGTGATCCTTGGCTAGCCTCATCCATTAGAGGCTTTTCCAGAATCGTGCTACGCTGAAAATACTCATCCATCATTTGGTGGCCAAGAAAGGACAAAGGGGTGAGAACACATCCTTTGAGTGGTTCAAGTTCTAGTGTGTCGATTACTTTCGGAAGTAGATATGAGCCTGAAATAAGCACGATCTTCCGAACCTGGCGTTGCGACGATCTTTCACCTATCCCGACATACCATTGTTCTTCTCTAAAGAGCTCGTTTAACCACGCAAGATGAGCTAATGCCTGGGCATCACTTCGAATCCAAGATCGCCTAGATTTGTCGTCCGCGCCAATAAGTTTGGCCATTTCGCGGTCCAAACGATCAGCCAACCGCGATACGGATGGAATGTATTTCCCTGTCTCGGTCAAAGGTGGAGGCAAATAGCGTGTATGACCATTTTTATCCTGCAAGGGCATATGATCTAAATGCATGAGACGCTCACCAGAAGTTAGGGCATCGAAACGAAAAAGTTCTCCGACCGCCCCTTCGCCTCGCAAGCTGGAGAATATTTTCCCCAGCAACTCCTCGACGATATGCTCTTTTTTCCCGCCCTCGCCAACAGCTCGGTCGGCGCTGGCAAGTTGGTCCTTGCTTGTTTCAATCACGTTGTTCTCTGACTCCGTGATCGCAGTCTCAATTTTCTCCCACGTACCAATCTCTCTTAAGGCTTTTTCCCAAACTTTATTCAAAATCCGCTCAAGGTCGTCCGCGTGATCAGGCAGCAATAATAACGGAATCGTGGACCTAAGCTGAAAAAAAATAAGATTGCCGAGAAACTCTACCAAGCGTCCCTCAAAGTCTTTCAAATCTGATCCGACATCCATACGCGCATGCCCGTCATAACGCAATAAGGCGCCATAGTTATGCTTCACCAGAGGCGACATAAACATCATCACCACATCGGCATCCACTACATACAAATCTATAGGGCCGTCTGATGAAACTTCGTCTAGAGACATATTCCAAACATTGCGCATACTAACAAGCACCTCGCGCAAGCGGTCAGATGCAAAAGCAGCACCTCTGAAAGAATTGGCTTTATTGGGCATGGCATCCTCCAACATCAGCGTACCGATAACGCGATACTATAGGCTGCATATTTTTTCGTCTTGAAATTGTGTTGTGAGCCTTGAGATTGTCATCTGGACTAATGACTGGAACAATAGGTATATTCTTTCTAGCAATTTGTTTTCCTACAGCAATCGCATCTCTACATGCCTTGAGATCATTTATCAAAATTCTTGGTGCATGATCTCGCTTGATTGCAACCTGTAGTCCATCGAGAATAGCTTTGACGCCATGACCAGCTGCAATGTTACAGATGGGGTAGCAAGCTAGAGCGAAGGCATGTTCAATTACCCACGGATGCTTCCTTGATATCTCGTCAAAACGATTTTTCGCCTTACCGTGTAATACCGCCCAAGCCGTAAACAAGGCAGAACCAGCGTTATGGGGTTTCACCGCCTGTATTAAGCTCAACGCATCTACCAACGCTTGAAAACATTGCTCCTGCTGGGACTTATTTTCGATGAGTCGACGTGCCAATATTTCAGCAGATTTGGCAATTCCACCGGTAAAGCATTCCCCAAGCAACACGAAATCTTCATGCGAAAAAGCCGTGTTAGGATGCGGTCGATATTGAGGATCCTTAATATCCGAAAGATCATTCGCAATCTCCACGAGAGAATCAACATAGGAAGTGAAATCTCTCGACGTCCCGATAAGATGCGATATAGGAACGAACGCATCGATACGTCGCATGGGAAATTGATAAGCCACAAGCCCCTTTGTTAACCATTCGGCAATGGTTTGTTCGAGTTTCTCTTGATACTTTTTAGACCATTCCATTGGACCAATATTTCCGTCCAATGGCAAATGTTCTGGATCGGCCCACTTCATAACCAATAAATAAATGTCTTGCTGGAGAATTTTATTTTTCATTTTAGCTTATTCTTCAAATCTGCAACGATATTCGGGATCATCTGATTCTTCTTTAGCCTATCGAGAAAATACGAATCGTTATTCTCAGGTTGATTTTTTATTGGGCCAAGATAAGTTGCCGTCACGGCTCCCTTCGGAATGGAAAAGCCCTCCATGAGAAGCTCTGGGATCCCATTAAGATTTCTTGCATTCTCTGCTGCCACACGCGCCAGATCAACGGTTCGGCCCCAATGGCAGCTGCTCTTTCGTCCATCATATTGTAGACGAAAGCGCCGACCTCCATTGCCAGCACCGTGTGGTCGTCGTCGTAATGTCGCAGTCCAATCAAACCACTGCCCAAGATCAAGGTCAAGCCTGATCAAATGCTGCCCCTTGCTAAAATGCGACAGGCCAATCATATCACGATGAAAGTCTGCTAGGTTCTTCTTTGTGTCTAAACCTATTTTTTTTTTGAGCTTCGGTAGGGGGGCTAACCAAATGCAATGCGCATCCAACCGCACGTTGTCGACGATCAGCGCCCTCCATTTTTGGTTGTTTAATGTATGACGAACCTTACTAACATCAGATATACTAATCTCTGCACTAGTGCCGATGGACAGGTCGAAAGGTTCTGGCATGTACGTAATAGTTGGCATGCCCTTCTTACGTTTCAAGACCGAATAGAAAAATCCGCTGTACGAAGTGACTCGACTAAGAATAAATTCGCGCTTCAACAAATGACGTTCCAGTATCGGTTCTGGTCCTTCTAGCCAAAGTCCCTTGGCTACGCAAGTACTTCCCAGACGATCTGCCAACTCAATGGTCGGTGGTAGCGAATACCCCCCAGCGGTAACACTTCTTAAAAATTCCTCGCAAACCGCTTTCACTTGAGTCGCGGACAAAAAATCACACTCAAGTGTCCGATAGAGATTAATTAGGAATATCTGACCTCTTTGCGTTGCATCAAGCGCATCGATTAGTTCTTCGATCGTGGTCATGAGCCTCCACCTTATTCATGGCATTACATCTTGAGGATCTCGGAATATATAAATATTGTTGAGTCGGGCGGCGTTGCGCCACACCGTCTAATGGTCTCATATATCTTGTTTGATCATGAATGGCAAGCCGAAGGTATTATTATAATAAATTTAACATGGTAATATCGTAATGACTGCCCCATTATGTAGTTTATGACATAATGCTGAGTTGGTGCATTTTCACCAGTAACAATTTGTTTATCTATTCAAATTTCCCACAAAGTCAAAAGACAAACTCTCACATTATTAAGAACTATCAGTATAGCCCCTGTAAATAATTAAAGGTAAAGGTATCCGGCAGAGGCTGATCTGAGGCCAGGGCAGCAAGGACATGGCGTCCTTTTACGGAAACCGCGCCGCAATGGCTGAGATCGACAATGATCCGGGCGCATCCCATCTCCCGCAACTCCCGCCGCCGACCCACCAGCGAAAAATCCTGGCCACTCATGACCTCGGTAAGCCCGCTGTCGGTGACGATGCGGTACTCCTCCTCCTTGTCGGAATGGAGCACATTGCCGGAGCGCAGGCCCTTGATCGGGATCCGCGACAGGAGCAGAGTGACTCCGCTGTACACTGTCAGGGCCAGCGGGATTGTTAGCGGTCGTTGATAGAGGTCGCGGATATTCTTGTGCTCATCTTCCAGGCTCAGGGTCAGCTCAGCCAGCCCCAGCTCCTGCCAGGCTCGCGCCGCCTGACTGTTCAGTGTGTAGCAGCGGAAGCCGCCAAGCAGGATCACATCGGCAAGCCCGGCAAACAAAGGGATATGGCCAAGATTGTTAATCCTGAAGCGCCGGTATCCTGAAGCATGCAGCATCTGTACAGCCCGCCGGTATTGGGTCCAGTCGGGACCAAAGAGCATGGCCGGGAGCTCCCAGCTCAGCCGCTCTTTGGTCCGGCTCAACTGCCGTTCTACACTTTTGAGGGCGGCCAGATTTTTAGGGGTCAACGGCAGTTCCAGTTGCAAGGCTGACTCGGGCTCAGTCAGCAGACCGATATCCTGGAGATCCCGGCCGCGGACCGTGAGTTCCGGCACAGTTACAGCGCCGGGGGCAGTTGCCGGCACAAGAGCGGCCAGGGCCTGACTGATCGAGGTGGCCCGCAGCTGGTCTGCGGCCTCACTTCCCGGGGCTGGCACTACCTTATTCAAGCGGTCCTGACAGGCCTCCGGACTGAGGGTGAACAGAGGTTTGCCGCCTACCTTGAACACCGCGTCCCCTATCCGGAAAAAACCTTTATCCGGCATCTTGACCTGGACAAAATCACCAGCCTTGACCGCCTTGGCTTTTTTCTGTTCCCAGAACAGTTCCCGCACCGTAAAACCAGTCCCGGCCTGATCATTTTGTGGCTGGATCCGGATGCGGTCGCCCACATGCAGACGTTCTTTGGCGGTAAAACCGACCATGCCGCTCTTGATGGATACGACCTCACCAAGATGACGGCCCAAGGTGCCATGCTGGGCCGAATCGGCAATGCCGGTCGGCACGAAACCGGTCAGAAAACCCTTGGTGGCCTGGCGGCCGAAAGAGAGGTCCAGATGTTCGGCGGCTTCCAGCAGGGCATTCTTGCGCTGGTTCTCCGGGGCATTAAGCATCAGGCGATAGGCCGCCACCACCCGGGCCACATACTCAGCGCTCTTCATCCGGCCCTCGATCTTGAAGCTGATGACCCCGGCCTTGATCAGCTGGGGCAGCAGCTCGATGGCGCTGAGATCACTGGTGGAAAAATGATAGCCCGGCTGTTGGCGGTTATGCAGCCGACGGCGGCAGGGCTGGGCGCAGCGGCCGCGATTGCCGCTGGCACCGGTCAGGGCGGAGGAAAAAAGGCACTGACCGGAGATGGAAAAACAGAGAGCCCCGTGGACAAAATGTTCAAGCTCGATGGTGGTCTGACTGCGGATCTCGGCAATCTCGGCTAAAGACAGCTCCCGAGCCAGCACCGCCCGCGTGAATCCCATCTGCTCCAGCATCTTGACCCCGGCGGCGTTATGCACCGTCATCTGGGTGGAGGCATGGAGTGGCAACCCAGGGAAATGGCGATGGGCCAGCCGCCAGACGCCCAGATCCTGAATGATCAGGCCATCGATTTTGATCGCGGCCAGCGAGGCCAGCACATCAACCAGTTGCGGCAGTTCGGCTTCCTTGAGCAGGGTATTGAGGGTGACATAGAGCTTTTTCTGCTGTTGATGGGCATAGGCTGTCAGCCTCTCCAGCTCCGGCAGGGTAAAATTACGGGCCCGGGCCCGGGCTGAAAATTCCTTGAGGCCGCAGTAGACGGCATCAGCACCCTGATCAAGGGCGGCGAAAAAGGCCTCGGTACTGCCCGCCGGAGCCAGCAGCTCTAAGGTTGGCGTCTTCGCCGGGGCGGCTATAGTTATTTTCTCTTTTCTCATCTACGATTTTCTATTTGTCAAATTTGGCCCGGATCTTAGCGACAATCTCGGTCAGTTCCGCCAATTTCAGCCAGTGCAGCACCAGGGCATAGACGCTTGCCGCCAGCACAATCAGCAGCAAAGTGGCCAGTAGTTGCGGCAGCAGACCGCCTGCCAGCAAGCCGGCCAGGATCTGCCGGGCAGCAAAGAGGAGCAGGCTCATACAGCAGGTGGCGACCAGGATCTTACCTAATCCTCTGAACAGAGCGTCCAGCGCATAGCCGCCGATCTTCCAGTACAGCACGGCGCTTAAAAACAGAAAATTAAGAAACATGGTGCAGGAGGTGGACAGGGCAATGGCCCTATGTTGAAAGGCGTCGATGGTCAGGGTAATGATCAGGATATTAGCCGCCACGGCCATGAAGCTGGCAATGACCGGATAGCGGGTATTATTGATGGCATAGAAGGCCGGGACCAGAATCTTGTTGGCCGAATATGCAAACAGGCCAATGGCATAGAGGGTGAGGGTCTGGGCAGTGGCCACCGTGTCGAGGGCGGTGAAGGCCCCATGCTCAAAGATCAAGCGGATAATCGGTTCGGCAAGCAGAATGAGCCCCGCCGTCGCCGGAATGGTCAGACAGAAGACCATGGTCAGCGATGAGACCACGGTGGTCCGGATGGCCGGGACATCCTTTTGGGCGGCCTGCCTGGCCAGCAGAGGCATGACGGCGATAGCAAAGGCGACGCCGAACAGGCCAATGGGCAGCTGCACCAGGCGGAAGGCATAATTGAGCCAGGAGACGGACCCTTCAGGGCACGAGGCGGCAAAGCTGGTATTGACAAAGATATTGATCTGGGTGGCCGACAGGCCGATAGTGGCCGGCACCATCAGCTTGAGGATACTGTGCAGGCCGGGGTCTTTTAAATCAAGATGGGGTAAGAAACGAAAGCCGGTCTTCACCAGGGCCGGTAACTGGACCCCGAGCTGCAGGATGCCGCCGATCAGGGTGCCGATGGCCATACCTACTATAGCCGGCTGGCCGAAGCGCGGCAGGATGAGAGCCAGACTGACGCCGCCGATAATAGAACCGAGATTAAAAAAAGAAGAGGCCATGGCTGGCACGAAAAAACGGCCCTTGGTATTGAGCATTCCCATCACTACGGCGGCCAGGGAGATGAAGATCAGAAAAGGCAGCATGATCATGGTGAGCGTGGCCGTCAGTTCGGCCTTGCCGGCCACCTCGGCAAAACCAGGGGCCAGCAGCGAGACCAGCGGCCCGGCCAGAAAGATGCCCAGCAGGGTGAGCAGAGAGAGGACGATGGCAAAAAAAACGAGAACATTGGAGGCCAGCCGCCAGGTCTCTTCCTGGCTTTTACCGGCATCATAGCGCGAAAAGATGGTGACAAAGGCGGCGGACAGTGCCCCTTCACCGAACAGGTCCCTGAGCAGATTAGGGATCCGGAAGGCGACCACAAAGGCGTCATACGCAAAGCCGGCGCCAAACATAGCGGCAAAGATCTGCTCCCGAACCAGACCCAGCACCCGGCTGCACATCACGGCGATGCCGACGGTGCCCGCTGATTTGGCTATGGCCGTATTCTGTCGTTTCTCTTGCTGCACTCTGGCCTCATTTTTCAATCAGAGGTACCTTGAAAAATGGTCTTTTCGCCCAAATTCGGCGTTATGCTCAAAATTTTATCCTCGGAATATCAAATATATGCCTGCGGTAAAATTTTTCACATGCCTTGATTTTGAAACAAAAATCCTCATTTTTCAAGACACCCTTATTTAACAACAATGGCATGTCGCTGCTATGCATACCTTTTTCATCCCGTTTTTACCAGAAAATCATGCAGGCATATGCCCGAAGAACTGGGCATAACCACCTATAAACAGAACACTTCTCAATGATCCTTGACATTACGAGTGTCATATTGAATATATAAATAAGAGTTTTTATCTGATCCATTGAAATCTGTCAGCCGAACACGCCGGGAATTATTGTCAATTGCCGGGGGCCCTCACAAAGGAGATATTCATGCAAGATATTAATATGATAAGAAATGTGGCCATCATCGGCCACGGCCATTGCGGTAAAACATCTTTGGCCGAGGCCATGCTCTTTACTGCCGGCAAGATCAACCGGCTGGGCAAGGTTGATACCGGTTCTACGGCCATGGACTTTGATGAAGAAGAAATTCGCCGTAATCTCTCCATCAACGCCTCTTTTCATAATTATCTCTGGAAAAAGCATGAAATTTTTCTTATTGATACGCCCGGTGATGATAATTTTTTGAATGAAACTTATCAGGCCATCCAGATTGCCGACACCGCGGTCTTTATTGTCGGCGCGGTCCTTGGCGTCAAGGGTCAGACTATCAAATTTGCCAATTTTATCGCCGAAAGAAAACTGCCCTGCCTGCTTTTTATCAATAAAATGGATCGAGAACGAGCCGATTTCCAAAAGACACTTGCTGAGATAAAGGCCTCCCTACCGATCAATCCCGTTGTTCTGCATCTGCCTATCGGGGCGGAGGACGATTTCAGAGGCCTTGTTGATATCACCACCGAGACAGCTTATCTCTTTGACAGCGAGACCGGCATTAAACAGACAGCAATTCCTGAAGATCTCGCTGAGCAGGTGGCCGAGTACCGGGAAAAAATGATGGAGATGGTGGCGGAAACTGATGATGATCTGATCGAAACATTTCTGGAAAATGGCATCTTAACTAAAGATGAACTCCGCCTCGGTTTAAGAAGAGGAATAGCCAAGGGCAGTATTGCCCCGGTCTGTCTGGGCTCGGCGTTGCTGAACAAGGGGACCTTATCCCTGCTCGACAGCATAAATGACCTGCTGCCCTCCCCTGCCGACCGCTCCCGGCTTATCGGCACACATCCTGTGACCGGGGACATAATCGAACGCAAGCCCTATGCTAATGAACATTTTTCGG
>DIKT01000058.1:0-8296 GCA_002424635.1 Desulfobulbaceae bacterium UBA5611
ATCTGGACTGCGGCAAACTTGCCTTTAGGCAATGACTGTCTTTACAACTTGCGAATCACTTGAGGAGTAATCATGGAGCAGGTGCTTGAGTTTCCCACTGCCGAACTGCTGGTGACCGCCCTGACGGAACGCATCAGGGAGCTGCTGCAACATGCTGTCGCCCGGCGGGGTCAGGCTAGTCTGGCTGTGTCCGGCGGCACCACTCCCATTCCGCTTTTTGTTCGCCTGGCCGAGATGGATCTGCCATGGGATAAAGTTACCATCTCTCTGGTTGATGAGCGCTGGGTGGAGGCCAAGGATCCGGCCTCCAATGAAAATCTGGTGCGGACTTACCTTCTTCGTCACCAGGCAGCCGCGGCCCGTTTTATTCCCATGAAAACTGAGGATCCTACCGCCGTCCAGGGCGAAGAGACCTGTGCCCTTTGGCAGCAGCAGATTAGCCGCCCCTATGACTGCCTGCTTTTAGGGATGGGCCATGATGGCCATACCGCCTCTTTGTTTCCCGGTGCTCACAATCTGGAGGCGGCCGTGGATCTCGATTCAGGAAAAATCTGTCTGGCCAGCCGGCCACCGGCCGCCCCCTATGAGCGGATGACTCTGACCCTGCCCGCCATTCTGGCCAGCCGGCAGATATTTCTGCATCTGCAGGGTGAGGCCAAGAAACAAATAGTGGCCAGGGCGCTGGAGGCAGGAGATGCTGAGGAGATGCCGATCCGCTTTATCCTGAGACAGCAGTCCACCCCTGTAACTATCTATTGGTCACCTTAAAATAAAGGCTTAAGGGAGGTTATATGAACCGGGTTGTACAGCAGGTGACCGAACGCATCATCAAGCGGAGCGCGGAGCCGCGGAGCCGCTATCTGCAAATGCTGGCTGAATCCCGCAGTGATGTCCCTGTCCGTTATCATCTGCCCTGCAGTAATCTGGCCCATGTGGCCAGTTGCTCGGGTGATGCCTGTGCGATCATCAAGGAGAAAAACAAGCCTGATATCGGTATTATCACCAGTTATAATGATCTGGTCTCCGCTCATAAGCCATATGCCCAATATCCGGAACTGATCAAGGCGGCGGTGAGCGAGGCCGGCGGTATCTGCCAGGTTGCCGCCGGCGTCCCGGCCATGTGTGACGGGGTCACGCAAGGGCAACCGGGCATGGATCTTAGTCTGCTCAGTCGTGATGTCATCGCTATGGCCACGGTTATCGGCCTGTCCCACAACGTCTTTGACGGCGTCCTGCTGCTCGGGGTCTGTGATAAGATTATGCCCGGTCTGCTCATGGGCGCCCTGCAGTTTGGCCATCTGCCCATGCTGCTGGTGCCTGCCGGTCCCATGGAATCAAAAATGGCCAATAAAGATAAGGCCCAGGCCCGGGAGCGGTTTATCAACGGTGAGATCAGCCGCGAGCAGATGCTTGAGTATGAGACTAAGGCTTACCATAGCGCCGGTACCTGTACCTTTTACGGCACCGCCAATTCCAACCAGTTGATGGCGGAGATAATGGGGCTGCATCTGCCGGGGGCGTCATTCGTCAACGCCGGGACCAGCATGCGCGATCAGCTGACCGTGGCGGCCGCCCGACGAATAACTGCTCTGGCGGGCCGGAAGGCAGAAGAGCCTTATTCGCCAATCGGTCATATTATAAGTGAAAAGGCAGTGGTCAATGGGATCGTCGGTCTGCTGGCCAGCGGTGGTTCCACCAATGAGACCATGCATCTGGTGGCCATTGCCCGGGCCGCCGGTATTCGGATCAACTGGGATGATTTCTCCGAGCTCTCCGATGCCGTGCCGACCATCGTCAATATTTATCCCAATGGTGCCGGCGATATCAATTCCTTTCAGCAGGCCGGCGGCATGAGTTTTTTTATCAGGGAGCTCCTGGAAAATGGCTATCTTCACGAAGATGTCCTGACGGTGGCAGGTCCCGGTCTGGACCGCTACACCAGAAAGCCCGAAGAAAGAGACGGTGGTCTGTTGTGGCAACAGGTCAATAAGCTTTCTTCTGATCCGGCCGTTCTGACGACGATTGCTCAGCCCTTTGCCGCCACCGGCGGGATCAGGCTGCTGCAGGGGAATATGGGCCGGGCCATCATCAAGATCTCAGCCTTGGCCCAGGGGATCAATACCGAGTTGACTGCCCCGGCCATGGTCTTTCATAGTCAGGAGGAAATGGCTGCCGCCTTTGAGGCCGGTGAGATGGATCATGATCTGATCGCGGTTGTCCGCTTTCAGGGACCAAAGGCCAACGGGATGCCGGAGTTGCACAAGCTGATCCCTTATCTATCCATCCTGATGGGGCGGGGCTTCACCATCGGTCTGGTAACTGATGGCAGGCTGTCCGGGGCCTCCGGCAAGGTGCCTTTTGCGATCCATCTGACTCCTGAGGCCCTGGCCGGCGGGATGATTGCCAAAATCAAGAACGGCGATTTGATCACCATGAATGGCAGCGGCCGCCTGCAGCTGCTGGTCAGTGATGAGGAGCTGGCCGGGCGCTCTGTGATCCAGCCGGATCTGCACGCGGCTCGCTCCGGTCTGGGACGACAGATCTTTGCGCCGTTGCGGACCAATCTGGCGGGTGCCGAAGAAGGGGCCAGTGCTATTTTCAGCGCCAGAGAAGAAGAGTGAGGATGCCGAGGTAATCTCCACAGCTGCCGGTAACTTAGGAGACCAGACCGCTATGAAACATTGGAAGATGCCCCCCTTGGAGATCATGCAGGCCGGACCGGTGATCCCGGTTATGGTCATTCATGATCTGGCCCATGCCGTGCCGCTGGCCCAGGCGCTTGTGGCCGGCGGGGTCAGGGTGCTGGAGATTGTCTTGCGCACGCCGGTGGCTATCGAGGCTATCCGCCGCATTGTCCGGGAAGTGCCGGAGGCCATTACCGGGGCCGGGACTGTGATCAATGGTGCTGATCTGCGGCTGGTTACTGAGGCCGGAGCTGCTTTTGCCATCAGTCCCGGTTTGACCGTTGAGCTTCTGGAGGCCGCTGTTGAGGGGCCTATTGCCCTGATTCCGGGGATAGCCACCATCTCGGAATTGATGGTCGGCTTGCACAGAGGCTTTCACCAGTTCAAATTTTTTCCGGCCGAGGCGGCAGGCGGTATCAAGATGCTCAGGGCTATGAGCGGACCCTTCCCCGAGGTGAGCTTCTGTCCCACCGGCGGTATCTCGGCTGCCAATTATCTTGATTATTTGGCCTTGGATAATGTGGCCTGCGTTGGCGGCTCCTGGATGGTCGCTAATGATCTTATTGAAGGGCTGAACTGGCCGACCATCACCGGGCTGGCCACCCAGACCATTGCTGTAGCCGTTGAGCGTTCTTTGGCTACCATCTTTCAGTAAAAAGCCATTTCAGAATTATAAGCTGACCAGTAGGACTGCGTAATCTTGAGTCCTGCCGACCGGCCACACCCCTTGTGCAGTCAATGATATCTTGACTTTTCTTCCTCGCGTTGCTATAAAGCGGCCTCGTATTTGCCTCTATATACTTCTCAGTCAGTGTTTCTCCGCCGTTCCACTGCATGACAAATTCCAGGCTCAAGCACTTGTATCATCAGCAACAGAACTGATCACCTCACTTAGCAGGTGATGCTCAGGTCGTTATATTATTGGTATTGCCGCTTTTGGCGATCTCGTTAATATAGTGTACTTTTTAGACCTCCTGCCCGCATGGCAGGCAAGGTGCCATTATATCATCAACAAGGACCCGCATGACCTTTATTGAATCAATGAAAAACAGCCAACTCACCGCCAAAAACGAGATCCTGTCCGGACTGACGGTTGCCCTCGCCCTGGTCCCCGAGGCCATCGCTTTCTCGCTCATAGCTAATGTCAGCCCTTTGGTGGGACTCTATTCAGCCTTTATCATCGGCCTGGTCACCGCCCTTTTAGGGGGCAGGCCCGGCATGATTTCCGGGGCTACCGGCGCCATTGCCGTGGTTATCGTCAGTCTGGTTGCCAGGCATGGGGTGGAATATCTGTTTGCCGCCGTCGTCCTGATGGGCCTTATCCAGATCGGTATCGGCCTGCTCCGTCTCGGTAAATTCATCCGCCTGGTGCCTCACCCGGTCATGTTCGGTTTTGTCAATGGCCTGGCCATCGTCATTTTCATGTCCCAGCTTGACCAGTTCAAGGTCGCCGGAGCGGACGCATCCTTATCCTGGCTCAGCGGCTCCCCGTTGTGGACTATGCTCGGCTTTGTCCTGGCCACCATGGCCATTATCCACTTTCTGCCTAAGCTCACCACAGCCGTTCCTGCCTCGCTGGCCGCTATCGTCAGCGTCTCCGCCATCATCATCTATTTCGATATCCCCACCCGCACCGTCGGCGATATCGCATCCATTGCCGGTGGCTTACCGCAGTTTCACCTGCCGTCAGTGCCCTTGAATCTTGAGACTCTGACGATCATATTTCCCTATGCACTGATCATGGCCCTGGTCGGCTTGATCGAAAGCCTCCTGACTTTGACCGTCATTGATGAGATGACTGAAACCCGCGGTCGCGGCAACAAGGAATGCCTGGCCCAGGGCAGTGCTAATGTGCTGACCGGATTTTTCGGCGGGATGGGCGGCTGTGCCATGATCGGCCAGAGCATTATCAACGTCAGTTCCGGAGGGCGCAAGCGGCTGTCGGCAGTCGTGGCCGCGGTTGCCCTGCTGCTTTTTATTCTGGTAGGAGCCCCGTTGATCGAGAAGATCCCGATGGCGGCGCTGGTCGGCCTGATGTTCATGGTGGCCATTGGCACCTTTGAATGGGCCAGCTTGAATGTCATCCGTAAAGTCCCGGCTGCCGACGTCTTTGTCATGGTCACGGTCGCCGTGGTGACCGTGGTCTTCCATAATCTGGCGGTGGCCGTCATTATCGGCGTGGTGATCTCGGCCCTGGTCTTTGCCTGGGAAAATGCCACCAGGATTCGGGCCCGCAAACATATTGCCGCGGACGGCGCCAAACATTATCACATCTTCGGCCCCTTATTCTTCGGCTCTATTGCTGTCTTTCAGGAAAAATTCGATGTAGTCAATGACCCTCAGGAGGTCATCATTGATTTTCAGGAATCAAGAGTGGTTGATCACTCAGCTATTGAATCGCTGAACAGATTGACGGAAAGATACGCCAAGCTGGGGAAAATCGTGCATCTGCGCCACTTGAGCGCCGACTGCCGTCAACTGCTTGATAATGCCTCTTCCATCATTGATGTCAATTATCTGGAAGATCCGAAATATAAAGTAGTAGTAGACGAACTTGCCTAGTACCTACAGTCCCTTCTTTTCAAACCAGCGCAGCAGCAGAATAGCGACTGCGATAAAAACAATGATCACCGGCCAGTGATTGATGCCGAGCAGCTGAGGGATGGTGATTTTACCAAGATCACCCCAGGTGAGGACCGTATTTTTCATCAGCGGATAAGTTTCAGCATAGAGCGCCGCCCCGGCCAGCATGCCGGTAATACCCCAGATCGCATCCCAGCGGCCTTCACCCAGCGCTCCCATGGAGGTGCCCGGGCAGTAGCCGATCAGCCCCCAACCCAGACCGAAGATCAGACCACCGATGATATTGCCGCCGAGAATGGTGCTCTTGATCGAAAGCTTGGCTAGCCCCAGATCCTGCAGCAGATATACGCCGATCATCCCGACCAGCACGCTGGCGACCATGAATTTGACGATAGTCATATCCTGAAGGCGCAAGGCGCCCAGTTGCTTGTCATAGCGAATTACCCGGCTTTTCTGCAGCAAAAAACCAAAAAGCACCCCGGTAATGAGTCCTGCCAGCAATTGATTCATGCTTGTCCTCCCTTGCCGTAAACGAGACGGGCCATGATGATGCCGCCGATGAAAAAACAGATCAGGGCGATCAGACCACTTACTGCCAGCTGGAGCGAACCGCTCAGCCCATGACCACTGGGTCAGCCGTCAGCCAGCCGGGCGCCGTACATGGCGATGAGGCCGCCGCCAAAGGCGACCAGGCCCCGTTTGCTGACCGACGGCCCGAATTTGGCCTGCCACATGTCAGGTACGGCCTGCGATTTAAAACTGCCGGAGGTAAGGGCCGCCACCAGTGAGCCGATCATGATGCCGAGGACGAACATCCATTGCCACTCGACGATCGGTTTTTCCTTGAGAAAATATTCCATCTGGCTGACCCGTTCCGGGCTGAAGAACTGTTCGATCATCCCGGCGCTGCGCACGAAGCTGGTGGAAGCCCCGGCAAATTTACCGGTAAGCCAGACCGAGCCGACGATCACCAGGCCGCTCAAGGCCCCGGCCACATAGGGGTTCCATTGTCCTTGCTCCATCTTCATAGCTGACCTCTGGCTGCATAGGGTTACAGGTGGGTTGGATAACTGTTGGTATATATTTTCATGATATATAAGCGGCAAGGGATTTGTCCAGGAAAAAGCCATTGGCGGCGAGCAGACAGCCTCTGGAGGCCGGAGCAAAAGGGCCCATTATTTGACAAAAGTCCTGACGGCTGTGTATTATTTTAATATATGTGAAAAATTCCTGCTCGCTTCCAGCTAATAATTCGTAAACCCGGCACCAGGAGGACAGTCTATGGCAGCTACCCCAACCATGCAGAATTTTATTGAGCAAAAGCTGGCGCAGGGGGCATCTCCTAACCGGTTGCTCCAGGAAAAAAGTCCCTACCTGCTCCAGCATGCCTTTAATCCGGTGCAGTGGTTTCCGTGGGGCGATGAGGCCTTTGCCCTGGCGCGGCAAAAAAACAGGCCGATCTTTCTGTCTATCGGCTATTCCACCTGCCACTGGTGCCATGTTATGGCCCATGAATCCTTTGAGGATACGGAAGTGGCCAGGCTCCTCAATGCGGATTTTGTCTGCATCAAAGTGGACCGCGAAGAGCGGCCTGATCTGGATCAGCTTTATATGGCAGCCGTCCAGGCCCTGACCGGCCAGGGCGGCTGGCCCATGTCAGTCTTTCTCACTCCTGAGCTGCAGCCATTTTATGGCGGCACCTATTTCCCGCCTGACAGCCGCCACGGCCTACCCGGTTTCAGCGAGGTGCTGACGGCGGTCAGTGAGGCCTGGACCAGCACTCCCGAGAATATTCTTGAGTCGGCGGCCAAGATTACCGATTATCTCCGCCAGAAGGCCACCGATTCCGGCCAGGCCATAATTGACCCCACGATTGCTGCCAAGGCTTTTCAGGAGATTAGCGAGGAATATGATGCTGAATTCGGCGGTTTTGGCCTGGCCCCTAAGTTTCCCCGCCCCGTGCTCTTCAACTTTTTATTGCGTCAGGCGGCCCGCACCGGTGAGCAGCAGGGCCTTGAAATGACTTATGTGACCCTGCGCCGGATGGCAGACGGTGGCATGTATGATCAGATCGGCGGCGGTTTTCATCGTTATTCCGTCGATCAGCAATGGCGGGTGCCCCATTTTGAAAAGATGCTTTATGATCAGGCCCAACTCGCCGTCAGTTATCTCGAGGCCTATCAGCTGGGGCAGGATCCTTTTTATGCCAACGTGGCCCGGGATATTTTAGAGTATGTCCTGACTGATATGACCAGTCCGGAAGGAGGCTTTTATTCGGCGGAGGATGCCGACAGTACTGAGCCCGGCAATCCGGCCATTCATGGCGAAGGGATTTTTTATCTGTGGACCGGAGCAGAGATTAGCGCCATCCTCGGCCCTGAGCAGGGAGCTATCTTTTCTTATCATTATGGCGTGCTGGACGCCGGCAATGCCTTTGCTGATCCCCAGCAGGAGTTTGTCGGCAAAAATATTCTCTATGTCGCCCATTCCCTGGCCGACACCGCCAGTCATTTTCAGATGGCAGAGGCTGCCTTGGCGGCCATACTCGCCGGTTGCCGACAGCAGCTAAAGGCCATAAGGATGACAAGGCCAAGGCCGCATCTGGATGATAAGATCATTACTTCCTGGAACGGTCATATGATCAGCGCCCTGGCCCTGGCTGCCCAGGTATTGGAGGATGACCGCTATCTGGCGGCAGCCGAACGAGCGGCGACCTTCGTGCAAAGCAAGTTGTATGATCCGCTAGCCGGTACCCTTTATCGGCGCTACCGGGACGGCGAGGGCGGTCTTGCCGGACAGCTTGATGATTATGTCTTTCTGATAAGCGGCCTCCTCGATCTTTATGAGGCCTCTTTTGAGATTGGCTGGCTGCAACTGGCCATCTCTTTGCTGGAAAAACAGATTGTCCTGTTTGCGGATGAGGCCCATGGTGGTTTTTTTGAAACTGCAGGGGCAGACCATTCCGTGCTGATCCGCCTCAAGGCCGATTATGACGGGGCAGAACCGGCGGGTAATTCGGTAAGCGCCCT
>DIKT01000058.1:8339-26907 GCA_002424635.1 Desulfobulbaceae bacterium UBA5611
ACCATCACCGCCTTCGGCGCGCGGTTGAATGAATATCCTCTTCTGCTGCCGCAGATGTTGGTAGCCCATGATTTTCAGGACCATGAACCCCTGGTATTTGTCGTGGTCGGCCCGCCTGATACCGAAATTATGCTGGCCATGATCCGCCAGAAATTTCTACCCGGCAAGGTCGTGCTCGTGGTTGATGGCGGTCGAGGTCAGGAATTTCTCGGCCAATATCTGACTTTTCTCCAGGGTCTGTCCGTAGCGGACCATAAGGCGGCGGTCTATCTCTGTGAGAACCGCCGTTGCCGGCTGCCCATCACTGATCCAGCCCAATTAGCTGCCCGGCTGGAGACCCTGGGACAAAATCGCGATATTGCCTAGCCGGCGGAGTGCACAGCAACAGCTGTGATCAATGGTTGGCTTTTGGTGGTTTTGATGGCTTTGGCTGTTTTGGTAGTTTCACATCCGCTATGTGATTGCTCAGTGTGGCGTCGGCTTTACCTGGATCTGAGGCCAGGGTGATCCGTTCATCCTTAACCGTGACACTATAGGAGCTATGCCTGATCAGTTCATAAAAGCGGATATATTTTTCCATATTGTCCGCCTGACAGGTCTTTTTGCCAAAATAGGTGCCGCTCTTGGGAAAGACCTCAGTGGCTACCTCATCATCGTAAATGGCAAAATCAAAGGCACTGTTGGTATTACGTTCACTGGTATTAGTCGCGGTCGGCAGCTCCTCACGAAAGGCGATCCGGACTTCGATGCCGTCACAATACTGACTAAGCAGAATCTTTTGCGTATAAGGATGGTCTAATTCTTCCTGATTCATCACAAAGATACGGGTGATGTCGACTCCGCGAGCCAGGGCACGCAGGTTTGACTGGTAATAATTGACCAAGGCCCCCCGGGTGTGCCAGTCATTGCTGATGGGGTCAACACTCTTTAACTGGCGGGAGATCAGGTCGGAACATTTGGCGCTGGCCAGGTAGAATTCCGTTTCCGTCAGCGGGATAAATCCTTGCTGTAACTGGCCGATACTGCCTTTGATACCGGACAGGATCTCCAGGGCCTTGGCATGACATTCCTCATTATTTATCCGGGCAATGGCGAAAGTGAGTTCATGGGCTTGATGATATTGATCAATTAACTCCTGGCGGGTTGTATCGATATCTTCGCGCAGCAGGTAAGTGGCCAGAGACAGCAGGATGCCGATGCCGAAGATAGTGTAAGCAACCTCTGGCGCATGCAGGACTACATGGAAAAAGATGGCCAGACCGGCCCCAGCGAGAAATTCTACTAAGACCGCCATGTTATGAATATTCTTATTGAAACTCATGACCATGTTACCTCTGATGACATCAAAAAAAAACCGGATTGCGGCTATCTGAATAGAATAGTTCGGCAATCCGGCTGTCTCTCTCTGGAGACCCTTGGATTTTCTGCCCCATCCTCACGAATGGTTTAGTCTTATCGGTTTTCAATATGTTTATATAATAGCGGTTACAGTAGATCAGATAGGAGCAGCTGTCAAGGGAGGCGGTGTTGGCCTGGGTTGATATTTTTCATGTAACATAATGATTTTAAAGTAAATTATAGGTAACAACTCACTGCTCATTGCCCTCCCTCTTCAGGATTGCTTCATAGTTACGCGTATAGCCGTTACCTTTCATGAGTCTTGCTTTTTGGGCCGCTTTATTTTGATACATCAGCTGGTCACTCAACTTCAGCGCTGCTGCGAGCTCATCCTGGTTTGCCGCTGAGGCAATGCCGAAAGCAATGCTTACCTGGCCACTGACGATTTCCGGGCAGCCCAAAATTCTGGCGATGGCTTCTTCAGCCACTGAAGTGACCGTGGCAGGAAGCAGCACAGAAAATTCGTCGCCGCCGATCCGCGCGACTATATCCTCAGCGCGGAAGGCGGCCAAGATGATCCGGGCCGCCAACTTGATCAGCTTATCGCCCGCGTCATGGCCTTCGGTATCATTAATCTTTTTCAGACCATTAACATCGGCCATTACTATACTTATCGGAAACATCCGGCTGTGGCCCAGCCGTTCGAGCTCGGCATCAAAAAAAGCCCGATTATAGAGACCGGTCAAAATATCGTGAGTGCTGGCGTATCGTAGTTTTTGTTCTATTTCCTTACTGTTGGTGATGTCATGGACGATGCCGGTGATGCCGACGACCTCGCCGTCATCATCGAAGATAGGCGTTACTATCTTTTCGATATATTGGGTTGTGCCCTGCGGATCAACAATGGACTCTTCGAAATACTTGCGGCTACCGGTCGTGATGACTTCCTGGCATTCTTCCTCATATTTTTCCGCCCTTTCCGGTGGAAAAATATCGTAAGCGCGCTTGCCGACCAGCTCCTGGGTTGATTGACCGAATTCTTTGCCGAAGGCATCATTGACGGCGATATATCTGCCGCTGCGGTCCTTCAGCCAGGCGACGGTGGGGATATTATCAAGAATGGCCTGCTGCTGGCGGAGGACCTCGCTGAGCCGATCGGCCGCCTGTTTGCGTTCGGTAATATCGCGCAGGGTGGCCAGATAGGCCGGTTGGCCTTCCCACTCCGTCGTGGCCACCCGCATTTCCGCAGTTATCCGTTTGCCGTCCCGGCTGGCGATATCAAGTTCTGTTGTTTTACCGGCCACGATTGGAAAGCCGAACTGTTCTCCGATGAGTGCCTGGGCCGGCCGGCTGAAAAGAGATTCGGCCGCCGGATTGACAAACATAATCATACCGGCCCGATCGACAATGACGATGCCGTCCGTGCTGATGGAGACGACATTATGGAAACGCACATCACTGGCCCGTTCGACCCATGGCCGCTGCCGTCCAGGTTCATGGGTCTGGATAGCTGCCCCCATCAGGCCCAGGCTTTTATTTTTTCGCTCATGGCGGTGTGCTATTTTTTTTCTCATCATTCGTGCAGCTCAAGCGGTGAGATCTGAATTGAATTACCGCTTAAAATACCTTTGACATTACGAAATGGTTTGTCAATATGCAGCCCGCTGGCGTCGATGAAGAATTCGCGAATATTACTATCATGGGCCGAACCGCGCATCTTGAGCATGGTAAGAGCCCGGCGCATCTGCCCGTTTAATTCGACATGACGCAGCAGGATGATCGTATCAGTCATAGGCGATATATGGGCCTCGCTAACAGAGGATAAACCAACAAGGGCCGGGGTTGTTGAGGTGAAGAGACCCGTAATCTGCTCGGTTTTCAGCAGGGCGGCGAGGCCAATGACAAACTCATGGAAACCTTTAGGGGCGCCAACCCGCTGTAAGGCGGAGATGCTGTCCAGGGCGATGCGGCCCGGCTTGAATTCTGTAATCATCGCTTTTATGCTGATCAGATGCTCCTCCAGGCTCATGACCTCAGGATACTGGTAGACCACCTTTAACTTGCCCTCCTTTTCCTTCTCTTCAAAATGACCCTTCAGGCCGCTGATATTGCGCAAGATTTGTTCGCGGCTTTCCTCATAGGCAAATAATAATGTCCGTTCCCCGCTATTGAGACCACCGGCGATAAATTCGGTGGTGAATAAGGTCTTGCCGGTCCCGGTGGTCCCGGACACCAGAATGACTGAATCACGAAAGAACCCGCCGCCGCACATCACATCGAGTTCGTCATTGCCCGCTGTAACCCTGTCGGCCAGGGACTGCTGGGTCAATTCAATGGCGGAGGGGGCAATTACTACCAGCCCGGCGCCGGGGACAACGGTAAAAGGGTGCTCCCCTTTTTTATGAATGGTGCCGCGGAATTTAAGGACTTCCACGGTGCGGCGTCGCTTTTCGGCATCGAGGGCATTGCGCAGGATGATGACGTTATCGGCGACGAACTCCTCAACACCATAACGGGAGATCACGCCGTATTCCTGATCCCTTTCAGCCGTCATGACGGCCGTGATCTGCATTTTTTTTAAGGCCGAGACAATACGGAACATTTCCCGCCGCACCGTACCGCGATCGGAAAAGCGGCTGAACAGACTGTCCAGTGAATCCAGGGAGATCCGGTCGGCTCCATAGGTTTCAACAGCATATTTGATACGAGCCAACAAGGCTCCTAGGTCGTAATTTCCTGAAATAATAGGATCTTCTTCTGGGCGAAGAGAGGCGTCGATGAAAGTCCATTTGCCCTCTCTTTCCCAGGTCTCGATATCCCAGCCCATTGAGAACAGATTGCTGCGGATATCATCAGGAGATTCTTCAAAGGTCAGAAATATGCCTTTTTCTCGGGCGTTGATGATGCCCGCGGCCAGAAATTGGGCGGCAAAAATGGTCTTGGCGCTGCCGGCTGAGCCGGACACCAGAGTCGTGCGATATTTCGGTAAACCACCGCTGGTTATATGATCGAACCCGGGAATATAGGTCAACAGTTTTTCAATGGACCTTGGCGTGGTGATAGCCATTATTGTTCCCTCCTTTTTGCAGATTGGGGCGGCAGCTCAAGACCCAGCAGCACCTGTTTGGTATCAGAGAGGTCACCGATGATTCGTCTGACCGGCAGCGGCAGTTCCCGGATCAAAGTGGGGGTTGCCAGAATCTTTTCTTCTTCAGCCAGCTGCGGCCGTTCCAGGACGTCGATGATGGTCACCTGGCAATCCATTCCCGCCAGTTCTTTCTCACATATCCGGTTGAGATTGGTGATGGCCTGCGCCGAGCGGAGAGTCTGTCCGGTAATGAAAAGCTTAAGCAGGTACTTACTCATTCGCGGCTCCTTAATCATGGATAATCACCGAAACTGCCTTTGCTGTTGATCCCGGTTTAATGGCGGGACAAGAACCAAATTTAATTTAAGCAGCAGAAAATCTAGAAGTCAAGGTTGTCAGCAGTCAATAAATCAGGGTTAAAGCCCTAAGTATTATTTTATCAAATAGACGTTTCGATATCAATATTCCTCCCTGTTCATTAAGCATTTGCTTGAAACGCAGACTGTTCAAAAGGCATTAAAAATGAACTAAAGGCGATTTCTTGGCTTTATAAAATATTGCGCAGGGAAAGAGCGATTCGTTGTCGCCGGCGGTCAATCTCCAGCAGACGCACCGTCACCTGCTGGTGCACTTGAATCACCTCGGCTGGATCCTTGACAAAGCGATCGGCCAGCTGGCTGATATGGATCAGGCCGTCCTGATGGACGCCGATATCGACAAAGGCCCCGAATTTCGTGACATTGGTGACTATGCCCGGCAGTCTCATACCCGGTTCCAGATCAGCGATGCTGTTAATGCCGGGGGCAAAGGCAAAGAGGGTAAAAGAGGCCCGGGGATCGCGACCGGGTTTGGCCAGTTCCGCCATGATATCGGTTAAGGTCGGCAAGCCCACTGTTGCCGAGACATAGCGGTCCACCTCTATCCGGTGCCTGATTTCCGGCTGTGTCATCAATTCGAGCACCCGGCAGTGACAATCCCTGGCCATCTGCTCCACGATGCCATATTGTTCAGGATGCACAGCGCTGCCATCCAGGGGATTGGCGGCCTCAGTGAGGCGCAGGAAGCCGGCGCATTGTTCAAAGGCCTTGGCACCCAGGCGCGGGACCTTAAGCAGCTGGCTCCGGCTGCTGAACGGCCCATGCTCATCGCGGAAGGTAATAATGTTTTTGGCCAGCACCGGGCCAAGGCCGGCCACAAAGGCAAGAAGCTCCATACTGGCGCTGTTTACCTCTACGCCCACCTTGTTGACACAACTGATGACGACATCAGCCAGACTTTTTTTGAGAGCCGCCTGATTGACATCGTGCTGGTACTGGCCGACCCCGATAGCCTTGGGGTCGAGTTTTACCAGTTCGGCCAGCGGGTCCTGCAGCCGGCGGCCGATAGAGACCGCCCCGCGCACCGTCAGGTCATGCTCGGGAAACTCCTTCCTGGCCGTCTCTGAGGCGGAATAGATCGAGGCCCCGCTTTCATTCACCATGCTGATCAGCGGCGGCGGTGTCAGGCTGAGTTCACGGATAAAGGTCTCGGTCTCCCGTCCGGCTGTGCCGTTGCCGATGGCAATGGCCTCAATGTTGAATTCAGCGATCAGTTCTGTGACCAGTCGGCCGGCCTCCTGCCTCTTCCGGTCGGAGTGGGTCGGATAGATAGTAGTGAAATGGAGGAGCTTGCCCTGCTCGTCGAGACAGACCAGTTTGGCCCCGGTGCGGAAACCGGGATCAAGCGCCATTACCCTTTTCCGGCCCATGGGCGGCGCCAGCAATAACTGTCGCAGGTTGTCGGCAAAAACCTGGATTGCCTCCAGCTCTGCCCGCTCTGTCAGTGAGGCCCGCAGCTCGTTTTCCAGAGACGGCGCCAATAATCTTTTATAGCTGTCAGCAACCGCGAGAGCCACCTGGCGGCCCGCTTCGTCGTTGCTCTTCACATAGCGCTGCTGTAGCAGGGCCAGGGCGCTATCTTCCGGGGGGCGCAGGGAAAGAGTCAGTACCTTTTCATTTTCACCGCGTAGCAGGGCCAGAAAACGATGGCCTGCTATTCTGGCCGCCGCTTCCTGCCAATCGAAATAATCCCGGAATTTACTGCCGGCTTCCTTGTTCTTTTTAACAACCGAGGAGACGATCAGGGCTTGCTGAGCAAAGAGCCGGCGTAAGCCGGCCCGGCTGGCTGGCTCTTCACTGATCCATTCCGCGATGATATCCCTGGCCCCGGCCAGGGCCTCGTCGGCACTGTGTACTTCTTTTTCCAGATTAACAAAATTCTGCGGACTCAGCAGTTGGTTCTTTTTTTGCGCAAAAATAAGGCGGGCCAGGGGTTCCAGGTCCTTGTCCTTGGCAATGCTGCTCCTGGTCCGTCGTTTGGGCCGATGAGGCAGGTAGAGATCTTCCAGCGCGGTAAGATTGGAGGCGGCCTGGATTGCTGTCTGCAGATCGCTGGTTAAAAGCTCGCGCTCCAGCAGTGACGACAGAATAGCCTCGCGCCGCTTAGCAAGCTCGGCCAATTGGCTCAGCCGATCACGAATAGCGGTAATCTGGACCTCATCAAGGCAACCGGTTGCTTCTTTGCGGTAGCGGGCAATAAAAGGAACAGTGGCACCATCAACGAAAAGTGTTGCGGTGGCTGCCACCTGGTCATGCTGGATCCCCAGTTCCCTGGCAATAATTTGATAATGTGTCATTGAGACCTTGTCTTTCAAAGAATTTGAATAAGAAAAAATTGCCTATGAGATTGTTATATCCGGAAAACAGGACGAAATTTTCCTGAAAAGCGTTCAAATTATATAACAAATAATATGATAAATAATAAATGGTTGTAATAACTACATTAATAAAACTAATTATTCTGGCACATCGCTTGCTTCTATCTTAATGAAGTTATCGATCCAAAGCGTGATGATAACCATCACGCAATAAAAAAAGGAGGATAATAAGATGAAGAAAAAATTTTTGGCATCATTGGCAATTGGAATGTTTGTGCTCGGTCTGGGCAGCATGGCCCAGGCTCTTACCGTTGATGGCGGTACCGATGTTGGTGTCATCGATACCCTGGTCGCCCAGGATAAGCTGGCTAATTCCGGCGATCCTCTTGAATTGGCATGGGTTACTTCCATCCTGGGGGCCGGTTGGTTCTTGGATGCGAAGTACAATACTACTGATGGTGATGGTTGGTTTCCAGTTGATGACGCCGGAATGGAGAGTGTTTTTGCCCATGAACTGCTCACCGCACCCGCATATTTTCTGATCAAGACCGGTGCTAATACGGGCAACGACAACACCCATTTCCTGTTTCAAAACTTCGCCAGTATGGACTGGGGGGTGATTGATCTGGCTGCCATGGGCTTCAATGAGGGTAATCTAACCAATATTGAAAAGGTCAGCTTTATTTCCGAATATAATGGCACATCAGTGCCTGAACCGATGACGATGTTGCTCATGGGTACCGGACTGGCAGGATTGGTTGGTATCAGACGTAAAATGAAGTTCTAAATTTAATATTGGGAAACCGGGCAGTGCTAAGGCAGGGTCTTGCGAGACCCTGCCTTTTTTTATGCGGTAAAGACTGGCCCGCTGCTTAAGTTACAACTAATAATCTGTTTTCTTTAGAGCAGCAGTTGGTACAATATGGGCAAGGTGGCAAAGCTGACAATAATGCCAATGCCGACCAGGGCTGCTGTTAAGGCGGGCGACAGATTAGCCATGATGGCCAAGGCCCCGGCTGAAACCATGGGCGGCATGCCGGCCTCAAAAATTGCTACCTCTACCGCTTCCCCTTGTAGGCCTACAGCCTGGCAGACCAGCAAGGCGGTGAGTGGGGCGATAATAAGTTTAATAGCCAGGCCGATAGAAAGTTGAGATATTACTTTTCTCTCTAACCGGAGCGTCATTTGAAAGCCTACGGCAATCATTACCAGCGGCACCAAAGTGGCTGCTAAGATGGTTAACAGCTTGACAGCAAGCGGTGGATAAGAAACAAACTTCAAGATAAGAGCAAGAACCAGGGCCATAAAGGGCGGAAAGACGAGAGCCTTCTTCCCGGCAGTCAGCAGGGTCGGCCGCTGGTCACCGCCGCCATAAAGAGCCAGGATCAGGGAACCATAGGTGGTCAGGGCCAGGAAAGAACCGAGCTGGTCGTATAATAAGGCATAGGGAATTGCCTGTTCTCCAAAAAAGGCCTGCACCATGGGGATGCCTAAAAAAGAGGTGTTGCCTAAAGGAATTACCAGGAGCAGACAGCCGGTGGTCGCCCGGTCCCATTGCAGCCAGCGGGCCAGGATCAGGATCAGAACAGCAGAAAACAGTAACATGGCCCAGGGCATAAGGGCCGGGACGAGTAAGTTCGCTGAGAAGTCCAGCTCGGGGATCTTGAGAAGGATCAGGGCGGGTAAGGATATATAGATGACAAACAGGTTTAAGACCTTGCCGGTGTCAACTGGAAAGGTCTTGAACTGCTTTATTGTCATGCCCAGAAGAAGACATGCTATGGTGACCACAAAACTTTCCATCGAGCAAACCGCTGTTCTTTAATTTTTCCGGCGATGTTTCACGGGCAGGATTTTCATCTGTTCCCGGTATTTGGCCACGGTGCGTCTGGCCAGCTGGATATTATTGGCGGCCAGTTTCTGGGAGATGGCTTCATCGCTGAGGGGTTTATGCGGATCTTCATCCTTGATCAGCATCCGGATCCGTTCACGGATGGATTCGGCGGCCAGAGGATCAGAACCCTCTCGCGGAATGGAGGTGGAGAAGAAATATTTGAGTTCATAAATGCCCTGGGGGGTATGGACATATTTGTTGGACGTGACCCGGCTGATGGTTGATTCATGCATCTCAATGTCTTCCGCAACATCGCGGAGGATGAGAGGTTTCAGGCGGGTGGGGCCATGTTCAAAAAAATCGTGCTGAAAACGGAGAATGCTCTCCATGGTCTTCAGAATAGTACGCTGCCGCTGCTGCAGAGATTTGAGGAACCAGTCGGCATCCTTGAGTTTTTCCTTGATATAAGCGCGGGAATCCTTCTGCATGGCACCGCTTTGCAGCAGCTCCTGGTAATGGCTGGAAAGCTTGATCCGGGGCAGGTCATCATCGTTTAATTGCACTACATACTGGCCATCAATTTTTTTGACATAGATATCAGGAACGATGTAGTTGGTACTTTCTTCCGCATAAGGCAGCCCGGGATAAGGGGAGAGCTCGCTGGTGATAAAATCAATAGCCTTGACGACTTCATGTTTTTTGCGGCCGGTGGCCCGGGCAATGGCGGCATGATTGCCGGTCTGCAGGTGGTTCAGGTGGTGGAGAACTATCTCGGCGGCCAGCGATTTTGCCATCCCCTTGCGTTCCAGCTGGAGAAAAAGCGATTCGCCGACGTCTCGGGCGGCAATGCCCGGCGGATCCAGGTCTTGAATAAGTTCGAGCACATATTCGGCGGCATCATGATCACAGTCGGTCTCCGCCATGATCTCGGGCAGATCAACCTCCAGAAAACCATAGCGGTTGAGGTTACCGACGATGAAGAGGGCGATATCCCATTCCTGGGAGTCGAGATCACTGTGGGCCAGTTGCCATTGCAGATAGGCGGAGAGGCCCGGCTTCTGGGAGATGAAGTCAAACTGGCTGGGGGCGTCGGCCGCCGGAGTTTCATGCGAAAAGGAGAAGTTATCGTCAAAGGTATTGGCATAATCCTCCCAGTTGGTCTCAGGGATGATATCGGTCGCTCTGACTTGTTCGGTGAAATCTGATTCCTGGGCCGCGCCCGGTGTTTCTTCGACTGCTGACAGGCTCTGGGGATTGGTGACTTCTTCTTTGATGCTGAAATCTTCTTCGAGAGCCGGATTCTGTTCCAGTTCGGCCTGTAAGGCATTGCTCAGTTCCAGCCGGTTGAGCTGCAACAGCCGGATGGCCTGCCGCAACTGCTGGGTCATCACTAGTTTCTGGCTCAGTTTGAGCTGTTGTCTTAGTTCCAGGGCCATAGTACCTACATGCTGAAATTTTCACCCAGATACATCTTGCGGGCGACTTCACTGGCGATAATATCTTCAGCCACTCCACTGGTCAGAATCTGCCCGGCGTTCATGATATAGGCAAAATCGCAGACCTGCAGGGTTTCCCGGACATTGTGATCCGAGATCAGGACTCCCAGTCCTTTGTCCTTGAGGCCGATGATGATCTTCTGCAGATCGGCCACCGCCAGGGGATCAATACCGGCAAATGGTTCATCCAGCAGGATAAAATTTGGTCTGGTCGACAGGGCTCGCATGATTTCCACCCGGCGGCGCTCTCCTCCGGACAGGGCATGGCCCTTGTTGTGGCGCAGATATTCAATTTTCAGATCCGCCATCAGCTCATCAATCCGATGATTGATCTCGTTTTTGGACAGGCCCAGCGGTTCAAGGATGATGCGCACGTTTTCTTCAACCGTCAGCTTTTTAAAGACTGACGGCTCTTGGGCGAGATAGGAGATGCCCTTCAAGGCCCGCTTATGGATGGGCAGGTTGGTGATATCCTCGCCATTGAGCAGGACCTGACCGCTGTCAGGCCGAATAAAGCCGGCAATGGTATAGAAGGAAGTGGTCTTGCCGGCACCGTTTGGCCCGAGCAGACCAACGATGATACCGGTATTGACCTGCAGACTTACGCCATCGACTACCGTGCGGGACCGATAGCGTTTGACTATTTTATTGGTTTCCAGCTGGGCCATAAATAGCTGCTATTGGGGAATGATGGTGGCCTTGACCCGCCCGCCTTTATTCCCGGTAGCAGGAGAGGCCTTGGAAGGAATAATTTCAGAGCGGCCTTCCTCAAGGTAATAGACAATGGTCTCGCCGGCTACCTGATTTTTGCCCTGCCAGGCCTTGGCATTACCGGTGAGGATGACCTTTTTCTCCGGGGCCAGATAATCCATCTTATCGCCGGTGCCCAGCCACCCGCCGCGGGTGACCTCGACCTTGCCTGTACATTGCAGCTTTTTGACCTCCTGTCCTTTACCTTTGGCGGCGGCACTGTAAAAGACGGTCATTTCATTGGCGCGGATGCGGACATCGCCTTGCGTTGCTAGAACATTGCCGGAGAAGAGGACGCTGTTTTTCTGCTCGAGCGAGACCATCCGGTCGGCTTCAATATTGATGGGCGATTTTTCAGCAGACCAGGCCGGGGCAACCAGTAAAAACAAAAAGAAGAGCAGGGAATGGCTGATTATTAAAGGCTTGGTGCTGAAAGATAGAGGCATGGGAAGTCCTGCATGAGTTGAAAGTTTTAAAAAATTAAAAGTAATGCAATTATTGAGCCTATGATACCCTGCAGCGGATAATTTGTAAAAGAAATTAGAGCAGGGGTTGTTGATTTGTTGACCAGTCACCCTTGAGTCAGCATTCTTGATGATGTCTGTTAACAGTTGCCTCGCTCCTGAAACTGACTCTCCAGGTCGCTGAGCATATGATGCTGGGAAAGAGGGTGGCTATTTCCGCCCATGGCGAACACATGCCGTTATAGACCCTGATTATGCCGTTTTTGCCACTTTTTTTAACGAGCTTCCTCCGTTATGTTCATTTTAACGATTCGCCAATGGCATGCCGAGTATCGTTGATTGTTCGCGTCTCGATAACATTTTGGAGATATTTCCTTTCGCACTCCCATATGGGTTGGAAGTGATGTTTTGTCGGGGCAAACGTAATGGGGAACCAAATCTGGAGGTATAACAAATGATGCACTCGAAAAATGTAGTTCGATTCGGCTTGGCAATTATGCTGGCGCTTTTCCTGACTCTACCCAATCTGGCTTGTGCCTATGATGACAGTGCCATGGCGGCTCTGAAGCCAATTCCGGAAGGGAAAGCCTTTTTTGACATGAACACAACGTTGATGAGCAACGAGATGTTTCCCATGGTCCTCATGGGGATTGTTCAAACACATGAAAGTTTGGTTGAGCAGGGCATAAAACCTGATTTCGTGGTCTCTTTCCGGGGGGCGAATGTGGTCTGGTTGACAGAAGGCACCAGTGATACGGTCAAGGGTCTCATCGACCAACTGGATAACTTAGGGGTCCAGATTGATTTGTGCAGAATCCCCCTCGAATGGTTTGGGGTTAATCCTGCCACTGTTTTGCCCCAGATCAAGATAATTGATAATGGCTGGATATCTTCCATGTCCTATCAAAGCCGAAGTAAAGGGTATGCCGTAATTAGCTTCTAACTGGAACCGGTAGGGACTTGAAAAAGTTTTTTTGATTGCCAAGTCCCTGCCACCATGTTCCGCTGCTTTTTCAGGTTTTTATAAATCTTATCTTGTATCTTAGGTCCTGAAATCCCATGTCCTTTTAAATTTTGTTCGGTATTCCGTCGGCCGCAAGCCGGTATGTTTGATAAAAATTTTCCGAAAAAAACTGCTGTCTTCGTAGCCGACCTGGTAACTGATTTCATCAAAACTTTTATTCTCTGCTTCCAGGATCTTCTTCGCTTCTTCCACTCGGGCTCTTTGCAGATAAATTAAGGGCGTATCGCCGGTGGCATTTTTAAACCGCCGTTCGAAATTTCTTCGACTCATCCCATTCTGTTGCGCCAGCTGTTCAATATCGACATTGGTGTGGAAGTTTTTTTCAAGCAGGCGCTGCGTTTTCAGGACAGGCTCATCATTATGGTTTTTTTGGAAGTTAAAACAGGAATAGGGCGCCTGCGAAACACGCCCGATATCATGAATAATGGCCTTGGCGCTCTGCATGGCTATGTCGTGACCAACAAATTTGGCAACCAGGTAAAGAGCCAGATCTATGCAGGCAGTGAAAGCTCCGGAGCAGAACAGATCGCCGGCATCGGTAATAAGGCGTTCCGGTTTTAAACTCACCTTAGGGTAGAGCTGTTTAAAGATGTCGGTTACTCCCCAATGGGTTGTTGCATCTTTGCCATCCAATAATTCAGTAGCGGCCAGAATAAAAGCTCCGGTACAAAGGCCTGCGATATTAACTCCACGGCTATAATGATCTTGTAGCCAGCTGATAGCCTTTTTTTGCTTGGCCAGTGTGGTTTCAATATCCCAGACGGCTGCAATCAGGATGATATCCGTGTCTGCAACTTCATCCATAGCGCGGTGCGGAGAAATTAATATATTATTCGCGCAGTGCGCGGGTGAGCCATCCGGAGTTACAACTTCCACATTAAACAACGGAGCCGTTGGTTCTCCGTTGGCCACATTAAAGAAACGACCCGCAAACTGAAATACATCCATTGGGGCGGTAATAGTGGTGGCTGGTGCGCTATCAAAGGCTAAAATGGTTATTTTTTTCATGGCCCTGTTCTTTTCTTAAAAGTGGCTTGGCAGATCAGGCAGCTGGTTCGAAGGCAAGGATCGTAAAGATCATAAACCCTCCGGCTCTTGCTCATAAGGGTTGTGGTCCTTGGGCCTTTATTTAGGCCTCAATTCCTCAGTTCTTGAAGCTGTGAATCGGTGCCGGGATCCGGCCGCCCCAGGCGATGAAGCGGCTGGACTTGCCGACATTACGCACCGGCATGATGGGGCTGGCCCCGAAGAGGCCGCCGAAGCTGACGATCTCGCCGGCCTCTTTGCCGGGCACCGGGATCAGACGGACGGCGGTGGTTTTGTTATTGATCATGCCGAGCGCCATCTCATCGGCGATGATGGCCGAGATGGTATCGGCATCGACCGCGCCGGGGATCGGGATCATATCAAGGCCCACCGAGCAGACGCAGGTCATGGCCTCTAGCTTTTCCAGACAGAGCGCCCCGCTGCCTACCGCCTCGGCCAGTACGGCATCCTCCATCACCGGAATAAAAGCGCCGCTCAGGCCGCCTACCGCCTTGCTGGCAAAGATGCCACCTTTTTTGACCGCATCATTAAGCATGGCCAGAATGGCGGTGGAGCCCGGAGCGCCGACTACATCAACACCCAGGATCTGCAGGATCTCGCCGACACTGTCACCCACGGTCGGGGTCGGGGCCAGCGACAGGTCAACTACCCCAAAGTCAATGCCCAGCTCTTCTGAGACCTTGCGGCCGATCAGTTCCCCGCAACGGGTTACCCGGAAGGTGGTCTGCTTGATCTCTTCAGCTATATCATCAAGGCCCAGATGGTCCCGGCCTTTGAGATGGATCAGCCTGTCCAGGGCTCGGGCAATGACTCCCGGCCCGCTGACCCCGACATTGAGCACCAGATCCGCTTCTTCCAGGCCATGGATAGCGCCGGCCATGAAAGGGTTATCACCCGGTTGATTGCAGAAGACCACAAATTTGGCGGCCCCGAAACCATTCTGCTCGCGGGTGATCTCGGCCAAGTCCTTGACGGTCTGGCCGATCAGGGCCAGGGCGTCCATATTGATCCCTTTGTGGCTGCTGGCAATATTGATCGAGGCGCAGATTTTGCTGGTCCGGGCCAGGGCCTCGGGGATGGCGGCGATATAGGCCCGGTCGGTGGCGGTCATCCCTTTTTCGACTTGGGCTGAAAAACCGCCGAGGATATCGACGCCAACGGCCGCGGCGGCCCGATCAAGGGCCAGGGCCAGTTCCACGAAGCCCTGGCGGTCAAAACCGGCCCCGACAAAGGCAATGGGGGTCACCGATATCCGTTTATTGACGACCGGAACGCCATATTTGCGGCTCACCTGATTACAGGTGGCGACAAAATGGGCGGCCACGGTGCCGATCTTTTCTTCAATTCGGCGGCAGGTCTGGCGGACATCCCCGCCCCGGCAGTCGAGCAGGTTGATGCCCATGGTCACGGCCCGTACATCAAGATTTTCTTTTTGAATCATCTCAACGGTAGCAAGGATATGGTCTGATCGTAACATAAAGGGTCTGCTCCGGTTGTTTGAGGTAAAACGTCAATAAAGGGTGTCTTGCCAAATGGTCTTTTCGCCCAAACTCGGGCGTTATGCTCAAGATTTTAACCTCGGAATATCAACTATATGCCTGCGGTAAAATTTTTCACATGCCTTGATTTTGAACGAAAATCCTCATTTTTCAAGACACCCTGAAGAAAAAAGGGTCTTTAAAAAAGGGTGATCTCGCTGGTGGCCTTGAAGATATCCTCATGCTGGAGGACGACGGTCAGGCCGGCCTCGACGGCACAACTGGTCAGGCTGGTCCGGATATCGTCGATCGACTCCACTCCGCTGCAATCAAGCTGCAGGATCATGGTGTACTGATCACCATCGAGGGTGGTGGCCAGATCGAGGATATTGATGCCGTGCTGATAACAGAACAGACTGATCCGGTATACCAGGCCGCTTTTATTGGGCCCCTGAACGGTCAGAATATAGGCTTCTTCGACGTTTTTGGCCTTGGCCCCCAGAGGACTGGCCATTTCTTTGACCACGACCTCCAGTCTGGTCTCTGACTGGATATGGGAAAAGGCGGCGGCCACATCTTCAGGGGTAACCGAGTCCGCGAAGGTGGCCACCAGGATCATAGTCAGGTAGTCACAGAGAACGGACTGGTTGAGATCGGCCAGGTCCCCCTGCAGTTGATAAATAGCCCCGGTGATATCAGCGACAATGCCGGGTCGATCCTTGGACATGACCGACATGATCATCTCTTTGCTCATATGCGTCTGCTCCCTTTGCTATTTTTATTGGCAGCAACCATTCTGCTTGCTGCCACTGGTTGCTCGGATTTTTTTGACATGGTCTTGGTAAGATCTACGATAACTAAAAATTAGTACGCTATATTGTTTAAGCCATAAAGCCAAAAACTCAATATTAAGTGAGTAATTACGAATAATAAAAAAATACTATTATCTCTTGTACAATTTTTTACGATGATAGACTGATCTTAGGACTATTACTATTTTCTTTTCAGCAGACGAATCAGATGGTGCTCTGGATTTCACCAGCTTAACTGCCGCCACTGTTAACGATGTTACTGAGTCCGATGATTATTCGAAAAAGTAGCTGGAAGCCAAGGCCATTTATGCCATTGATCCCAAGCTGAAACTGACCGTCGGTTATTTGTATGAGAAGTTTGACTATCAAGACTTCGCTTATAATAATTATACCAATTTGTCAGATGGTGATTAACTGAGCAATTTATATGCTGACCGCAATTATGAAGCCAATGTCGGCTATATGATGGTGTCATACGGATTCTAGCATAAGCTAACATGCAGGTTGTAAAAAAAGGGGGATGGCCATTCGGACATCCCCCTTTTTTTTGCTGTTTTGACTCTGAAGAATAGACCGTTTTACATAGTGGCATGGGCCATGATCGTCATATAATTCTCCAGACTTTCGGTTGCTGAACGGTCGGCCAGTGTCTTGTCGACAAAATTACAGCGATTATTACGGCAATAGGCGCCATCAGTCAGATAATTGGCAATAACCTTGGGTATATCATAGTGGCGCATGGTGTTATACTGCTTGGTCTTACCGTTTTCGATGATGACAATACGATTATAGTAAATGCTGTCTTTGATATTTTTCATGTATTGGAATTTTTTATAGGTCTTCGGGCCAAAAGACAGCGGCGGCACATGATCACTGACCAGAATGATAAGACTGTCCGGATCAATTTTCAGCAACCCCTGGACATAGCCGGCAATGGCCTCGGTACGATAGTAATACTGGTTGACCGCCTTTTCCAGATGCTCATCCTTCTGGCCTGCCGGCAGTTTGATGAACCGGGGCCGTACTTTCTCATCGAGGTTATGAGGGGTATGGCCATAAATAGTCATCATGTAATTAAAGATTGGCTGCCCTGGGTGATCCTTAATATATGTGCTGACATAAGCCAGGTTCTGACTCAAGAGCTTGTCGTCAAACATATACCATTCTTTTTTGATATCGCCGGTAGTCAGATAAGTATCACTGTCGGGGGCATTTTCCTTGGGGAAAAAGATGTTGTGAAAACCGGTACCTTTGTACGCGGAGATGGCATTAAAAAATTTAGGTTTATGGCCATTGGAGGCCATGGTCTGATAACCGGCATCACTCAGTATAGCCGGCAGACAATGGGTTTTGACGCCGGTAAAGACATTAAACTCCACACTGGACAGGGCTCTCAGGGCTGGTACTCCACAAAGAAGTTCAAACTCGGCCTGGGCCGTGCCACCGCCAAAAACCGGTGAAATAGAATAGGTATCAGTATTGGCGACCAGTTTGGTAAAGGCCGGAGCAGTCGGTGATTGTGAAAACTTAAGATCGGAGAAGAGCTTGGGGTCGAGAAAGCTTTCGAGCACGACCAGATGGACATTCCGATCCCTGGCTGAGGTCTTGATCTGGCGGGACAGGGCAGCCATCTGCTGAATAAATTCCTTTCTGCCGCGAAAGGCCATGGTCTTCTGAATAGAATTATTGCGTAAGGCCTCGAAATAGGCAGCCATGGTCAAGCGCCCGTTATTGGCAACGCTGTCAGCATCTGACCAGTCGGTAACATCTTTAGCTATGAGCTGAAACATGGTCAGAACGCGGCCCGGGGTAAATTCGACGGCCAGGATTAATACGAGGGCCGGCAGGGCGACGAGCAGGCCGCGGCGCCAATTTTTCCAGTCAAGGGCCAGCAGGAAAACCGGCAAGGAAATGAGGCCGGCAACTCCGACAAGCAGGGCATAATGAACAGGCATGATATCCAGAAGCTCTGGAATTTCAGTGACTTCCACGATCCTGACAAAGCGGTCATACGCCATATAGCAGATGTCGGTAACAGTATAGGCAATAATCAGCGGCAGGGCTGCCAGCCAGGGTTGCCAGCCTGATTTTTTCAGCAGATAGTTACAGAGGAAATAGCCATAAAGGAGGATGGGGGCCTCCAGTCGCAGGCTGGACCAGAGCGGTGGCAGACCGCCCAATTTGTTGAGGACAAAAGAATAGGCGAGGAGAAAGGCAAAAAAGGCAAGATAGCGATTGCAGAAAATCATGCAGACAGACAAGGTCGGATTGCTCATATAAAATTGATGGGTACGAGAAGGATCTTTAGGGGATCTTTAATTGGAGTTAAGGCGGCCGTTGAGCAGAATTTCCAGAGCGGCATTGGCCTGCATCTGGGCCACGATGCCAAGACGAGGGGCACTGAGACCATTTTCTCTGCTGTAGGGGGTGTGTTGATCACCGCATATCACTATTTTGCCGCAGACTGCGGTCATCAGCTGGTCAGTCATACCATAGCCGGACAGACCTGAGCCCATGATGAGAAAGCGCTGCGGAAACTTTT
>DIKT01000052.1 GCA_002424635.1 Desulfobulbaceae bacterium UBA5611
AGCTTTTGCTCAAGCCCTCGATCTGTAAGACATCGCGACCGGAGGGCGGAGCAGGCGGAAAGGTAAAACGAATTTGCTGCTCATCATCGGAGAGCTCAATCATATCAATCTTATCCAACTGTTTCACCCGGCTCTGTACCTGTTTAGCCTTGGTGGATTTAGCCCGAAAACGTTCAACAAAACGCATGGTCTGTTTGATTTTGGCCTGTTGATTATCATAGGCCCCTTTCTCGATAATCCGGCGTTCAGCCTTTTCCTTAATATAATATGAGTAATTGCCCTTATAAACCGACAGCCTGCCCATACTCAACTCCCAGGTGGCCTTGGTGATCTTATCGAGAAAAGTCCGGTCATGAGAGATCACCACCATGGCCCCCGGGCAGGTGCGAAAGAACTCCTCCACCCAGGTCAGCGATTCCAGATCCAGATGGTTAGTCGGCTCATCAAGAAGCAAGAGAGAGGGCGACACCAGCAGCATCTTGGCCAGCATCAGACGCATGACCCAGCCCCCGGAAAAACTGGTCACCGGCGCCTCCATGTCCGTCTGCTTAAAACCAAGACCCAGCAATACTTTTTCCACCCTGGCCCGAATGGTATAAATATCATGCCCTTCCAGTTGATGCTGCAGCTCACCCTGCCGGTGAATCATAGCGACGAAGAGCTCGGAAGCATGATCCGTTATCACCGCCAACTGCTCGTGCAGGAAATCGGCTTCCTGCTGCAGGGCCAGGATTTCATTAAAGGCGCTCTCCGCCTCCTGATAGAGGGTATTATCCGAGACCAGGGCGCTGCTTTCCTGAGGCAGATAGCCCACAGTAAAATGTTTGGGCCGGGTAATTACCCCGTCATCACAGGCTGCGACCCCGGCCATGATCTTGAGCAGGGTTGATTTACCGGCCCCGTTGACCCCAACCAGACCAATACGGTCGCCGGCATGGACCCGCTGCGAGATATCTTTGAATAAATGTTTCTCACCAAAACGGACATCCAGATGATTAATTGACAGCATAGAGCCAGGTTCCTCGTTTCATATTCACATCCGTTATAATTTCTAATTTATCGGCCATTCCCAACCGTTCAAATCTAAGTATATTTAATCGTTTCATGCCAATAACAGCAGAAAGATCACGAGGAGATATTTGTAAACTCACCCGCTGGCCCACCGGACAGCCAGCCAGCATTTTCCTAATTTTGTTAAACCAGATCCTGCTGGCCACCAGTTCGCCAAAGGCAGGATGATACGGCCCGGCCAGCAACGCCTGCTCCAGTGTCGAGGAAGGCTGCAAGCCGATGCGCACTACCCGGATCGCAGCTGCCGTCAACATTGTCTTGGCCCGGCAGGTCAGGGCAATGGCCTTATTCATCGACAGCGGCTGATAATCCCCGAGCCGGTAGCTCTCCGCCAGACCTGACTGGGCCACGACCAGCACCGGATAGAGACGAACAAAGGCAGGTGCCAGGACGATGACTTCACGTATCGTCTGCAGAAAAGAGCCGGTCGTCTCCTGGGGCAGGCCCGGCATCAGCTGGATGCCTACTTCAATCCCGGCCTCCTGCAGCAAGGCCACCGCCCGCCGTGAATCTTCGGCATTATGACCACGCCAAGAGGCCTGCAGCACGTGATCATCAAGTGACTGTACCCCCAACTCCACAATGCGGACCCCATAACTTCTGAGAAATGAACAAGCCTCCCGATCTATACAATCCGGCCGGGTGGAGAGTCTGATACAGGCCACCTGAGCTGATCGCAGAAAAGGCTGGACCGCGGCCAACAATTCCTGCTGACGAGTTATAGGCAGACAGGTAAACGAACCTCCGAAAAAGGCGACCTGGACCTGCGGTCGGTCTTCTTCGAGTCCCGGTGGCCGTGCTCGCTTCAGCCACTGCCGGATGATGGCAGCCACATCTATTCTTTCTTCTTTTTCACCCGTGATCGAATGCTGATTACAGAACAGACATTGTTGTGGACAGCCTTGATGGGGAATAAAAACGGGAATCACTAAAGGCATATGCAAATAAAGCTGCGTAGAAAATACATTTTTTACCGACAGCCAGCCGAGATATCGAGATCCTGATCATACATCTCAGTCTTGATTCCCATCATTCCTAAGATGGAATGAAACAGATTATCATGTGACCAGCGCTCACCTGCCTTTTGTTGCAGACAGTTCTTATCGATAAGATTGTCTGCCAAAAAAGAATCTGCCAACCAGACGAAGAAAGGCACATGTTTCTGTTCCTCCGGGGCAATAACATAGGGCAGGCCATGCAGATAAATATTTTTTTCTCCCAAAGATTCACCGTAAGCGGACAGATAGAACATGGCGCCGTTAAATTCTGTATTTTCTTTGAGCAGAGCAATGACCTGGGCCAGGAAATAATCAGTATAGAGAATAGTGTTGTCATAGGCATTCACCAGTTCCTCGGTCTGGCATTCCTGCAACTGATTGGTGGTACACTCCGGGCCAAAAGCCTTGAAGGCAGCTGGCGATCTGCGGTAATATCCCGGGCCATAACTGCCTTTTTGGTGCAGCACAATCAAGGTATCATTATCTCTTTGACTAATATATTGCTGCAGATTATGCAGCAAGATCATATCCTGGCATTCACCGGCGTCACAGAGTCCCTCCACCTGCCAAGCCGCTACTCCCTCGGTTACCACCCGATTGCAGACCCCTTCACAGCCAGAATTATTTTCACGCCATAAAACATCAACACCAGCGTGTTCTAAGATATCAAGAAGCCCTTCATG
>DIKT01000056.1 GCA_002424635.1 Desulfobulbaceae bacterium UBA5611
TAGGTCGTTTTCTCATCATGGCCTTCCCCGAATCCCAAGACCAATGGGGCCCGATTATTGCGATAATCGCCCTGCTGTCCATGGCGGTCGGTAACATCATTGCCATCTCTCAACAAAATGTTAAGCGAATGCTGGCCTATTCATCCATCGCGCACGCCGGTTACGCCCTGCTTGGTCTGCTGACCGGAACCAGTGAAGGCTACTCCGCCACCATGAGCTATCTCTACATTTATGCCTTCATGAATATGGGTGCCTTTGCTATTGTCATTCTTCTCTGTTCTAAAGACGACCGGCGTGAGTCACTTGCTGATTATAAAGGTTTGGCTAAATCTAATCCAGGGGCCGCTCTGCTGATGCTGATCTTTCTCTTCTCCCTGACCGGCATTCCGCCGACCGCCGGTTTTATCGGCAAGTTTTACCTGTTGAAGGCCGCTCTTGCGGCCGGCTATACCTGGACGGTTATTTTGGCTGTTATGTTCAGCGCTATCTCCGCTTATTTTTACTTACGCCTGATTCGCTATATGTATATGGAAAAAGCGCAGCAACAATTTGTCACCCACTACTCCCCCGGCGTTACCGCGGCATTGGCTATCTCGGCCATCGGGGTGATCGGTATCGGCATCTTTCCGGGTACACTTCTGAACTGGGCTGCCCGGTCACTGATCGGTTTTTAGGCTTTTTTATAAAAACGGGACAATATTCTATGACCCCAGGTTAAACCAGCCCAAGTAGCGGCTTCGCTGCCTAATTGCCGGGTTTACCGGAACAGAGACACCACTTATCGTGCAACCAGTCAATGAATTTAAATATCTGCAGGTCCTGCAGAAAGTGACCAAGTTGATCAGCATGGTACTCGATCACCAGCAGGTGATGGATACCATCGTCCGGGAGCTGCCCGGTCTGCTTGATCTTGACGCGGCCACCATCCGCCTGCTTGACCCCTCCACTAATACCTTTGTCATGGGTGCCGCCCATGGCCTGTCGTTGGAATATCTTTCCCGTACTCAGATTGATAGCGATGAGACCATGGCCGTGATCAATTCAGGCTACCCGGTGGCCAAAACTTATGTTGATCAGGACGGCCATTTCAGTGATCAGAACCTGCTCAGTCAGGAGGGCATCAAGAGCATCCTCACGCTGCCCATCCTTTTCCAGGATTCGGTGATCGGCATCCTGCGCCTGCTGACCAGACGTAACCGGCTATTCCTTCCGGAAGAAATCTCTTTTGCCATGGCCCTGGCGGAACAGGTGGGCATTGCCATCTCCAATAGCCGGATGTTCACCGAGATGGAAAACCAGATTGACTTCATGCAAGAGGTCCAGGATATCTCCACCCTTGTTAATTCCACCTTGGATCTTGATACAGTATTAAATACCATAGTCAAAAGGCTGCCCAGCAGCATGGGTTGTAAAGCCTGTACCATTCGGCTGCTGCGGCCAGAGACCAACCAGCTCGAACTGGCGGCCTCTTATGGCATTTCTGCAGAATACATGCAGCGGGGCGAGATCGGCCAGGAACAGAATATCGCCTTGGCCCTCACTGGCGCCCCAGTCTCCATTTATGATGTGAGCCGTGATGAACGGGTTCAATATAAAGATAAAATGGCCAAGGAGGGCATCAAATCACTGCTGGCGGTGCCGCTCAAAGTCAAAGGCGAGGTTATCGGCATTATCCGCATCCTCTCTTCTACGCACCATTGCTTTACCAGCAGCGAGGTCAACTTTGCCGCTACCGTAGCCGAGATCGGCGGGACAGCCATCCAGAACGCCCGCAACTATCAGCAGATCACCCTGCTGATTAATCAGGTGAAAGAAAGTGAACGTTTTATCACCAATATCCTGAACTGCATCCGGCCGCAACTGCTGGTAATGGATCGTAATCTCCACCTGGTTCTGGCCAATAAAGTTTTTCTGACGGCCATGAGTAAAGAAGAAAACGACCTGTTGGGCGCAGACTATCGCGACCTGTGGCAGGACCAGGAATATAAGGCCGAAGATTATCCTGTGGAACAGGTGCTGGCCACGGGTCAGACCGCCAGTCGTGAGCAGCAACTGAGCAAAGAAGGTAATATCCTGTGGGTTGAACGGACAGCCTCACCCATGTTTGACGAAACAGGCGAAGTTGAATATGTGATCGAGGTTATCCGTGATATCACGGCTAAACGGCAACTGGCCCAGGAACATCTGGAACGGGTCAAACTGCAAAGCGTAGTGGAACTGGCCGGCACAGTCGCCCATGAAATCAATTCGCCCCTCTTTGCCGCCCTCGGCACGGCCCAACTGCTGGAAGATGATCTCGAATCGGCAGCCCTGGCCGAAGACGTGCAGACCATTATCAGAAACCTGAAAAATATCGGGGAGTTGACCAGAAAGATGACCACTATGACCGGCTTTGACAGCCGAGACTATATCGGTACTACTAAAATCGGCTCCTTACGCTAAAGCTCATTGCCTTGATCGCAACTTAAAAATTTCTTCTCCTTTTTCTTCGCACAGCCCATCTTTATTACCGCCTCTCATTTAACTTGTTGTGCAACCAACAGTGGCAACGGCAACCGTCTCCTCGCTTATTATAAGTTGAGAATAAATATTTCTATTTTCCCCTTGACTTTCTCTGTAATAGCGCTAAGACATGCGAACAAAAATTCAGAGAAAATGTTTAAATTTTGCGTTCCAATGAGATTGGATTCGTCTCTTGATAATGAAGTTCTATTTTATATTATATAAAAAAATCCAAAAATAAGACCATGCCGCATAGATATCAAAAACCAAGTATCATTCGCAAACTAGCCCCGTTTAGAATAGATGGCCGCGCCATTCCTTATGCCGAGTTTGCCCCTAAACTTTATAACCTTTGTATGACCCTCGGTTTTCGTAAGGGTCTGATCATGCCTTCCCGGGCCTTCTGTTCTGATGAAAATCAGGGCTGGCCAATTATCCTGCTGACCAAACATTTCGGCACCTTTCCCTTTAATCATGGCCGGGTCGGCGGTATTGTCGCTATTGACCGCCATGGACCTCATGCCCATCACGGGGAGGATTCGGTACTGGTGCAGGCCAGTCATGTCGGCTATGACCCGCGGACCGGAGCCTATGGCAAATGCACCCGGCCGAAAATGGCGGGGACCTTCATCTCCGATTCCTGCGGCAAGATCACCCATGTTATTACGCCTTATCTGGAGCAATATCATTTTGCCAAAGACCGGATCTTTCTGCATCGCGATGACCAGGGCCGCTATCTGATTACCATAAAAAACTCCTTTATTGATTTTGACTCCCATCCCGTCAAGGACGGTCTGGTGCTCCATCTTGAAAACATAGTCAAGATCAGTGAGAACGGTAAGATCATGCCGCTCTCCGCTATCAGCACCAGCCAGACTTACGAGGTGACGGCAGAATTTCACCAACGCATTGATGCTACCGGTTATGTCTGGAAAAGCGGCGAAGGGGAAAGCATCGGTACCTTTTTGACTGAAGACCTCTTTTACTTCCGCGAAGATCTGCATGAGACCGGCGAATCTATCCTGCTGGAGCGAAATCTTATTGAATTCATGCCGATTATTGTCACCTCGCGCAATCCGCCGCTGCGGGCGGCCAAGATCAATATCCAGCTGGAATTTGCCCGAACTGTTGAATCTATCCGCCGCGGCACAGAATATGCCGGCAAGAATCTCCTCTATGTAGCCGGTCTCAACATTGATATTTCCGAATACGAAGGTCATCCGGCTACCACCTATTTCGTACCCTGGGCCGCTCATATCCAGCTCAAGGATGGAACACCGGAAGAATATATCAAACCACTGGAACAGGAACGGCTCTATACTCTGCTGATGGAACAGAACAACCTGAATCCGGCCCAGGCGGATCTGAAAGAGGAAATCAACAGAATGCTGGCCGCACCCCGGTTTGATATTATTTCTCCTCAATAAATTATTAATAGGGAATTACCAGATTTTACCTGCAGAAAGAATGTTCATGACCCGACTGACCAACCTGCCCTCATCCTGATATCTGACTCAAGAGACCGGCAGGAAAGTAGCCTGCCGGAATGACCAAGCTATCCCAAGAGGAGAAGGGTCAACTGTTGCTTATTGTTAGATGAATGACTAAAAATCGTTGCCTGTAAACGAAGTGTATAAATTTTTCGGAGGAAAATAAATGGACACCATGTTTGTGTCGCTTGCTGTAATCCTGACTGGCGGGGCTTTGGCGCTCCTGTTTGCCCGTCAGTTTACCTTGATGAAAGTTGCAACTATTGCCACGACCAGTGCCGGCTGCCTTCTCGGCCTGGTCTACAGCCTCTCCAATCTGTTAGGTAATACAGGCACTATAGAGCAGAGCTGGCATTGGCTGCATATCTTCACCCTGGCCTTCAAGGTGGACAGTATCGCCCTCTTTTTCCTGGTGCCGATCTTTACCGTCGCCCCGTTGGCCCTGGTTTACAGTTACCATTATATGAATGATAAGTTGAAAGCGACCAGAACGGCGGTCAACTATTTCTTTTTCGCGGTCCTGGTTGCCTCCATGGCTATGGTGGTGACGGCCTCCAATATCATAACCTTTCTGCTGGCCTGGGAGATCATGTCGCTCTCTTCCTTTTTTCTGGTGGTATTTGACTATCAGGTCAAAGAGAATCGTCAGGCCGGCTATCTCTACTTTATCTTTGCCCAAGGCGGCGCCATGATCCTGTTTGCCGCCTTTGCCATTCTTTATCGTTATACCGGCAGTTTTGACTTCGACACCTTTGCTACTATTCCTGAAAGCATCAAGCTTCTGGTGTTCATCCTGGCTTTTCTTGGCTTCGGTTCCAAGGCCGGCATCTTTCCTCTCCATATCTGGCTGCCCAAGGCCCATCCGGCCGCCCCCAGTCATATTTCCGCCATCATGTCAGGCGTGATGATCAAGATGGGTATTTACGGCATTTTCCGTATTTATCTGCTGCTGCAGGCCTCGACCCCACTTATCGGCGAAATCGTGCTGATGACCGGCATGGTGACCGGGGTCCTCGGAGTGGTCTATGCCCTGGCCAAGCAGGACATCAAACAGCTGCTGGCGTACAGCAGTGTGGAGAATATCGGCATCATCCTCATCGGTTTGGGGATCGGCATGATCGGCGTCTCCGAGCAGAATCAGACCATGGCCTTTTTTGGCTTTGCCGGTGCCTTTCTCCACGTCTTCAACCACTCCATATTCAAATCGCTCCTCTTCATGGGCGCCGGGGCCGTGCTGCATAAGGCCAAGTCCAAAAATATTGATCAGCTGGGCGGTCTGATGAAACGGATGCCTGTTACCGGCCGGACCTTTCTTGCCGGTTCGATCGCCATCTCCGGCCTGCCGCCTTTCAGTGGCTTTATCGGCGAATTTTTAATCTATTACGGCGCTTTCCATGGTATCAGTAACCATCGGGTGCCTTTTATTCTGGCCATTCTGGCCATTGTCTCTTTGGCCGTCATCGGCGGGCTGGCTGCCGCCTGCTTCACCAAGGTGGTAGGCCTGGCCTTTTTGGGGGAACCGCGAACCGACAATGCCGCTCAGGCCACCGAGGCTGGCTCTTCCATGACCATGATCATGATCCTCTTGGCTACGGCCTGTCTGGTCATCGGTGTGGTGCCCGAGCCTTTTATCAGGCTCGCCTTCGCCGGCATCAAAGATATCCCTCATATCAGCGGCTATGATACGCAATCTTTTCTACTGATCGTCCGTCATATCGCCCAGACCGGGGCGATTTTTATCGGCCTGTTGCTGCTGATCAGCCTGTTCAGAAAAATGCTGTATATCAAGAAAAAAATTGACAGCGGCCCGACCTGGGGTTGTGGTTTTACCCAGCCTACCGTGCGCATGCAGTATACCGGCACTTCTTATGCCGCAGAGATGATTGACTTTTACCGACCGTTCGTGCCGGTCAAGAAGATCTATACCGGCATAACCAGGATCTTTCCCGGCAAGACCACCTGGAACACAACGGTCGAGGATGTAGCCGAGATTAATTTTCAGCAGCGCCTGATTCAACCGCTGCTGAAAATTCTGGGCAAACTGCGGTGGATCCAACACGGCAAGATTCAGCTCTATATTGCCTATATCGTTCTGGCCATGATCATCCTGCTTCTTTTTATCGCCGTCCCTTAAAAGATAAGCAAGTTATGGCATTAATTTATTGAGAATTAAAGGCACCGAGAGCAAACACAGGCGGCGCCATTTTTTTACGTATATTTAAAAATTGAGGTTTGAGATGGAGTCCATATTTTCTTTTTGTTTTGCAATTCTGATAGCCCCTCTTCTGCCGGCGGTGATCCAGAAGGTGAAGGCCTATTTTGGCGGCAGGCAGGGACCACCACTTCTGATCAACTACTACACCATGGCCAAGCTCTTTAAAAAAGGCTCGGTCTACAGCACCAGCACCACCTTTGTCTTTCGGCTGGGGCCGGTGGTAGGTTGTGCCACCAGCGTCATGATGCTGCTGTTCTTCCCGCTGGCCGGCATTGCCCCGCTTTTTTCCTTTCATGGCGATGTATTGATCCTTTTTTATCTCATGGGCCTGGGCCGCTTTTTTACCATCCTGGCGGCTCTTGATACCGCCTCGCCATTTGAGGGCATGGGGGCGGCCCGGGAAGCCTTTTTCTCGACCCTGGCCGAGGCCACTGTCTTTGGCATCCTGATTCTTTTTTTCCGGATCACCGGCTCTTTGAGCTTTGCCGATTTCTTTGCCGGTACGCAGTCTCTGGCCATCACCGGGGCCTACGGAGCCCAGCTGATTCTGGTCATCGTCGCCCTTTATATCGTCATGCTCACCGAGAACTCACGGGTCCCGGTAGATGACCCGGCGACCCATCTGGAGCTCACCATGATCCATGAAGTGATGATTCTTGATCACAGCGGGCCAGATCTGGCCTTGATCGAATTGGGGGCCTGGTTTAAGCTGCTGTTCTACTCAGCCTTCCTGTCCATGCTGCTCAATCCCTTTCAACTGGAAAACGTCTGGCTTAATGGCCTGCTCTTCTACGCCGTGGTCACCTTCATTTATATGACCATCGGCACGGTGGAATCCATCACCGCCAGATACAAGATGAATATGGTGCCCAAATTCATCCTGACGCCCTTTGTTCTGGTTTTTTTCGCCACCATCCTCACCATGGAGCTGATCAAATGATTGTTTTTTCGAATGCCTTACTGGCCCTTACACTGTTATCAGTGTTATTGTCGCTGGCTTCGCACCGACTGGTGGCCCTGGTCAAGATCATGGCCTTTCAGGGCATTGTGGTGTCGCTGGTGCCTCTTTTTCTCGGTCATCATATGACCATGGGTTCCATTTTAATGCTGCAGGTCATGATTCTTATTAAAGGTTTCCTGATCCCCGGTTTGATCTATGTGGCGGTAAAAAAAATCAAGATCAGACGCGAGATCGAACCCATTATCGGCTACCATGCCTCCCTGTTTGCCGGTTTAATCTTTATCGTCGTTTCCACCTTTATTGCCGATCGGATCCATGGTTCTCTGCACGGCGGCCAGGTCCTGCTGCTGATCACCGCCATTACCACCCTGGCCTCCGGACTGTTTCTGCTCATGGCCCGTTACAAGGCCATCACCCAGGTTATCGGTTACCTGATGATGGAAAACGGCATTTATCTGTTCGGTACCGCCCTGGCCAAGCAGACCCATACCCAGTATATAGTTGAATTCGGAGTCTTACTCGATCTGCTCGTTGGTATCATGATCATGGGCATTGTTTTGAACAATATCAACAGCACCTTTGATGATGTCGACACCGCCCTGCTGGGGCAATTAAAAGATTAGCGCTAATTTATTTTCTCTTTTTGGTAAGGATATATAAAGAAATGTTAGAATTTACCTGCCTCATCCCCATATTTACCGGGGTTTTCGCCATGTTCCTGCCGGTCAGGTTTGGCCGGGGAATCCTGGTGGTGACCGCCTTGCTGCACCTGCAGTTAACTATCATGGCCTGGATGGGCAAGGTCACGCCAGGCCTGCCTCAATATTTTGCCGCCTCGCCGGACGGCCTGCTGGTCCTCTTGATCACCTCCTTTGTTTTTTTCCTGGTCTCCATTTATGCCGTGTCCTATATGAGCGAGACCGAGATGACCAGTGAGCCCATCTATATCGGCTGCACCCTCTTTTTCCTGGCCTCCATGTCCATGGTGGCCCTGGCCGATCATCTGATCGTGCTGTGGATTGCCATTGAGGCCACTACCCTGATGAGTGCGCCTTTGATCTTTCTGCATCGGTCCAAATCAGCCCTGGAGGCGACTTGGAAATACGTCCTGATCTGTTCGGTAGGTATCGCCCTGGCCCTGCTTGGCTGTTTCTTCATCGTCCTGGCGATGGATATCGGTAATGTCGAGGTACCGATCACCTTCAGTTCCTTAAGTCTTGTAGCAAGCCAGCTTGATCCGATGTGGCTGAAGGCCGGTTTTATCTTTCTGGTCATCGGCTATGGTACTAAAATGGGCCTGGCGCCCATGCATACCTGGCTGCCGGATGCCCATAGCGAGGCCCCCAGCCCGGCCTCCGCCCTGCTGTCCGGAGCGCTCCTCAACTGCGCCTTTCTTGGCGTCTATCGCAGCCATCAGCTTCTCTACCAGGCGGGACTCGGCGATTTTTCCAGCAATATCCTCATCGGCTTTGGTCTGGTGTCGATGCTGGTGGCCGCCATCTTCATCTTTAATCAGACCGGTTATAAACGCATGCTGGCTTATTCCAGTATCGAAAACATGGGTATCATCGCCTTTGGTGTCGGCATCGGCGGCCTGGCGACTTATGGCGCCATGCTTCATCTGATCCATCACTCGCTGATCAAATCATCACTGTTTTTGTCTTCCGGCAATATTCTGTTAGGATACGGCAGTAAACTGATCAATAAAACCGGCAATATGGCCAAGCTCTTTCCCAAGACCTTTTTTGCCTTTTTTGCCGGGTTCGCCGGCATTTCCGGTTTTCCTCCCTTCGGCATCTTTATCAGCGAACTGCTTATTATCCTCGGAGCCTTTCAACAGGGCAGGACCATCAGCATCTCCATCTTTATTGTGGCCCTCGTCTTGATTTTTGCCGGGGCTGCCCGTCTGGTGATGAAGATGAGCTTTGGTAAATGGGATGAGGAGATCCTGGTTGATGAAAAGATGGCCCGGGTGCTGCCATCATATGCCCTGCTTCTTACCTCAATCATTCTTTGTGTCTGGCTGCCGGACAGCCTCTATCAAACCATTCTCTCGGCAATTGCCATGATCGGAGGTAGCGTTAATGGATAAGCTCCTGATTATAAAAAATAATAAAAAAGTAAGCCGGACCGCTATCCCTCATCTTGACTTTGCCACTTTGCGTCAGCAACTGCTGGCCTGTGCCGCCGCCGGTGGTCAGATCGTCCAATTTTTTGCCTATGAGGAGCAAGGGGTCTGTAAACTGCTGGCCGTTATGCGTACCGACAAACTCTATATCGGCGGTTGTGATGCCCCTGATATTTTTGCCTCTCTGACGGCAGAGTCAGAAAAATTCCATATGTTTGAACGCGAGATAGGCGAGCAGTATGGACTGAAGGCCGAAGGACATCCCTGGTATAAGATGGTACGCTACCATGCCAATTACAGCGGCAAAAAAGATGTCTTTGCTAATAATTACAATCAGGATATTCCCGGCAATTATCCCTATTTCAGCGTCGACGGCGAAACCGTCCATGAGGTCGCGGTAGGTCCGGTCCATGCCGGTATTATCGAACCTGGCCATTTTCGTTTTCAATGTTGCGGAGAACGGGTTTTTCATCTGGAGATCCAGCTCGGTTATCAGCATCGCGGCGCTGAAAAATTGCTGCAGAGCGTGCCCAGAAAAAGATTACCCATTATTGCCGAGACTATTGCCGGCGATACCACCATCGGCCATGGCCTCTGTCAGGCCCAGGCCCTTGAAGCCTTGGCCGGCCTCGTTGTGGATGAAGGGGCAAAGATAGTTCGCACCATCGCTCTTGAGCTTGAGCGTATCGCCAATCATATCGGCGACCTGGGGGCTCTCAGCATTGACGTAGCCTTCAGCCCGCCGGCTGCTTATTTTGGTCGGATCAGAGGTGAATATCTCAATTTGACCCAGATTTTGGCCGGCAGCCGTTTCGGCCGCGGCCTGGTCAGAGCGGGCGGGGTCACCCTTGTTATGGGCGAAGAGCAGAAAAAACTGCTCAGCGACAAGCTGGCGGAGCTCACCCCTGAGGTGGAGCATGTCAGTGAGCTGATCTTTGCCTCCCCCAGTGTTACCGGTCGTTTTGACAATACCGGCATGGTGAGCCGGGAAAATGCGGAAAAAATCGGTATGGTCGGCTACGCCGGTCGTGCCTCCGGTCTGAGCTATGATGCCAGGGTCAGCTTTCCGACGGAATGTTATGGTGAACTCCCGGCCAACAGCAACGACCGAACCGATGGTGATGTCCGCTCCCGAGCGACGGTACGGCGCGAGGAAATCATGCATTCCACCCGCCTGATTCAGAGCCTGTTGGCCAGAAAAGAAGAGGCCAAAGACTATACGCCTCAGGATTTACAACTGGCTCCGCTCTCTTTGGTGGTGAGTATTAACGAGGCTTGGCGGGGAGAGGTCTCCCACTGCATTTTGACTGATGGCAAAGGGGAGATCTTGCGCTACAAGGTCAAGGACCCTTCTTTTCATAACTGGACAGGGCTGGCCTTATCTCTGCGCGATGAGGGGATCTCTGATTTTCCTCTGTGCAACAAGAGCTTTAACCTTTCCTACTGCGGATTTGACCTTTAACCGTAATTACTTTCGTCTTTAGACGATAAGAGATGACATAAGGAGCTGTAGACCCAGTGAGCAGAACAATGGTTCATTGCCTGACAGTTCCTAAGTTCTTTAACTTCAGGAGAAAATAGGTTTTGCGATGTTACAAATCATAAAAAATAGAATGGAACAGGGGTACCGGACCTCAAAATATCCCAAAGAGCAGATCAATCTTTACAAAAGATTTCGCGGCCTGCCCCAGGTGAATCCAAAATGCGATCCCGTTGTGGCAAAACGATGTGCTGAAGCCTGTCCCCAGGATTGCATTGATGCCGCCAATTGCAAGATTGATCTGGGCCGCTGTGTCTTCTGTGGTCTTTGTGAGACCTTGTCCAACGGTAAATTTGCCACCTTCAGTCAAAATTTTGAGATGGGGACCGCCAGTCGCGATGACCTGTTTACAACGGGCACTCTGCCTGAGCTTGCTGATCATGCCAAGAAGCATTTTAAGAAACTTTTTGGCCGCTCTCTGCAGCTCCGGCAAATCTCAGCCGGCGGCTGTAATGGCTGTGAGGCCGATACCAACGTCCTCAATACCCCCTTTTTTGATCTCTCCCGCTTCGGCATCCAATTTGTCGCCTCGCCGCGCCATGCTGACGGCATCCATGTTACCGGGCCGATCACTAAGAATATGCGGGCGGCAACCATAACTACCTTTGAGGCCGTACCCAGCCCCAAAGTAGTCATCGCCAGCGGAGCCTGCGCTATCTCCGGCGGTCCTTTTTACGGCAGTGATGAGATTGTTGGCGACCTCAACAGCATTATCCCGGTCGATCTCTTCATTCCCGGCTGCCCGCCCCATCCGCTGACTACCCTGCACGCCTTGCTTAAGTATTTCAAATAGTAGTGTAATTACAAGATATCTTGTTCAAGGTGCCGCCAGTTGTCTCTGCTGGCTTTGCCAAAATTGTTCACTGACAGGCTATCACCATAATGAGAATTTTTATGGTGATAGCCTGTTTAGTTATAGACAAGAGGCTATCTGCCGCGGGTAATTTGCCCCTTTTCACAAGCCAGGGCAATTTTCTCCAGCAGCTCGCTAAAGTCAATAGGCTTCAGGCAATAGTCAAAGGCCCCTCCCTGCATGCCTTGAATCCCCGAGGCAACCGAGGCATGTCCGGTGAGGATAATCACCTCGGTTGCCGGCCATTGCTCTTTTACCCTGGCCAGACACTGGATACCGTCAGGACCGGGCATACTGAGATCCATAATAACCACATCAAACTCGCCCTCCTTGAGTTTTTCCAGCGCCATCTGATAACCGTCCGCCGTAACTGCATCAATATTACGCCCGATAAACCTCTCCGCCAGGACTTCTCGGAAGTCCACTTCATCATCTACGATTAACACCCTGTTTTTCTTCTGCATGCGGCACATCCTTGCTTATGGCATCACACCTGCCAGTATCTCCAATATGATATGTACATTATGGCACAAATGGTGCCTAAAACTAACGCTCAGGTTACAGAAATTTTCCGAGACAGGAAAGTATTTTTTATAGTCACGGCAGAACCGCCGGAGCACTAGTTTGCTGCTTCTTATAAACCTGAATGATAATGATAGCAAGACCCCAAGCTTCGATTGCCCCGGGCCCTCCCAAAGAAGGGCCTGTCACTATTTTCTTGTAACAACTTAAGGGCCGGTCCATACTCCTAATGACAATTTATTTTGTTTACTCATATTAATCATTATGCCCAGCATAATATTCTCCCGTAGAAGCTGTGCATCGTGCATTAAAAGTGACAACTACCTAAATCACGAACTCAAATAGCTGATTTTTAACCTAAAAAAAAAGTGTGTAAAAACATTGACAGCAGAAGGCCAGCGGAGTACATTCGTGCCGGAAAAGTGACAATTGGAGGCAATGTGGAAGAGCAACAATCTGTAGACGCAAAAGATAATCGTTTAATCGAGATTCTTGAGAAGCAGAAACAGGACCTTGTTATCCGTGTCCTGAAAAAACATGAAGAAGTAGAGGCCGGCAGAATATTTACCAACAAGGTTATTGCCAGCTTGTCCGACCTCTTCTTTCTCCTGACAGACAGCTTGCAAGTTATTCAGGCCAATCAGGAATTTTATCGCACCTTAGGTTATGGCGTTGACCATATGGATCTGACTTTGACTGATCTGGTGGGGGCCTCCCAATGTGCCGCAATTCGTCTGGCCCTTGAAAAGGGAGAACTGACAAATCATGAAACATATTTCAGTGATCATAAGGGCAGACAAATCCCGATCAATCTTAAAGGCTCAACCTATACTACTGATACCGGCCGCATCCTGCACATGATGATTGCAACTGACATGAGTACTTTTTATTCAATGATGAGCCGGATGCATGAGGCGCAGGAACAGCTTATTCATGCCGCCAGACTGGCCAGCCTGGGTGAAATGGCGGCCGGTATCGGCCATGAATTGACCCAGCCCCTGAATGCCATCCTGCTGTACAGTCGAAATTGCCTGAAGGTGCTGCACGATCCTGTTAAAAACAGGACCATGCTGGCGGACAACCTCAATATTATTATTGACCGGGTCAACAAAGCCTCGTCCATTATCAGAAGTCTGAAAGGCTTTGGTGGTAAGACCTTGGAGGAAACAAAACCAGTCAATATCAATCTGATTCTGGCCAATACCCTTAATTTCCTGGAACCGCAGCTTACTCTGGCCGCCGTAGAGATAGTACTCCACCTCGATAACAAGCTACCTGATGTTTTGGGACAGGAGGTCAAACTGGAGCAGGTTTTCCTGAATCTGATCCAGAACGCCATGCTGGCCATGACCCACACTCAACAGCCGCAGATAACCATTACAACCCTGATGCAGTCGTATATTGCACCGGAAACACTGCAGGAAACTGAATTTATTGCCGTTGTTATTCACGATAATGGTGAAGGCATCAGCCCTGCCATTCAAGGTAAAATTTTCGATCCGTTCTTTACCACCCGCGAGGTCGGTACTGGTATGGGCTTGGGGCTCTCCATCGTTGACCGGATCATAAGAGAACTATCCGGCTTCATAAAAATAGAGAGCAACGTCGACCAGGGCACCTCTTTTTCCATATTTTTGCCACCGTATCAGAGTGAGCGGCCGGAAGACCATGCAACAGCCTGAAACCCATGCAGGAACAGCCCCTCTGTTAGTGGTTGATGATGACCTCTATCTGCTGGCCGCCATCAAACAGACCTTGAACTTAAGCGGATATGCCGTTGATACCTTTCATCAGCCGGAAAAGGCTCTGGCCGCCATCAGCGACCATACCTATTCAGCCGTGATTGCCGATATAAAAATGCCGCAGATGAATGGCCTTGAGCTCTTTCGGCGTATTCAGGAGAGCGACCCGGAGCTACCGGTTATTCTGATAACCGGTCATGGTGATGTGGAGATGGCTGTCAGCGCTATCAAAGAAGGGGCATATGACTTTCTGCAAAAACCGGTCGATGAGGATGTGCTGCTCGCCTCCATTGACCGGGCTGTCGAAAAAAGGCGCCTGATTATTGAAAACCGGATCCTTAGTGATCGCCTGAAAAAGCAGCGCAAAGGCTATCATTTCCATGGTTTAGTGGGTGGCCATCCGCTGATGCAACGGTTATACGAAATTATCGAAGTCGTGGCCGAAGAAAACGATCCGGTGATGCTGTATGGGGAAACGGGGACCGGCAAAGAACTGGTGGCCCGGGCCATTCATGATGCCGGCCACCGTTATGGCCGCCCCTTTGTCCCCGTTAATATGGGAGCCATGCCCGTTGAAATGATTGAATCGGAATTATTCGGTCATGCCATAGGGGCTTTTAGCGGAGCCAGCCAGCCAAAACAGGGCAAGTTTGAATATGCTGAAGATGGCACCATTTTTCTCGATGAAATCAGCAGCATGCCTATAACTATTCAATCCAAGCTGTTACGGGTGTTGGAAGAAAAATCAGTAACGCCTTTGGGAAGCAATACCTCCATACCTATCGGCGCAAGAATTATTGCGGCGACCAATAAAGATCTGGAACAAGAGATCCGCCAGGGGAAATTTCGCCAGGATCTTTATTTCCGCCTCAACGTGCTACCGGTCAAAACCCCGGCTCTTCGCGAGAGAAAAGAAGATATCCCTCTGCTGGTTGAACATTTTCGGCTGGAATATTGCCATGACAGACAACTAAATATTGAGCCTTTTGCAGCGGACGTAATCGAGCAGATCAAACAAAATATATGGCCGGGCAATATCAGGGAACTAAAGAATCAGGTGCGCAGGATTTGCATCTTTGGGGCCAAGGAGCAAGTGGCCAAAAAATCTATCCCGACAAATATCTTCAAAAAAAGCAGTGCCCAGCCAACGCTTCTTAAACCCTTCCTGGAACAGATCGAAAAAGAATACCTTTTGGAGGTATTGCGCCAAAATAAAGGGCTTGTCCCCCTGACCCATCAGCAACTTGGTATTTCAAGAAAAAGTCTGTATGACAAGATCAATAAATACGGTATAGACTTGACGTTATTAAGAAAAGACAATTGAGCCCTGTCTCTGTAGTAATTTTTAATAAAATAAATAAGTGATATTGAGTCTTTCGGATATTTCAAAATTAACATGTTCCATAAATTCAGGAGGAAAAAATGACAGACAACAACCCGGTTGTACGAGATTTCATCATACCGCTGGACAGATACCCCCATCTACAGGAAACGCAAACAATTCATGATGCCGTGGAGATCCTGAGTCAATTCTGCTGTGGCGCCAATGAACGTCTCCGCTACTCAACTGTTTTTATCACCAACCATCAACAGCAGTTAGTCGGTAAACTCAACATGCAGGATCTGCTGGTCGCCCTTGATGCCAGGTTTGCTGATGGCCAGAAAACCGGCAAATTTGAAGGGAAAGAAGCGGAGTATCCTAATCTGACTATCCTCTGGGAAGATTCCTTCTTTATTGAATGCCGAAAGAAAAAAGAGCTCTTTTTAAAAGATTTGATGAAACCGATAACCAGGACGATAAAGACCGATGATTCATTGGTCAAAGCCCTGACTATAATGCTGCATGGTAACGACCAGGTTTTACCGGTGCTTGATCAAGACTCAATAGTCGGCATCATCCGGCTTGAAGAGATGTTTCAGGCCATCTGTGCCGCCTGTCAATTATAAGCCAACCAACAAATAGACTTAGAAGAAATTAAAATTATAGGAGAGAAGGTTTATTCGTCATGGAAAAATCACAAACATTAAGCTTACCTAAAGAAAAAACACCTATTGACTGGAAAAGATTGTTTTTCCTGTTCCTTGGCATTGGCCTGTTTGCAGTTGTTTATTATTCACCCCTGTGGCCGGACGCGGTTGATCCTGAGGGGAAGAATTTCCTGCTGACTAAAGAAGGAAAAGGGGCTATCGCTGTTTTTCTGCTGGCCGCCACCTGGTGGATCTTTGAGGTACTGCCCATCGGCGTTACCAGTCTGGCCATCGGTATCCTGCAGGCCCTGTTCTTTATCCGTCCGGCCAAGACAGCCTTCAAGGACTTCATGGACCCATCCGTGCTCTTTATCCTTGGTTCCATTGTCATCGGCATGGTTTTCACCAAGACGGGGCTGACCAAGCGTATCGCCTACAAGATGCTCTCCATTGTCGGTGAAAAAACAAGCAATATCTATCTGGGCTGCTTTGTCCTCACCGCCGCCCTCACCCACATCATGGCCCACACCGCGGTTGCGGCCACCATGTTCCCGTTGCTCATAGCGATTTATGCCCTGTACACCGATGAAACTGAACCGACTAAATTCGGCAAGGGCCTCTTTATGGGCATGGCCTATGTGGCCGGCGCCGGCAGTATCGTCACCCTGCTGGGCGCGGCCCGTGGCGCTGTAGGCCTGGGATTCTACAAAGACATGACTGGCATTGACATCAGCTTTTTTCAGCTGACCTACTACATGGCCCCGGTCGGCTGGGGAATGGTCCTCCTGATCTGGCTCTTTTTTATGTTTGTCTGCAAACCGGAACAAGACACCATTCCCGGGCTCAAAGCCAAGGCATCAAGGATGTACAAGGAACTGGGTGCCTGGAGCTCAAAAGAAATCCTGGCCACGGCAATCATTGCCAGCACCATCCTCTTTATTGCCCTCAAGTCTTTTGTCCCTGCCCTGGACCCCCTTGACAAGACCGGTGTCCTGCTGGTCTCCACCGTTCTCTTTTTCATCGTCAATATCCTGGATGTCAACGACCTCGAAGAGATTCCCTGGAATATCGTCCTGCTCTTTGCCGGCGCCATGTCCATCGGCTTCTGCCTGTGGGAAACCGGCGCCGCCCAATGGATGGCGGTTAACTGGCTGACCCTGTTCCAGGAGTCCCCAGGCATTATCTTCATCCTTGGCATGTCATTTTTTGTCTTGATCATGACCAACTTCATCATGAACGTGGCCGCCATTGCCATCTCCATGCCGGTGGCCCTGGTCATTGCCCCTTATCTCGGCGTTGGCGGCGAGGTCATCCTTTTCTCAGCCTTGGTAACAGCCGGTATGCCATTCCTGACGCTGGTCGGAGCGGCGCCCAATGCCATCGCCTACAACTCCAAGCAGTTTACCTCCGCTCAATTCTTCATGTACGGCATCCCGATGAGTATTGTACTGATGGCATTGCTCTATTTTGCCGTCCAGGTTCTCTGGCCGCTGATGGGCATGGCCGTTTATATGCCTAAATAAGGAACCAGAGAGCAGGTCGAATTCCCGCCCCTCACGGCAGGAATTCGACCTGGCCTATACCTGAATTCCTTCAGGGCTTTCCCTGCCCCGAAGGAACAATTGAACGCCAAGTCCACAGCCATGATCACGGCATCTGGCTACCGAACAGGCATAAAAGAAGAGGAGAACATTACTGTGCGTACAATATTATACATGCTAACATTTGCAACCGGTCTGCTTCTGGGAATTCCGGAAGCAGCTCTGGCGGTGGTAGGGGGCTCTGTTGAGACCCTCAACCTGACAGCCCACACCGTCGGTTATGCGGCCCTGATCATCTTTATCCTGGCCTATGCCCTGGTTATGGGTGAAGAATTCACCCATATGCGCAAATCAAAACCGGTGCTGCTGGCTGCCGGTCTCATCTGGGTTATGATCGGCTGGGCCTATGCCGCCAATCACATTCCCCATGCCGCTGAGATCGCTATCCGCCATAACATTCTCGAGTTCGCCGAGCTGTTCCTCTTTCTGCTGGTGGCCATGACTTATATCAATGCCATGGAAGAACGGCAGCTCTTTGAGGCCCTGCGGGTCAAACTGGTCTGTGCCGGTTTTTCCTTCCGCAAGCTCTTCTGGATTACCGGCCTGCTGGCCTTCTGCATCTCGCCTGTTGCCGATAACCTGACCACCGCCCTGCTCATGTGCGCCGTGGTCCTGGCCATCGGCAAGGACAATGCCAAATTTGTCAGTCTTTCCTGTATTAATATCGTAGTGGCGGCCAATGCCGGCGGCGCCTTCAGCCCCTTTGGCGATATCACCACCCTGATGGTCTGGCAGAAAGGCCTAATCCAGTTCAATACCTTCTTTCATCTTTTTATCCCGGCGGCGGTCAACTGGCTGGTGCCGGCCTTGATCATGAGTTTTGCCGTCCCTAAAATCAACCCGGCAGCCTGTGCGCTGGATATCAAAGTAAAACGCGGCGGCTTTGTGGTCGTCGGCTTATTTCTGCTCACCATCCTCACCGCCGTCAGCTTCCATAACTTTTTACAACTGCCGCCCATGGCCGGTATGATGACCGGTCTGGCCTACCTGAAAATTTATGGCTTTTATCTGAAGAAAACCCATAAGAACGGCAGATCCGGCACTCCGGGCTGGGATCCTGAAAAAGCGGACGAACAGCTTGGTGATACGGTGGCCTTTGATGTCTTCAAAAACATTGCCCGGGCCGAATGGGATACCCTGATGTTTTTCTACGGTGTTATCCTCTGCGTCGGCGGCCTCGGCTTTATCGGCTATCTGGCCATGGCGTCCCATACCATGTACACCGGCTGGGGCGCTACTTCGGCCAATATCATGGTGGGCGTGCTGTCGGCAATTGTTGATAATATTCCGGTGATGTTTGCCGTCCTCACCATGAAGCCGGAAATGAGTCAAGGCCAGTGGCTGCTGGTGACATTGACCGCCGGTGTTGGCGGCAGCATGCTGTCCATCGGTTCGGCCGCCGGTGTTGCCCTCATGGGACAGGCCCGGGGCATGTATACCTTTTTTGGTCATCTTAAATGGACGCCGGTCATTGCCCTGGGTTATGCCGCCAGTATCTATGTGCATTTTCTGATCAATGCCAGTATGTTTTAATAGCTGAACCCTCAATAGGAATATCTTCGTATAACTGCAAAAGTAAAAAAACTTTGGGGTATGGCCGGCACCAAGCGGCCATACCCCAATTAGTTGCTATGCCTCAGCTCAGTATGCCCGCCTCCAAATTTCCCCATCAAGAAGCCGGTAATCGCCGGCAGACAGCACCTGATCTTCCTCTCATTTGCCTTCTTGTGCCACCTATCAATATAATATATCGCAAGTTGTGCCAATCTATGTTATCTTGTTAGCCTTCTTCATATTTCAGTTTTTTTTATTCGGGGAAAAATATGTTCAAAGTAAATGAGTATTTTGACGGCAAGGTGAAATCTCTTGCCTTTACCAGCCCGGAAGGGCCGGCGACCGTTGGCGTTATGGCCCCAGGTGACTATGAATTCGGCACCTCATCCATCGAGATCATGTCCGTTATTGCCGGAGCCATGGACATTAAATTGCCCGGCACCGCAGAATGGCGGACCGTAAAGGCAGGCGAGAGCTTTGAAGTGGCGGCCAATGTCAAATTTGGCGTCCGCATGCAGGTTGAGACCGCTTATCTCTGTCTTTACAAATAAAACAGCAGAGAATTAAATACTTCTCTGGCAGCACCCATGGCGCACACTCCGAATAAAGCGCCCCGCGGCGCTTTTCTTGTATCACGTTTTACCTCAATGATATTGTATTCTGTCGTGTTGGATATTCTCCAGAAATGAAGAGCTGAACACTATTTTTACTTCTTCATTTTATTCGGCTGAGAGTATTTAGGCACCACTATTTCTTTATTTTTCTCTGGACCAATCACTGCCGTATACCGCTTTTTGCGGCTGTACCCCTCTTTCTTTAACAAGGATCCATCATGTCTTTTGACGAGCAGTCCCAAACAAAATTTTCTGATTTCGCATTCAGCCCGGAAATCCTCAAGGCCATCGACGAACTGGGCTACGAGACTCCTACTCCCATTCAATCCACTATCATGCCCCACGTGCTGGCCGGCACCGATGTCGTGGGTCAGGCCCAGACCGGTACCGGCAAGACCGCGGCCTTTGCTCTGCCGCTGCTGTCACGGCTCGATCTCAAAAAACGCAAACCCCAGGTCCTGGTCCTGGCCCCCACGCGGGAACTGGCCATCCAGGTGGCTGAGGCCTTTCATAGTTTCGCCACCCATATGAGCGGCTTTCAGGTGGTCCCCATCTATGGCGGCCAGGATTATAAAATTCAGCTCCGCCAACTGGAGCGTGGCGTCCATGTCGTGGTCGGCACCCCGGGCCGGGTCATGGATCATATCCGCCGCAAGACCCTTAATTTAGACGAACTTGACTGTCTGGTGCTTGACGAGGCTGACGAGATGCTGCGCATGGGTTTTATTGATGATGTCGAATGGATCCTGGAGCAGACCCCCAAGACCAGGCAGATCGCCCTGTTCTCGGCCACCATGCCCATCAGTATCAGGCGCATTGCCCAGAAATACCTCAAGAACCCCGAGGAAATCACCATCAAGGGCAAGACCAGTACGGCCCAGAATATCCGCCAGCGCTATCTGATCACCAATGGCTTTCAAAAACTCGATTCCCTGACCAGGGTGCTGGAGGCCGAGTCCTTTGAAGGCATGCTGATCTTTGTCCGCACCAAAAATCAAACGGTGGAACTGGCTGAAAAGCTGGCGGCCCGTGGTTATTCGGTGGCCCCGCTCAATGGCGACATCCCGCAGAATCTGCGGCAGCGGACGGTTGAGCAGCTGAAAAGCGGCAAGCTGGACATCCTGGTGGCAACCGATGTGGCGGCCCGCGGCCTGGATGTCGACAGAATCAGCCATGTCCTTAACTTTGATATTCCCCATGATACCGAATCCTATGTCCATCGTATTGGCCGCACCGGCCGGGCGGGCCGTAGCGGTGAGGCCATCCTCTTTGTCACCAGCCGCGAAAGACAGATGGTAGCCACAATCGAGCGGGCCACTCGTCAGAAGATTGAGCCGATGAAGCTGCCTTCGACCGAGACCATCAATGATAAACGGATCATGGAGTTTAAGCAGCGCATCACCGACACCATCGCCGCCGATAATCTTGATTTTTATCAGCGCATGATTGAAGAATACCTGGGTGAACATGACGTGGCCGCCGATCTGGTGGCGGCGGCCCTGGCCAGTCTGTCGCAGGGCGACAAGCCCCTGCTACTGAAAGATCTGCCGACGCCCAAGCCGGAGAGCGCCTCTTATGACCGCTCGGCCCGCGCCGGTGGCCGGTATGAAAAACCAGGCCGACCCGTCTCTCGATATAAAAAAGATGAACCCCGCGAGTTTCGCGAGGCCCGGGAATTCAAGGAGTATCGTGACCCTAAGAATTTCCGCGACCAAAGAGAAGCCCGAGAGCCCCGGCCTTCCAGCACCCCTGATGAGGGCATGGAACGATTTCGCATTGAGGTAGGCCTCAACCAGGGGGTCAAACCAGGTAATATTGTCGGGGCCATTGCCAATGAGGCTGATCTCAACAGCAAGCACATTGGCCGGATCTCGATCTTTGATGATCATAGCACCGTCGATCTGCCGGCCGGGATCGCTCAGGAAACCCTGGCCCTCTTGACCAAGGTGCGGGTGGCTGACAAACAACTGAAGATCCGTCGGCTGGATGAAGCAGCGCCACAGCAATCACATACCATCCCGCCGCAACTGGTGCGGAAAACCGAGGCCAAGACCGAGCGAAGGGAGACCGCCATTGGCCGGGCGCGAAGACGCGGTCAGATGAGTCCGGCCTCAGTGTCGGCCCGCAAGAAAAGAACGAGCGAATAACCGCTCCGTCTCTGGACATGGCTTATCGTGGAACTTATTATCATCGCCGCCATGGCTGCCAACCGGGTAATCGGCCACGGCAACAGCATCCCCTGGCATCTGCCGGAAGAGCTGCAGTGGTTTAAGGCCACCACCATGGGTCATGTCCTGATCATGGGTCGCAAGACCCATGAATCAATCGGCCGCCCGCTGCCGGGTCGCCGTACCATTGTCATCAGCCGCAACCCTCAGCTGGTTTTGCCCGGCTGCCGCACGGCGCAGAGTTTACCGCAGGCCCTGGACTTGTGCCTCGACCAGGACAAGGTCTTTATTGCCGGCGGCGCCCAGATCTACGCCCTGGCCCTGCCTCTGGCCGATACCATTATCCTCAGTGTCCTGGATCAGGAATTTGCGGGCGATGTTTATTTTCCTCCCATTCCCGCGGAGCAATTTACCGAGGTCGCCCGCCTCACGTTCTCCGGCCCCATCCCCTATCACCGCCTCACCTACCGACGAACCAAGCCCGCACCGCTCAGGGTTGTTGCTCTTAGTTAAAAGACCAGCTTCAAAACCCGCCCCTCCTGCTGATCCCCATGACCAAACCAGCGGGCATCTAAATATTGCCATTGCCGAGCCCTGCCTGTCAGAGCCAGGTTCATTCAGGCGACTACCACACTGACCATCTTTTCCCCTGCTTATTATGCTTGTTCAAGCATCTTTTGATATTGTTCAAAGAGGAAGGCTACCCGCCGGGCCTCGGGAAAAAGAGCGCGGCCATCAAATAGGACTTGAGCGGCTGTTTCAATGGCATTTTGCTGCTTGGCGTTAGGCGCGGGCCAGGGAAAGGTATTGTAGACGATGGTGGCCGAGTAGCGGTAATCGCTTTTCAGCCGTCCGGCCACCGCCCGCATCCAGGCCATGTGCATGGTGGACTGGAGGACGCCGAAATGGTAGAGGGTGGCATCAGGGATGGTGAGATTCGCATTGCCACAAATTACACTCGCTGGCAAGTACCCCATCGGGATATAACGTCTATTTTCAGAAGTGTGTGCGGGTGCTAACAGATACTCACTACCCGGTTGCCTAATTTCCCCAAAAAGCATTGGTAGGCTTGCCCTGCCCCGTGTTGCAGCTTTTACACTTGCCACCCGCATCTGCCGCACCGCTTCCACCCGTTTCAAAACCTCCGGCATCCGGCGCAGCTCCTGCGGCGGGCAGTCCTTGAGCCACAGGCACCAGCGCTCAACCCCGTTGAGAAACTCATCAGCATTCAAAAATGGTCGTATCCATGGTTCAGCCTGCGGTTCCACCAGCAGCAGTTGCTCCCTGTCCTGGTTTGACAGCAACAGATGGCCACCATCGGTCGGCTTGCTGCCATAAACCATCTCCGGCACAGCGCACAGCGGTTTGCTCCGCTTGACCACCACCACATCCGGGCCGTCCACCAGATAGGGGTTGATGTTGGCCGCCTGCACCGCATGAGGCTCACCCTGGATGGTGTCATAGTCAAAGAGCCATTTGTCGGCCACATCCTGCAGGCCGAAGCCGATAAATGACGCAATGCACCGCCGCCTTGCCCCGGGCCTCACTGGTCCATTGAAAGGTGCGATGGGCGAAGTGGATCTTCAACCCCCGCTGCAGTAGATCGGGCCAGAGGACGCTGACTTGTTCACCCTGGGTGATGGAATTGGTGGAGACAAAAGCGGCGCGGATGACTGGCTTGGCGGCCATGTAGTCCACCGCCTTGCGGTACCAGCAGGCCACGTAATCTAGTATACCCGCACCCTTTACGTTGTGAAAGATACGAAGCACCTCAATTTTCTGCTGAGTATTTTGTTCTTTCTTACCCACAAACGGCGGGTTGCCCAGCAGATAATCGAGCCGCGCCGCCGGGATCACCTCATTCCAGTCGAGTTGCAGGGCATTGCCGTGGACGATATGCGGGGCCTTGGTGAGCGGCAGGCGGACAAAGTACTGGCCGAACTCCTCGGAGACCGCCAGATTCATCTGGTGATCGGTGAGCCACAAGGCCACCTCGGCGATGCGGGCCGGCCACTCCTCGATCTCGATGCCGTGAAACTGATCGACATTGACCTGAATGAGCTGACCGACGTCGAGCACCATCTGCCCGGACTTGCGGGCGTGGCGCAGGGCGTCCAGCTCCAGTTTCCGCAGCTCCCGGTAAGCGATGACCAGGAAATTGCCGCAGCCGCAGGCCGGATCGAGAAAGGTGAGGCGGGCCAGTTTGCTCAGAAACTCGGCCAGCCGGTGGCGGTTGCCCTTCACCCGGTCCAGCTCTGCCTTCAGCTCGTCCAGAAAGAGCGGCCCGATCAGGCGCAGGATATTGGTCTCGCTGGTGTAATGGGCCCCGGCGGCGCGCCGGGCCTTGGCATCCATAATGGACTGAAAGAGCGAGCCGAAGACGGCGGGCGAGATCCGGCTCCAGTCGAGGGCGCAGCAGTCGAGCAGGGCCTCGCGCAGCCTGGAGTCAAAGGCGGCGATGGGCAGGAACTCCCGGAAAAGCTGACCGTTGACATATGGAAAGGCGGCCAGCTCTTCGTCCAGGGTGGTGTGATGGCTGGCGGGCGGAGTGTCGAGCACCTGGAAGAGCTGGGCCAGATGCATGCCACAATCGGCGCCGTCCTGGCTGGTACGGTTTTCGAGATAGTCCTGGAACTGACGGCGCTCAAAGACGGCGGTATCCTCGGCAAAGAGGCAGAAGAGGACCCGTACCAGAAAAACCTCCAGGGGATGACCGTCAAAGCCGGTGGCCTTGAGCAGATCGTGCAGGCGCCCCAGCTGTTCGGCGGCGCGGATGTTGACCGGGTCTTCCGGATCAAAGGTACGGGTTTGATAACCGGCAATGAAACCAAAATGGCGGATCTGCTGGTGCAGTTCCGCCAGGGTGAACTCGTGGCTGATGCCCTCGTCGAGGTCATGGAGCCGGAAACGGGCAAAATCCGAGACCAGCACATAACGGGGCAGCTCCCGCTCCTTAAGACCGGGGAAATAATCAAAGGGCCTGACGGGTGGCGCGGTCCAGATCCTTGCCGCGCGATTTATGTTCGACCAGCAGCACGCCCCGCCACAGCAGGTCGATGAAGCCGCCCCTGCCGTCTTCCTTCTTGACCGGGGTCTCGAAGGAGGCCACCCGCCGCCGGGTGATACCGAAGATATTGAAGAAGCCGTCCCAGAAGCTCTTGGCCTCGGCATCTTCGGAGGTCTCGCCCTCCCATTCACGGGAAAAGGCCAGGGCGCGACTGCGGATTTCGTTCCAGGAAAGGGGCATGAGAGATTAGCGGGGGTTGATTATTTCAACTGTTCAGGGTTCAGACCCAGGGCCAGCTTTTCGCGTGTGGCCTTGCGCAGTTTCACCTCGCCCGACTCCATCTGAGAAAGCGTGCTCTTCTATGCCCCGGGACTGGCGATCTTACTCATTCAGGCACCATTCATAGGCATTCCTGAACATCTTCAGCCAGGGCGAGGCCGGGATATCCTTCATCGACTCCGGCAGATAAGGCAGCTGCCAGGGCAGGAAGGACCGCTCAGGATGAGGCATCAGGGCCAGATGACGGCCATCGGGCGAGCAGAGAGCGGCCAGACCGTCCGGTGAACCGTTGGGGTTGAAAGGATAAGCCTCGGTGGCCTCACCGTGGTCATCCACATAGACCAGAGGGGTCATCGAGCCTGCCTCTACCTGCCGGAGGATAGCGGGATCAGGAAAATGGAGCCGCCCCTCGCCGTGATCGAGATGGATACCGAAGACCAGACCCGCCATATCCTTGAACATGAGGGCCGGCGACGGCTGGATCTTGACGGTCACCCAGCGCGATTCAAAACGGCCGGAGGTGTTATGGGCAAAACGGGGCTGGCGGGTCGGCTCGATCCCCTGCCAGGGCACCCAGCCCAGCAGACCAAAGAGCTGACAGCCATTGCAGATTCCCAGGGTAAAGGTGTCCGGCCGGTTATAAAAGGCATTGAACATGGTCTTGAGCTGCTCATTCATGAGAATAGTGGCGGCCCAACCCTTGGCCGACTCAGGGACATCACCATAGGAAAAGCCGCCGACCGCCGCCAGACCCCGAAAACCGTCAAGGTTAATGCGGCCGTTCAGCAGATCGTTCATGCAGATATCCCAGGGCTCAAAGCCGGCGGCGTAAAAGGCGGCCGTCATCTCCCGGTCGGAGTTGGAACCCTCATCCCGCAGAATGGCCACCTTTGGCTTGTCTTGGTGGGCCAGGATATGAGCAGGCGTTGGTTCCGGGGTAAAGCTTAAATGATAGGTCGGCCCCTGGCGCTCGGCGATATTGGCTTTTTCCTGATCGGCACAGGCCGGATTCATCTGCAGCCTCTCCAGCTGATAACTGGTCTCCTCCCACCATTGACGCAGGGTCTGCATCTTTTCATCAAGGACCAGCTCACCGTTATAGCGGACCCGCACCTGCCTGGCCTTGGTCGTGCGGCCAATCACGCTGTGGGTGATATCAGCTGCCGTCAGCAGGACGGCCAGCATATCGAGCTCCTGTGGCCGGCATTCGACCACCAGGCCCAGCTCTTCGGAGAAGAGGGCGGCCAGAGGCGAATCATTACCAGCCAGCTCAATCTCCAGGCCGCAGTTGCCGCTGAAGGCCATCTCCAGCAGGGTGGTGATCAGACCGCCATCACTGCGATCATGGCCAGCCAGGATCAGGCCGCGGCGGATCAGCTCCTGGACGGCGCCAAAGGTCTGCTTGAACTGGCGGGGATCGTCCATATCCGGGCTGTCATTACCTATCTGGCCCTGCACCTGGGCCAGGGCCGTGCCGCCCAGTCTGTTTTTCCCGGGGGCCAGATCAATGAGGACCAGCACACTGCCCGGTTCCTTGATATCGGGGGTGATCACCTGATTAATATCCGGCACCGCCGCATAAACTGAAATAACCAGCTGGCGGGGCGACTTTACCGTTTCGCCTGCCACCATGGTGGCCATCGACAGACTGTCCTTGCCGCCATCGACGGCAATACCGATGGTGACCATGGCATCGCGCATGGCCCGGGCCGCGTCATAAATGGCTGCCCCTTCACCGGGCAGCTTGGGAGCCCACATCCAGTTGGCTGAACACTTGACCTGCTCGAGATCACGGATGCCGGCCCAGACCAGATTGGTGAGGGCCTCGCCCACCGCCATCCGGGCGCCGGCCGCCGGATCAACCAGCATCTTGATCGGCTGTTCGCCGATGGCGCTGGCAATACCGGTCAAGCCGAAATGACTCTGGGCCACCACTGCCACATCACTGACCGGCAGCTGCAGAGGACCGCAGCACTGCTGCTGGACAATAAGACCGGAGACTGCCCGGTCGACTTTACTGACGAGAAAACGCTTGGAACCAACCGACAGCAGGCGCAACACATCATGGAGGGCCGCTCTGACGGTGAGATCTGGTGGCAGAGACAGGGGCGAAAGGCCAGGATCACGGCGGGTATCGGTAAAGGTCTTCTGGGGGATATTGCCGAGCAGGACATCAAGCTCGATATCGACCGGTGTTGAATCATCAAGCGCATCGTGCAGGACAAAACGGAGATCACCGGTAACCTCGCCCAGCACCTCGCAGTTCACCTTTTCCCGGGCGCAGATGGCCTGAAACTGCTGGATATTTTCGGGACGAATCAAAAAACCGTTGCGCTCCTGGTATTCAGCGACATAAATCTCCAGCACCGACATAGTGGGATCGCCCACCCGGATATTGCGGATCTCGACCCGGCCGCCTGATTTTTCGACCAGTTCCTTGAGGACATTAGCCGGGCCACCGGCCCCCTGATCATGGATCACATCAATTAAGGTCTGCTCGCCCATCTCGTTGCAGGCCCGAATGACCCGGTTCATCTTCTGTTCCATCTCGGCATCGCCACGCTGGACCGCGTTGAAATCGAGCTCCGAGGCATTCTCCCCCTGCAGCATACTGGAGGCCGCGCCGCCGCCGAAGCCGACCCGGTAGGCCGGCCCGCCCACCTGGACAATCAGCATGCCCTTCTGCTCTTTTTCTTTTTTGGTATGACGATCATCAATCTGCCCGACACCGGCGGTGAACATGATCGGTTTCAGATAGCCCCAGCGCTCGCCGCTCCCACCATCCCTGGCTCCCGCGGCATTAGGCCGTCCCTGGCCGTCGCCGCTCCCACCATCCTGGCCGTCGCCATCAGCCAGACGCAGGTCAAAGGAGCGGGTGAAGCCCTGGATCAGAGGCTCGCCGAATTTATTGCCATAGTCGGAGGCGCCGTTGCTGGCATCGATCTCAATCTGCAGGGCCGAGGCCAGGTTATCCGGACAGGGATAATTATGTTCCCAGGACATGGCATAGCCGGGGATATGGAGATTGCCCACGCAATAGCCGGCCGTCCCGGCGATGACAAAACCGCCTTTGCCTGTGCCTTGGACGTCTCTGATCCGGCCGCCGGTGCCGGTCTCCGCCCCGGGAAAGGGAGCGACGCCGGTCGGAAAGTTATGGGTTTCCGCCGTCAGCAGAGGATGATAGCGGACCTCCCGAGCCACAAAAGGCGAAGGCCGACCCGGCTGACTGGGCTGGAGAGCACTGATCTCATAACCCTCAATGACGCTGGAATTATCCTTGAAGGCAATCACCGAGCCCTTGGGGCTGGCGGTCAGGGTGTCAATGACCAGCTCAAACAGGGTCTGCTCCTGCTCAACGCCATCGAGGACCTGCTTGCCTTTGAAAAAGCCATGACGGGAATGCTCGGAATTGGCATTATTGAGATCCATGATCTCGACAATGGTCGGATTACGCTTATGCTTGGTGACAAAATAATCGTAATAAAAATTACGGTCCCACTCATCCATGGAGATGCCGGGGATATTGAGAAGGGCGTCCGGCCCGCCGCCTACCAGATCAACATCATAGACCGCCTCCGGCACCACTCCGGTGGCAAAGGTATGCAGCGGTTCGGGATAAAGACATTCGGTCATCCGGTCATGGTGACCGGCAATAAAGGCCGACACATCCTGGCCCTCCGGCACCAGATAGCGGCGCGACCGCTCCACTCTGGTGACACAGTCAAGCCCGGTCGCCCGGCAAATAGAGACCATATTCGAGGACCAGGCCGTAGCAAAATTAAGACGCGGCCCCACTTCCACCACCCGATCACCCAGCAGCAAAGGCGTCAGCGATACCGTCTCAAGCAAAAAACCATCGGCCAGCACCAGGCGCAGACAATCCATCTCAGCTGCCGTCAGCAAGCGGCTGGATTCCACATTAAAACAGAAGGCGCGACTCTCATCTATCCGGCGGTACAGCTGTGTAACTATCGATCCCATTATTTTTCCTTTTCTTCTGTGCAACATCACCGGTTGGTCCGGTTCTGAGACACCATGAATATAGGCAGCAAGGCGTATTGACGCGCCAAGTCCTGCAATTTAAATAGTTTTTCAAAAACAACGGATTTACCTTATCATGAAACCGGTGCTCAGGAAAGCCCCAGCTCTCTCTTCGCCGNNAAAAATAAGGATCAAAACGGCAATGTCTCGTCAAAAATGGCCAGACTGCCATTTTCTGCGTTAATTTCCCAGTCGGAAAACGCCGCTCCCGCCTTTTTCCTTGCACAGACAGTGGAGAAAGGGTAAATCTATAACATTCCGTTAGGTTAACAATTNNCAATTTCCTTCCTTCCCGGCGATCAGGCAGGATTAACCACTTCCATAGAGTTTCCCCATGCTGCAACTCCTCCGCAACAAAGCGCAATCCTTCCTGGTCCAAGCCCTTGTTCTTATTATCGCCTTGGTTTTTATTTTTTGGGGGGTGGGCACTAACATGATGAATGATCGGGATGCCGCCATCACCGTTAATAAAGAAGAAATTTCTTTTCAGGAATTTCAGCGCGCTTACGATCAAACCTTAGCCAACTATCAGAAGCAGTTTGGTGAGTCCCTCTCCGAGGAATTGCTCAAAGGCCTCGGGATTAAACAACAGATTATCAACCAGCTGACTCAAACTGCGCTGATCCGTCAAGGCGCAAATACCATGGGGATCAAGGCCACACCCAGCGAAATCCAGGCCGTCATCCAGCAAATGCCGCCATTCCAGCAGAATGGGGCCTTCAGTCTGGACAATTATAAAGCCACATTAACCGCCAACCGCCTAAGCCCTAATAAATTCGAGGCCTCCATTGGTCGCGATCTGCTTGCTGAAAAAGGAATCACTTTTATCGGCAATTTCGCCACTATTACCACCGATGCCGAGATCAACGAGCTGTATCAGCGGGACAAGGAAACGGTTACCGTGAAAGTGGTCAAAATTTCTCCTGAGCTCTTCAAGGACCAAATAACGATAGACCCTCTGGCCCTGGCTGCCTGGTTTGAAACCGCCAAAGATAATTACATGACCGAGCGGCAAATCAAACTTAAATACCTGGCTTTTCCTTATAAAGACCAGACAGGCGCCATAACTGTTACTGATGACCAGATCAAGGCCGAGTATGAAAAAAATAAAGAGGCCTACCAAATTCCGGAACAACGGCAAGCCCGGCATATACTGCTGACAATAGATGAGGACAGCTCAGCCGCCACAAAAGCCGCTAAGTTGGAAAAAGCAGAAGAGATCCTGGCCAGAATTCGTATGGGTGAAGACTTTGCCGCTATGGCCACCACCTATTCTGAAGATCAGACCAAAACTCAAGGTGGCGATCTGGGCACATTCCCCCGGGGACGCATGGTCCCGGAATTTGACGATGCCGTCTTCTCCATGCAGCCGGATACCGTAAGCGAAGTCATCACTACACAATTTGGCTACCATATCATTAAACTTGACAAGATTCAGCCGGCAGTAACCAAACCTCTGGAAGAGGTCCGGGCCTCTATCGTTGAAAAATTACAGACCGAACAGGCCAGACTTGTGGCCTTCAATATGGCCAATAAGGCCTATGAAGATATTATCAGCGCGGGCAGCCTGCAGGCTTATGCTAAACAAAATACAGACCAAACTGTGGTTGCAACTGATTTTTTCAGCCGTACTGACCCACCTGCCAGCCTCGACAATGACCCTAAATTTTTAAATACTCTTTTTACGCTGAAACAGGGCGAACTTAGCTCACTGGTTGAGACTCCTTCCGGCTATTTCATTCTTTTTGCCGAAGAGGTCAAGGAACCGGCGCCACCACAACTTGAAGCAGTCAAAGAACAGGCCGTCAAGGATTACAAATTGGCCCAGGCCGGCAAAATGGCACAAGATAAAGCCACGGAGCTCTTAACCAAGGTTAAAGCAGGGGCGGATCTGGAGACAGTTGCCAAGGAGGCCAAACTCCAGGCCCAGACGACCGGGTCTCTGCGGAGAAATAATAGCATACCGGACCTTGTGCTGCCCCAATCTCTTGTTGACCAAGCCTTACAGCTGGGCCCCAAAAATCCATTACCCCAAGAGGCCTTGGCAGATAATGATAATTGGTATATCCTGCAGTTCTTGGAGCGCCAGCTGCCTGATCCAACCAAGATCAACGAGAGCAGCCGCCAAGAGTATACCGCCACGCTGCTGCAGCAAAAAGAAGATCGCCTCCTTAGCTTCTGGCTGAGACAACAAGAAAAAAAGGCTAAAATATCTACCAGCAAGAACATCTTAAACTGAAGGATGTCCTGAACAGTTCTACAAAGAGCAACTACGGATGGGTTTACCAGCCCATTCATAGTTGCTCTTTCAATTCCTGCCCTGCAGCCGCTGCTATGAACACAGCGCCTGACCCAGGGAGCCATTGCATGTTCTTCATTATTACAACAAACCGCATTTCATTGCAGAACCAAGGATCCTGCCGAGTCAGGACCAGGACATATTTATTATGACACCAGAACGCCCTCTTTTTGAGCTCTATAGCAAACTCAACGCCTTTGAGCAGACTTTCCTGCAATTTCTCTCCATTGTTTATGAGCCGCCCCATATTTCCCTGCTGGTTACTTGTCTGACCAGGCTTGATATGCGCAGTCCGCGAGGCACCTGTCCTACTGCCGCCAATCTCACCCATTACTTCAGTAAACTGCAAAAACTCGGTCTCGTTACCAAAGAACGACAATGCGTCCCGGAGATTACGGAAGTATTAAGCCGGATTGCCGTGGCCGAAGGAACTTTTGCCACTTTTGCGGAGGTTATCCGCAAAGAGGCCCCGGTGTCCTATTATTATGGGAAATGGACCACCCGCTGCTGGCGGGCTAAGCGCGAGATGCGTATTGGCATTTACACCCAGGTCTTTGATCTTATCAATGACGCCCTCGATTTTCTGGAAAGTCAGTGCAAAGAGCTCTTCTCGGCGATACCACCCACGGTCCAGGTTATAACTACACCCTTTGATCCTGTCTGGTTACGGACGCTGCCCCCATCGTTTCAGTTTTTCCTGCTCAACCAGACCCTGCGTTTTGCCCAAGCCGAGTTATTGCCGTTTCCTGAGATCATCCACTATCTGCAGGATAAAGATAATTTTCAGCAGCTTGATAATGACGAGAGACTGCCTTTTCAGCGCCTGCTGTTCAACCAGCTGCTGCTGCAGGGAGAACTGGAGAAGGCGGAACAACTGATCATAGAACAGCCGGACAGCTTCAGCGGCACCGGGGCCACCGGTTCTCTTTATTTTCTGCGCGGGGATTATGCCCGGGCCCGCCAGGCTTTTACCGATGATCTTGCGGCCCTGCAGCAATTAAGCGGTAATGACAAGGTGGCCTTTTTTGGTCTGCCGGGTTTATTTCATCTTCTGGCCTGTCTGCAGGAAGATATCACCGATCAGAATCAAACTGTGGCCCAGCGTATCGGCATCACCTTATCATTATTTGCCGGCACAGCAGAGGAAAAGGCCTACCATTATCTGGCCGCCCTGATCAACGCCCAGCATAAAAGTAATATATCAGAGGAAGAATTCACTCTGGCTCAGGACGAAAAGGCCCATAGCCTGACCATTCTTTTTGCCGGCCTCTGCGGCTACTGGTTAAACAGTATCCTGACCGCCGAGACCGAAAAAAAGATACAGACCCTCTATCACCAAGCCAAACAGCATAACTATCATTTTTTCACGCTCAATCTGGCTGACATTCTGGCCAAGATCTCCCCGGATAATAAAGACTATCTGGCCGATAAAGAGAATATTCAGGAACTGACCGGCCAGGTCTCCATGGTCTCCATTCTCGAACCGGAAGAGCCCTGGAAACGAAGCCTGCAGGCGTTGATTTATGCCACCACCACCCAAAAAAGCGGCATTGATCAAACCATCAGAATGGCCTGGTTCATTGATTTCAAAAATGAGGTGCTGACCATCAGCCCCAAGGAGCAGAAAATTTCCGCAGGCGGCCTCTGGAGCAAAGGCCGGCCGATCTCGCTGTCCCGGTTGTACGCTGGTGACATGCTGCCCTATCTGACCATCCAGGATCGCAAGATCAGCGCCGCCATCCAGAAAATTCAGCATCCTGAAACCCACGGCGTCAACTATCAGTTTGATATGGACAAGGCCCTGGTCGCCATGATCGGGCATCCCCTCTTGTTTCTGACCAGCTCACCGGGGTCGACAGTGGAATTTATTGCCGGCGAACCTGAACTGCTGGTGGAGGAACGGGGCGGCAAACTGCATATCCGTTTTGCCCAGGCCGTGACCCGCAACTCCATCACGGTCTTCCAGGAAACGCCCACCCGTTTCAAGATCATTACCATCAACGACAACCATCGTCGCATTGCCCAGATTACCGGCCTTGACGGCCTCAGCGTGCCTCTGGAGGCCAGCGAACAGGTCCTCACCGCCATTGGCAATATCTCTTCCTATATGACGGTGCATTCAGCTATTGCCGCTGATGCCTCCAGCACCAGAAACGCCCATATTGAATTCGTCGAGGCCGACCCATCCATTTACATTCATCTGCTGCCCTTTGGCAGCGGCTTTCGACTGGAGATGTTTGTCAAACCCTTTGCCGAAGGCGGTCATTACCTGAAACCCGGCCAGGGTGTTGAGAATATCATGGCTGAGGTCCGCGGCAAACGGCTGCAGACCAGACGCAACCTGGCGCTGGAAGAGGAAAACGCCCGCGAAATTGAGGAGTCCTGTCCCATTCTTGATCTGGCCATTGATATCGAACAGGACAATGACCGGGAATGGCACCTGCAGGATCCCGATGATTGTCTGCAGGCCCTGATGGAATTACAGACTATCCATGAGCGGGTCATCATTGAATGGCCGGAAGGCGAGAAGCTGACCGTCACCCATCAGGCCTCGCTGAAAAATCTCAATCTGAAGATCCGCACCAACCGCCAGAACTGGTTTTCCCTGTCCGGCCATCTGGAGCTGGACCAGGATACCATGATTGACCTGCGTGAACTGCTCAGTAAGGTCAAAGGGACCTCCGGCCGTTTTGTCCAGATCGGGGAAGGACAATTCCTGGCCCTGACCCAGGAATTTAAGAAACGGCTGGAAGAGCTGAACACCTATTCGGAAGGCATTGATAGTGATGACGGCGGAGAGATTCTTCTCCATCCCCTCGCCGCTTTGCCGCTGGAGCAGCTGATTGAACAGGCCAAGACCAAGACCGATGCCGGCTGGGACCTGCAACAGGCCAGACTGCAGGATGTCAATGCCTATAACCCCCAGCTGCCGTCCACCCTCCAGGCGGAATTACGGGATTATCAGCTTGAAGGCTTCAACTGGCTGGCCCGTCTGGTGCACTGGGGCGTTGGCGGCTGTCTGGCTGATGATATGGGCCTCGGCAAGACTATCCAGTCGCTGGCTATCCTGTTGGAACTGTCTCCCGATGGTCCCTCGCTGGTCATTGCTCCGACCTCGGTGTCTATCAACTGGGAAACGGAGGTGAATCGTTTTGCCCCGACTCTTAATATCAAATCTCTGACCGGCAAAGATCGCAACAAGACGATTCAGAAATTAGGTAAGTTCGATGTCCTGATTACGACCTATACCCTGCTCCAACAAGAAAACGAAGCCCTGTGCCAGATCAAATGGCAGGCTGTCATTCTAGATGAGGCCCAGGCCATAAAAAATGCCGCCACTAAGCGCTCCAAGGCCGCCATGGCCCTGCAGGCCCGATTCAGACTGATCACCACCGGGACGCCCATTGAAAATCATCTGGGCGAATTGTGGAATCTCTTTCATTTTATCAATCCCGGTCTGCTGGGCTCACTGGGCCGCTTCAATGAACGCTTTGCCATTCCTATCGAGCGCTACCATGATCGGGAGGCCCGGCTGAAACTGAAAAAACTCATTCGCCCTTTTATCCTCCGCCGCCTGAAATCCGAGGTATTGGAAGAGTTACCCTCCCGCACGGAGATCACCCTGCACGTGGAAATGAGCTCGGAAGAGATCCACTTTTATGAGGCCCTGCGCCAAAATGCCTTGGAAACACTGGAACACAATCAGGAGAAAAAAGGCCGCCATCTGCAGATCCTGACCGAGATCATGAAACTACGCCAGGCCTGTTGCCACCCCCGCCTGATTGCCCCGGATACTAATATCCCCAGCGCCAAACTGGAGGTCTTTGCGGCGGTCATTGAAGAATTACTGGGCGGCCGCCATAAAGCCCTGGTCTTCAGCCAATTTATCGGTCATCTGCAGATCCTGCGGGAATATCTGGATGCCAAAGGCATTTCCTACAAATACCTGGATGGCTCCACCAGCACCGCTAAACGCAAGCAGCAGGTGGATGAATTTCAATCCGGCGAGGGCGATCTCTTTCTCATCAGTCTCAAGGCCGGCGGCCTGGGACTGAACCTGACCGCCGCTGATTACGTCATTCATATGGATCCCTGGTGGAATCCCGCCATCGAGGACCAGGCCTCCGATCGAGCCCATCGTATCGGCCAGACCCGGCCTGTCACCATCTACAGGCTCATCTGCAAACAAACTATTGAAGAAAAGATCGTTAAACTGCATCAGGATAAAAGAGATCTGGCCGGCAGTCTGCTGGAAGGCACCGATATCAGCGCCAAAATGACTGCCGCCGATCTGCTGGATCTGATCAAACAAAACTGATCGCACCCTACCCTTAAGTTGAAGACCGGAAAACTTTGAGCAGAAAAATGCGGTTGCTTTTTAACCCCAGTCGATTAAAATAACTTGTTCGCAAACATTAAGCGCCCGTAGCTCAGCTGGAT
>DIKT01000035.1:0-6705 GCA_002424635.1 Desulfobulbaceae bacterium UBA5611
CCTGTTCCGAGCCATGTTTGAGGATAGTACGCAGAACGATGCCACAGTCGCGGATGCGGGAGGCAAAACCGGCATCCTCGTGGTCCGCCTCCTCCAGGGCCTTCTGTTCCGTGCTGAAGGTGAAGTCGATGAGCAGGCCACGCAGTTCCTCGATATCCCCGGCCCTGGCGATGAGCCTGAAGATCTTCGGGTTTGTTTTTCTCAGATACTGAGGTGTGTAAATTGCTGTATCCATAGGCATTATCCTGAAATGCAATGTCAAGTTCTGTTTGCATTAAGAGTCGTTTTTCCTGGGAAAGGCTGTGTGCGGACGGCCTCCTTTCGGGTGAGAGGCAGTGCATGAGCCCGGGAAAATATCTATTATAAAATAAACTAACTGAGATGGCTGCGAAGATCAAGGTACGGAGCGGAAAAGCAGAAGGGATCCGATCCGGGATAAAATTGAATAAAAATGGTCAGAGTAATATTACATTTTTTTCTTTCTGCCAACCGACAGGTCGCCCCCTTTTTTTCGACTGCAGCCATCTGCCGGTAAATTATGTTGATAGGTTATTTTACTATGTCTGTCTTTTATTATTTTGATAATTTCTCTATTGAAAGCGCATTCGCATAAAGCATCACAGCGATTAAGCTGCTCCTCTTCCAGACAATATCCGGGGCAATCTTCGTGGCCAGTTCTTCGTTCGGCATATTTTGTCCCTGAATATAAATCCAAGAAGTCCTTCGCTTCTAAGGCGAATGTCGAGAAACAACCTTCTTTCCTGTGCGTAAAATAAAAAAGACTCCAGTCAAGCTTTTCAAAATCTACCCCATATCCATTAATTTCAAGCGATTGGTCATCAAGAAATTCATCACGCGTTTTCCATTCAGATGAACACATTGGGCATATTTTGAAAATTTTTCTTTTTTCCATCATCAAACCTTTAACTAATTATTGGGTATCTTCATGTACTCAAAATATCAAAATTCTCCATAATGAGAAAGCCATATTGCTCTTGAACACGGCTGTTCGGGAGTAAATGACGAGTATCCCCGGCGGAGATACAGGCGGCACAAAACATACCTTTGTTTCCCTCTGAGTACCAGCGAACGAACACCCGAACCTGAACTGCTCTAGATAAAGTCCACAAGGTATCCGGAAATGGACACGTCAATAATACTTTCTCCCGTCACACTACCAGTTCGCCCCACGCTGATCACGTTGATACCGGGCTCAGCATACAAGCGCACCTGTTGACTCGCCACAAACCAGTCGGTAGGATTTCCGACGACGGGTGTTCCCATTGGGGTGGCTGCACCAAGGTAATGAGAGACTAACGCCACCCGTTGTGGTTTGGAACACTGCGAATGGCTTCTGACCCGAGCCTAGCGGTACGAAGGCGGAAATTGTGGCAAACTCGATGACAAGTCGTTTGCCCGGCGGCAGAGAAAGGTTATCACTTCCGGCCCCCGCTCCATCCGGCAAGTTGATGCTTACTTTGTGGTGGAAGGGTTGCCCACAGCAGGCGTTGACCGCGACATGCACTGGTACAAGCTCGGCAAAGCCCTTAAGCACCTTTACATCTTTTCGTTCTGTTTTGTCCATGTTCCTCATCCTCCAGATTTGTTGGAAATGGTATGTGTCGTGTGTGGCGAGAGGCCAACTCATGTCGCACAAGTGCCAAACGCCGCTTCGCGGGAAAAAAACTACCCTCGTCATAAAAATATTTCATAGAAATTGAACCTCCTATTCAGAAACACAGGTTCGGTTGTAAAGTTTACGATTTCATTTTTTATTAACTTTACGACCTGGCCCCATTCCCTCCACATGCGTCCTCGGGCACGTCAAACTTTCACACCAGCAAGATCACGAAAATGCATAGCCATTTCGGGACCTTTGGCCTCTTCCTCATGCTTAAAAAAAACGAAAGCCTTATGCCATTTCTGCGCAAGGATCCTTTCCAGCCATTGCGCCAGATCGGCTTCCGTGTAATCGGATCGGCGGAGACGCAGATACCCCCATGGCGCCGTACTGATGATCTCAGCCGCCGGATTCTCATCCGCATCCGCGATACACAGACTGCATTCCTTTTCACGAAGCAGGTCCAGAATTCCAGGATCATGCCCGGAAGGGTTGCGAAACTCGAAGGCGCAGTGCATCTTTTCAGGAATCAGTTCGAGGAAATCCTCAAGCACGGAACGGTCGGCACGAAAGCTTTTGGGGAACTGAAAAAGGACCGGCCCCATTCTCCGGCCCAGAACCGATAGCGCCCTGAAGAAATATTCAGTTTCTTCATCCACATTTTGCAACCGTTTCCAATGCGTTATGACCTGCGGCGCTTTGAGCGCGAAAGAAAAATCATCGGGGACCTGTGCCGCCCATGATGCGAGGAGCTTTTCCGTGGGCATGTGATAAAAGGTATAATTGATCTCCACCGCGCCGAGACGTTCAGAATAGAAATGCAACATTTCCTTAGGCGAGATCTTTTCAGGATAGAATATTCCTTTCCATTCCTTATACCCATACCCGCTTGTGCCGACATGGATTTTCATATGCCATCCCCCTTTTTCACCATTGAAGTGCGCAGGCTTTTTGCTGCCAACATGATGCCTTCAACCCTCTTTAGACCGGGTTGCCATGATCATTCGCCTGCTCATTGCCTTTGCTCGCCAGCCAGATAATGAGCGGGATAAGTCCAATTACTGAAAGAGAGATAAGCAGCCACCAACCACTTCTGTTCGTATCATGCAGCCGTCTTGCGCCGACAGCGAGGGATGGCAGGAGAACTGCAAGGCTAACAAACCCGGACAACATTTGGGATGAGTCATTCATAGCCCCCAACTAAGAAGCATCATAGAGAGACTTGGGTGGCCGGGTCGGCTTGGGCAGCAGCTCAGGCTTTAGCGCTGCCCTATTTCGGGGAAAACCCGAAGTTGGTCCGGTAGATGAACCAATTGTCGTATCGCATCCGCTAAAGCGACCGATTGGGCCTATCTCACAATTTATGCGCACCTGCCGCGGCGAACGCAAAATCATTCGGCTCTTACTGCAGACAGGATTACTGGCCGGGTCCACGCGGGCCGCCGAATGCGGGGAACTCGCCCTGCTCCAGACCAGGTTCAGCCCGCAGAATCCCCAGGCGCCGCTTCATTTCCTCGATTTCGATAACCTGGCTCGCAATGATTTCCTTAAACCGACCGCTGGAGGTAGCGGAAGTGGACGGCTTTATCGTAATGTTAGGCTTTAAAGCATACGCGGGATTTGCGACGAATGATGATGCAAAACTGGACTGGGCCTTGAAATGTCAATAACATAACTAAATTGAGCCTCGAAATTGAGCAATTCACCATCAACAATAAAACGCCAGTTATAAATGCCACTCAACAAAAAAATTTGATTTTGTAGTTCTTGGTAAATCAAGGTTTTCTCATGGATTGCGATACTGAGCTCCTCACGACTACACAGCTTTTCAAAATACCCCCGCAGTTTATCGGGTGTATTCAGCAATCTATTGGAAAATGTTGGAATCAATATGGCTTGGCTATCGTATAAACCAAGCAGGGTTTCAACATCGCCGTTATTAATAGCTCGCTTCCATTGTTCAAGAACATCTTGTGGGGTTTTCATCATTGTTTCCTCTTTAGTTATTGTCGTTTTGTCTACCTAACGAGTCTGTAGAAAAACCCAATTACAATAATGATCCGAAGAAAAGATAAGTGATTTTTTCACCGTTTTCATCCTGGTTGGATATTTTTATCCGTTTTTCCCGGCCGTCTTGTTTCTATGTTCAATGCTCTATTCTCTGTGCAAATCGACTGCATTGTCAAATAAATCTTATTTTTTCGCTGTGATCAGGCAAAGTTCGGCCTCTAACTTGCCACTTTTTTTCAGGTTGTGAACGATATAGAACATTGTCCATGGAATGAATGCGGCAATGGTGGTGAAATGGGGCCGGGTGTCAGCGGACAGGGCCATGAAGAATATGTTCTCCTGGCAGGCGTTCGATCTTCCGACTGGAGATAATGCCTCGGGAGTAGGCGTAGATTACGATCTTAGGAAGGATTTTGGGCTCGTAGGCGGTAGCTCCCGGTGACCTCGTTCTTGAAATGCTCATCAAAACGGAAGAGGTCCAGCTCATGATTAATGAGATTGTTCAGGGAACATTTGAAGGTACCGGGGAGAATCTGCTGGTAAAATGAACGGGAAGGTTATTTGCCCTGAGCGTAGGAGTAAGGTTTATAACGAGCTATGCGGCAATTACGTTTTTCTACAGATTTAACGCTTGAACTGTGCGGCACGGCTTCTTGCGTCTGCACCAGTGAAGGGTTCGGCCGCTTCGGCCTCGAATTGCTACCTGCGTACGTGCATTTCAGGGGCCAGAACCTGCCTGCTCTCTCAACAGCTGGCTGGCAATCTGGTAGCGCGCTTCCACTTCTTGGCGGTCCTCGCCTTCCGGCAACCCGCCATGTGCTCCTCGATCGATCATTCTGGCGTGTCGTAACAGCGCGGCGCGGTCCTCTGGCCGATGTACGGATCCTGCGACCACGGCAATAGTTTCAAGCAGACGGATGGTCACCGCAGCGCTGGAACGGCCATATTGCCGGATCTGGTTGAATGCCGTGTCCGTGACCTCCGGGAACGTGAAGACAGGCGTCATGACCCGCAGCTGATCCTGAGTGTCATGTCGATAAGGCGACGGCATGTCTCGTTGAGCCAAGCGGCACAGGGCCGACCCCAAGTGGTCCACACATGTCATCGCCGTGAACGGGTCATTCATGCTCGGGGAGAGGGCTCGTATCGCGATTTCGACAAGTTGGTTGACCGCGAACTCAATATCCTGATCGGACGTTCGCTGGTTACCCAGGGCGAACGCGGCATTAACGTGGTCCACAAGCTGATCAGTTATCATGTTGCCAGGCCAGATCATCACCAGCGGGCGGGTGGCAACGACATAGTGGCCGGGTCGACGTTCCAGTCGAATAACAACATCCTCTTGCATGGCCAGCTCCATCAAACCGTCCCCATCAACGAACTGTAGATAACCGTCCCCGGCAGATCCAATAGGACGCGCCTCCCGACCGAACGTGTCGAGGAAGCCTGCGTCAGGTGGCTCTGTCGGAATCCGTTGCGCTCCCTGTCCAATGCTTTCCGGGAACAGCCGATCTATTCCCTCGATCAATTCCGTTCCGACCCGGGCCACGATCTCGTTGGCTTGGATGGAAACGGACACATGATGGATAAAGTAGATCAACACCCCCACACTCACCACCGCGAGCAGCACGCCGAGGGTGACAGACAGGTGGGGGACAAAGGCGTTCTCCTCAGCACGGCGGATGGTGCGGAGGACAAGCAAACAGTACAGGAAGGTAGCGACGAACGTACCTAGTACCATCTGGGTGGTGGTGTCACGCATGAAATTGCGGAGCAGACGGGGCCCGAGCTGTGACGAGGCAAGCGACAGGGCGACCAAGGTCATCGAGAAGACTACCCCGGCGATGGTGATCATTGATCCGGCGATGGCCCCCAGCAAGGAACTCGCTCCCTCCGCTCCACCCGTGAAAGTCCAACCCCAGGTAACGGTCAACCAGTCCGTCGCCGGCTTATCCAGGGCGACGGTGGCAAAGGCCAATGCCATCGCCCCGCCGGCCATAACTGCCGGGAGAAACCAGAAACTGGACCGAACACGATCCCATGTTTTGAAAATCTGTACTCTCATGACGACGCTAGTATGATATCAGCTACACCTTTTTGGTTTGCCATTGCACCTCATATCACCGACAGCTCTCGGCGGTTAATTTATAGTAAAGGATTTTTTTTTTGCGTTGAACAAAATGCATTTTTTGCTTCAAACCACAGTGTTCTTACTGCGATGCTGGTGTCTCCTCACCATCCGATTTGTTTTGGTTCAAGCTCATACTGGCGGCTCGCCCTACGATTTTTTGGGCCAGATTTTTAAATACCAGACCATGGAAGGGCCAAACCGAATACCAGTAGAGTCTGCCGAGCAGTCCGCGGGGGTGAAAATGAGCTGTCTGCACCAACCGGTCGGCTTGGATATCGAACTCAAGCCAAGCCCTGCCCGGCACCTTCATCTGGGCTAAGAGCAGGACTCGTTTGTTCTCCTTCAAGTCGGCAACCTTCCAAAAATCAAGGGCATCTCCCAGTCGTAGTTCTTTTTGCTGTCTTCTCCCCCGATTCAGTCCATAGCCCCCTACCAATTTATCAAGAAAACCACGGATCCTCCAGAGAACGTCGTATGCGAGCCAGCCGTCACTGCCACCGATACTCTTGATAGCAGCATAGACCAGGTTCGGGGCTAAGCCGTGCAGAAGTATCTCCCGCCGATCCCGCAGGATTGGGGTGCCGGGATCATCCTGATGTTGGATGTCACAAAACAGATCATTACTGCTGTCACACCAGCGGCTGATAACCTGGTCATCCTCCATCTCGGCAATAGCCGTCGCCACAGCGCTTTCATAGTCTAAAGGTATAATCTCCGGAAAATAGCGCCGGGCATGGTCGTTCTGAAGTACGGTTTCTGATTTCAGGCCTTCGATGAGAGCAGCTGCCATACGATAAGGTATGGGTGTGAAAAGGATAAGCCAGAAGGAGGAAAGTCGCGGACTTATGACCGGCACCGGCACAAGCAGACGCCGCAGACCCATGACCCAGCCCGCGCGGAGCATCATGTCCCGAAAGCTCATGGCTTCACCACCGATGTCCAC
>DIKT01000035.1:6780-31068 GCA_002424635.1 Desulfobulbaceae bacterium UBA5611
CTACCGCCACCGGTTGCGTCTTGGTCGCCAACCACTTGGGTGTCAGCATAATAGGCAGTTTTTGGAGCAGGTTGTAAATGATCTCAAAACTGGCGCTGCCGGCACCGATGATAATCCCTGCCCTGAACCAGATGGTTTGTAAACTCTCCGGACGGGCGCTCAATATTTCGCCGGTCTCGATCCGGCTCAATAGATGCCGACTGGCGGTCGCTTTGACCCCTAATCCGCCCAGGTACACCAGACGCTTTACCCCGGCGGCGATACATGCCTCCCGAAAATTAGCGGCGCTTTGCCGGTCGCGCTCTTCGAAATCCTGGCCCGACCCCATGGAATGGATGAGGTAAAAGGCAACATCAATCCCGGCAAGGGCGGCCTCCAGCGCCTGGGGGTTAAAGGTGTCGCCTTCCACCACTTCAACTTTAGACAGCACTTCCGGGCGGACCTTGCGCTTGTTGCGGACCAGAAGCCGGATGGTAAGGTCCGCGTGTCCCAGCAGTCGGTCTTTGAGCCGTCGGCCGATGTAACCTGTCGCCCCGGTAATCAAAATGTTACAATTGCAGTCCACTTGGAAGTCCTCAGGTGAAAAACATACAGGCTAGTCGAGCCACGTATTCCTGGTGAGAATCAACAAACAGGAATGTCGGCGGCATCTGCACCAATCAAGGGTAAAATTTTCTCAACGGCGAACGTGACCAGGAAAGTTGGCCCCCGCGCCTTATCTTCTTCAGGGGTGAGGTGTCTTCGCATCAGACTATTGATCAGGGCAGCATCCGTTTCTTCTTTGATCTTTTTGAGAAAGAGGCGCAGCCCACGAGAGCTGGAACCCTCTTTGATGAACAGATAGGCGGCATAAGGGTTTTCCTGGAGATTGTGGTGGCTAAGGCGCTCACGCATGATAAATGCCACGACCCCATCTTCCAGGACATGAGGCGTGCTGTAGATGGCGGCGTCGACCTGGCCATTACCGGCGGCGGTGGAGAGGACCCCTTGCCCATTAGTTCGCTCAAAATATTCTTTCAAGTTCATACGCTCATTCCCCTTGGCCTGATTTGATAATCTTCGTAATATCATAATGCTGGTCGGCCAGTCTGGCCAGAATGGCCTGATAGGTCCCTTCCGCCATCGTCTCTTCCCGGCTGAGTATCCACAGGTATTTTCTCCGGGGATGGCCGACGACCGCATACTCATACTCTTGGCCCAGATCTATTATCCAATAATCGCCTGAAAATGGCCAGAAAAATGAGACCTTGAGCTTTGCACTGGACCGCGGGTCAACAACCCAGGCCTTCCCCTGAACCGAGCGCAGCTTTCCTGACTTGGTCTTATCGTAGCATTCATTGAGTACCGACAGGTTGCCGTCTGCCCTCAAAGTATAGGTAGCCCGACTGGCGACACAACCTTTCTGAAAGCGATTCGGATAGCGTGCGATCTCAAACCAGGTCCCGAGATAGCGCGAGATGTCGACTTGGGAGACGGTCCGCAAGGGCGGTAACGGTTCATTTGTCATGCCGGTAAAGCTCAGTCCTGATTTATATCTTTGGTATCTATCCATGTCATCAATTCACTGAGAGCGGTTGATGAAGTTAGATAGCGGTTATTGCTTGTGATGGTGCGCACCTGGATCTCTTGCAATAACTTAGCGAGCGACCACGATTCGACTGTACCCTTTGATTCTATCGGATATTCAGAGACATAGCCCCACATATGTTGCAATGAATTCCGCAAACCACCAATAGACGGGGCTTTTCTCAGCATCTCGACCAAAGTCTTTGCCAATGCAGCAAAATCAACATCATTCACCGCAACATTTTTGCCGATTTCCTTGTACAATCCTACGTCCCGAGCAAGCATAGAATATTTATGATGGCTCCATAATTGCTGGATATTTTTAGGTAAAGGTATGCGACCCTGTTCCTTGTTTTGATATTTCATTGCAAGTAGCTGAAATTGCCTGGATGGTTCATCAATATAAACAGCCGGCCATATGCCTTCATTTGAACGGGAATCTCCCACGAGTGATTCTTCGCTAAAACCCCTCAGCGACATTTCAGCCGCGAGTTGCCTGTGCCTGTGCTTGAGTGCCCAGCCATAACCAAGCCAGCGCATAGTTTCCGGGTGCTTAGAATATCCCTTCCTGTCGTTTGCGATGATTGCAACTATTGCATGGAGCTCTCTATGTTCTCCAAGAAGACTTTGCCGGTTCAAATAACCCGGGCTAATATCCCATATTCTCATTGGTTTCTTTAATGCCACAACGAGTCTGAAAAACCCGATTTACAATAATGATCCGAATGAGGGATAAGTGAATTTTTCACCGTTTTACTTGCTTTATATTGCAGCAATCATATCCAGTCATAGGTGAATTATAGAATGAAATTCATAATAACTTACGTTTTTCTACAGGCTCAACAATCGGTAGATCCAGTGGGCCACCGACCTAGACTGCCAGGCCGCAAGCGTTCTCCTCGTCTGAGTTAATGAACTGGCTATGTGTTTTTAGTGTTATTGAAATAGAAAGCTGTAATGCTGCCAATTAATGTACCAGAAAATGCCAAAAATTCTGTAAAATGAGGATTCTTGAGCACACCAAGAAGAAATAGAAATAATAAAACCATGAATACAACACCCATTGCTAAAAATGGCTTGGTTCTTTTGTTCAGCCTTTCCGTCATTGGCTCTGACTGGCCAAGACCACCACAGGTTCCGCACGCTAAACCAATATATTCTTTACTATTTTTCAGCTCGTGATATTTTACACATGCCTGACAGCTCCTGCCGTCTTCGCCAGAAGTGCAAGTACCAGTTTCATTACAATGTTTGCATGGATAGAGGTTGGCTTTAATTTCCTGCACTTAGATAACTCCTTTTTTTAACGTAACAAGTCTATAGGAAAACAAGATTACAATAACTTATCCATAGATAAGTGAATTTCACCGTTTTCATACTGATTTGATATATTTTATCCGTTTTTATTTCTCGGTCGTCTTGTTCTATTGAACATGGTTTGCAAGTATATGATATATTTTGATTATAAGAATAGGTTTATTCTATACATATTCTTTCTTGTCTTCTAAATACAAATCTATTCTTGTCAAGAACGACGACATGATCTTTACACTCTTATTCAGGCTCTACATAAAGCGACTTCTATAACAACACTATTATCTTTTCATTTCATTATAAAATGTGCAAAAATCACGTGAAATTAAATTCGCTAATTAACTATTAAGTTTACTCCCATGAAGTTTGCCTCTAATGGTGCCATGAATTAGATTAATAAGGTAACTTGCTAAAGAAAATTTATTGCTATTTGTTTATGTCAATAGTGCGCTATGGGACAATTTTACATAGATGTAATGGAGCAACAATGGATAATAACAATGAATTCATAGAGGAAGATGAGGAAGACGACCTTTGGGATGCAAATGATCTCTTTTATATCGAAGAGGATATCAACGATGCCCGCGTCAATGGTACATCAGATTTGGATTTCAGCGGCATCGGGATTGTAGAGTTACCAGATTCACTATTTGATCTGACGGAGCTGGAGTGGCTGGATCTAGAAAAGAACGAACTGGAGGAATTACCTAAGTCAATAGGTTTTCTCACTCGCCTAAAAGTGTTGCGCCTAGGCGGCAACAATCTGAGTAATATGCCAAAAACACTTGGCAATCTAAAAGAGCTTCTGGAACTTGATCTTGAAAACAACCAACTGGTCGAATTACCAGAGTCGATAGGAGACCTCGCTAAGTTAGAGGAGTTGTACCTCTCACGTAACCAATTAACTGACTTGCCTGGTTCACTTGGAAATCTCAATAATCTGAAACATATCAGTCTTTATAAAAATCCCCTCAATCCCGAACTATCAGCAGCATTTAAGGAAGGCCTCTATACCCTCAAACGCTATTTAAGAGCCAAGGATGAGTCTCAAACTGAACTAAATGAAGCCAAACTGATCATAATTGGTGAAGGTGAGGTTGGAAAGAGCTGCCTCTTGGGGGCGTTACGAGGTGATCACTGGGAAGAGGGAAGGCCAACTACACATGGGATAGAAATTGTGCCAGTGGAAGTAACTAACCCAGACACAGACAAAATAATCACTCTGAATGGTTGGGACTTTGGAGGGCAGCGGGTCTACCGGCCAACGCACCAATTGTTTTTCAGTGCTCCAGCAGTGTACTTAGTAGTGTGGAAGCCGAGAGAGGGGCCGCAACAGGGTTTTGTCAAGGAGTGGATTAAACTGGTCAAACACAGAGAACCAGAAGCCAAGATTCTTGTTGTCTCAACCCATGGCGGTCCAAAAAATCGCCAGCCCGACATCGACCGCCAGGAGTTTTGGGACCTTTTTGGCAAGGATACTGTGGTCGATTTTTTCCATGTAGATAGTAAGCCAGATGAAAAAACAACGGAAAGAAAGGGGATTGCCGAGTTAAAGCAAGCAATCGGTCGAGTGGCTGGCAGTTTGCCTGAGATGGGTCGACTTTTCCCAGAACGTTGGCAAAATTTACGACAAGAACTGACTAAAGGTGTAAAAGCCTACCTGTCACGACATCAATTCCTCACAATTTGTGGAGAACACAAGATCAACGAAAAAGATGCCTTGATACTACTTCGCATCTGCCACAGAATTGGAGATTTAATCCACTACGAGCATGACAAAATCCTTCGAGACATAGTGGTACTCAAACCGGACTGGCTGGCTACGGCTATCAGTTTTGTGCTTGACGACGAATTAACGCGCAATGAAGGGCATGGCCTCGTGAGCTTTACTCGTCTAGGCCAACTATGGAATGATCCGGAGAGACCGAATGGAAGTCGATACCCGGACATGCTGCATCCGATCTTTCTAAGACTGATGGAACGTTTCGATCTCTCTTATCGTGTCTCTTGTTTGGATCAAGTTGAAGAGGAAAGTACCAGCCTTATCGCTCAGTTAGTTCCAGATACCCGACCGGATCTTGCACCTGTATGGGGTGTTGAGCCAGCCACTGGCGATGTTCAACAGATACAAATTTGTAGGATTGTCGATATTACCACAAAAGAATCGGTAGCGGCCGAGGGGTTATTCTACCAGCTGATTGTACGACTGCATAAATACTCACTGGGTCGTGCAGAGTACCAAAACAGCATCCATTGGCAAAGGGGGCTAGTTCTAGAGGACGACACCGGAGCACGTGCCTATTTACAACACGTTGGCAATGATATACGCATAACCGTCCGTTCACCCTACCCCGAACGATTCTTATCAGCCCTTACTTATGAAGTAAAATGGCTTGTCGAGAATTTCTGGAAGGGGGTGCGTTGTGAAATAACAGTACCTTGTCTATCATTACTTATTGATGACAGTGAATGCACAGGACTATTCGAAGTCAGCAAGTTAATCGAGAACAAGAGGCGTAATCGGTTGGACCAACCCTGCCCTGTTTGCAATGAGTGGCATAGCATTGAGCAACTTTTACATAATGCACCGGCAGCCCAACCGAATCCGATAGCGGAGCTGTCTAAACATTTTGAAAAAGTAATGCAGGTGATGGACGACGTACGCCAACGCCTGGACAGACAGCACTCTCAGGTTATTGGGCGTTTTGACCACATAGATGCCAGTAGTCGTGAGATGGTAAGCAAGGTGGAAGAGGTGTACGATAGGTTGATGCGGATGTTAGTTGATGAAGGTAAGGAAGGCCCACGCCTGTTCAGCTTTGTTCCCGTCGATCCTGGCTTCCTAGATCGACCCAACTGGGTCAGCGAAAAATTCCGCATCACATTATGGTGCGAACATTCTCGACTTCCCTTGCCTGTTCTAAACGGTGCAGATAAAAAAGAAGGCGTATACGAGATAGATCTGCCTCGGGATTGGGTGGTGAAGTCAGCACCGTTTCTCAAGATTCTTACGGGATTGCTTAGCTTGATTGTGCCTATGACCTCAGCTGCAACTAAAATTATAATAGATGATGCTAAATACAACGAGATTAAAGATCATCTCGCTTTTGGTCAGCAAGCACTAAACTCTATGATTCAGGGTGGAGTTAAAGCGGGTGAATGGGTGGGTAAAAGTAATGCTCCAGACTTGGCACATGGCGATATGGTCGAGGTAGAAGGGGCATCTCTACGACGGTTCCAGGGTTGGCTTAAAGAAGAAGATCCTGGATTCGGGGGGCTCGTTCGCGTCCTAAATAAACGACAGGAATATCTGTGGGTGCACTCCCAGTTTGAGGGAGATTATTAGTCTTTTGTTTTAATAGTTTAAACTTGTTGCAGAGCGACATGATTACAGATTGTATGTGGAGTTTAATGAACCACTCTAATTTTTCTCACGATGAGCACAACTAATGACAGTAGACGGGACCACCCTTATTGGATTAATCGCCGCCATTTGTACGACTTCTTCATTCGTGCCGCAGGTCATCAAAATATTGCGATCAAAAAGGACGCAGGATGTTTCTCTGGTGATGTATGCCATCCTTACCACCGGCCTGTTTCTGTGGCTGGTTTATGGTTTTATCCTCCACGATATACCTCTGATACTGGCCAATCTTATTAGTCTCACTCTCTCCCTGAGCGTATTAATTCTCAAGCTTAAACATGGGTAATTTGGTCTAATTCAAGCTGGTTTCGAGACGTCAGACTCAAGGATGCGGAGCAAGGCGCCTCTGTCTTGTTTGCCGTTGGGGGTCACAGGCATCTGCTCGATATGGATAATTCTTGATGGTATTGAATAGGCCGGTAAACGCAGCCTCAGTCCTGTTAGAATGGTTGCTGCCTGTATAAGCGAGCCGGCAACAAAGGCCACTATCCCCCTGACCGTGCCATCAGTCACCGGCCAGACTACCGCCGCCACCAGCTCTGCCTCGGACAGTTCGCGCAGATGGGTTTCGATTTCCTCAAGCTCGACGCGATGGCCCAGGATCTTGACCTGATTATCAAGGCGGCCGAGGTGATGGTATCTGCCGGCGGCATCGCAAAAGGCCTGATCACCGGTCAAGTACCAGCGTTTACCATCAATGATGGGAAATCGGGCCGCCGTCAAGTCATCGGCGTTGAGATAACCTGCGGCCAGCTGCGGCCCGCTCAGGGCCAGTTCTCCAGGTTGGTCGCCGGATGCCAGTCGTCTGTCAGCCGTCATGATGGCCGCTTCCAAGCCCGGATGGGGTGTGCCGATGGCCATAATATTGCGCTGCGGGGTCACCGCCAGCGGCTTGGTGACCAGCTGACTCGACGCCGAGATCGTGACCTCGGTGGGGCCATATAAGTTGAGGATGGCACTATTGGGTGCCGCCTGTTGCCAGAGGTCGACAATGGTGGTTGGCAATGGTTCCGCCCCCATTATGGTCAAGCGGATATCGGGCAGCACTGCCGGCTGCAGCGCCTTGATCTGTTTGAGCATGCCCACCAGTGAAGGTACTGAATTCCAGACCGTAAGCCTGTTGGCCGCCGCAAACTTCACCACATTCATGATCCGGTTCGCCCGCAGGATATGCAAAGAGGCACCTGCCTGCCAGGTGGTCAACATATTGTGCACCGAAAAATCAAAACTGAGCTCGCTGACGTCCAGGACCCGGTCGTCGGCATCAAGACCGAGCAGTGCCGTTAAAACAGTGACATAGTGCTCGATTGCCCCGGCCGGGATCATGACGCCTTTGGGCAGCCCGGTCGTGCCGGAGGTAAAGATGATGTAGGCCAGATCTTGAGCGTTGATCTGGACCGGCGCCGTTAACGGGCTGGGGGTGGGAACGGCATGAAGATCCTGGAATGCAACCTTGGCGTCTGCAAAAGAAGCATGCAACCCCGGCTCCGGCAGCAATACCAAAGGCGGGCAGGCCGCCAGTACTTTCTCGCTCAGCAGCCCGGCTCCTCTGTTATCACAGATCAGAGCCGCCAGCTGACATTGTTCCAGAATCGTAAGCAGGCGCTCTTCCGGCGATTTCAGACTTATCGGGATATATGTTCCGCCGGCCCAGCTTGCTCCCAAAAGACCGGTGCAGGCATCAATACTCTGTGAAGCAAGAATGCCGACTCGCGGCCGGAACCCCTGATTGATGGCCCAGGCCGGGCTGCGGCTCAGCTGTCCGGCCACACCTCCGGCCCGTTGGGCCAGCTCACCGTAAGACAGCTCCTGCCCCTCGCAGCTTATGGCTAAACGATCAGGGTGGCGCCGCTGGTGCTCATAAACTGCGTTGGCAATATTGAATCCCACTATATTTCCTATTCAAGACACCTTTAAACTCAACAAGTCAGCGGCTGATGAGGCGCATCATACTGGTGAGCGAATCAACATCATTTTGATCAAATCCCTGTTCAGCCAGATCAAGGCCAAACTCCTCCTCGAGAAAAACTACTATTCGTAAGACCGCCTGAGAATCAAGAAGACCACTGGTCACCAGCAAATCATCATCGCCGAATTCCGGGCCTTGACCATAATCAGCCAGGAGTTGCCGCAGAAAGGTCTGCACCTTCTTTTTGTTATCCATAGCGTCACCTTATGACAGGTAAATATTAAACAGTTTCAGCACAAAAACGAAGTGATCCGTCAAGGTCAATTTGGTATCGGTACTATCAAAGACCGACAGCAGGCAATAAAAGCCGACCACATAGACTGGGGTTATGATGTTTCTTCTGGTCCAGGTCATTTCTGTTGCTCGTTTTTTTTCATAGAGCTGGGATAGACTGATGGCCAGACTCAAGACCAGAGCATAGAACATATAAATACGAAACGACATGAGCGCCAGCCAAAAGCCCTGGTTGGCAATGGCACTCGTGTTACGCAGAAAATGGTATAAGACATTGCCAAAACCGGCGGCGGCAAAAGTGGCAAAAAACAGGCGAATTCTGGGCCATTTTTTGAAATAGCGCAAAAAGGCCGGGTAAAAAAAATTATCCACCAGCAACTCTTTGAAATAATAATAAAATCTATTCCAGAAATCGGCGATACTAACTGATCTTAATGGATTACGGGTGTTTCTTAAGGCGTTATAGCCGGCCATACGGCAACCGGCAATGATGACATGGCCCCATACCGAAAACCACAGTAAGCGCAGAAAAAAATTAGCCACGAGCGCCGACCAGTTGGTGTACCACGAGAAATGCCCTGTCACGTCGTGCAGCACCGCCTGCAGGGTTGGCAGCCCCAGTGACCAGGACAAACCTAAAAAAGGCGGACCGGCAGTGCCATAGAAAAGCTGCCGCAGCACTTTTTCCAGGAGAGCCAGCAGCAGCGCCCAGTACAGTAACTTTAGACCTTTGAGTTGGCTGATCGCCAATTGGGCCGCATTTTTGGCCTCAATCTTGCGTAAATAGGCGGCCCCCTTAGGAAAAGGAGTGATGGAACCGCCCCAAAAAGGAAAGTAATGGCCGGCTTGAAGAGCCAGATGAGGGGTCTCTGCTTGATGGCGGTCCAATAAGGTATAATTAAAAAACCAGATATATTTACCGAGTACCACCAGAAATGCCCACAGATAGAGGTCATGCGGGCCGGGAAAAGGCAGATTGGTGGCCAGTAGCAGCAGGAGGATATAAAAAATCAATAAATTTCTGACTGGCCGTCTGGCGTACCATCTGTCCTTATTCTGCTGGACCGCCGTATAATAAGCCGCAAAAAAAATGAGAACCGCAGCCATAATCAGCGGTTTATTTAAAAAAGCAGCAGAGTAATGCTGCTGGCGAATGAACCAGGGAATCTCCACATTGGGCCAATTAGCCCAATAAAGAGAGACCAAGGTCGCGATAACCAGCAATATGGACCGGAATTGCGGCAGAAAGGTCATCGCCGCCAGAAAGGCAGACAGCTGCAACCAGCTATCACTACGGACAGAAAGCCCGGCGGCAAACAGAGTAAGCAGCAGGCTTTTGCCCGGCACAGTTTGGGCAAAAGCTACTATCCGGGGATAGGTCTCAAGCGGGGGAATAAGCCTGAAAGCAGCCAGCCTGACCATGCTGTCTATTTATATAACCAGCAGAGTCAGCCGACAAGAATAAACCATATTTATCTTTAATAATATCATATTGTTAAACAATGGTTTAAATCTAACAAAGCAGCCTCTGAGCTCGACTGCATTATATTATAGGCAATTTGTTAATATTAAAAGAATTAGCACAGGCATTCTTAAAAGAAAAGGTAATTTTGCAGCCTGAGAACGGAGGCTCGTGCAAGCTAACTCTTCATTGTAAGAGCCGCTATAACGCTAAGTGGTGATGGGTTTGTTATCGGAAAAAATCAAAGACCATGTTCTTGCGTAAACAGGGACTGGGCTCTGGCCTTGGAAATGCGGCATAGTTTCTGGATGGCCTCCAAAGACAGCTCCGAGAGACCGGCGAGCTTTTTCACATCCTCAATCATGGCCACCCACAGACGGGCGGTCATCTCGGCATCAGCGGCGGCCCGATGAAAAACTCCTTCGCTGTGCAGCTTTTTATATCGGATCAGCGCTTCCAGTTTATGACTGCTAATATGGGGATAGATGCGCCGGGCGGTCAGAAGAGTGCAGGCCATTTCGTTCGTTCTGATCCTGTCGATCCGGGCCAGCTCGGCATCAAGGAAACGGGCATCAAAAGTGGCATTATGGGCCACCAGAGGATGCTGGCCGATAAAATCGGCAAATGCCGTCATCACCTCGGCACAACGCGGCGCGCGGCGCACCATGGCATTGCTGATACCAGTCAGACCCTGAATAAAGGGGCTCACCGGGATGCCTGGATTCATCAGGCTCTGAAAGCGATCAATGATCTGGCCATCTTGCAGCAGCACCGCCCCAATCTCAATGGCCCGGTCGCCGCGGCCAGGTGACAGACCAGTAGTCTCAAAATCAAACACGATGACCGGAAATTTGCCCATAGATCAATGTCCCTGGTTATAAGATAGCCCTGGCCAGGAAATCATAGGGCCAGTCGTTTTCGCCGTCCGGATTCCGTTTCCAGATCCGGCAGGAAAACAGCCAGCAGACCAATGGCCGGCAGAAAGGCACACAGTTGATATATATAGATAAGATTGGTCATATCAGCAAGATAACCAAGCACTGCGGCTCCGATGCCACCCATGCCAAAGGCGAATCCAAACGACATGCCGGCCACCGTACCGACCCGCGCCGGCAGGAGTTCCTGGGCATAGACCACAATCGCCGGAAAAGCAGAGGCCAGGATCATACCGATGGGCACACTGAGTACCCCCGTCCAGAACAAATTAGCGTAAGGCAGGGCCAGCGTAAAAGGCAGCACCCCCAGGATCGACACCCAGATTACCACCTTGCGGCCAAAACGATCACCGATCGGACCGCCGGCCAGGGTCCCGACCGCCACCGCGCCAAAGAAGGCAAACAGATGGAGCTGGGCGCTTTGGACCGGTAGCTGGAATTTAGCCATCAGGTAGAAGATATAATAGCTGGAGATGCTGGCCATATAGAAAAACTTGGAGAACATCAAGCCCAGCAGCACCGCCAGGGCCAGCGCGATCTTGCCCCGGGGCAGCCGCACAGGGGGCGGACTGGCCGCAGCCCGTGCCTGCAGGCGCCTCAAACCGTGCGCCTTGTACCAGTGGCCGACTTTGATCAGCAGGTATATACCGAGCATGGCGGCCAGCGAAAACCAGACCAGACTGGTCTGGCCATGCCGCAAGACAATAAGGGCAGCCAGCAAGGGCCCGATAGCCGATCCCGCATTGCCGCCGACCTGAAACATCGACTGGGCCAGACCATGCCGTCCTCCCGAGGCCATCCGCGCCACCCGTGATGATTCCGGATGAAATACCGACGAGCCGGTGCCGACCAGCGCCGCCGCCAATAATAAGACCGGATAACTGCCTGCCTGGGAAAACAGCACCAGACCCAGCAGGGTAAGTCCCATACCCAGGGCCAGGGAATAAGGCCGCGGATTGCGATCAATATAGAAACCGACCAGCGGCTGCAGGATAGAGGCCGTACCCTGGAAAGTAAGCGTAATCACGCCGATCTGGGCGAAACTCAAACCATAATTACTCTGCAGCAGCGGATAGATCGCTGACAACAGAGTCTGCATCATATCATTGAGCAAATGACAGACACTGATCATCACCAAAATGGTAAAAGCTGTCTGTTCGGCTGGCGTCTGAGTAGTTATACGGGGCAAGGTCACGGTCATTCCATTATGGCGGTGCTGACAAGATAAAAAAAAGAGCAATAAGCAGCCGGCTCCCGAGTGTCACACTCTTCGGCCGGCTCCTTACTGCTCTTGCATTCAATAAGGTTTCTGACGCAAAAAATTACCGGGAGGATCATAGTTACAGACAACAATCAGCCGACCGCGGCACAAGCCGGCGGCACAACCTATCTTCCTGGTATTATGCCAGACCATCTGGGTGTAATGACCAATAGCGGCGGCCCGAGCCGCCTGCAGCACTTCCCCTGCCCGGTAGTTGTTTTTCTCTTTGGCCCAGGCCATGACCGCATTTGAGGTATCATAAAAGTTAGCGGTCCCGATATAGAGATTCTCACCATATAGCTGCTGCCACTTGCCGCTACCGGGCCGATGCTCCATGCCGCACCGGGTCGAGGCCAGATGATCAGCCCAGAGCTGAGCATAATCGGCCAGCTCAGCTGACCAGGCTAAGGGCTCCACGCCAACCTCGGCCCGGGTCTGATTGTGGAGAGCTAGTATCTGTAAGGTCTCGGGCAGTGACAGACGGGATCCCAAGCTGTCATTACAGGGCGGACCGGACTCGGCATAAGCAGCCAAAACCGTAACCAGCAGCAGAAAGATGGCAGCACCAAGGACAGGTTGATGATCATAGCGCCTGCTCCTTCGCACCTCACACACTCTTCTGTTTATCTCTCTTTGGCTGCCACTTGATATAAATTACGATCAGTACGGCTGACAAGGCAAGAACCCCATACAGGGCCTGTTGAGAATACTGCATGATCAAGGCCTGATTACTGCCGACGAAATAACCGATCAAGGTCAGAATCGTCACCCAAATGCCGGCCCCCAACATGGTATAAAAAGCAAATTTCAGATGATTCATCCCGGCCAGGCCGGCCGGCAGTGAGATCAATTGCCGCACTGCCGGCAGCAGACGGCCGATAAAGGTTGAAATCTCGCCATGCCTCAGGAAATAGGCCTCCACCTTCATGAATTTTTCTTCGCCGATCAAGACATAATGGCCATACTTCAAGATAAGCGGCCGTCCCAGATAGCGGGCCCCGAAATAATTGATATAGGCCCCCCCGAGGCTGCCCAGGAGGCCGGAGAGAATGACCAGCGCCATATTCATCTCCCCGGCATGAATAAGATAACCGGCCGGAATCATCACCAACTCACTGGGAAAGGGGATAAACGAGCTTTCGATGGCCATCAGGGAAAAAATCCCCAGATAGCCCATGGCCCCGATGCTCTCCACCAGCCAGTTAATCGCACTATACATCTGATGACTCCAGTTTATACCTTGGTTAAATTAATCTCGGGCCTTGCTTTACTACAGACCTATTACCTTATCGCGCCTTATAGGTAAAGACCAGTTTATGCTCCTCCAAATCCACCAAGGCCACTCCGCCTTTAGTCAGGGCGCCAAAAAGGATCTCATCGGTCAGCACATCAGCGACCTCCGCCATGATCAGGCGGCGGAGCGGTCTGGCGCCATAGTCAGGATCATAGCCCTTGGTGGCCAGATAGTGACGGGCCGCGGCGCTGAGGGTGATCGTTATCTTCCGGACTGCCAGCTGCACCTGCAGTTCAACAATCATCTTATCAACCACTTTTTCGACGGCTTCGGCATTCAAGGCCCCAAAAGAGATGATCGCATCCAGCCGGTTACGGAACTCGGGGGCAAACAAAGACTTGACCGCCTTTTGATCCCGTCCTTTTTTTTCGGTGACAAAACCAATAGGGGTATTGCTCATCTCCCGGGCCCCGGCGTTGGTGGTCATAATCAGGATGACATTGCGGAAATCGGCCTTCCGCCCGGAATTATCGGTCAGGGTGGAGTGATCCATCACCTGCAGCAGGATGGAGAAGATATCAGCATGGGCCTTTTCAATCTCATCCAGCAGGAGCACGGTATAGGGATGCTTACGAATGGCCTCGGTAAGCATGCCGCCCTGATCAAAACCGATATAGCCGGGAGGTGCACCGATGAGACGGGCCACCGCATGTTTTTCCATATATTCACTCATGTCAAAACGCTCAAAATGAATACCCAGGGTCTGGGCCAGCTGCCTGGCCACCTCGGTCTTGCCGACGCCGGTGGGCCCGGCAAAGAGAAAACAACCTGTAGGCGACTGCGGATGGCCAAGACCGGCCCGCGCCCTTTTAATCGCCCCGGCCACCGTATCGATAGCCTGATCCTGCCCGAAAATCTTGCCTTTCATGGTGGTGGCCAGCTCTTTTAAAGAACCAAGCTGGGCATTGTCGCCACTCTTGGCCGGCACTCTGGCCATCCGCGAGACCACCGCCTCCACATCCCGGACAGTGACGATTCTATCGATCTTACCGGCCAGACGAAAACTCGACCCCACTTCATCAAGCACATCAATAGCCTTGTCCGGCAGAAAACGATCGTTGATATAACGATCAGCCAGTTCAGCCATGGCCTTGATGGCTGTGGCGGCATATTTGACCTGATGATGCTGTTCATATTTGCTCTGTAAGCCATGCAGGATCTGCCGGGTTTCCTCGACAGAAGGCTCTTCGACATCGATCTTCTGAAAACGGCGGGACAGGGCCCGATCCTTCTCAATATTATTTTTATACTCTTCATAGGTGGTCGAGCCGATACAGCGCAGGATCCCTGACTGCAGAGCCGGTTTCAACAGGTTGGAGGCATCCATTGAACCGCCGCTGGTGGAGCCGGCCCCGACTATGGTATGGATCTCATCGATAAAGAGAATGGCATTTTTCTGGCGCTCCACCGCCTCGACCACCGCCTTCATCCGCTTTTCAAAATCGCCGCGATATTTGGTGCCGGCCACCATGGTGCCCATATCGAGCAGATAGATGTTGGTATCCTGCAACAGGTCAGGGACCTGCGCCTTATGGCCGGCAGCCCGGGCCACACTGTCATCATGAATGCGCAGGGCCAGACCTTCGGCAATGGCCGTCTTGCCGACCCCGGGTTCACCCACCAGCAGAGGATTGTTCTTTTTCCGCCGGCACAGCACCTGCATCATCCGGTTTACTTCCATATAACGGCCGATCAGAGGATCAAGGTGACCGCCAGCGGCCCGATGGGTCAGATTAACCGTAAATTCCTGGAGGATCTTTTCATCCTTATCGGTCTCGGTAGCCTCAGGCCCCGTCGCCGGCCCGGCTGGTACCCGCGGCAGCGGCTCTTTCTGCAGGCCCTCGGAGGGCAGACCATGGGAGATATATTCAATGACGGCCAGACGGCCGACACCTTCCGAACCGAGAAAATAAACGGCATGCGATTCCGCTTCCGACAAAATAGCCGCCAGCAGATCACCACTGTCCACTTCTGACTTGCCACAACTCTGGACATGAGAGACCGCCCGCTGCAAGACCCGGTTAAAGGCCATGGTCTGAGCCGGCTCACTGGGACCGATGGTCCCGAGGACCGGCAGCTCGCCCTTGAAAAAGGCCTCCAGGCGTTCCTTCAGGTTCTCAATTGAGCCCCCACAATGACTGATAATGTGGTTGGTCAATTCATCGTAGAGCAGGCCATATAGCATATGCTCCACGGTTACATATTCATTCCTGTAATTCTTGGCCTCTCTTATGGCCCTGACCAGAGCTTTTTCCAATGTTTTACTCAGCATCTTCTTTCACCATATTTACAATAAAAGGAACAACGATCACCGCTGCACCATTGTTTTTTTATTTTATTCAGTATTTAAACTGAATACTTCGTCCTCCTACAGCTTTTCCAGGGAACAACGTAAAGGAAAACCATTTTGTCGGGCCAGATGGTGCACCAGTTCGATCTTGGTCTCACATATCTCCAAAGTATAAATACCGGCAACCCCGACCCCTAACTGATGCACGTCAAGCATGATCCTGGTTGCCGCCACCGCTGTCTTACCAAAAATATTCTCCAGAATGAGAACTACAAAGTCCATGGAAGTATAATCATCGTTATGGAGAAGCGCTTTATAAAGAGAGGGCTCATGAACTTTCTGCCTTTCTTTGGTGGCTGCTGAGCCCTTAAATTGATCTTTGCTTTTACTCATATCTTATTATGGTTATTGTTCAACATTATTACCGGCGACCATGGCGAGAAACAGCTCTTCCAGAAGCAATGTCGACGGCAGGGACGATCCTTTGAGCTGGAACTCAGTTTTTAAAAGAAGAGCCAGCCACTCCTTCAATTGCGGACAGGAAAACTCTGCCGCTTTACTAAAGCTCATGAACAGGGCATAAGGATGACCTTTCAAGACCTCAGACCATTCCCCTTTTTCCTTGAGTGCCGGTAGATAGACATCCTGAAACTGCCGGGCCGCCATCCCCCGCTGCCAGGCAGGACTGGCCTGCAACTGCATGGAACGGAAGAGAAGAATCTTTCTTATATAATTGCGCATGGTAGCCAAAATAGCAAGGGCATGAATTCCATTTTCCAGCAGACGACCCAGAATGACCAGCGTAGCAGCCAGATTTTTTTTGCCAAAGGCCTCAGTTAATTCAAAGAGGGCATCTTCTCTGGTCCGGCCCACCATCGCCTCAAGATCGGCGCAACTGATCACCGGTCGGTCCAGCGCAAACAGGGCTACCTTTTCCAGCTCCATGACCACGGCCACCGGATGAAAACCGACCCGTTCAAAAAGCATTTCCAGGGCGCGGGGTTCAATTTTTTTGTGGAAAGTGGCAAGAGTCCTCAGCGCCAGCTCGCGCAAGACCTCTTTCTGCTCTTTCTGGGCGGCAGCACCGGCCCCGGTATCAATGGAACAATCAACGACAAGACCGTTCTTCTTGATGAAGGTAAAAAGCTGTTTTCTCTTATCAACACTTTCGGCGCTGAGAACAAGAAGATTCTGCTTTGGCAAGCCCTTGGTAAAAGCAGTCACATAGCGATCTGCCAGACTGACTGCCCCTTCACCCCTGGCGCCGGTCTGTGATCCGGTCGCCATGAGCAGATTATCAGCCCAGCCCAGGTCGGCAGCTGGCTTAGCAAAGCTGAATAGCTGCTGCCACTGATCAGGACCAATATTCGTCAGAGTCTCATCGGCACCCAAGGCCGCCAGCGTGACCAGGCTCTGCAGCTGCTGCCGAGCCGGCCCCTGCCGGCCCGCCTCATGGGCGAGCATGGCCTTATGCCAGATATCCTTGGCCACCGCCTTGGAGTGAAACAGGCGGCTGTCCGTCACCCGATAGAGCTGGCGGCCCGGCAGGAGACTGAAATTCATGATCTGGCCCAGGGTGCGGCCCGGATCTTCCTGATCGCCGTCAATAATATGGACCACACCCCCGAACTTGGCGAGCAGGGCCTGCTGCAGCATATCGGCGGCCTCACGGCACAGATACCTCTCACCGAAGAAGAGAATCAGCTGCGTCTCCTGTGCCTCCTGCCCGCCGGCTGCCAGCCAGGCGGCCAGTTCGTTGCGTTTAATCTGGGCCATGATCAGTCAACGCTTACTCGTATGGCCGGGACAGGAGCCGCTGCCCCAAGACCAGGAGTCGGCACCTCAGCCTGTTGACTGATCATTTCGCTGTCCTTTTTCTCGATCTGCTTTTGATCCATGATCTTATGGAGGATGGCCGGCAGGGAGCCGGGCTGCAGATACTCTTCGCCCATGCCGTGTTTAAAGATTTTTGCGGCCTGATCACTGACTTGTTGCCAGCTCAGACTATCGGCCCGCGAAGCCACCAGCTCGAACAGGAGCTGATTATATGGATCATTAATAATGGCCTTGCCGGTACCCACCGTGGCCAGAATATCCACTTTATTATGAAAAAAAGTGGCCAGCTCTGAATAAGCGCGAATGCCGCCACAGGAACCCAGACTCATAAATCGTTGTTTGCTGACCAGATCTTCCGGGGTCACTGCTCCTGACTTCACCAGTTCCTGCAGAGGATTAAGTAACTGCTCTTTGCGCCAGTAACTATGGCCGCGCTGGGCGAACATCTCATGGCCGCCCTTCAAAAACTGGCGGAGCAGCTCCTGTTGGTGCCGTACATCATGGTAGACGACTACAGAATGGGAAATCTCCACCCCGTTTATCTGCTTCACCCAATCAACCACCAAAGGATACCTGGTCTGCAGCTGCAGAATCTGGCCCAGATTCTGCGACGCCGAGCCAAACAGGGCCTTTAACTGCAAACCTGCGGCCTTACCTTGAGGAGTACCAGCATCCAGCAGCGAAAAGGAGTGAGACAGCCGCGGCCGATAGCCATGGGCCATCAGATACTGACAATTAGAGCGAAACGACTGACTGCCATCGTCATCATTTTGAAAGACCGACAGACTGCTCAGCTTACCATCAGTCTTCCACTGAGAAAAACTGGTGGTCACATATTGGCCGAGATCGACAATGCCATACTCCGACATCATCAACCTGATCCTGATCTTGTCGACTTCACCGACCAGCTGGGGATATTCCTGGACATAATATTGCAGGATTACCCGCAACTGCTTGGAAAATATGGTATTTTCATCCCGGATGGCAGTCAGCATCTTGGCAATAAGATAAGTACGGGTCTGCGGTTCGATGGTCTGCAGCAGGGTCATAAAGGTGGCGGAAAAGAGGATCAGGCTGTTTTCATCCTGAAAGGCGGATGCCGCCACCAGATCAAGGACCTGCTGCTGCTGTGGCACCTGGGCCGGAAAGAAGACGGTCAATTTGCCTTTCTGGGCCAGACTGATAATAAAATCAGAGACATGACTATTCGACGGATCAATGGTCTTGAGAAAGGTCAGCAGGTTACCGCCAAAGCGGGTATCTATTCTCTCTTTCAGGACCGGCACCAGGATCTCACGAAAAGAGGAGTCATAAAGATCGCTGCCCCGGGACAGCAGGATATAGGCATTAGCGGTGGTGCAATCCTTGGCCGCCTGGAGACGGGCAGCCGAGGTGGCCCGACGCAGGGCCGCAATCGCTGCCCCTCGGCCGGCGCCAAGGGCCGTTGAGAATTCACCGTTGAAGCGGGCCTGCATCTTGGGATCCAGGCGCTGGAAGATTTCGCGCAGGCGGCTGACCGGACATGATGACAGCACCCTGATGCCCACTTCCTGACCATTGGGCTCGGTGATATCATGCAGGTTATTAATCTTCCAGATCAGATGATCGGCAGCCTCAGCAAAGGCCTGGAGCAACTGGCTCTTATCGGCCGCATTATAAGAAAAAAACAGGGCCTCCTGAAGTTCCTGCGAAACCGTAAAATATTGGGCCAGCCAGACAAGCGAGGCCTCCGGCGTCACTCCCGGCAACTGAAACAAAGAGCGGGCATTCGCGGCATCGGTATTGGACAGCCTTTGCAGATAGCTCATATTCACCAGGGCCGCGGCAGGAGTCATACCGACAAGCTGGCAACTCTTCTCGGTAGCCCAACACTGTTTCTCCGTCATCTGATCAATAAGTACTAACCCTTGATCGACAGTGGCCGGCTTTTGCCCCGGCACCTCCAAAAAGGCTTTAAAGGCCCAGAGCTCCGGTTCTGTTAAAGAGGGCAAGCGATCAATAAGCCTTAGCATATGGGCCGGCAGCAGGTCGCTTGTCTGGCCGATGGCCAGCACTACCCGGGCTGAAACATAATTCAAGCCACCAAGCTTCTCCAGCAGCTGCCAGGCCAAATCATTATTGACGCCGGACAACTTGGCAAAATGCTCAAGCACCACCAGATTATTAAAAGATATCCGGGCCTGAGGCAACCTGTGCAGGGTATTCAGCACCTCCTCAACGGTCGTTGACGGCAAGTCGGCAAAGACTCGAAGGACACGCATATCCGTATAATTCAGCCCATTGACCAGCTCCCTGACCTGGGCCTGCTGGTTAGCAGCCATCGGCACCCCGGCCACAACTTCCATCGTCTGCAAAGCGGCCTGCTCCAGGGCCAGATCGCCTTTTTTTTGCCCGCTCTGACCATCATCTATTTTACCACTGCTCTCGCCGAAGCCGGCAATGGCAATAGGGGTCCATGACAAAACGAGCAGTAAGGTAATACCGCAAAACAGGACCAGTTCAGGTAATAATTGTTTTAAATTCTGCATTTTCACTTGTTCACATTAATTTTAAGAACCGTTACATTAATAACGACATTGGCTTATTCTGTGTAATACTGGCAATATTAGAATAGAACCTTTTGCCTTCATTGCTTGTTAAGCCTTACGTAAGAAAAAAAAACAATATTAATCATTTCCTCATCAACTGTAAAACAAACTTTTCATGCAAGCACACCATCTGCGACTTCTTCCTGTGCTCAGCCTGATTCTGGCCATGTTCCTCTGGGGCAGTTCTTTTATTGCCATGAAACTGGCCTTTCAGGATTATCACCCCATGGTGGTCATGTTCGGCCGCATGACGGTGGCCTCGCTGGCCTTTCTCTTTTTTCTGCCCCGGTTTAAAAAGATCCATATCCGCCGCCAGGACCGGCATCTCTTTATCATCATGGCAGCCAGCGAGCCTTGCCTTTATTTCTTCTTTGAGGCCCTGGCCCTGCAGCATACCAGCGCCGCCCAGGCCTCCATGATCACCATTATGCTGCCGCTGCTGATCACCATCGCCTCTGTCTGGTTTCTTGGTGAAAAGACCTCCGCACAGACCCTGACTGGACTTGTTCTGGCCATGGGCGGGGCGATCTTGCTCAGTATCGGCGGCGCAGCAACCGAGCAGGCACCCGCCCCCCTCCTCGGCAATTTCTATGAATTCCTGGCCATGCTCTGCGCCACTGTCTATACCATCACCATAAAACGGCTCACTGCCCGCTATCCAGCCCTTTATCTCACAGCCATTCAGGCCTGGATCGGTGTTTTCTTTTTTGCCCCATTTCTGGCTCTGCCCCAAGTGCCGTTCCCCCGCTCCTTTCTTCTCTTGCCCCTGTCTGCCATTATCTACCTGGGCCTGGCCGTTACCCTGGTCGCCTACTTCCTCTATAACTTCGCCCTGACTCACATGGAGGCCAGCAAAAGTTCAATCTTCATAACCCTGATTCCCCTGTTCACTCTGTTGCTCAGCAGGATCATCTTGCAAGAATCTTTTACCCTGCTGCAGTATATTGGCGGTTGCGCTTTGTTTTCCGGAGTATTAGTCAGTCAAGGTTTTTTTTATCAGGCAGCCAGAGGCTTTCTGGCAGGCAGAAAAAATAGTCAAGGAGCAGACCAATGAAACAAATACTCGAGGACCAGCTGCAGCAGCTCTTTTTGCAAATGACATTGGGCTCAGCCCGTAAGAAAATCTACGCCATGCGGGCAACAAAAGAGGGGCAGCATGAACTAGCGCACCTCTTTTCCGCCATCAGCAGCTCAGAGGCCGCCCAGGCCGCCCGTATTCTTATGCAGCTGCGCGGTCGGACCGGTTCTCATGAACATAACCGCCTTCTGGCCCTTGAACAGGAGATCCCGGCCACCATCGCCTCTTGCGAGAAAATAGCCCAGCTGGCAGACGACTGGGAGGACAAGGCCATCCATGGCGTCTGCGCTCAGTCTGCCAAGGTGCAGCGGATGCATCTGAATTTACACAAGAAGTTGGAGAGGAGAAGCGGGCCGGACCAAAACCAGGTGAGCAGCTATCATGTCTGCCGGTTCTGCGGGTTTATCATGGCCGATAAGGCCCCGGACAACTGTCCGATATGCACCGCCCCGGCCAGTCGTTTCCAGCAGGTGCCAGCCTGAATAAAAAAAGACCTGTTATTTAGGCACCATGGGCGAGCCACCGGCGTCGCCCCTACCGGGTAAGCGAACCCTGTTTGTTGGAGTTTAAGAGACCGGGCAATGATGACCTGTAATAGCGAGGATCAATGTATTTCAGTGCACTGAGCAGGAGATGCAGGGGTCATAGGCCCGTACCAGCATCTCGGCCATTAGTTCGATCTCTTTATCCGTCTTGCCCTGATCGGCACAGAACAGGGCAAGTTCCTCGATGTCATGGAGGATATTGGCGTGATTCTGGCTGGTGGGGATGACGCAGTCAGCCTTGACGATCCGGCCCGCACCATCCAGATGCAGGCAGTGATAGAGGATGCCCCTGGGTACCTCCACTGCCGCCACGCCGATGCCTTCCCGGGGTTCAACGCTCTGTCGCGGCTCCTGCCAGGTTTCGGCCAGCAGCTCATCGATCAGCTGCATTGATTCCAGCACCACCTGCACACATTCCACCAGTTGGGCCACCACATTCATGAAGGGATTATGGACCACTACCGGCCCGAGCCCAAAGCCCTCGGCAACAGCCCTAGCCTCAGGCAGCAGGCCGGCAAAATTGTTGTTGATCCGGGCCAGGGCGCCGACGCTGAGGGATGTGCGTGACAGACGACTCAGCTTGGAGGTGGACCAGTCCGCCATATACTCATTGGTCATGGCTGCGTATTCATGCTCCTCTTTCACCACCCCGTCGGTTGAGATGAGATCACCGCCGATAAAAGGATAATCGCCCTCGCCCTTTAGAGAGACGAACTCGGTCTGCCGCTGGAAATCAGGGATGGTAAAAGTGGCAAAAAGATCGACGCTGGCCTCAAGATCAGCCAGGGATGTTTGCAGACGCTGCCTGAACTGGCCCAGCCGGTAGCGGTCCGGCAGCATGGTGAAACCGCCGACCACGGTACGGGTGGGATGCAGCCTGCGGCCGCCCACCTCGTCACAGATATCGTTGGCCAGGAGCTTGAGGCGGAGGGCCTGCTGCACCACCGCCGGATGGCTTTGAGTCAGGGGCAGGACGCTGCCGACCCCCAGATAATCCGGGGCCGCCAGAAAATAGATATGGAGGATATGGCTCTGCAGGGTCTCCATGTGTTTGAGCAGGAGGCGCAAGCGCCGAGTCTGCGCGCTGGGTGTCATGGTGAAGGTGTTTTCCACGGCCCGGATCGAGGCCAGGGTATGGCCGATGGAGCAGATGCCGCAGATCCGGCCGCTGAGATAGGGGGCGTTCTCAAAATGCTTCCCTACCAGGATGGCCTCGAAAAAACGGGGGGTCTCCACCACCTCCCAGCGGGCCTCCCGCACCCTTCCGTCTTCAATGACAATACGGATGTTGCCGTGCCCTTCGACCCTGGTCAGATGTTTGATGTCGATATCACAGGAAATCTTCATCGCGCTTCCTCCTTGGCCTTGATCCCGGCCAGATAACCGGCAAAGCCGCCAAAACACTCCAGCCGGTCGATCATCCGCTCCCGGGAGATACCCCGTTCGGCCATGATGATCTGCAACTGATCAAGATTGGCCTCGGGCGCCGGCCCCCGGCAGCCCCAGCAGCCCAGGCGGTTGGAAGGACACCAGGCATCGCAGCCGGCCCGTGTTACCGGGCCGAGGCAGGGTTCTCCCAGCTCAAAGAGGCAGATATTCTCGCGGGCCTTGCACTCCATGCACACCGGATATTGCGGATGACGGACCTGCTTGCCCAGCACCAGGTCGGTGACGATACGCTCCACCTCCTCCTTCTTGATCGGACAGCCGTAGATCTCCAGATCCACCTTGATGACCGCGGCAAGGGGTTTTGCCTCCTGGGTGTCGATGGGATGGGAGCCATAGACCTCCTTTTTCACCCACTCCAGATCATTGAACCGATTCTTCAGCTGGTTGACCCCGCCAAAACAGGCGCAACTGCCGAGGGCCACCACCAGCCTGGCCTGCCGGCGAATGTGTTTGAGCCGCTCTTCCTCGTCAGCCCTGGTGATGGAGCCCTCGACGAAGGCGATCTCATAGTCATCACCAGCCTCCTTCATCCCCTCGCGGAAACGGACGATCTCCACCAGGGAGAGAAAATCGAGCAGGGTCGCCTCGTTATTAAGCAGTTGCAGCTGACAGCCTTCACAGGAGCTCAGCTCGAAAAAGGCCACCTTGGGCCTGGCCACCGGCACGCCCAGGAATGTCTTTTGTGTTGTCATAACGGACCTTATTCAAGAATAATCTGTGTGGATGCAGTGCATCCACACTGCATTCCCATGCGGCGCATGGGAACGAGGGGTAGCAAGAAGATCCAGGCTACTTGCTTTCTGCCAACCTTGATTGCTGGCCGGCAGCGGCCGTTCAACAAAGCAGCCGGAAAAAATTGGCTGTTTTGTTGGAGCGGTATAAGAGTTCGTAAATTACACAAGCAAGAAAAAGACCTTGCTTTCTGCCAACTTTACTTGCTAGCCGGCAGCGGCCGCTCAATAAAGCAGCCGGAAAAAATTGGCTGTTTTGTTGGAGCGGCATAAGAGTCCGTAAATTACACAAGCAAGAAAAAGACCTTGCTT
>DIKT01000022.1:0-13072 GCA_002424635.1 Desulfobulbaceae bacterium UBA5611
AAGGCCATGATGAGAAAACGACCTAACACGGCAAAACCGGCTGCTTTTGGGGCAACGGACATAAACGAGGTAATAGTGGTTGGCGCTCCGTGATAAATATCCGGGGTCCAGAAATGAAATGGCGCCGCCCCCACTTTAAAACAAAAACCACAGAGCACCAAGGCAAACCCGGTCAGCAGGGCCGGATTGGTCAGAATATCGGCCTCAAGGCAGTATTGGGCAATACCGGCCAGGTCGGTGGTGCCGGTCATGCCGTAGAGCAAAGAGATGCCAAACAGTAAGAGAGCGGAAGAAAAGGCGCCCATAAGAAAATATTTTAAGGAGGCCTCATTGGCGCGCCAGTCATTTTTTAGCAGACCGACCAGACAGTAGATCGTCAGGGCCATGAGTTCCAGACCCAGATAAACAACGATGAGATCGCCGGCTGAGATCATGGTCATCATACCGACCATCGAGAAAAGCATCAGACTGTAATATTCACCCTGACTGATTTTTTCGATCTTCAGGTATTGCCCGGATAAGAGCGTGGTCATGAGCAGACCGAACAGACAGATGATCTTAAAGAAGATCGCATAGGAGTCAACAATAAACATGGTGCCGAAAGTAACGGCCGGTGTCTGCTTGAAGAGCATGACAATCAGACCAATCGCAGTCAGCACGACGAGCTGGGAAAGCAGTTCTTTTTTTCGAGGAAAGAGAAGATCGACCATCACGAGAATGATGGCCATGCAGACCAGCAGTATCTCCGGCATGATCGGGCCAAGTGCGGGCAAGGTAAAGGGTATATTCATGGAGAATCCTTCTATGTTACTTTAAATATCCTGGACAATCTCTGGCGGACTAATCTTCCTTGTACTAATGACTGAGCGGCAAGGCGGTGGCTGCGTCAAGCCCGAACTGTACACCATTGGCTATGCCTGCCGGGTTCCCGGTCACCTGTTCGAGCAGATGGGCCACAGAAACATGCATATAACTCAACATATGATTGGGAAACAGGCCAATCCAGAAAATGAGGATAACCAAGGGCAGGAAGGTGATTATCTCTCGTCGGTCCAGTCTTCTGATACTGTCCCATCTGGGATTAACGGGGTTGAAGAAGATCCGCTGGTAGAGCCACAGCATATACCAGGCACCGATGATCAGGCCACTGGCGGCAATGAGGGCCACCCACGGTCTGGTCATAAAGCTGCCCAGCAGAATGAGAAATTCGCCAATAAAGCCATTGGTTCCCGGCAGTCCGATGGAAGCCAGGGTAAACAGCAGGAAGAAGGAGGCCAAGACCGGCATTCTGGTGGCCAGGCCGCCATAATCGCTGATAAGTCGGGTGTGGGTCCGTTCGTAAACCATCCCAATGGCCAGAAAGAGAGCGCCGGTGATCACCCCATGATTGATCATCTGCAGGATGCCGCCTCCCACTGACTGGGTATTAAGGGAAAATATTCCCAGGGTGACAAAACCCATATGACTGACAGAGCTGTAGGCAATAAGCCTCTTGAGATCAGTCTGGGCCAGACAGATAAGCCCACCGTAGACTATGGCGATCAGCGACAGGATAATCATCGGCATTATCATGGCAGTGGTAGCCTCGGGCAGGATAGGTAGGGAGAAACGCAGGAAACCATAGGCCCCCATCTTAATGAGGATGGCAGCCAGCACCACCGAGCCTGCAGCAGGCGCTTCAGTATGAGCATCAGGCAGCCAGGTATGAACAGGCCACATCGGCACTTTGACGGCAAAAGCGGCAAAAAATCCCCAGAACAGCATCAGCTGGAGCTTGAGAGGATAACTCTGTTCGGCCAGAGCCAGAATATCAAAGGTATTACCGCCCTGCATATAAAGGGTGATGATACCGACCAGCATCAAGAGACTGCCGACCAGGGTGTAGAGAAAAAACTTGGTGGCAGCGTAGATGCGGTTGGGTCCACCCCAGATACCGATCAGCAGGAACATGGGGATGAGCATGGCCTCCCAGAAGATATAAAAGAGGAAAAAATCAAGGGCGCAGAAGACCCCGATCATTGCTCCCTCCAGGAGCAGCAGGCAGACGAAAAACTCCTTAATCTTGAGCTGGATGGAATGCCAGGAGACGAGGACACAGAGAATGGTAATCAGGGTCGACAGCAGGACAAATAGAATAGAAATACCGTCGAGACCTAAATAATACTCGATGTTAAACAGACTGATCCAGCTATGCCTTTCCACAAATTGCATATGGTGGGTGGTTTTATCGAAAGCAAACCACAGGGGCAGCGTCAAGACAAACTCAACCAGACTGAAAACAAGGGCCATTCCCTTGATTTTTTTTTCGTTTTCTTTACCTGTTCCCAACAGGATAACTGCACCCAGAACAGGAAAGAAGATCAATAGACTGAGAATGGGCAATGACATATTTCAGGACCTCGCATATATCAGGAAAATAATGAACACGATGCCACCACCCATATAGGCGAGGTAGTGCGATACCAGTCCGTTCTGAACTTTTCTTATGGTGCCGCTGAGTTGGCCGATCAGTTTGGGGATGCCATTGACAATAGTGTCGATCAAGCCGATATCGAAAAAATTTAAGATAAAGTTACGGCTGAAGCTGTTCATTGGCTTGACTATTAAAAAGCCATAGATTTCATCTACATAATATTTATGTAGTGAGAGCCTGTAGAGTAGCGGGAATCGGTCCTGTATTTTTTGCGGCAGACCAGGGTTGTTGATATACATCTTCCAGGCCAGGAAAATGCCCAGAGCGCCCGCACCGACCGAGATAATCATCAGGATAATTTCAGTAAAATGGGAGGGATGAGCCTGAGGATGACCGAGTACAGGCTCCAGGAAATGGCTCCAGTTGGCATTGCCGCCCAGTACGGCAGGGACGCCAAAGGCCCCGGCCCCAACCGCCCCGATCGCCAGTAGTATCAGCGGTATCGTTATAGTCTTCGGTGACTCTTTCAGGTGATGCTGCTGTTCGGCGGTCCCCCGGAATTTGCCATGGAAGATAAGAAAAAAGAGACGGAAAGAATAGAAGGCGGTCATACCGGCCACAATAGTACCGATGAACCAGGCAAATTTACCGGCCCCTACTGGAGATACAAAGGCCATGGCCAGTATTTCATCCTTGGAGAAGAATCCGGCAAAACCGGGCACCCCCGAAATGGACAGGGAGGCCAGCAGAAAGGTCCAGTAGGTGATGGGCATATATTTTTTTAACCCACCCATATATTTGACATCCTGTTCATGGTGCATGCCCAGGATAATGGAACCACAGCCTAGAAAGAGCAGGGCCTTGAAATAGGCATGCGTGAAGAGATGAAATACACCGGCACTGTATGCCCCCACCCCACAGGCAATGAACATATAGGCCAGCTGGGAAATGGTGGAATAAGCCACCACTCGTTTGATATCTGTCTGGGTCAGGGCAATGGTGGCGGCAAAAAGACAGGTAATACTGCCAACGATCGTGATCACATTCAACGCGGTCATCGACAGCGCAAAAATAGGATTGCAGCGGGCCACCAGGAAGACACCGGCGGTGACCATGGTGGCCGCATGGATCAAGGCACTGACAGGGGTCGGCCCTTCCATGGCATCAGGCAGCCAGACATGCAGAGGCAATTGGGCTGATTTGCCAATGGCCCCACAGAAAAGGAGCAGGGCGATGGCGGTTGGCAGGTTGAATGTAACGCCCAGCATGGTGAATGTCTGAGTCGCTATCTGGGCGACATTGGCAAACACCGGTTCATAGTGGAGGGTGCCAAAGGAGGCATAAATAAGAAAAAGACCGAGGATAAACCCGAAATCACCAAAGCGATTGACGATAAAGGCCTTCTTGCCGGCATCGGCGGCGGCCATCTTATTATAGTAGAAACCGATCAACAGATAGGAGGAGAGGCCTACTGCCTCCCAGCCAAAAAAGAGCTGCAGGAAATTGTTGCCCAGCACCAGCATCAACATGGAGAAAGTAAACAGGCTCAGGTATGAGAAAAAGCGGTAATAGCCGGCTTCCTCCTTCATATAGCTTACAGAATAAATATGGACCAAGGCACTGACGGAAGTCACGACAATGAGCATGACCGAGGTCAGCTCGTCGAGCAGAAAACCGACCGAGACGGTCATTGCGCCTGAAGAGATCCAGGTATACAGATCGGTGTTGACCCGATAACCGTTCTTGACCTGGAAAAAAGCATAGATGGCACAGCTGAAGGAGATCAGCACCGTAATAATCGGTAACCAATGACTGTGGACCCCCAGCCGTTTGCCCACCAGAAAGGTGACAACAAACGAGAAGAGCGGCAAAAAAGGAATAAGAAGTAAGTAAGTTGGCATAACTATCCCTTGAGCTCGTTGATATGGTCAACATAAACTGTTTTTTTGTTGCGAAAGAGCACGATAACCAGACCCAGGCCGATAGCCGCTTCAGCTGCCGCTACGGTAATGATAAACAAGATAAAGCTCTGGCCGCGCAGGCTATCAAGATAGTGACTCATTGCGACCAGATTGAGGTTGACAGCATTTAGCATTAACTCAATGGATAAAAACATGATAATGATATTGCGCCTGACCAGAAAGCCATAAATGCCAATGGAGAAAAGGATGGTCGCTAAGACCATATACCATGATAAAGGGATCATTTTTGCACCTCGGGTGTAGCGGTCGCGGTGCTGTCCCGTACATCATCTGCTGTCTCCTCTTTATCATTGCGGGCCAGGACCAGACCGCCGACCACCGCAATAAGCAGAATCAGACCGGCCAGTTCAAAGGGCAGAATAAAGGTTGAATATAATTCCATGGCGATGGCCTTGGTATGGGTGAGTTGTTCTATCCTGGCGACCGGATAGTTGCCTTTAGCCCCCAGTTTAAAATAGGGAATAATGGCCAGCAGGGACAACCCCAAGATGATGCTGACCACTGTTGATAAACGATGATGGGCCACGAAGCGCTGACTCTTGATTTCCTGGCGTAAGTTAACCAGAAAAAGGACAAAGAGATAAAGGATCAGGATGCCCCCTGCATAGACAATAATCTGGATGGCGGCCAGAAATTCGGCATTTAAAAGAAGGTAGAGTCCGGCTATATGGAAGAAGAGGACCAGTACCGACAGGACGCTATAGACCGGATTATGAAAACGGACGGCCAGAAGAGCGGTGCTAATGATGACAAGCGCGCAGTATAGAAAGATGAGCTGGCTAAGCATGAGCTGCCTCCGTATCGGTAATAGGTTTACTTGCCGGCGGCTGCCGCACCTTGGTGCCGACAAATTGGCCTTCAATGGTCCAGTCAGCCGGGACATCTCTTCTCATGGCGGCCGCCAGCCTTGATTCCAGAGTTCCTCGAGGTCGCCAGAAAGGATTGACGTAGGTGTCATCATAACCTGTCTGTTCCAGGAAACGATCCCAGTTGGCAAGCAGGATCTCTTGGTCAAAGTAGATGGCCTCGCGGTCGTAGGAGGCATATTCAAAAACCTCGGTCATAGTGATGGCGCCAACCGGGCAGACTTCGACACAATAACCGCAGAAGACACAGCGCAGGACATCAATGGCATACTGATCGATCAGGCGTTGGCCGCTGTCTCCCGGGTGGGTTTTTATATGAATACACCGGGAGGGACAGACCGTGGCACACCGCATGCAGCCGATACATTTGGAAGCATTGGTCAGGGGATCACGGACCAGGGCATGCTGCCCTCGAAAGCCCGCATACATGGGAGGCTTTTCGTCAGGATACTGCCGGGTTATGGGCCGCGAAAAGAGCTTGCGCAGAGTCAAGGCCAATCCTTGCAGGATTTCAACCTGCAGGATGGTTTGCAGCAGATTTCTTTTGGCTTTATATTGAACTTTCATAGTTGTAGTTCCATCAATCAATGCACCAGAGCCTTAAATAAGCCGGTTAGAAAGATATTGAGCAAAGCTAGAGGGATGAGCAGCTTCCAGCCAATCGCCATGAGTTGGTCATAGCGGTATCTCGGCAGGGTGGCCCGGATCCAGATAAAAACAAACAGGAAGCCGTAAACCTTGAGGATAAACCAGAAGGGCGGAAAAAACGGAATGACGAAGGGGCCATTCCAGCCGCCTAAAAAACAGACGGTGCCGATCGATGCCAGTATCATCATGCCGATATATTCAGCCATGAAAAACATGGCGTAGCGCATGCCGGAGTATTCAGTGATATAGCCTGAAACCAGCTCGGTCTCCGCTTCCGGTAAATCAAAAGGGACGCGGTTGGTTTCGGCCAGCATGGCAATAAAAAAAACAAAAAAACCGATTATCTGCGGAAATAGATAAATAGAGAAAATAGAAGTGCCCTGGGCCGCCACGATTTCACTCAGGTTCAGCGAGCCAGACAACATCATGACTCCGACGAGACTCAAGCCCATCGGAATTTCATAACTGATTACCTGGGCCATGGAACGCATGCCGCCCAGAAAGGTATATTTGGAATTGGAGGCCCAACCAGCCAGAATAATTCCGTAACTGGCAAGCGAGCTCATGGCGAAAATAAAGAGCAGACCGATGTTGATGTCAGCCAGCACCCAGCCTTCAGCAAATGGCAGGACCGCCAGAGCGGCGAGCATGGTCACCAGACAGATAATGGGGGCCGCCAGAAAGAGCGGTTTATCGGCCTGCTGTGGGATGATATCCTCTTTAAAAAAACTTTTTATTCCATCGGCGATAGGCTGCAGCAGGCCATGCCAGCCAACCCGCATCGGTCCCATTCTAACCTGCATATGACCGATAATCTTTCGTTCAAAGTAAGTAAGATAAGCTACATGCAGCAATACAATAGCCATGACCATGGCGATTTGGAGGAGTAATATTAAAATCTGCATAATTTCACCAGCACCAAGACAGTGTCCATGAGTCTAATTCCAGAGGTACCATTAGAAGATGATTATAAGTAAATTTAAGTTACGGTGTTTTGAAAATCGATTATCTGTCACATTCTCCCAGGACCACATCAAGGGTGCCGATAATGGCAATCAGATCAGCGATCATCACCCCTTGGCCGATGGTCGCCAGGGCGCCGATATGGAGAAAAGAAGGAGAACGGATATGCATGCGATAGGGCCGACCCATGCCATCACTGATAAAATAGAAGCCAAGCTCGCCTTTTGGAACTTCGGTGGCGACATAGACATCCCCTTCCATATAGAGATCGCGGTTGTCGATTAACTTGATCAAAGCGTTACCGGCCACAGCGTCAAATTCTATTTTGCGGCCGGGTTTGGCTGGCATTATCAGATCCGGCGCATCTTTGCCGAGGATGGGGCCGGGTGGCATTCTTTCAATACATTGTCGGAGGATATTATTGGATTGCCTGAATTCTTCCATGCGACAGCGATATCTGGCGTAGGTATCGCCGGTCTCACCGACAGGGACTTCGAAGTCCATCTGATCATAGGCGGCATAAGGTACATGTTGACGAATATCATAATCGACTCCGGAACCGCGCAGCGAAGGTCCGGTCAGACAGAGATCAACTGCTTTGTCAGCTGAAATCGGGCCGATACCAATGGTTCTTTTGAGCCAGATGCGATTGGTGTCGATCAAGGTTTCATACTCGGCAATATGGTCAGGAAACTCATCAACGAAGCGTTGCAGCTTCAGCATGATGGAATGGGTGACATCCTGTCTGACACCGCCAAGGCGAGTATAAGTATTGGTCAACCTGGACCCGCAAAGCTCGGCAAAAAGTTCAAGCAGGACTTCTCTTTCGCGGAAACAATAAAGAAAAACGGTCATGGCCCCGATATCGAGGGCATGGGTGGCCAGCCACAGGAGGTGACTGCTGATCCGCGCCATCTCACAGACCATGACCCGGATGAATTGGGCCCGGGGAGGTACGTCGATGGCCAGCAGTTTTTCCACGGCTACGCAGTAGCCGACATTATTGGCCATGGCCGCGATATAGTCGAGCCGGTCGGTAAGGACTATATTCTGGGCATAGGTTCGATGTTCGGCCAGCTTTTCAAAACCCCGATGCAGATAACCGACCTGGGGATCGCATTTGTCAATGGTCTCGCCGTCAAGCTCAAGATCGACCCGCAAGACCCCATGGGTGGCGGGATGCTGGGGGCCCATTTTCAGCCGGTATTTGTCATCAGCACCATCAGCAACCTGTACATCAAGTGTTGTCGTCTTGGTCATTACATGCCGTTCCTTTTGCATTTGGGAAATAGAAGCAAAACCCTAAAATTCAAATTGTTTCAACTGAGCTGCTTTTTCCTTCAATTGCTCAAATCCACTCCACTCTTGATCACCCTTCAGGGCGTAATCCTTACGCAGAGGATGGCCCTGCCAGTCGTCAGGAGTCAATATCCTTTTGAGGTTGGGATGATTGTTAAAGACAATGCCGAACAGATCATAGGTCTCCCGTTCCAGCCAGTTCGCCCCGGTCCAGAGCCCACAGATGGAATCAATCGCGGGATCCGTCTCAGGCACCGGTGCCTTTAATCGCAGGAGAGTGCGGTTCTCCATGGAGTAGAGCTGATAGATCACTTCAAAGCGCTCGACAAAATGAGCTGTTCGGTGCAGATTGTCGACGCCGCAAAGACAGTTAAGATGATTCATTTGATGTTCCGTTTTGAGAAATTGTATCATTTCAACGATCAAAGTGCGGGCCACCGAGGTGGTCACCTGCCCCCTATGTTCAATTATTCCCAAGATGGAATCCGGAAATTTTTCCTGCAGCCGTGCTGCTATGCGAATTGGCTCCATCGCCCTTGCTCCTGCATAATTTTTTCCTGCAATTTCATTATCCCTTCCAGTAATGCTTCAGGTCTGGGCGGACATCCGGGTATATAAACGTCAACGGGTAAAAATTCATCTGCCCCCTGGACCACCGCATAAGTATCGAAGAGCCCACCGGTACAGGCGCAGGACCCCATGGCTATTACATACCGGGGTTCAGGCATCTGATCGTATATCCGCCGGACGATAGGAGCCATTTTTTTGGTAATGGTGCCGGCCAGGATTAAACAATCAGCCTGCCGCGGGCTGGCCCTGAAAATGATGCCGAAGCGATCAAGATCATTGGTTGAAGCCCCTGCCACCATCATTTCAATGGCGCAGCAGGCCAAACCAAAGGTGGCCGGCCATATGGAGCCGGCCCGTCCCCAGTTAATCAGTTTGTTCAGAGGGGCCACAAAGGCGCTGGCCCCGGGAATAAATTTAATTCCTTCTTCAATCTGAACAAGATTATTAGTTATTTCTCCCATTGAAATGCCCCCTTTTTCCATCCGTAACCGTAGCCGACCAGAAGCAGAATAATAAAAATGAACATTTCAATCAGAGCAAACATGCCCAACTTGTCATAAACCAGGGCCCACGAATAGAGATAGATGGCCTCAATATCCAACACAATAAATAAGATGGCAATCTGATAGTATTTAACGGAGAAGCGCATCCGCGGCTCTGCTGTCGGCGGATTACCTGATTCATAGGCCACCAGCTTTTCAAAATAAGGGCGCTTCATGCGAAAGAAACTACCCACCCAGAGAGTTATCAGGCCAAAACCAATACCAACCATGATAAACAGCAGGATCCCTAAGTATTCTGAAGGTAGATAGTAACCAGCCATCTTATCCTCCTTAGCCTTTATTATTCAGAATACGTTCAGCGAATTCCTGACGTTTTCTTTCTGAGGCCTGTTCCGGACTGCCGAATTTGAGACAGCCGGTAGTGCATTTGGTCACACAGGCGGGCTCCAGACCTTCGTCAATACGGTCCATACAGAGATTGCATTTGCCGACTTTGCCGCTGGCGGCATCCCACTGAGGCACACCCCAGGGACAGGCGGTCATGCAGGCTTTGCATCCAACACAGAGAGCTTCTTCGATAAAGACAATGCCGTCTTTGGCCCGGCGCTGCATGGCACCGGTAGGACAGGCATCCACACACCACGGTTGCTCACAGTGAAAACAGGACATATAGACAAAATCAAGCATCGGCAGATTATTTTTCATCTTCGGCCCTACCTCGATCATTTTACAGAAGAAGGAGCCTTCACCCGATTTGTTCTTGGATTTACAATGAACTTCGCAGGCTTTACAGCCGATGCATTGCTCGACATCCTGGGTTACAATATATTTACTCATCTTTAATCCTCCTTAAACCGACCGTTTAACGGTCACAAAACATTCATTCAGAGCCAGGCCACCGCCTGCCTGGTCCCAGTCCTGCAATTTACCTTTCATGAAATCCTGATCAGCCAGGCCCTTGCCATATGCCCTGGTCAGCAGTGGAATTTTTATGCCGAAGCCATGCAGCATAAAAACGGCTTCTGGGTGAATGAAATCAGTGACATAGGCTTCAATGGTGCCCTTGGTCTCTCCATTAGCAAGCTCAACCATATCACCATTGGCGATGCCCATCTTTTTGGCCTCAGCCGTGTTGATCCACAATTTATTGGCGCCGAGCAGCTGGGAGAGGATCGGGTTATTGGTTGATTGCCCATGGGCCTGATAGCCTTTACGGCCAAAGAGCAGGCGGTAGCTGCCTGCCGGTGGCTCGACCGGGCTTGCATAAGGTTTGAATGACAAAATACCCTTGCCTTCCCAGGTAGGATTAACAAATTCAATCTTCCCGGATTTGGTGCCGAATTTAATATTGTCCGGCTGGCAGCCGATGGGAGCGGCGCAGAGTTTGACAAAACCCTTGGCATCAAAATCTTCGATCTTGACCTGGGTGTTCTGCAGTTGGTAATTCCAGATATCCTCAATGGTCTCATAAGGGAAGAATTCCCCTTTCCCCAGCCGTTTGGCCAGATCAACATAGATCTGCCAGCCCGGCTTGGAGTCATAAAAAGGTTCAATGCATTTTCTTCTCATGCTAAAACCCGGTTTCGGCCCTTTATCGGTGCGCAGGATGGTGTCTCGCTCCAGATAAGTTGATTCCGGCAGGATGACATCAGAGAACCAGGCTGTGTCGCTGTAATTGACATCAATGGTCACCAGCAGGTCCAGTTTATTGAGGATGCGTTTCTGCTCTTCCGGGTCCGGCATGGCGATGAGTGGATTATGGCGATGGACTATATAGGCCTTCACCGGATATGGTTCCCCGGTATCTATAGCCTGATAGGCCAATTGCAGCATACCGGCACCTGCATCAAAATGGCTGTAGGTGGTATCGCAGCAATCACACCGCGGTTCTTTGACAGCAGGTATATCAGCGGCCAGACTCTTCAGGCCACCGGAACCGGCATCTTTGGGAGTCTTGGGGTAGATCAGGCCGCCGGTCACCTCGATGTTGCCCATGAGGGCATTAAGGATGTTGAGCATCCGGCTGGCGTAAAAGGAATCACGATAGCGGGAAAGATGCCAGCCGATATGGAAGATGACCTTGGGCCGGTCCTGGTTGATCTCATGACAGAAGGCCTTGATCTCGGCCGCGGGAATTGAGGTCTCCCCTTCCGCCCATTCCGGAGTGTAGGGTTGCAGAAAATTCTGCAGTTCCGATAAGCCGGTGGCCCATTTATGGACAAAATCCTCATCGTAAAGTTTATTATTGACGATGTAATTGGTGATGCCGAGCAGGAGGGCATAGTCGGTCCCCGGTTTAATCCGCCAGTATCTGGTCGCCTTGCCGGCGGTATTGGTGACGCGCGGATCAACATAAGTAACATGGGCGCCATTCTTGACCGCCTCCATGAAACTTTTGACCTCCTTGACCTTGAAGGCCTCAGTTATGTTCCGGCCAAAGAGGATTATATGTTTGGCATTTTTCAAATCATAGGCAAAATCGGTCCGACCCATCCCGAAGACCGACTTCGAGGCATGATTAGCATTGCGGCCGCAGGTGCAGTCATGATTGATATAATTGGGTGAGCCGATGGCCTTCATGAAGGCCTTGCGTAGATCGGCAAAGGGACCGCCGCGATCGGTGAGCATGATGGACTTGGCCCCGTATTGGTCAATTACGGTCTTCAGCTTATCGCTGATATAGTCGTAGGCCTCATCCCATGAGACGTTTCGCCATTGACCGCTGCCCCGTTCTCCTACCCGAATCATCGGAGACTGAGGCCGTTCATTGTCGTATTGAAAGGCGATGGAGGAACCACCCTTGGCACAGAGAGCAGTACCCATGCCCGCGTCATGCTTATTGCCTTCGACCCAGACCACTTTGCCATTCTCCACTTCAACTTTTAAGGGGCAGCGTACGGCACACATGCCGCAGATGGAGTATACGGATTTTTTCATTGAAATACCTCCAGTTGGTTCTTTTGTTTTTTGACTGGCAGAACGTCACAACGCTTACCAGTTTTTTTATGCTTTTAAGACCTTCTCCACTTTCTCTTCCAGTTCCTGGCGATCAATGGGTTTAACACAGTATTCATCGGCTCCCAGACTGATGGCCTCACGGGCCGTTTCCACGGTGGGATAGCCGGTAAGCATGATAACCCGCAGGTCCGGAGTCATTGTCTTGAGCAGGCTTAGCACTTCGATGCCGCTCATCTTTTTCAGTTTGATATCGAGGATGGCCAAGTCTATTTTGTGGGCCTGGGCATAGGCGATAGCCTCATCCTCTTCCGTAAAGGTATGTACCGTATGACCTTTTTTGGCCAAAATTTTACCAATGAGCACGGTCGCATCTAATACATCATCTAAGGCTAGTATCTCAGCCATATGTACCTCCACCTTTATTGTCTGGGAAACTGTGTCATAATGACTTCTGCAATGGTAAATTTATTCACGGACGCTGATCGTCTCAACCTGGACGGTCGGTAGCCTGACGTGAAAGGCCGTCCCGTCAATGGTCTCTTGCGAATCTCTGTCGATAACCGGGCTTTCCACCTCTATTCGTCCCCCATGATTCTGAATGATGCCATAGGACACGGAAAGGCCCAGACCTGTGCCTTGGCCTACGGATTTAGTGGTAAAAAAAGGATCAAAGATGCGGGCCAGAATTTTGCTCGGGATGCCATGGCCGTTATCCTGGACGGTTATTACCACTTCCTGGTCTTCAGGATCAAAGCGGTTGCTCAGGGTGAGCAAGCCGGAGCCCTGTTTTTTCATAGCATGATGGGCATTATTGATCAGATTGACAAAAACCTGCCGCAGTCGTTCGGTATCGCCGACTATGAGCGGTAG
>DIKT01000022.1:13182-53783 GCA_002424635.1 Desulfobulbaceae bacterium UBA5611
AGCAGATCAGCCACGATTTTCCGGCAGGCCTTGGTCTGCCGTTCAATGATGGCCAGATTTTCCCCCTGTTCGCTTGCCGGCGAGAAATCATCCATCATCAACTGGGCATAACCAAGGATGACTCCCAGGGGCGTATTGATCTCATGGGCCACGCCGGCGGCCATCTGGCCGATCGAGGCCATTTTTTCACTCACGGCCAGTTGTTCCATCATGGCCCTGGTGCGCGTGAGATCCTTGACAATGCCCTCGCAACCGCTAAAGGCGCCTTTATCATCATAAACAGCAGTAGCCGAGAGCAGCACATAAATACCAGTGCCATCCGCCTTGGCAAATTCTACCTCCAGATCTTCCACATAGCCCTGAGCGAGCAAGGTCTCATAATAGTTGTTGAGATCGTCTTCATTCTTGAAGATATCGAGAAAATGCAGGTTGGGGGCCTCCTGGGTTGGATAGCCCAGCATCTTAAAGCCGGCGTTGTTAATAGTCAGGATCTGGTTGGTGGCATCGCTGAAATAGACCATGTCTTTGGAATGATTAAACAGATGCCGGAATTTTTTTTCAGACTCCGAAAGTTCGTGTGTCCGGGCCGCCACCATCTCTTCCAGGTGCAGATTCATCTCCTGCAACTGGTCGGCTGCTGTTTCCAGTTGGTCATAAGCCTGTTTCAGGCTCCGGGCCTTTTTGTTAATCGCCTGGTAACCCTCAATACCTTTATGATAATAAAGAGTCACGGCCGCCAGAGAGATCATGAGGGCGGTATTAGTGCTGCCGGAAATCGGCGACAGGGTGTGCCATAAGTCCTGATTGCCCGACAAAAGCAGCAGATGTTTAAGTAAATGGCCGATGGCCCGCGACACGGCAAAAGCGGCCAGGGTTGCCGAAAAATAAAAGAGAAAACCCCAAAGAAAATTCTCTGGCTGTTTTCTGGACAGCAGCCAGGCATAACGCAGGGACAGAAAGGAAAAAATAATGATCAAGATCGAGCCCACCATATCGGTGACAATGGTAATAGACAAGGGAAGATTATTCAATTTTCTTCCTCCCGGCCTGAGCTATGATAGAGGGAACGCAGGCTCAGAAAGAGGAAAAACAGGGCCGGCACACTGAGCAGGTGATCCAGACTGGCGCAGAAATAGATCAGTTTGATGCTTGATAGCGGGCCGAGGAGTTGTGTGGCAAAATAGCCCGAGGAATGGACTATATCGGTCTCAGCAATGTGAAATCCCAGCCAGTGCCCGGAAAAAGTCAGGAGATTCCAAAAAATCATCAAGACACAGAACAGCTGGAGATAGCGCCAGCCCCTGCCGGGAAAAGCATTTCTACCGATATCCCAACATAGATAGCCGAGGGCTGCGGCATAAAAAATATGGGCCAGCTGATGAACATAAATACCTTCCGGCGGGCCATGCGATTGTAAGGCCCAGGCCTGCTCCGGCAGCAAAAAAATTACTACCGGTAATAGGATCGCACATAAAATAGCTTGGAATAATTTCATATGATTAACAAGCAGAGATGATACCGCGTCAAGTAAACAAAATCAGATGATGAATATGGCAGTATAGTATGCACAATAAGAGCCAGAAACAAGCAGCAGGAAAAAAAACCGAAGATGTGCTTTAATGTAAGGATGTTAGGTATCAGGACAAAAGGGCTGTGGTGGAGTCAGGTCCGGCAGATCTCACTCTCGCGCCTGCAACAAAAAAGAGACAGTGAAACATTGAAGTGTCACCAGTTGCTGCTGGCTTTATCCGGTTAAAATCATGGATCAGAAAAGAATATGGTCAATCGATGTTATTCTGTGCGGAAGGTGTCGGCATCAATATTATAACGGCGCATCAGGCGTTGAAAAGCCTGTCGTTCCATGTCGCTGGCCTTGGCCGCGGCAGTAACATTACCCTTGGAGGCCGACAGGCAATAGCGCAGATAGGTGCTGGTGAAAGGACCGATGACCTCTTCTTTGGCTTGTCGGTAAGGAAGATTATAGACACAGGCCGGCACTTGACCATGGGTTTCCAGAGTTAGGCCGTTCTCTTCAAAGCTGGTCAGCGCCTGAGGAGTGATTTTCAGGCTATCAGACAGCAGGACCGCCCTATTGATGATATTCTGGAGTTGCCGGACATTTCCTTTCCATTGTCGGCGCATCAGGCATTGCAGGGCCTCGGGGGTAAACTCCATCCCTTCCCGGTTATATTCCTGGGCATACTTGACCAGAAAATGCTGGGCCAGTAGAGGGATATCTTCCTTGATCTGGGCCAGGGTGGGCAGGGTGACAGTCATGACGTTGAGCCGGTAGAACAAATCTTCCCGAAACTGGCCCATGGCCATCTTCGCTTCCAGATCCTGATTGGTGGCGGCCACCACCCGGACATCAACCTTGATGGTTTTGGTCTGGCCCAGGGGCTGGATCTCTTTTTCCTGGAGGACTCTCAGCAGTTTGGTCTGTAAACCGAGCGGGATATCGCCGATTTCATCAAGCAGGATGGTGGAGCCTTCCGCTTCCAGAAAAAGACCGGTTTTATTATGATCAGCACCGGTAAAGGCCCCCTTGCAATAGCCGAACAATTCACTCTCCAGGATATTTTCAGGCAGGGCCGGGCAGTTGACCGTGATCATAGTTCGGGTGGCCCGTTTACTCATGGCATGGATGGTGTGGGCAGCTACTTCCTTGCCGGTGCCTGATTCCCCACGGATCAGCACGGTGGCATCACTCTGACCCAGCCGCGACAACAGATCAATGGCGCGGCGCAGAGGTGGTGAATTACCGATAAAGCCGGTCAGTTTTGCTTTATCTGTCAAGCGCTGCTGCAGCAGCAGATTTTCTCGCAGCAATTGGGTCCGTTCAAGGGCACGTCTGACCACCCGGCTTATTTTATAGTTGTCAAAAGGCTTTTCAAAAAAATCATAGGCCCCATCTTTCAGGGCCTGAACGGCAATTTCAATAGTGCCGTAGCCGGTCATGATGATGGTGCTGATGGTAGGATCAAGAACATGGATAGATTGCAGGAGCTGCAGGCCATCCATGTCAGGCATGATAATATCAGTGAGCACGACATCAGGCTGCCAGCTTTTGACCAGTTCCAGGGCCTCCAGGCTGGAGGTTACTAACGTGATATCACAGTCGCACTTCTTGGACAGGACTTTTTTGAGCAGATTAAGCAGGTCCTGTTCGTCGTCAACAATTAATAACCTTGGTGCTTTCTGATCCTGGGGCATAATAGTTCATCCTGGGTTAGTTTTAGAGATCATATTTTTGTTTATTTCTGATCATGGCCTGAAAATACTGCTGCACAAAACGGCCGGACACCGTATCAAAATTGGAAAAGCGCAGTCCAGCCTCTGGTGGAAATTCACCGGTCAGGGCCAGAAATACACTGCGGGAGCAGTTGTGAACGGCCTCTTGCAATCTGTCCTGTGTTGCCATGTCCAGGCCGCAGCGGCATCTGAGGGGGCGATTAGCGTGCAGGAGACAGGCCTGATTGACCAACAGCGGGCAGGAGAGGGTTGGGCAGGCGGCCGCAGCTTCCTGCTGACTGCCGCCGGCCGCCAGTTGCCTCTCCTTGAGCTGGGAGGAGGTCTCGCTGGCCCTTTGGATGGCCGCCAGTCTTTGTTCCCGGGGTAATTGGCGATTCAGGGTATGACTGATATTGACGGCCTCAATCAGTTCCATGTCAAAATACTGATGACAGCACTTATCAGTATCCAGCGCCAGGGGGTTGAGGCCCTGTTCCTGTGTCAGCCTGTCTGCCTCCTCAAGGATGGCGCCATATTCCTGGAGAAAGGGCAGCAGATCAATGGTCTTTTTATCCTCGATGCTTGGTTCGCGGGCGCTCAGTTGTCCCTGTTGTTTACCATATTTACGCAGCAGTTGCCATTGGCTGTAGCTGCCGGGTGAGACCCGGGCGCTCTTCAGTTTTTTTTCGGTGAGTTTCAGCCCCAAGCCCCGCCTGAGTAAATAGGCGGAAATAAAGGTGCCGGTGCGGCCCAGGCCATGCCGGCAGTGGATCAGGATTTTCTTCTGCAGATAAAGGGCTTCATCCAGCCATTGCAGGGCCTCTTCCATCCGCTCCATATCCGGGGCGCACTCATCGGGAATCGGCAGATAATATACTTCAAAGCCGGACTGTTCCTCAATCTGATGCAGATCGCAGAACTCGGCACAGAGATTGACAATGGCATCAATCCCTTGCTCCTTGATGGTATCAAGATCATCATAGGACATGGGGGCAGAGCCGGTAGCCAGTTGGCTGGTCAGCCAGGTTACAATATAGGGCATATATGGATGAAGTCTGAAAAAGTTAACATAATTATTCCCCTGTATCAGCGAGAAAGTCCTGCACGTACTGCTGCACTTCCTGCTTATCGTGGAGGGACATATCCATGAGCTTGGTGGTGCCGAGTAATCGACCCAGAGTGACGAGCTGCCTCTGCATTGCCGCTATGGAAAGCCCGGCAATTCGCGCGTCAAGCAGATCTCCCCGCATCTCCACCTGAAAACCGGCCTGCCGGAGCAGAATGGCTATAAAATCCAGGCGCAGCAGGCGGCCGGAAAAATCCGCTCCCCCGCCGGCAAAGCGGAACTGGCAATAATTGCTGGCACTGTCCTCACCGCAGATACTATCGACCAAGGTAAAATGGTAGCCAAAACGCATGATCAGATGGACATAATCGCCGCCAAGCACAGCATAGCTGGCAAAGTCCGGAGAATCAGGGCTGGCGATGCCATCGGCCATGGCCATCTCGCCAAAATGTTTCCAGTCAAAATGGGACCTCTCCGGCCATTGCACAGAAGGGTGATTAAGTCCCGTCCACAGGGCCAGAAAAGGTATGGACCTGATTTGCTCCAGCTCGATGGTCTGTTGTTGATTGGCTGAAGCAGCAAGGCCGCCGCCGACGTCCACCATAAAGATATCAAAGGGCAGTTTGGCAAGCAACTTTTTTCGGTTGGAAGACTTGTTGCTCAGACGATCCCCCAGGGAGAACATGGTTCTGACCGCCTGTTCATGACAAAATCTGATAATATCATGCAGAGACCGGCATGCTTCCGGCGTAAACCCTTTGGCCGTAGGATCAATCAGATGCAGAGGCGTGATATTGGCAAGGAGCTTGCGTAGTTTCTGGAAAAAGGGGAGCTGCTGTTGCGATTCATGAAGAGGAACAATGATGAGACTGGTCAACAGATCACCCTGATATACCACTCGGCCTTCTGCCGACATCGTGATCAGCTGGCCCTGAGGAATCACCTCGATCAGGCGACCGAGACCACAGAGCAGAGGGATGCCGAATTCCCGGCAGACCGTAGAAAAATGACCGGCCACACTGCCAAGCTCTGCCAGCACGCCATTGATCCGATCCAGAACCTGAACGTAAGAGGGCAGACTCTCCCTGACGACCAGAATAGCACCGGCCGGGACCTGTTCCACAGGATGGCTGGCATCGACACAATAGGCCGGTCCGCAGGCCTGGCCAAGGGCGGCCATGGTTCCTCCCGCAAGCAGTGGTTCAGCCTTGATCTGACTGATCTCGGTAGTATTTTGCCGGCCATTAGAAGGATACGAGTGTAAGGGGCGACTCTGGAGAAAAATTATCTGGCCGCTCTTGGTCTGGGCCCATTCAATATCCTGGGCTCTGCCAAAATGGGATTCGATCTGTAAGGCCTGCTCGGCCAGCGCTGTTATCTGTCCCTCCGTAAGCAAACTGGGCCGGGTGCCGCTCCCTTCATCCTCCAGCCTGTGCCGCAGAGTGTTATGGCGAGCAACTGTCAGGATCTGCGGAATCACCTGGCCGCTGACCAGTGCCTCGCCCTGACCCTCTACGGCATGGATAAAAAGATGGGCCGTATCCAGCAGGGCCGGGTCAATGGTATAAACGACGCCGCTGGCCACGGCCTCAATCATCTCAAGCACCAAGACTGCCATGGGAGTTTCATCGTCGCTGAGCCCGCTGTGAATCCGGTAGGCCAGAGCCTGTGGCGTGTATTTACTGGCCAGTACGCGCAGATAGGCCGCGAGCAGTTGCTCTTGCTGAACCGCCAGCACTGTTTGGTACTGTCCGGCAAAAGAGCATTCGCCATCCTCACTGACGGCACTGCTGCGCACGGCCACCCGGATATCATCTCCCTGGTCAGTCTGTAAGCGAGCGTGCGCGGCCAGGATCTCGGCTGCAATATCTGCAGGGACCTCAGCCTGTTGGATCAGATCCGTCAGTTGATGGGAGATGCTCGCCAGGCTGTCAGGGCTGGTAAGGTCGATCTGGGCCAGCAGGTCATTGATCCGGCTGCGCAGATCATTATACTCAAGCAGATATTGAAAGCTGTTCACCGTGATGATAAAACCGGCAGGCACCGACAGTAGCAGAGTCTTGGCCAGAATAGCTAAGGTCGCGCTTTTTCCGCCGGTAAGGGCCGGGTTTACGGCCGGATCAGACAGGCCCAGCACAAAGGGCGGGCCAAAGTGGAGAGTAGGCGGGGCCAGCAGGAATCTGCTGTAAAAGTCAAACTTGCGAAAATACTCGGGCAGGGTGACAAAAGAACCGGGGGCCATCTGCTCAAGACGCTCGACCATGCCGCGTACATTGGTGGAGAGGGCGTCATAGCGGGCAGCAATCCGGCAGCAATCTTCTTTTTTGCCTTGATAATACAGATCTTCCAGATCGGCCATCAGCTCATGACTGCGGCTGTCAAAGACCAGGAGTTCACGAAAGGCATCATAGGTGCCGCGCAGCACCAGACCGGGAGCAAAAAAACGATAAGTCCAGTGTTTAAACAGGGTGTTAATGCGCATTCGATAGTTACCTTGCCATCAAAGGGCCACATGAAAGAAATTTCTTGTGGTTAGCAGGAGCGCTTTTATGATTTGCAGAATGGAGTTTGATTATGAGACAGGAAGAAGGCGTAAGTCAATATATTTTTTTGCAGAACCTGTGTTGCTCGCGGTGGAAGGTCTCAATTCTTCGCGGCTTTCTGTCGGTGCTGGTATTGTTGAACGGCCTGATTGTGCTCAGTAAGATTACGAGAAAATTTATGAGTGCCATCATTGCGGGAGACGAAATAAACAAAATCAGAGGCGGCGGGCCGCAGCACGGCTTCAATGGCTTGTTGGCCGGGATTGCAGATGGGGCCGACGGGCAGGGCCGGAATCACATAAGTATTATAGGGATGTTCGGTCTTGAGATTGGTCCGGGTCAAGTTACCTGAGAAGTTTGCCAGACCATAAATAACCGTAGGATCTGATTGCAGACGCATTCCGGTCTTGAGGCGGTTGATAAAAACGGCAGCAATTACAGGCCGTTCCTCGGCCGCCCCCGTCTCTTTTTCAATGATCGAGGCCAAAGTGACAATCTCATGGCGGCTCAGCGGAAATTCCGGATCAACTGCCAGGCCCGACCAGACCTTGTTAAAACGTTGAACCTGCAAAGTAATCAGGAACTTAGCACCCATCTGTTCCCGCGTTAAAAAATAGGTGTCGGGATAGAGATAACCTTCAAGGCTGGGCACGGCGTTGATCCCCAGAGATTCTATGAAATCAGGGTCATGGGCCAGGGCGATAAAGGTCTTGCGATCACACCAGGCCCCGTCGGCAAAGATATCCGCCACCTCCTCAATACGTAATCCTTCGGGGATGATGACGGCATAACGCACCGCATTGGCAGTGGCCAGCTGCCGTAACACTTCTCCCGGGGTTTTGCCCAGTGTCAAGCTGAATTCGCCAGCCGGAAGTTTGGTGGACAGGCCGAGATATTTGGCCAACAGCAGAAAACGGACATCTTCATGGATCAGCCCGGCCTCAGCCAGGATCGTACTGATCTGCTGCAGGCCCGAGCCGGGCGGAATAATGACAATGGCGTCCTCCGCCACGGGTCCAGGTCCTGGTTGCAGGCTGTATACGGCCAGCCAGCCCCCAAGAAGCAGAGGGCAAAGCAGGACAACAAGGGCGAGCCGGTAAAGCACCTTTTTGTTAATATTAACAGAGAATTTCATAATTTGGATGGTAACAGCGGCTCAAGTATTCGGACCTGAGCAATCAGGCATGTCATCGTTTGACAATGCCAGGCCAGGTGTATGGCAAAAAAGTAAATGGGAAGAACATCGTCAGTCTGATAACTGCAATGTCTTCCCATCTATCACTATTTTATCATTTATGCTGTTTACATTATTGGGGGCTTGTCACTACCACCCCGGGTTCTGACTTTATGGGCAGAGGCAGTTTCTCCTGGATCGGTGACTTGCCAAAGGCAATCTTCACCACATCGTCCATGGTCTTGACCGGAAAGAACTGCATCTTTTCGCGGATATCCTTGGGGATATCGGCCAGATCTTTTTTGTTCTGTTCAGGAATAATCACCTTGGTGATTTCAGCCCGCAGAGCAGCCAGGGCCTTTTCTTTCAGGCCGCCGATCGGCAGCACCCGGCCGCGCAGGGTCACTTCACCGGTCATGGCCAGCCCTTTGATCAGTGCCTGTTTGGTGATGGCCGAATAAATAGCCGTCGCCATGGTAATACCAGCCGAGGGACCGTCTTTAGGGATGGCGCCTGCCGGTACATGGACATGGATATCTGTTTTTTCAAAAAAGTTGTCCTCCACTCCCATTTCCTGAGACCGGCTGCGGCAGTAGGTGAGGGCGGCCTGGACCGACTCTTTCATTACATCGCCCAGTTGGCCGGTCAGGGTTAAGGTACCCTTACCGGGCATGAGATTAACCTCGATATGGAGGATCTCGCCCCCAACCTCGGTCCAGGCCAGCCCGGTGACCAGCCCTGGCTGCAATACGGATTCCAGCTCGGATTCGGGAATATTTTTGGGCGGACCGAGATAACGCTCAATGGTCTTGGGCGTGATACTGTAGGGCCCTTTACCACCTTCAGCGATCTTTCTGGCCACCTTGCGGCAGACCTTGCCGATCTCCCGCTCCAGATTACGGAGGCCGGCTTCGTAGGTATAATGGCTGATAATATATTGCAGGGCATCATCCTGCAGCCGGATATGCCGGGGTTTCAGGCCGTTTTCCTTCAGTTGCCGGGGTAGCAGGTAGCGGCGGGCAATAGCCAGCTTTTCTTCCTGGGTATACCCGGACAGGCGGATGACCTCCATCCGGTCCAACAGCGGGCCGGGGATGGTGTCCGTGATATTGGCCGTGGTGATAAACATGACCTTGGACAGATCAAAGGGCATGTTCATATAGTGATCGGTGAACTCGAAATTCTGCTCCGGATCCAGCACTTCCAACAGGGCGGAGGACGGATCGCCGCGATAATCAGAGCCGATCTTGTCAATCTCATCCATCATGAAGATGGGATTATTGGAATCGACCAGTTTCAAGCCCTGGATGATGCGGCCCGGCATGGCGCCGATATAGGTGCGGCGATGGCCGCGGATCTCGGCCTCATCCCGCATGCCGCCTAACGACAGGCGGTGGAATTTGCGGCCCATGGCCCGGGCGATGGACTTGCCCAGCGAGGTCTTGCCGACGCCCGGAGGCCCGACAAAACAGAGGATCGGTCCTTTGGTGGTGGTATTCAGTTTGCGTACCGCCAGATATTCAAGGATACGTTCTTTGATCTTTTCCAGTCCGTGGTGATCTTCATCAAGCACCTGTTTGGCGGCCACCAGATCAAGACGGTCCGCGGTGGATTTTCTCCAGGGCACATCCAGGATCCAGTCGATATAGGTCCGGATAATGGTGGCCTCCGAGGAATCAGGGTGCATCATCTCCATGCGGCTGATCTGCTTTTCCGCCTCTTTACGCACGCTCTTGGGCATCTTTTTCTTTTTAAGCGCCTTGTAGAGATCTTCAATCTCCTGCACCCGCTCGTCGCCATCGCCCAGCTCTTTCTGCAGGGCATGCAACTGTTCACGCAGATAATATTCGCGCTGTGATTTGCCCATCTCCTCCTTGGCATCAGACTGGATCTTGGCCTGGACGGTGGTGACTTCCAGCTCTTTGGTCAACAGATTGTTGACCAGTTTCAGGCGGGCAACAGAGTCAACTTCTTCGAGGATGGATTGGGATTCGGCTATCTTCAGCCGCAGATTGGAGCCCACCAGATCAGCCAGTCGCCCCGGTTCCTCGATGTTATTGATAATCGTCATCAGATCAACAGAAAGGATGCCGCGCAGCGACATGATCTTCTCCGTCTGCTCGCGGACGGTACGAATCAGGGCCTCAATCTTGACCGTGATTTTTTCCGGCTCTTTCTCCTGCAGCACCTCAATTTTGACCTGATAAAAAGGCTCAGTCTGGACGTATTCCTGGATGCGGGCCTTGGAAACGGCCTGCACCAGCACTTTTAAACGGCCATCCGGCAGTTTCAGGGTCCGCATCACCATGCAGACCATGCCGACTGAATAAAGATCAGCTGCTTCAGGGTTGTCCTGGGTTGAATCTTTCTGGGTGACCAGCATCAGCAGCTTGTCTTTCTTCAGCGCCTCACCTACGGCCTCAACCGAACTGGGGCGGCCCACAAAAAGAGGGATGATCATATAATTAAAGATCACCACGTCCCGCACTGCCATCATCGGCAGGGTGTCGGGGATTTTCATATTTTCACTGTCGGAAAAATCATCCATGCCGATGGATAATGAATCATTAAATTCCACTTGTAACCTCCTGATCCAGGGCAACTGGATAAGTGACTTTCATTGAGCCAGGGAATAATTCCCGCTAAATCCCTGCTTACAACAGGGAAGGACGAATATCAAAACTTAACATTCAGAGACTGTTATATAAATTCTCAAATCGAGGCGAAAAACTAAACATTTCTCCGGTCGAAGTCAAGACTGCAAATGCAGAAGGGTAACGCCCACCGGTAAAAATGGCAGCAGAACGAGAGAAAGCCGCTTATTTATCTTGAATAATCATATTCTTTGGTTCATAGTTGGTTAGTTTTTAAGTTATAAAAGCAGGCTGTTCAGTTTTGCCTCTCTCTCTGCTGTCAGTTTCTATCCTACTCAACCTTTTAGTGTTGTGGAGTCTGTTATGCTTAGCCCGCCTTCTTTTTTTGACCTTGCTGAATTTTCGCATACTTCGCTTTTTTTTGAAAGCGAATATGTGTGGACGGCCTTGAACAGATTGCAGGAGTATATGGATGGCTTTATCTACCCACAGCTCATCAGTCCTCTGCTCCCGCAAGGAGAGCCATTACCGAAAGCCGTTGTCCTCCATGACGGCCAGATTTTATCAGCCGCCGGATTGGAGATAACTTACGGCGACACCACCAAACAGCAATTGCAGGTCCGCAAAGATGGTCATACGCTCACCGGCGCCACTGTTATTATGGCCGGGGTCGTACTCATGGGTGATCAGATTGCTTTGGGTCAAGGGGTGCTGGTGGAGAGTGGCGCGCTGATCAAAGCGCCGGTCATAATCGGGGATTATACCGAGATTCGTCAGGGGGCCTATCTGCGCGGTTATTGCCTGACTGGCGCTCATTGCGTTATTGGCCATACGACCGAGGTCAAACAGTCAATTTTTCTTGATCATGCCAAGGCCGGCCATTTTGCCTATCTCGGTGACTCAATACTGGGGCGTCATGTTAATCTGGGCGCCGGTACCAAATTTGCTAATCTTAGATTTCTGGCAGGCAATGTGCAGATCCGGACCAATAAGGGCGCGATTGATACCGGGCGGCGGAAGTTTGGCGCCATCCTCGGAGATATGGTCCAGACCGGCTGCAATTCGGTGACCAATCCCGGTACCGTTATCGGCAAAGACAGCCTGCTTATGCCTAATGCCACCGCTCCATCCGGTTATCATCCGCCCCGCACTGTAATCCGTTAAGGTTAAAGCAAGGAAACCCTGTGAACCAGCCCTTGACCTGATCCTTCCTTTCAGGCTACAGTCCTTTCTGCTATATGGTCTTCGATTGCAGAAATTGGTCGAGAAAATAGTTGGATAATGGCCTGACAAAGGTGATAAATGGCTGATTCGATAATGATTGCCTTTGCAGGTATAGGTTTGTTGGCCATCGCCAGTCAATGGCTGGCCTGGTGGATCAAGCTGCCGGCAATCCTGTTTCTCCTGCTGGCTGGTATTATTGCAGGTCCTGTGACCGGTTGGTTGGATCCGGACGCCTTGTATGGTGATCTGTTGATGCCAGTGGTCTCTCTATCGGTGGGCTTGATTCTTTTTGAAGGCGCTTTGACGCTCAAGTTCGCTGAGTTAAAAGGCATCGGCAAAGTGGTGCGCCGGCTGGTTTCTTCCGGCATGCTGCTGACCTGGGTTATCATCGGCACGGCGGCCCATTATATGCTGGCCCTGACCTGGGAGATGGCCATGCTATTTGGAGCGCTGGTAGTGGTTACCGGGCCGACGGTAATTGCCTCTATGCTCCGGACTGTCCGGCCGAATGCCTCGATTGCCAATATTCTCCGCTGGGAAGGCATAATTATTGGCCCGATTGGCGCCCTTCTGGCCGTCCTGGTGTTTGAATTCATCATGTCGCGAACGGCGGGCGGGGCCGTGCTCCATACCTTTATCATCTTTGCGAAGGTTGTTGGCATGGGCACCCTGATCGGTGTCACTTTCGGCTATGGTATGGGCCTGGTGCTGCGTCATCACTGGATGCCGGAATATCTCCATAATATGGGCACCTTGTTGCTGGTCTTTACCGCCTTTACCATTTCCAGCGTCGTGGTCAATGAATCGGGCTTGTTGGCCGTAACTGTCATGGGTATCTGGCTGGCTAACATGAAGCAGGTCCCGATTGAAGATTTGCAGGAGTTCAAGGAATCCCTGTCTATTCTTTTTATTTCCGGTTTATTCATCGTTCTGGCGGCGCGTATTGATCTGCGGGAATTACTGGCGGTCGGGCCGGGAGTGCTGGGCGTCCTGTTGGTGGTGCAATTTGTCGCCCGGCCGGTGACTATTTATTTTTCGACGTTGGGCACTGATCTGACCACCCGTGATAAATTGCTGCTGTCCTGGATTGGCCCTCGCGGTATCGTGGCCGCCGCTGTGTCATCGTTGTTTGCCATGAAGCTGGCCAAAGCCGGTTATGCAGAAGCCAATTTACTGGTAGCTTTGACCTTTCTCGTGATTTTCTTTACAGTGGTGCTGCAAAGTTTCACGGCCGGATTTCTGGCTCGCTGGCTGCGGGTATGCGATCCGGAGCCCAAAGGCGTGTTGTTTATCGGCGCCAATCTGGTGGCGCGCGGCCTGGCCCAACAACTGGATCGTCATGGGTTTCGCACGCTGCTCATTGATCAGAGTGTCGATTATATCCGTAAGGCGCGGATGCTGGGGTTACGGACTTATCTGGGCAATCCGTTAGCGGCGTTGCGTAATCTGGATCTGGCCGGTATCGGCTGCATGATGGCGATGACCCAGCGCTCCGAACTAAATATGCTGGCCGCCATGCACTATCGTAATGAATTTGACCGTAACAAAATTTATATGCTGCAGACCATGCAGGAATCAATGGCGACAGAGCGGCATGTCGTTTCTGAACAGCAGCGTGGGCAAATGCTTTTTGGTGAAGATATTAATTTCGGCATGCTGGCTGATATTCTGGCCAAGGAAGGCAGGTTTCGCAGTACGCGTCTTACTGACTCATTCAGTTACGACCAATATCTGGCCACCCATGGGAATACGGTCATTCCTCTGTTCGTCGTGACCGACAAGCAGGATCTGGTGCCGGTGGTGGCAGGACGCAGGCTCCAGCCCGCTAAGGGGTCGACAGTGATTGCCTTATGCCGTCTTGCTGAAGAGCCGTGTGAGGAGCAGTCCGCTACCTGATTGAATGAATGGACAAAGATTGCTAATCTGATGCAAGATGACAATAATACTTATATGACTTTCTTCTCATTACTCTTTTTATAATTTTATTATTATGACGATCATCAAGCCCGAAGACTTTATCAGCTCGATTGCCGACAGCCTGCAAGCCATCTCTTATACCCATCCCCGTGATTTTATCGAGGCCATGGTCCGTGCCTATGACAAAGAGCGGAATCCGGCGGCTAAAGATGCCATGGCCCAGATCCTGATTAATTCCCGCATGGCGACCATAGACCAGCGGCCGCTCTGTCAGGATACCGGCATTGTCACCGTCTTTTTAAAAGTAGGCATGCAGTGCCGGTTTGATACCGAGCTGAGTATGCAGGAACTGGTAGATGCCGGCGTTCGCCGGGCCTGGCTGAAGCCGGAAAATCCTCTGCGGGCCTCCATCCTGGCTGATCCGGCCGGCCAAAGAAAGAATACGGGTGATAACACCCCGGCCATCGTCTACACCGAACTGGTCCCCGGCGGTGTCGTTGATATCCGTATTGCCGCCAAGGGTGGCGGTTCCGAGAATAAAAGCCGGCTGGTGACCCTGAATCCCGGAGATTCCATTGTGGACTGGGTGGTGGCTACCGTGCAGGCCCTGGGGGCCGGCTGGTGTCCGCCGGGCATCCTGGGCCTCGGCATCGGCGGCACGGTTGATCGCGCCATGGTCCTCGCCAAGGAAGCACTGATGGAGCCCATTGATATCCAGGAACTGAGCGCCCGCGGTCCCACTAATCGAATAGAAGAGTTGCGCCTGGAGATCTATGAGGCGATCAATGCCTTGGGTATCGGGGCGCAGGGCCTCGGCGGTTTGACCACAGTGTTCGATATCAAGATCAAGGATTGCCCTACTCATGCGGCCTCGCTGCCGGTGGCCATGATCCCCAGCTGTGCCGCCACCCGTCATCTGCATTTCACCCTTGATGGTAGCGGGCCGGTGCGTTTTGCCCCGCCGCCGCTGGATGAGTTGCCCCTTATCAACTGGGCAATGGGACCGGCGGTGAAAAGGGTGCAGTTGGATAATATCAGCAGTGCTGAAGTGGCCAGCTGGCGGATTGGCGAGACTCTGCTGCTGAGTGGCACTATCCTGACCGGCCGGGATGCGGCCCATGGCCGGATCAAACAATTGCTGGCCCAAGGGCAGCCTCTGCCGGCGGGTGTCGACTTTAAAGGGAAATTTATTTACTATGTCGGGCCGGTCGATCCGGTTGGCGATGAGATCGTCGGGCCGGCCGGGCCCACTACCTCGTCCCGGATGGATCAATATACCGAAATGATGCTGGTGGAAACCGGTCTGCTGGGTATGATCGGCAAGTCGGAACGGGGTGATGCCGCGCTGGCGCTCATGAAAAAACATGGGGCCGTCTATCTAATGGCGGTTGGCGGCGCTGCCTATCTGGTCTCCAAGGCGATCAAGAAGTCACGGGTCGTGGCCTTTGCTGATCTGGGCATGGAGGCCATTTATGAATTCGAGGTGGAGGATATGGCGGTGATCGTGGCTGGCGACAGCCGGGGAGATTCTGTGCACAAAAGCGGGCCGGCGGTATGGCAGCAGAAGATCATGGATTACCGGAAAAAACAGACGGCAGAATCGGCCGGTAGCAAATGATGGTTTACCTGTGCTGCCAGATTCAGCTGGTGAGGGTTCGGTAAATTTCCGGTACCCGCAACGGCAGCTTTTTTACATCATCGATGAAGGTATAGTTGATGTCGCCAAAGAGATGGCCCAGATAGACCTGGGCCTCCTTGTCAATAGAGATGCAAAAGGGATGGATACCGGCCGCCTTGGCCTCCAGCAGGGCATGGCGGCTATCTTCTATCGCGTACTCGCCTTTGTAGTCATCATAATCCTCCGGCTTGCCGTCTGTCAGCAGAATCAACAGTTTGACCCGGGCCTCGATATCCTTGAGTATCCTGGTGCAGTGGCGGATAGGAGGCCCCATGCGTGTATAATCCATGGGAGAGATAGCCGCGATCCGTCCTTTGATCTCTTCGCCATAAGGTTCCGTAAAATCCTTGATGTGGAAAAGTTCACTGCGACTCCGCCGCATGCCGGAAAAACCATAGATGGCATAACGATCACCTAAAGAATGAAGGGCCTCGCTGAGCAGCACCAGTGATTCTTTCAGGGCTGTCCCGACCCAGCCTTCGGTGGACGAGGACATATCAACCAGAAAAAGAGCGGCAATATCGCGCTCGTCTCTCTGCAATCTGACAAACAGCTTCTCCGAGGGAACAAGTCCAGCCCGGCGGTCGGCGTAGGCTTCGGTCAGGGCATCGAGATCAATATCATCCCCATCCTGCTGGCGTTTGATGAAACGTTGCTGGCTGCGCATCATCTCAAACTGGCGTTTCAGTTGCAGGATCTGGCCCCGATATTTGGCCATGGTCGTGCTGACAAAAGTGCCTTTGGTGGCCATGACTGGTTTGACAATAAGCCGACACCAGTTTTTACGAAAGCCGCGCCGGCGAAAATCCCATTCGTCATAAAGCAGACCTCCCTGCAGAGTCGGTCCTTCCTGCGGCAGCAGAGTACCGGCCGGGGCCTGGCCTCTGCTGCCGGCCATCCGGCTGGCGCTGGCGATATAGAAGGATGGTACTGCTCCCAGATCATCTTCTATGTCGCGGGCCAGCAGATGCAGCTCTGCCGGCAGCTCCAGCTGCTCATCATCAAGACAGATGTAACGGGGTTCCTTGAGGCTGGCCTCCGACGCTGCTTCCTTGTTGGCCGCCTGCCTTAAAGGCGACAGGCTGGCTCCACTTTCTGTGAGAGCGGGAGCTGCACTTTTGGCCGGCGGTTCTGCCTCTGCTGGGGCCGCCACAGCCATAGTCGGGAGGACAGCGGCCAGGGCTTTGATAAACTGTTGTTTCTGCTCTTGTCTTCGGGCCAGCCGGGTCAGCCGTGCTTCTCTGGGACGCAGCTCTCCCTGAAACAGCAGAGGTGGCGGCAGGATCAAATTTTCTTGGCAATGCACTATATTATAGAAATCAGTTGTTGCGGCCAAAAGGTCCACATGGCTGCTTTGGTCGGCGGCGGCCGTGGCGATAATAGCTGCTGTCTCGGCAGAAAGTTCCGGCAATGGATCCTCGGCGCAGCGGCACAGCAGCCATTGACGGACAGCGGTAAACTGACAATCCGGAGCAGCTGCCCGCTCAGCGTTTTGACCCAGATGCCGGAACAGGGCTCGGCCATCCCGCATGAGTCCCGGCAGGTATGATCTTAGAAATTCGGCGAGGTGGACAGTCTGCAAGAGATGATAGCATGCCGCTGCCAGTGGCTGATCCTCAAAGGAGCGCAGAAACTCCTCCAGAACAGTCGGTACGGTCTGCTGCTGGCAGTAGATATCTCTTTCGATTTCCGCCCACCGGAAAGAGCTCAGCAGTTTATAGATATATAAATTGTCAGCTTTATTGGCGCCGGCACTAATGTCCCGAGGGAGAAAAACAGTATTGGTATCCGTAGACAGAGAGCTCGCTTTCTCCAGTTCCAGTCTCCGTCCAGAAAGGCCCCGCAGATAAAGGAGCAGGCGGGGGATGACTTCATCCAGGCTGAGCCCTTTTTCGCCGCGGATCCGGCAGAGGAAATTAGCCTCGACATCAGCCATATACTCCCGGGCCGCCCGCAGGCCATTGGCCTCATAGACATCAAGGAAGCCTTTGACCCAGGCGGGCAACTGTTCGGTGCTGAGGCAGGCCAGGCCCTTGGGCAGATGACTGAGAAAATCAAAGCAGAGCGAGGAGTTCACCGGCCAGAGGATGCCAAGCTGTTCTATGACAACTTGCTGGACCAGAGGCTCATAAGCGGCCAGTTGCTCGAAAATTTCCTCTTTTTCCCAGTCATTGAGCCAGTCAACAGGAATGACCTTTTGCAGTCTTGCCGCTAGACTATTTTTCATCGCCAGGCCTTACAGAACCGAACTGACCATCTCATCGAGAGTATTAAGAAGTTCCCGGTCATCGGTCAGGGCTTGGCTAATGGTCACCCGACAGGCCTCTCTGGGCTCAATGCCATCTTTGATGAGCAGCCCAGCATGCACCAGCAGTCTGGTACTGGCTCCTTCCTGAAGGCCGGCATCTTTCAGGCCGCGAGTCATCGCGGCGATGCGGACAAGCAGACGGGCCAGCTTGTTATCTACGGCGGACTCATGGGCGACAATCTCCGTTTCCAGATCGGCATGAGGGTAACCAAGTTCCAGAGCCACAAAGCGCTGTCTGGTCGATTGTTTCATGTCTTTTAATACCGACTGATAACCTGGATTGTATGAGACGGCCAGCATGAACTCCGGGGGCGCCGTCAGCAGCTCCCCCCGTTTTTCAATGGCCAGTTCCCGGCGGTCATCAGCCAGAGGGTGAATAACGACGGTCGTATCTTTTCTGGCCTCCACTACCTCGTCGAGATAACAGATGCCTCCATGGCGGACCGCCAGGGTCATGGGACCATCGACCCAGAAGGTCTCTCCGCCGCGAATCAGATAACGTCCGACCAGGTCGCTGGTGGAGAGATCGTCGTGGCAGGAGACGGTGATCAGCGGTCGTTGCAGCTTCCAGGCCAGAAACTGCATGAAGCGGCTCTTGCCGCTACCGGTCGGGCCCTTGAGCAGCAGAGGAATACCGTTCTTATAAGCTGCCTGGGCGATGATAAGCTCATTTTTCTGCACCAGATAAAAAGGCTGTTCCTGAATGAGGTGTTCTTCTATTTTTTGGCTGGTGATCTGCATTGTCTTCACCTTCAGGGCGTTTTTATAAATTGGCTATTAACTGTTTACGGTTGTGCCTTGTAATATGACCTCTTTTATAGATAAGTCTTAAAATTAAAAAATACAAAGAGTAATCTTTCTTATTTGTCTTCTGGTATGCAGGACAGCAGAGAGGAGAGACTGGCGATGGCAATGACTGCAGGGCTCAGAGCAGATTCAAGGCGGTAAGGGCGCTGCCAAAACTGAGCAGGATCAGGAGAAATATATAATCCTGGCCTGTCAACGGCGGCTGCTGCAACGGGATCAGCCGGCCCGTGAAGCCACGCAGGATCATGGCTTGATGCACCCTTTGGGCCCGGGTCCAGCTTTTGACCAGTGTCATGCCCAGGAGATGGCTGAAGGTTTTATAGGTATGCAGGTTGGTACGGGCCACAAAACCACGCAGTCTGGCCGCCCGCAGTAGACGTTGATATTCCTGCTGGATCACAAAGATATAGCGATAGGTGGACAGCAGCATGAAGCAGAGCTTGGAGGGCAGGCCCAGGCCTTCCAGGCCATGACCCAGGCTGGCAATGGTCGAAGTGCAGAGCAGAGCCAGGAGGGTGCCGACAATGGCATTAGTCTTTAAGGTAATCAGGGCACAGAGGCGAAGGCCATCCAGGCTTAGGCGGATGCCGCTGGTAATCATTATGGTATCGCCGCCATAGGTGAGAGGCAGGGTCAGCCACAAAAAAAAAGTGAATAGATTGACGGCCAATAAATGCCGAACAACAAGGCTTAGCTGCAGTTGGGCACCAAGCAGGAGCAAGACAGCGCCCATGAGACCACCGGCGGCCACCAGAAAGGATCCGGTCAGGGCCACGACCAGGGTCAGGGCGCAGGCCGCTATGATCTTGACCCTGGCATCACGGCGGTGCAGCAGAGAGTCGCCAACCGCAAAGGGCTCTTCTATCATGGCAGAGATCCCGGCTGGGGAAAGGGATCAAGGTAGAGCCACAGTACGGCGCCAAGTTCGACTTCCTGCTCCTGGCCTTGCGGATCTTTAAGGGTGAAGGCGGCCGCATTCAACGCGGCAAAGCCCCACCAGCCGGCAGCAGGACAGGTGAAAGAAAAAATACCCTGGCCATCGGCCCGGATAACTTGGCTCACATGGGCAGCACTGGGGGCCCGCAGTGCTTTCTGTCCCGTCTGCTTTTTGGCCTGATCATAATATTCGACCTCCACCATTGATCCGGGCACCGGCTTGCCGTCAAGCAGCACCTGACCGACAAAGCTATTGCCGGCATAATTGCCGAAAGGACGAAGCAGGGGCACGATTTCAGTCTTCAAGCCCAGCGGTGCGGCCCATCCTTCATCGCCATCAAAAGCAGAGAGGGCCGTCTTGGTATAATGGATAATGGAGCGATTTTCGGCGGCCTCCCAATAGGGTTGCGGCTCCATGATAAACCAGTACACTCCGGGCCGAGCAGGGGTGTAATCAAGGCCCCAACCCTGGTGGCCCATGATCTTAGTGGCGGTAAGTCTGGCACTCAATTCTTCGCGCTTGCCATCTTTGCTGGCGTAGAAAGCGGCAGGCCTGAGCAGATCCATGCCCTGGCCGGTAAAGGGATGAGAGAAGGACAGATCGAGATGGACGGTCGGTTGCTGCTGGTGTACCCGGTTGGCCGACGGGATGATCATGCCGAAGTGGGCATAGGTTGGGGTGGCCAGGTTAAAGACTAACAAAGCTGACAGGACTGGCAGGATTCGAGGTTGCATTTGGTCTCCAAGAAAAAATTTATGGTGATAGCGGCGGTGCCACCTGAATGGTGCGCGTTACGAATGGTTCTATTTTCTGCTCTTTATCCAGGCAATAATGCCGGCCAGGCCAATAAGGTAGCCGATACCGCCCAGAATATCGGTGAGTTTTGGTCGCGGTTCTTGGCTCTGGGCCAGACTGCGGCGGATAGGGGCCAGTTTTTCTTCCAGCAGCCGCTCCAGAATAATGGTAAGTTCTTTATTGCTGACAGACCCTGCGGTGCCAGATAGCTCCGCAGCGGGAACTGTGGTAGCAGCTTGATCGGTCTCCTGGCTGACGTGAGCCACTTCGGGCTGGAGCAGCCATTCATTACGGTGACCATCGCCGCCGGAGACAATGATCCGCAGGGGCGCCTTTTCTGCTTTGACCGTGTCAGCCAGCGAAAAGGAAAAATGGCCCTGGTCGTTAGTCCGGCCCTGGTACAAGCTGGCGCCGGTGGTGGCATGCTGCACATCCACCTGACCCTTAACCAGGGGCCTGCCTCCGGAAAATTTGCTTTCCACCGTGACGATTTCGCCGGCCTGCCAGGCAAAGACCTGGACCTGATGGGCCTGAATCGGAGTGGGAACTGACGATAATATTATGATTAACAGGATGAGCAGGGGCATGATCGGTTGGTTTTTTAGCGGGGTCATTATTTGTCACCTATGGTAAAAGCCAATATCTCCGGTTGGACGCGGGCCAGGAAGCCGATGATGAATAAAGTAATACATCCTTCAATCAGCATGATGGGGATATTACCGGCCACCAGGAGGCCGGCTGCCTGCGCGAAGCCCCGGTCCGAAACCCACAGGGTACCGGCGGTGAGAACTGCGGACAGCAGCAGGGAGCCAAAACCGGCCACAAAAGCGGCGGTTAACTGTCGTTTTCTGCCCCGCTGCAGCCAGGGGCGAAGGACCAGCCCGCAAATAACGGCCGGGGCCGCCATGTTGAAGGTATTGACGCCAAGGACCAACAGACCGCCATATTGAAAGAAGAGGGCCTGCAGCAGCAGGGCGATCAGGATGGCCGGAAAGGCGGCCCAGCCGAGAATAATGCCCATCAGGCCCCCGAGGAGAAGGTGGGCTGACACCGGACCTATGGGCACATGGACCAGGGAGGCCACAAAAAAAGTGGAGGCCAGCAGGGCTACGGTCATGATCCGGTCATAGTTCAGCCTTTTAAGGCCGATTGCCGTGCCGAGAATGGTCAATGCCCCACCGCCAAGTAGTACTGGTCCGGTGAGGATCCCTTCTGATATATGCATGGGCCAACAAGATCGGTAAAATTAAAGAGTCAGAGAACTCAGCAGGAAAAAATAGCCGAACAGGGTGCGGGCCTCAATGCAGATGTTCACCGGTAGAATTCATGGCCAGTTTGCCGTAACGGACACCCCGTAGGGCGAGGAGATTATCGGCCAGTTCCTGGACTTTTTCGGCCTTGCCCCGGATGATAATAACTTCCAGGCAGTTATCATGATCCATATGCACATGGGTCGTGGAGACAATCTGGTGGTGGTATTCATGTTGCAGGTCGGTGATTTTTTCCTGCACCTGGGGCTTATGGTGATCATAAACCAGGGAGATGACGCCCATCACTTCCTTGTCGGCGGCCCATTCATTCTGGACAAATCGATCACGGATCAGATCGCGGATCGCTTCTGAGCGGTTTTTATACTGATGCTGTTGCATATAGGTATCAAAGTCAGCCAGGAGCTCTTGCTCGATGGAGATGGTAAATCGTTTCAGCATTTATAACACCTTTTTTTATTTCGTATTATTTTATCCATAATTGATTTAGGCGTCAATAAAAATGAATTGCTAGTGGTGATAAAACTAGTTTGATTTGCTTATTTTTTTATACTAGAAGTGAAAGAATGTTTTGGTGCTGCAACCCTGTGAACAATCTGTGAATTGGAGGTTGAAATGAAGATGACTTGTCCCCATTGCGGTGTGGTTGGTTCCGCGCCCGATTCCATTCATGGAGGAAAGGTGCGATGTCCGCATTGTGCAAAGGTGTTTATCTTAAAAGAGCAGAAGATCGCCTGTCCCCATTGTGGAGTTGTCGGCTCGGCCGGAGATTATGCGCCTGATACGAAATTAAAGTGTCCGCTCTGCGCCAAAGTCTTTCTTTTGACGCCACAATTACCGGCCGGCGACCAGGTCAGTATTGCTAGCGAAAAATCATGGCCGACAGCAACTCCTGTAGCTGCAGAGTTGGCAGGAAAGTGGCCGGCTCCTGCGACCGAGCCTGAACTGATCCCTGTGGCAGAGGAACCGGAACTTGAGCCGGAAGAGGAGGTCTTAGCGACACCAGAATCTGCCCTGCAGTTTATGGCCGAAGCTGCTGATGAGATTGTCCTGGAACCGGTCAAAGCCGATAGCGAGCTCAAGCTGGAAGAAGTGATGAAAGCTGAACCTGCCATAGAGCTACCGCCGGAGACTGAAGTTAGTCCTGAACCGGAACCAATAATTGATACTGCCACGATCTCGGCAGTTGAGCAGATGGCTGAGATCCCAGAAGCTGAAGCGGCAAGAACCAGTGAGGACCTGGTCGTGCCGGCGGCCATAAGTACTGAGGTCTGCGCCGGTTGTGGCGATTCTTTTCAGCCCGAATTTCTGCAGGAGGTTGATGCCAAATTATATTGCGGAGTCTGCCAGCTACGTTGTGCCGCCTTGGATGCAACGCAGCCAACAACAAAATCCGGCGGTCGCAAGCGCCGTGGTCTGCTCATAATGATCATAACTCTTGGTTTGTTGGCTCTGCTTGCTGCGCTGCTACTGTTTCAAAACTGGTAATTATCCAGCAGTATTGCATGATTACATAAAAGGTACTTCTTGCTCTGCTTGCAAGTAGATCGTGTTTATTTATAGAAAGTAATAGGTGAAAAATGCTGCAAACAAAACTTGTGTGCAGGAAAGAGCAATTGCCGGTGCAAGCCAAGTTCTGATTTCGCCTTTTATGCAGGTACGAACAGCTGGGCGGGCAGATCAGAGTTATGTGTCAGGCCATGATCTGCCCGCTTCTATGGTCCTTAGCCCCTGGTTGCTTTGTCCTCATCGCTACCATAACTGCTCTACTCTTCCTTCGATACCCGAAATACCTCTTCAATGGTAGTGATGCCGTGCATGACCTTCATGGCGCCGTCCTGACGCAGGGTGATCATACCGTTTTTGATTGCCTGTTCCTTGATTTCATGGGCATTGGCGGTTGTCAGAATCAGGTGTTTCATCTCGCGGTCCATGAGCAGCAGTTCAAAAATACCGCATCTTCCCTTGTAACCGGTATGATGACACTTGGCACAGCCCTTTCCTCTGAAGGCTTGTCGGGTGGCATCCTCCGCCGCGATCCCGAGCTTCAGCCAGGCTTCCTGGTCAGGCGTATATGCCTCTTTGCAGTGACTGCAGATAATCCGCACCAGGCGTTGGGCCAAGATGGCATTGATCGAGGATGACAGTAGGAAGGGCTCGACCCCCATATCAATGAGCCTGGTGATAGCACTGGCGGCATCGTTAGTATGCAGCGTGGAAAAGACCAGATGGCCGGTAAGGGCGGACTGAATGGCAATCTCGGCCGTTTCGGTATCACGGATCTCACCCACCAGGATGACATCGGGATCCTGACGGACGATAGAACGAAGGCCGGAGGCAAAGGTGAGATTGATCTTCGGATTGACCTGGACCTGGCCTATGCCGCTGATCCGGTATTCGACCGGATCTTCAATAGTGATGATATTGATGTCGGTATTATTAATCGAGGTCAGAGCGGCATAGAGAGTAGTGGTCTTGCCGCTGCCGGTCGGACCGGTGACCAGCACGATACCATTAGCTGCCTTGATCTGTTCTGCAAAGGGGATGAACCGATCATCGGGCATACCTAGTTCGACCAGGGTAATTAAGACCGAGGATTTGTCGAGCAGACGCAACACGACCCGTTCGCCAAAGGAGGTGGGCAGGGTCGAGACCCGGATATCAACATCCTTATTGCCGACCTTCAGCTCAATACGGCCATCCTGAGGCAGCCGTTTTTCGGCGATATTGAGATTGGCCATAATCTTGATTCTCGAGATCAGGGCCGATTGGACATGCTTGGGCGGACTGAGCATATCATAGAGGATGCCATCCAGACGCTGGCGAATTTTCAGGCTGTTCTGGTAGGGTTCGATGTGGATATCAGAGGCGTTATCGCGGACAGCCTGGGAGAACATGAGATTGACCAGGCGAATAACCGGGGCATCACTGGTATCATCAAGAAGATCGCCAGTTTCTTCAATCTCGGAAAAAAGGGCCTCCGGATCTTCACTGTCGATATCCTGCATCACCTCGGCCGCTGAATCCTGGGTCATATCATAGGCAAAATTGATGGCGGTGGTAATAGCGGCCAGGGGACAGAGCACCGGTCGGACCCCATTCCAGCCCAGCAGCGAGCGGAGATCATCAAGGGCCTGAAAACTAAAAGGGTCATTAATGGCAATATAGGCATCATCTAAAGTTGCCACCGGAACCATCGCATTTTTTTTCAGAAAAGCGATAGCGACACTGGCGGTGAAATCGGTCTGGATCTCTGCCGGCAGGGTCCGGGAGACCTCAATATGAAAATGCCGGCCCAAGATTTCCAGCAGGTCAATCTCATCAACGTTGTTCTGTTTGGTCAGAATACGGACCAGTTGGCCGCCTTTTTCCTCCTGGGTGCCCATGGCCTGAGCCCAGGCTTCAATAGGCAGGCTGAGTTGATCACTCAGAATATTTGGTAACTGGTTCATAGGTTATTATTTTCCACCGGCGGCGAGACTGTCATCTGCAAGCGCTCTAAATTATCTTTAGTTGATTGCAGCAGAGCACTGTCCATCATATGAGGGCCGGAGTAGTTGATGGCTGCCCTGGCGCTGGCCTCATCAAGAATTATTTGGTACATCCTGATCGCATCATGGGGATTACCTTCCTGCTCACTGATGACGCCAAGATTGAAACGGGCGTAAAAATTATGGCCATCAAGTTCCAAGGCTTTATTGAACAGCTCTTTGGCTGCGACGGAGTTACCTTTCTGCATCTGTTCAAACCCTTCGTCAACTAAAGCCATGACGTGAGTGTCATCAGTCGGGTTGATCAGGAGTTGCCTGGCTTGCGGCAGATCTTTTTCGATGACGTCGGTTTTAAGAGAAGTGACCCCGGCCATATCACCTGGATTTCTAATAATCCGGGGGGTAATGAAGATGAACATATTGGTCTTTTTACGGGTAGTGCGTTTGGTTTTAAACAGCCAGCCGAGCACCGGAATATCACCGAGCAGCGGAACCTTGGATTCACCCTCAGTGTCATCCTGGCCGATGATGCCGCCGATGACGATCGTATTATTGTCTTTGACCAGAACGGTAGTCGTGGCGGTCCGTTTGAAGGTCGTCGGCTTATCAGGTTGCGAACTATCCTTGAGTTTGCTGACCTCAGTGGCGATCTCCAAGCGGAGGATATCAGCCTGGTTGATCTGAGGGGTGATGGTCAGTTTGGTGGCGATATCTTTGTATTCATAGTTCTGGTAGCCGATAGAGCCGGCGTCAGGGCTGCCGGTATTGTCTATTGCGGCCTGTGTTCTCGTCAGATAGGGGGTATTCTCGCCGATACTGATTTCTGCCTTCTTGTTGTCGGTAGTCAGGATCTGGGGAGTGGCAATGACATTGACATGCGAGTCTCCCTTAAAGGCCGATAAAATGGCGCCGATATTAGGGAAGGTGACGCCGCCGATCTCAATGCCCTGCTTGAGAACACCAAGAGAAAATCCGGGACCGGCAATAGCCGCCTGAACCGCAGCGTCTGCTGTTGCTGGAATAATGCCGATGTTGTTAGGGAGGCGAAAGGAGCTCTGATCCGTAAAGCCGGTGATCATCTGGCCGGTGCCATCGGCAAAGTCCCCGCCCGCCATCCAGTTGACCCCCACCTGAAAGGATGAGTCAGCATCCACTTCCATGATCAAGGCCTCCAGATAGACCATGCGCCGGGGAATATCGAGTTTTTTGATCACATTTTCCAGTTCTTTAAATTCAGAACGGGTGGCTGTAATGATCAGAGAATTGGTTTCCGTATCGGGCATGATCTTGACATCTTTGGAGATAGCCGGGGCCTCGCCTTTTTTGGCCGGCTCGCTGCTCTTTTGCCCTGGAAGAGCGGTCAACACGGTGGCCAGCTCCTTAGCCGTCGCATGTTGAAGATAAACGACCTGGATATTGCCTTCATTCTGCCTCATCTCGGTATCAAGCATGGTTACCAGATGTTTTACCTTGGTAATATTGAGGGGTGAAGCGACCAGAATAATACTGTTGATGGGTTCATAAGCCACCACTTTAAGGACTGATTGAGGAGCGCCGGCTTTGGCGGATTGCTGAAAAATGCTATTGATGGCCGTAGCGGCCACAGTAGCCGAAGCATGGGTGAGCTGGATAACAGCGACCTCTTCATCAGCGAGCGGGACATCGATTGATTCAATAATAGTTAATAATTTCTGGATATTGGAGAGGGTTTCCGTGACGATCAGCATGCCGGATTGAGTGTGGGCAATGACTACTGATGTTTTAGAGACAAGGGGGGCCAGCACTTTTTTCATTTCCTCAGGAGTGGTATAGTGCAGAGGAATAATCTGGGTGACGATCCTGTCAGTGGGTTGTGATGGCTCTCCATGGCTGAGAGTGTTGATATTCTGGGAAAGCACCCGCGAGGCCGGCATTATTTTAGTGATGGGCCCGGCTGGTACGGTCGCAAAGCCGTTGACCTCCAGGACTGATTCAAAAAGTTGATAAGCCTCTTCTTCCGATATTTTGGTAGGAGAAATAATGGTGACAGTACCTTGGACCGCTTTATCGACCACAAAGTTTCTTCCGGTTAATTCACTGATATATTTAATAAATAAATTAATATCAACCTTGTCGAAATCAATAGTGACGAACCGCTCAGAATTTGCCGCCTGTGGCTGGCCGGTGGCGGCATCTTCAACTGCATAACCATATGGTGGAAAAGAAAGCAGCAGGGTGATAATGAGCGGCAGGTAAAACACTTTGCCGCTGAAAGAGATGTTTGAAAAATGACGCAAACTCATGGCTTGTCCTGATATAAGGTTCTAAGGAAGGCTATTTTCCGGGATAATTATGGCTCCCATATCGGGAGGTGCCAATGTATTATTTTCTATGGGTTCTATGGGTTCTATGGGTTCTATGGGTTCTATGGGTTCTACGGGTCCAATGGGTTCCGGCTCCATTATATCTTCTTCATTTGGTATATCTGACGGCGCTTCCTGGGTGGTCTCCATTGGTCCTTGATAAAGAAGAGCAGGATTAACCGGAGCCGTATTATTGCTACTTGAGGTATCCGGAACCAGAATCTCATCTCTGCCTTTTACAGTGAGAATGACTTTTTCGCGTTGGATGTCCTTGATAAGAGCACCTTGCACCACGTCACCTTGAAAATAGATATCCTGTACTTTCTTTTTTTTGTCAAGGATAATGGCGCGGCGGTTTTTAGATGACCCGGTAATAGTACCCAGCAGAGCTAATTCAAGAGAAGTTTCGGCAAGGTCGACCACAGGAATCTCCACCTTTTCGGCAGGTTCATTCTTTGGCGGCGGGGGCGCAAAAAGATTACGTTGTAGAATTACCTGATGGTCTATCTGGTTGTTGGAGCCGGCCGGAGCGGTCCCGACAGTCTCTGGTGCTGTCTGTTGCATATTAAGTTCAGGACTGGTGGCCTTATGACTGGATAGCACCATTCTGTAGAATATCTCCACCGCACCAGCGGCCAATATAGTGATGATGATAAATGGTATTAATGGTTTAAGATACTTTGTCATCGAATCAGTAATTATGAGTCGGAAAGAAAGATTGGTTGACCAATAGTCCCTTTCAGCTGAAAGGGCAGCGTAGACTGATTCTGTTGTAACTGGATGAGCAATGTCTGGGCCTGTTTGTTCTTTTGAAGCAGAGGCGGCAATGGCATCAAGGTACCTGATAAATCAAGTTGCATGTCAGCAAGACTTGGACCTCGAAGATCAACCTGGCCGGTAAAAGTGCCCTCCAGCTCCTCACCGCTGAACTGGCCCTGAGTGAGCAGCAGTTTCTGATCCTGCAATTCGATGATCGAATCACCGTTTTTGACGTCAATATTTTCCAGAGATAAGATCGGGTACAATAACTTGATGGTACCGTTTTTCAGTTGGACCTTACCACGGCCTGTTCCTCCGGATAATCCCCGGCCTTTTTTGCCTGCATAGCTGCCAGTGGCAGTGAGTAGTCCGCTTATATCCCGCCTGGCATTGTTCTGCAGCCAGGAAAGCTTGGCCAGATCCAAATCTTTGATCTCTATGGTCGGCAGAGAAAAGGTTTGCCGGCGCCGATCAAATTCCAGCGTAGCTTGATGGCTACCCCCATAGGCGGTTATATTAATGAAGAAGGTTTTGCCTCTACTTCTCAGGCTGGGAGTAATAGTGGCTTGTTGCAGGATAATATTTGCTTTGTCAGCCTCAATGACTTGTTTCCTGGCCTGCAGCTGCAGATTGGTCACCACCAAGGTGAGTGGAAATTGATAGCGCCAGGAGTCGACTGTTGTTACATGGCCAGGAAATAACCGGTTGATGAGATCGGTGCTGAAGGATTTAAATTGCTGGACTGGAAAAAGCAGATATAAAAAAAACATGATCATCATCAGGGCGTAGATGATATATCCCGACCAGCGTCGACCAATATTTTCAGTAAAGGTCATGCTCACGATTTTTGGCTAAAAGTTGTAATCTGCAGAACTACATCAAGTGTGCCTTCTTCTTTGGTGTTTTCCTGGATGGAGATACGTTTAATGACGATAACATCATCTGGTGACTCAATCTGCTGCAGGAAATCCACTAATTGCTGCAGCGATAACTGTTCCAGTTTGAGATCAACTCGGGATTCCTCAAGGGTGCCTATACCTTCAGAGGTAGAAGGAGTCATGGAGCGGATCTGCTGTTTGACATTGGCATTTGTCGCCCGCTCTTCAACAAAGGCAAAGAGGGTGAAGGCGGGGCTTCTTTTTTGTAATTTTTTTTCAATATCTACCGCCTCGTTTTGCAGCTGGCGATATTCTGTCTGCAGCTGCCGGATCTGTTTGATATCTTCTTTTTTCTGGACCAGCGTCTTCTGCATTTGCTGATGGGCATTAAGCAGGGGGGAGATGGCAAAGTGAAAAAGAGCAAGACCGGCCAGCAATAGTATCCCGGCCAGAACAATAATTTTTTCCCGTTTCTCAAGCTTGCTCAGCCCGGACTTGGCGAGGAGCTTCTGACTAATATTGTGCAGGGCTGTCATCTGGTTATGTGCCTCTTGTGGTCAGTTTCATTTCAAAGCGGATTTTGGCGCTTTTAGGGTCAAGATTGGCCGCACTGATTTCAACATTGCTGAAAGAGGACGATTGCTCCAGTCCTTTTTTAATAGCATCCACGCTGTTGAAGGTATCGGTTGAGCCTCTTAGTCGTATGCCGCTGTCGTCTACTAAAAAACGCACCAGCCGGACATCTAAAGTTTTCGGCACATTTGCTGATACTTGGGCCAGAATATCCAGCATAGTGAGTGCCGGTTGACCATTGTTTTTATCCAGAGAGGACTGTTTGGTCTCTTTGATTTTGACCTGGAGCTGCTGGATGGGGTCGACAATTCTGGTTGTTTCGGGCAGGGTCTCAGTAAAGATCGCCCGAATCTGGGCGTTGAGGTCGTTTTGTTCTTTAAGCAGTCGAGAATAATCCACCCATAAATAGATGATTGCCATCAGGGCTAGAGCTAGGAGCGGCAAAGCGATGATAACAGTTAAAGTTTTTTTGTCGGTTAAGGATTTTTTGGTGGCAAAATCGTCCTTACGGAAATTAAAGCTCTTCCAGCCTTTTGTTATCTGCCAACCAAGATTGACCGTATCTTCCATAAGTCCGGGCAGCCATTTTTCATTAACCGGTGGCATGAATTGCGGCACAAATTGCAGAGGAAGATCAGCCCCGACAACGGTACAGCTCTGACAGAGAGCACCTAGACCTTCTTCTATCCGGCCTGCTGTTTCTTCCATGGTGCCGACAGGGCCGCTAAGATAAACTGCAATTTTATGGGCGTTTAATACCGATTGCAAAGTTTGCTGAATAGTAGTGCAGAGAGTGTGGAAGGTTTCATCAATATGTTCAGGTCGAAAAGCCTTGATAGTATTGTTGTCCTCATCGATATGAAATCCGGATTTGAGGCCGGGGTCAAAAATAAGAGAACGGATCAGGGTGATATGATCTGAACGGACCAGAATGAACGTTACCCGTTGCAAGTCAATAATGAGCAGCAGAAAATCTGCCGGTCGATCAGGAGAATTAATCAGGCGCAGGGCGCTCGGGATCCCTGAGATGGTGACCGTTTCCGGATCAAGTCCCAGGGCCTGGAGAGAGGCAAGCCGGTTTGCCAGTAATTCCCGGTTAATCATCGCGGCAATGACCTGGCTTTTCTGCTGATCAACCCGGGTAATCATGGCATCAATGAGCAGACTGTCTATTTTTACCGGCGCATTCTCTTCCAGCTCAAGAGGCAGAATTTTATGTATGGTTTTACTGTCTGTAAAGGGCAGTACCAGATTGCGAATAAAAAAGGAGTCTGCCTCCAGGGCGAGATGGCATCTGACATCTTGAAGATCAATTTTCCGGCGCAGTTCCGTTAATGCTTCTTCGATAGAAAGGAGGCCAACTGGTACCAGCGCATAGTCAATAATGTGCAATGACTTGGCGTCAGTAGTAAAGACGACAGCAGTAAGCAGGTCTTTTTTGATGTCAAGGGCAAGGAGTTTGCTCATTGTTATTCAATTTTCCAATGGAGAAGAGTGGTCTTCTGGTTATTCCGCTGCACGGTTGCGATAATTTTTTTATAGGTCGAATCCAATCGAGCCTGAGCGGTAATAGTGAAATCATTACTTTTTACTTTTATATTCTTTAATGTATTTTGGCCGCTAAGGGAAGGGAGGATCGTGGCAACCCATGCGGTTGAGGCGAGTTGCTCCCGGTTGACTATCTCTGCTCTGAAAGCCTCCAGATCCCCGGCCATCTCTGCGGTCAGATCGTCATGCAAGGCCTGCAGCAGGAGAGGATCTGCCGTATTGACATTGATTAAGCCATCATTGCCCTGGGTGGTCAGCAAAGGGGCCAGACCCTGATGTTCTTTGGTGCCATACAGCAGCTCCGCGGTCACACCCTGCACCAACAGTAATTCTTCAATAAATTCGACTGGACCATTTTTGGCGGAATAAGAAGGGTTAAGGGCAAGATAAAAGCTGGATTCGGCCCCAAACTCTTCTTCCCAGTCACCATCTTCCGCATCAATCCAGTCTATCAGTGAATCGATGATTGTTCTGGCCACCTGGTCTTCCACATTAAACGGATGCTGACGCAGCAAGCGCCACAGGATATTACGGGCATCTTGCTGCCGCGCCAAGGCTTTTTCCGGGCTGAGTTCAGCTGTTTGCATATTTTTGGTCTGGACCAGGCTATTGATGGGAAATTTGCCGCTGTTATCACTGATCTCGACAGTCAGAGAGCCCACGTCAAAAAGTGGGGACAGGTCCTCATCGACCAGCAGTGCCCAGCCATCCAGCAGGGAGGTGTATTCCTGATCCTGGGCGTCCTGGAGCAGGACCGCCATGCCGAGATTAACACCGGACCTGGCCATAACCTCAAGTCTGCAATTATTGCTCTGGGTGCCCGATGCCCGCAGATTCTGGCGCATGTTTTTATTAAATTGGATAGTGAGGGCGATAATGAGACTGATGACGGTCAGGGCAATAAGCAGGGCCATGCCATGATTGTTGGTCAGCAGCCGTCGCGCAATAAGCATATCTTTTGTAACCATTGCGTTCAGGCGCTGCAGATAAGATATGAAGAACCTGGCACTCCTGCTTACAAATTTATTAGCAGCTGGCATCATTTTAGGGCAGCTCCTCTTCTATGGGTTCGGAGCCGGGAAAAGTTACTGCTGTGTTAAACTGAAACGGACTGTCATCGTTATCAGGATTGATAAAGAGCAGGCTGATCTCAATGCTGTCGGGCAGTCTGCGGGCCTTGCTATCGGCTTTTTCGAGTTCCTGACTGTCCCAGTTGTCCTGTTGACCTCGGTCATTACTATGATAAAGGACTCGGATGCCCTGGAGATTATCGCAGAGCAGCAAGCCTTTGCTGGTTTCTTTTTCTTCTGACTCTGTCGGTCGAAAGGTCTTGTCCAGGCGAAAGAGGCGAAGACTTTTGCTGTCGGGATCTTCATCGACAGTATAGGTAATGGTGGCATATCCAGTTGCTTGTTCTGCTCTGTTCAAGACCAGATGGGCGGTGGAGGTGAACCGCAGCTTGACGGCCTCTTTATTGCCGAAATTTTGAGGTTCACCTTGCAGCAAACCACTGGTCCCCAGATAAAGCGAGCCGAGGTCGCTACGCATACGGTCTAAGGCGATGTTGGCATTACTGTATGTTTCCGTCTGTGCTTCCGTTGTATTAATGATGAGAAAAGTGGCTCGATAAGAGCCATAGGCCAGCGAAATGACAATGGCAAAGATAGATATTGCCATCAGGATTTCGAGCAGAGTAAAGCCGTTGCTCCTGGGTGCTGTTTTTTTCATCACGGTGCCGAATTGGTGAGCAGATAGCCTTGCAGCTCATATGAATAAGTATCTTCTCCCCAGGAGACAATCACCGTAATAAGCTGCAGGGTGTTTATCGCTTTGTGCAAATTGGTTGCACTGGTTGCATCGGTTGTTCCTTCCTGCTTGGTTGATCCTTCCCACTGTGCTGCTATGGTCTCCAGCTGCCATTGAAAACCGGGAAATTCATCGCCGAAATCGCCACTGTCAGAGGCCGGTCGGTCAGTATTAGTGGTAAACTCTGCCAATTTAAGCTGGGCCAACAGGGGGGCTTGAACATTGAATTTGGCGGTGGCCGCCAGAGAAACACTTTGAGACTGGGAGCCAAACAGAGTAGTCAGGGCAATAGCCAGCATAGAGATGGCCACCATGACCTCAAGAAGGGTAAAGCCGTTATGTCCGGCAGGTAACAGACGATTTTTTAGCGTAACAGCCTGAGACCACACGGCATAGCACCCTTTATTCCAAACTGATATAAGTGTCATAGGCTTTTATAGTGCTGAGAAAGGGGGAGAGCACCAGACTGATTATATTGTCCTCATCATCGGCCAGATGCAATATGGTCTGGTCGATATATCCTTGTTTATTTATCCACAGAGATACTTCGCCGGAGGTTATTTTTTCTGCGGTGCCACAGACAATGTCCTGGAAATGAACGGCAGAGAGAAGCTCGATGTGTGGACTGGGAGGCCCTGGCTCTGTGGTGCTCTTTTCTTCGCCAATATCCGGCTCATACCATATTTTTTTGCCGTTAAGATCAAAAAATAACAGATATGGCTGCTGTTCCTGGGCGGCCAGAGTGCGGACTTCTTTGATTATGGCGATGATTTCTCGTGAACTGGCGGCCAGTTCATCAATAACCAGCGCCTTCCGGATGTTGGGTACGCTGAAGGCCAGACTGACAGAGATCAGCAGGCAGACGATAAACAGCTCCAGCAGGGTAAAACCCTGCTGGCCTTTATGGTGCCCAGCTGCTACCGCGGTTGGGGGGCTATCCGGCATATAAGAACATATAATTGCGAGAGGATTCTCCGTAGGCCTTTGTTTATTCAAGAGTCCAGTTAGCAATATCGATATCGTCGCCTTCCCCGCCTGCCTGGCCATCACCGCCATAAGAGATGATGTCAAAGTCGCCGTGGCTGCCCGGGCTGAGATAGATAAAATCGTTACCCCATGGATCCTTTGGCACTTTTTTCTTGGTCAGATAGCCGCCATTACGCCATTTGGCCGGCAGTCTGCCGGTGGCCGGGGCCTCGACCAGGGCTTGCAGGCCTTGTTCGGTAGAAGGATAAATACCGTTATCGAGCTTGTATGATTCAACAGCTGTCTCCAGGCTGGTTATCTGCACGGCCGCCATGGTCCTTTTGGCTTCTTCCGGATGTCCCATAATCTTGGGTCCGACATAGCCGGCGAGAATACCAATAATAATCAGAACGACTAGCAGCTCAATCAGGGTGAAGCCATGCTCTGAGCCCATTCTGTGACCGGGCATTTGCAGATTATTATCTTTGTTATCCATTAAACTATTCCTTATTATGTTAGTAAGTAAGGGTAAATGAGACTTTTTTTATTAAAATACAGAATACACATTTTTGAGTTTTTTGGTATCTGAAAATAGGGTTTGGGGGTTTTTTTGTTCATATCGGGCTGCTGATGAACTAAGCCAAAAGATAAGTCGAAAACTGGATTGTACAAGTTTTTGTCGGAATAGGTGCTTTTTCCTGGTTGAAAATAATTTATTGCTGATGTGATACTTGAGAACATTGCCAAGACAGTATATATAATAGTTTGTTTTGTTGATAGTCATATTGTCACTGTAGTCTGAGAAGACCTGTCTGGTCGATATGCTGATTTTTTTATAATCCCGTGTTAAGGAGCAAATTATAATGAGTATTAGAGAGGATGCGCAAAAAGGTATCGTTACCCCCTTGTTTGAAGCATGCGCGCGCCAAGAGTCTCTTTCTGTTGATCAACTGATTGCCGGAGTGGCGTTGGGCACTATCGCCATCACCAAGAATCACCATCATGATTTTGAGAAAATTATCGGCATAGGCAAAAATACCAGTACCAAGGTGAACGCCAATATCGGTTCCGCCAAGGATGCCTCCAGTCTTGAGGAAGAACTGGAGAAATTACGGGTGGCGGTCAAGGCCGGTGCCGATACCGTTATGGATCTTTCCATGGGCGGCGATCTCGATGCCGTCCGCCGGGGCATACTGGCCAACTGTCCTGTACCGCTTGGTACCGTGCCGATCTATCAGGCCGTGGCCGAGACCGTAGAACGGGATAAAAAGCAGATCGTCGATGTGACCGTTGAACAGATGTTCAAGGTCATTGAAAAGCAGGCCATGGACGGGGTTGATTTCATGACCATCCATTGCGGTATCAATCGTAATCTGCAGAAATGTTTGAACCGGCAAAAACGGGTTATGGGGGTGGTCAGTCGGGGCGGGTCATTTACCTTGGAGTGGATGAGTCATCATAACAAGGAAAATCCGATGTTTGAATATTTTGATGATCTGCTCGCCATCCTCAAAGAGCATGAGGTTACTTTGAGTCTTGGCGACGGCATCCGTCCGGGCTGTCTGGCCGATGCCACCGACCGCAATCAGATCCAGGAACTGCTGCATTTGGGAGAATTAACGGACCGGGCCTGGGCTGCCGGGGTACAGGTGATCATCGAGGGGCCTGGTCATATGCCCATGGACCAGATCACCGCCAATGTCCTGCTGCAGAAAAAGATATGTAAAAATGCGCCGTTTTATGTCCTGGGGCCTTTGGTGACTGATATAGCCCCCGGTTATGATCATATTACCGGGGCTATTGGTGGTGCCATTGCCGCTGCCGCCGGTGCTGACTATCTATGTTATGTGACCCCGGCGGAGCATCTGAAGCTACCTGATGTCGATGATGTGCATGAAGGGGTGATTGCCTCGAAGATTGCGGCCCATGCTGCTGATCTGGTCAAAGGTGTGCCCGGGGCCATGGAGCGCGACCGGTTGATGGCTGAGCGCCGTAATAAACTGGACTGGAAGGGACAGATCGAGCTGTCGCTTGATCCTGACAAAGCGGCTCGTTTTCGTCATGAGGGCGGCAGTGACAAGACCCCGGCCTGTTCCATGTGCGGTTCCTACTGTGCGATCCAGGTCTTTAACCGCTCTCTGGTAAATCAGCAAAAAGAAGAGGGCAAGAAGGGGTGTAAGTCCAATGAGTGATTTCTGGAATAGTTTTGTGGCCTGGATTGAGTCGACCAAGATCCAGCAGCAGGTCAAGGATGTTGATTATATGGGTTTGTTCAGCAATCCCTGGTTTATGGTGCCCTTTGTTGCTCTGGTTGTCTATCTTCTGTACAGACAGGCTTTTCGGGATCTGATTATAATCTCTCTTTTTATTGTTGTGTGGTGGGTTACCGGTCTGGATTACATGCAAACCATCATCGTAGGAGGTGAACTGCAGATAAGTAAGATCCTGCCGGTATTGTTTGGTGGGGCAGCTGTGCTGGGCCTGGTCATTTATTTATTGTTTGGCCGTTCTGATTAGAGACCGTAAATGACAAGCAAGGCCTTTTTCTTGCTTGTCATTTACGGACTCTTATGCCGCATCCAGAAATCAGCAATCTGTTCTGCTGTTTTCTGGTGTGGCGTCTGGCAAACTACATCTGCCGTAGATCATACAAGAGACCGTTAGAGAATAACTTGTACTTTTTTATCCATTTCCTGACGGCCCCTTATGCCGTTTTTGAAGCAAAAAGGTTCAAGTTATTTATTTACGCCGGCTTAATGCTGTCGTCTGCTTTCCCTTTTCGTCTGGAGTAAAATGGAATTTCGTAACGGTGTCTTTGTTATTACTGAAGAACAAAATTGTCCGCTCTATAATGTCGGAGAAGAGATAACAGTCGACGGTATTGAAATGCGATTACCGGCTGCCAAGCCTACCTGCCTACCGTTGGCCCAGGATATTATTAAGCTGGTCTCGGCAGATGCGGTCTATGAACATTATCTGCAGGGGACCAGAAAGAAAACCAAGTTTGCATGTCATGGCTGTGAGGGCCATATCTCCTTTGAGTTCAAACAGGAGAAAGGGTTTGCCACCGTGCAGATGAAATTACTGGCTGCGGCCCGGCGTAAAGAACAATTAAAAGGTATCTCGCAGTTTGCCGGCCTGCTGCGCAGCATTCAAATTTTTCAACCACTCACTAACGAGAACCTTCTCGATCTGGCGACTCTGCTGAAGCTGGAAACATGTCCCTGGGGCTTTCCGGTGTTACAGAAAGGTGATGTCGGTGATCATCTCTATATCATTTTGTCCGGACAGGTAGAAGTCATGGATGAAGACGGGGTCACACTGACGGAGATGGGTAAAGGTGAGGTGTTCGGTGAGATGAGTCTGTTGTCAGGCGAGGCAGTGGCTTCCACGATTATGGCAGTTGAACCGACTGAGCTGGCCACCCTTAGTAAAAAGAATTTCCGGCATATGCAGCTGCGCTTTCCTGATCTGCAGGTCTTTTTTTATAAATTATTAGTGAGTAGGCTTACGGCCAGCAATCAACAGCGGGCCGAAGAACTCTCCTCCGGTATGGTTGGCCAGTTGGCTGACATCCCTCCCGTTGAGTTGTTACAGATGATTAACTCCAATCAGAAAACCGGCAATTTGAGGATCGAGGCCGGTAAAAGCAAGGGCCAGCTGCTGTTTAATGAAGGTGAACTGGTCTATGCTATTTTTGATGATAAAAATGCCCAGGAGGCCTTTTATGCGATCCTTGCCCTCCAGGAAGGCCGCTTCAGCTTTGTCCAGGGACTATTGCCGGAAGATATGCATCATGAGGTGCTTGGTGGTTTTATGGGCCTGTTAATGGAAGGCATGAAGCGACTGGATGATCAGGTCATGTAAGCAATGTGGCCGTTGGCTTTTTGGTCAAGGTAATTTAATACAAAATTTTATTGTCCAGAGCCAGCCATAACTTTAATCCTGCCCTGGCTTCAGCAGACATGATTTGTTGTATCGGAATACTCCGGTCCTCATTGGGTAGTCTTAATTCCTGATAGATAAAGGCATCAGCAAAGCCGATGGCGGCGGCATCGCTGTGATCGGCGCCGTAAATGATCCGCTTCAACCTGGCCCAATAGACGGCCGCCAGGCACATGGGGCAGGGTTCACAGTTAACGATCAGTTCACAGCCGCTGAGATCAAAGGTTTGCAGAACGGTACAGGCGTTACGGATACAAACTATCTCCGCATGAGCTGTCGGATCATTGGTGGAGGTCACCTGGTTCCAGCCCCTGGCGATAATAATACCTTGACGGGCAATGATAGCGCCGAAAGGACCACCGGCCCCAGCCAGCATTTTCTCCTGGGCCAGGGCAATGGCCTCTGTCATCAATTCGTGATTGGTCAACCGTAGGTTCGCAGGCGTTGTCATTATGGTAACCGTTATTATCCCTTGAGTTCGATATTCATCTAAGCAAAAACTCATAATATTATCCAAGGAGACTAAACAATGAAACCGGAAATGGAAACTGCTTTTAACCGGCAGGTGAATGCCGAGATGTATTCCAGTTATCTCTATCTGGCCATGGAATCCTATTTTCAATCCATCAGTCTGGCCGGTTTTGCCACCTGGATGCGAGCCCAGGTTCAGGAAGAGCTATTTCATGGGATGAAGATATACGATTATATCCATGAGCGTGGAGGAAAAGCAAGACTGGAGGCCATTGGCAAACCGGAAGAAAAGTGGGATACGCCGCTGCTGGCCTTTGAAAGCATCCTGGCGCACGAACAACATGTGACCGGACTGATCAATAATCTTATTGATGTGGCCCTTGATGTCAGGGATCATGCCGCCAAGGCCTTTCTCGACTGGTTTATCACGGAACAGGTCGAGGAAGAGGCCACCGTGGGGCAGATTGTTGATCGTTTACGTCTGATCGGCAATGATGCCAGCGGTCTTTTTTTTCTCGATACCGAACTGGCCAAGCGTGTTTTTGTCATGCCGGTCACATAGTGTTGACGTTAGCCATTGGGTTTGGAGTTCCGGGCCGGCCATGGATTATGGTGGTCATTTAAAACAAAATGAACAGTCGCAAAATCAAGCAAGAGGTGCTGGCCCTGCTGGCGACGGCCGATCGAGAGCAGATTTTTCATGAGATGCGGCAATATGCCGAGAAAGACCTGATCAATCCACTCTTTGCCGCCTTATGCCGTCCGGAAGATACCATGCGCTGGCATGCCATCGATGTCTTCGGCCGGATATTACCACGTCTGGCCGAGCAGGATATGGAAGCAGCCCGTATTGTGATGCGCCGTTTGCTGTGGAGCCTCAATGACGAATCCGGCGGCATCGGCTGGGGGGCACCGGAAGCAATGGCCGAGGTCATGCTGCATCATGATCGGCTGGCGGAGGAGTATCTTCATATGCTGCTCTCCTATTTACGCCAAGATGGTCCCCTTCGACATCAGGACGGCAATTTTCTGGAGTTGCCTTTTTTGCAACGGGGGCTGCTGTGGGGCATCGGGAGACTGGCATCCCGGCGGGCAGCACAACTGATCTCTCGGGGTGTCGTCGCCGATCTGCTGCCGTATCTGCACTCAGAGGATGGCGAAGTTCGCGGCCTGGCCGTCTGGGCACTAAGTATGTTAGCGGGTGCCGCCGTTCTGCCGGAGGCCGATAGATTGCGGGCTGCTTTGCTGCCGCTGACGACAGATAGCAGTCAGGTACGACTTTACCGGCAGGCTCGGATTCAGCCTGTCTCTGTGGCCGAGCTGGTGGTAGATGCCCTGCTCCAGATAAATTCTGCCCCATCATCTTATTAAGGATTAAGCTGTGATTTCTGAAGCGCCCTCATTTGTTTCTGCCGGTTTTTTCCAGTCTAAGATCACTCCTGCGGCCCCGGCGGTTAACCTTGACCGCCTGCGGATCGCCTTGCAGCACAATATTCCCGTACCGGGTACGCTGCTGCTGTTGCCGGAACTGTGGGCCACCGGCTTTGTCTATCCGCAACTGGCGGAGCTCAGTCGGCAAACGCCCTGGCTTCTGGAGCAGTTAAGCGAGCTTGCGGCCCGCTACCATATAGTGCTGGCCGGATCGCTGGTTGAGAGGGTGGACGATGAGTCAGGCGTTCGTCTGTATAATACCTTATATGTCAATGACTATGACGGTTTGGCCGGCAAGATCAGGAAGCAGCATCTCTTTTCTTATTGGCATGAAGATAAGTGGTTGACGGCAGGAGATACGCCTCGACCGGTGGCGACCTCGTCCGGTTTAGTGGGCGGACTGGTCTGTTATGATCTGCGTTTTCCGGAAACAGCCCGGCTGCAATGTCAGCAAGGGGCAGCACTGCTGGTTGTCTCAGCGCAGTGGCCGCTGGCGCGCCTCGACCAGTGGCGGACCCTGCTGCAGGCTCGGGCCATCGAAAATCAAACTTTTATTGTCGCTGGCAATGGCTGTGGTCTGGCCAATGATATCGAGCTGGGAGGCCATTCCCTGATCATTGCCCCCGACGGGGAAATCCTGCTGGAGGCCGGAGAAAAAGAAGAACTGCGTGTGGTCGCTCTTGATCCGCAGAGGCAGCAGCAAATTCGGGATCGCTTTAATACTGTGGCCTCATCCTTATATCCTGTTAATGATCAGGACAAGATTCTTACCTTGGCCGACTGTGTCCGTGTTCTAGGATTAAGAAGAAGACTAGGGCAGCGCATTGTTTTTACCAATGGCTGTTTTGA
>DIKT01000021.1 GCA_002424635.1 Desulfobulbaceae bacterium UBA5611
CTAGGGGCCGGCGGCTCAGCCCGGGCAATTGGCTTTGGTCTCCAGCAACGGGGGGCAGCAGTTGTCCTGTGCAGCAGGACCGCCGCACGCGGTCAAGACTTGGCCACGGATCTGGGCTGTCGCTGGTGCTCCCTTGATGAGGTGGGCAGCCTGCATGGAGATGTCCTGATCAATGCCACCTCAGTAGGGATGCAGCCGGCGATGGAATTCAGTCCTGTTCCAGCAACCATCCTGTCCCGTTTCCAGGTGGTGATGGATATTGTTTATGCGCCGCTGACGACCAGATTGCTCAGGGAGGCGGCGGCTGCCGGTTGCCAGGTGATAAATGGTCTGGAGATGCTGCTTTATCAGGGAGCAGCCCAGTTTGAATTATGGACCGGTAAGCCTGCCCCGGTAGCACTGATGCGGCACCAACTGTATCAGGCCACCGGCAACAGCTTAACGGCTCCCCAGATAGTAAGTGTGCATGCCAAAGGTAATAGATAAAAAATGAAAGAGATCTCTCCCGTTCCAAGCATTGATACCACCATTGCTGTGCCCGGTTCTAAAAGTCTGACGCAAAGAGCATTGATTGCCGCCGCCTTGGCCAACGGCCGCAGTCGTCTGCTGGGTCCCCTGACCAGCGAAGACACCGATTATACCTCAAAAGCTCTGGGCCAGATGGGAATTGTCGTTCATAAAGACAAAGATGAATGGCAGGTGGCCGGCAATGGCGGCAAGATTGCCACCCCTACCAGCGAGATTTATCTGGGCAATAACGGCACCGCCACTCGCTTTTTGACCTCGGTGGCTGCCTTGGGCTATGGTCTTTTTACCATCGATGGGGAAGAGCGGATGCGCGAGCGTCCCATCGGTCCGCTGATGGCGGCGCTTCAAGGTTGGGGCGTTGATATCAGTTCGGTGGCCGGCACCGCTTGTCCGCCCCTGCTCATTAACAGCCATGGCCTGCAGGGTGGAGAGACGATCCTGCCGGAAGGCAAAAGCAGCCAGTATCTATCCTCGCTACTGCTGGTTGCGCCCTATGCGGCGCAGCCGGCCATCCTGCAGGTCCACGGTGAGGTTCTGTCCAAACCTTATGTGGCCATGACCCTGTCTGTTATGGCTGATTTCGGCATTGAAGTGGATTGCAGTCAGGACTTCAGCCGTTTTATCATTCCCCAGGGTTGCTACCGGGCCATGGACTATGAAATTGAAGGCGATGCCTCCAATGCCTCTTATTTCTGGGCGGCAGCTGCTATTACCGCCGGCCGGGTGACAGTGAGCAATGTACCGGTGCCCTCACTGCAGGGAGATGCCGGGCTGGTGCCATTATTAGCCCGGATGGGTTGCAATATCAGCCGCGAGGGCGGCGGCATTACGGTTCAGGGCCGGGAACGGCTGGAGGGAATTACCGTCGACATGGGTGATATGCCGGATGTGGTCCCGACTTTAGCGGTTGTGGCAGCTTTTGCCCATGGCAACACGGTGATCAACAATATTGCCCACCTGCGGATCAAGGAGTGCGATCGTTTGAGTGCGGTGGTAACCGAGCTGACCAGAATGGGGGCCCGGGTGGAAGAGCAGCAGGACAGCATGATTATTCATGGTGATGGCGGGGCCGGTCTGCATGGTGCGGTCATTGATACTTACAAGGATCATCGGATGGCCATGAGTTTTGCGGTAGCCGGTCTCAAGGTGGCCGGCGTGCAGATCAGTGATGAGGGTTGCGTCGCCAAATCTTTCCCCGACTTCTGGGAGCGTTTCAGTTTGCTTGGCTGATGGTAAGAAGCAGAGCAAGCGAGGTAACTTTGCCAAGTGCACAAAAGCATGGTGGCAAAAAAATAAGGCCGCAACTCACCTACTGGCCGGATGAATGTATTAAAACATTCATTTGATGGTAGGAACGGCGGTGATTGGCGCCTGGCGTTCCTGCCTGTCGATATGCCTGGAACATGTTAATTTTGTAATTCTCTTGTAAATTCACACATAGCAGCCGTATAATTATTACAATATCAACCGAAGTAAAGCGGGTCAACCATCCACTTTCAGAGAGATATTGTCGCATGGCTTGCTACCAACCTTATTCCTATCCTCAGGCACAATTTAGTCCTGTCCATGTTGTCAGGCAGAACCTGCCGGTTATCTGCGAAGACATTGTTAGTCATCTCATTGATCATGAGCTGGATTTCTCTTGGTGTGCTGCACGTTGTCACAACGACGTCATCAGAGCCACTGCCCCCGATTCCTTAATCTTGCTTAAGATCATCCTGGCCGCTTGCTCTCCTATAGCGACCAGGATGGACGGTCACTATCCACTTGTTCCTCACCTTCATGTGCACCAAGAAAGAACAGGAGGCAGACAATGCTTGCTTGCCATTAAAAACCATCGGGAGCATATCATGCTATTATTTACCATCTGGCATTCAGTAACTTGGAAACTGGTCCAAAAATTGTTCTCTCAGATTAGGCCCGCAACATATTTAAACTCTGTTCAATCAACATGTCGATGGAGGTAAACATGAAAAAGGCAGCAGGTATTACATGCATTTTAACTATACTATTCATCGCCGGCGCTTCGGGAATCTGGGCCCAGGAAGAGCATAGGCCACCCGCTGATCAAGCGGAAAAGCTTGGCGTGGTCAACTTTCCTGTTTCATGTAATCCGGCCGCCCAGAAGGAATTCAACCGGGCCATGACGCTGTTTCATTCCTTCTGGTTCGATCCGGCGAAGAAATCGTTCGCCAAAGTCCTGCAACACGATCCCCAGTGTGGGATGGCGCACTGGGGCCTTGCTATCATGTCAATGGGCAATCCCTTAGCGTGGCCGCCTAACCCTATGGCCATGAAGGCTGGTGCTGCAGCCAGTGCTGAGTCCCAACGGGTTGGCGCCGGGAGTCAGCGCGAAAGAGACTATATTGCAGCGCTTGCCGTATTCTTCAAGGACTGGGAGATAACTGAACACCGACCGCGCGCAGTGGCATTTGAAAAAGCCATGGCAAGCCTGGCGGCTCGTTATCCTGATGACGTGGAAGCCCGGATTCTCTATGCCCTCATCCTGAATGTGACCGCCCAACCCACCGACAAGACCTTTGCCAACCAGCTGCAGGCGGCGGCTATTCTTGAGCCATTATTCAAGCAATATCCCAATCATCCGGGTATTGCCCATTATTTGATTCACACCTACGACTATGCCGAATTGGCCGACAGAGGGCTTCCTTTCGCCAAGGCCTACGCCGACATTGCACCCTCGGTACCGCATGTCCTGCATATGCCGTCCCATATTTACAGCCGGGTCGGCCTGTGGCAGGAAATGGTAGAGGGCAACCGGGCCTCATACCTGGCGGCCAAGGCTGAACTGACGGAAGATACCCTTGGTATCGGTACCTATGATGCTCTGCATGCCATCGACTATATGGTCTTCGGTCAGCTGCAGCAGGCCCAGGATAAGGCGGCGAAACAACTGGTGGATGAGGTGGCAGCCATTCGCAAGGTGAATGTCGAAAACTTTGTGGCCGCTTATGCCTTTGCGGCCATTCCCGCCCGCTTTGCCCTGGAACGTGGTGATTGGCAGCAGGCGGCGGCACTGCAGTTATCACCTGCCGAGCTTGCCTGGGACAAGTTTCCCCAGGCGGAAGCGATCCTGGTTTTCGCACGCGCTCTAGGTGCGGCACGCATCAATGACGTAGCGGCGGCACGCAAGGATGCTGCACGTCTGCACTCTTTAAAAGAGGCGATGATAACGGCCAAGATCGGTTACTGGGCCAGCCAGGCTGACTTGCAAATCAAAACGGTAAACGCCTGGGTCGCCTTTGCTGAGAACCGGCACGAGGAGGCCGTGCAACTTATGAGAGCGGCAGCGGAATTGGAAGAGGCCAGCGACAAGCATCCAGTCACCCCTGGCAATATCGTGCCTTCCCGGGAATTATTGGCCGAGATGCTCATCGCCCTCAACCAGCCAGGACAGGCGCTCTCCGAATTCGAGCGCTCTCTCAAGAGAGATCCTAACCGCTTCCGGGCAATTTACGGTGCCGCCCGTGCCGCAGATGCCGCCGGCAATCGCACCGCAGCCACAGATTACTACGTGCAGCTACAGGCCTTAACCGCTGCTCGGGATAGTGACCGGCCGGAACTGGTGCAAGCCCGGCAATTTCTCGAAAATAAATAATCAGCTTTACTATAACAATATGGAGTGCTGTCGGCTAACTTTGCAGAAGGATTGCCTATGGAATGTGTAATGGATCACATCGTTTTAAATGTAGATGATACTGAGGAGATGCTCACCTTCTATTCAAAGGTACTTCTGTTTACCCCGGAACGACTGGAGGAATACCGCAGAGGAGAGGCGCCATTTCCGTCGGTGCGTTTGAATCCGGATACGATTATCGATCTGTTTCCACAACAGATGTGGCGGGAAGGCTCCCGGGCTGATTGTCATTCCGGTAAGCTGAATCATTTTTGTCTGGTCTTGCAGAAGAAAGCATGGCTAATGCTGATCCAGCGACTTGAGGTTAATAAGATCGATATTGAAGAAGGTCCGGTGCCCCGCTGGGGCGCCCATGGCACTGGGATATCAATATATTTTCGCGATCCGGAGGAGACCCTGATCGAGGCGCGATATTACGAGGGCCTCAACAACTCAGAGCAATGTCTTCTTGGATCTTAAGGGTGTCTTGAAAAATGGTCTTTTCGCCCAAACTCAGCGTTATGCTCAGAATTTTATCCTCGGAATATCATCTATATGCCTGCGGTAAAATTTATCACAATGCCTTGATTTTGAACAAAAATCCTCATTTTTCAAGACACCCTTAAGCGGCAGGAGATAATTATGGAGCCCCGCATTAGCTTGATCACACTTGGTGTAGCCGATCTGGAGAGTGCTACTCGTTTTTATGAAGAGTGCCTGGGTCTGCCTCGGCTGCTGACGCCGCCGTCTGTTACCTTCTTTGAACTGGGGAAAATATGGCTGGCCCTCTGGTCGTGGGAGAGCCTGGCCGCTGATGCCGGTCTTGCAGCAGAAGGCTCGGGATTTCGAGGTTTCGCTCTGGCCCATAATGTGCGCTCGCCTGCGGAAGTAGATGCCTTGCTTGAGAGCGTTGCCGCTTATGGGGCCAAGATCACCAGGCCGGGACAACCGACCGACTGGGGCGGATACTCCGGATATTTTACTGATCTTGACGGTTTTCTCTGGGAAGTTGCACATAACCCCAACTTTCCTCATCTGTGACCACCATCCTGACCATTAATAACGAACGATAAATTACCGAACAAATCATGGAGGAAAAGCCAATGCCACAAAAAGCACAGATCGTCATTATCGGACTTGGCAGTGCCGGCCTGTCAGCCTTAGGGGAGGTAAAAAAGCTCACCGATGATTTTCTGTTGGTCCAGAACGGTCCCTATGGAACTAGTTGTGCGCGCTCTGCCTGTATGCCGACGAAAACTCTCATGGAGGTCGCCAGTCTCTATCATCGGCGAAAGAACATGGCGGCCAGGGGCATTACCGGCAGCGAAGGACTCATGATTGACCGGAGGGCAGTCCTCCAATATGTCAGGCAGCTCAGGGATGGCTTTACCAACGGCATGATTGAGAGTACCCAGCGCTACAGTGCAAAAATTATCCAGGGACAAGCGGTCTTTATTGAACCAAACGTTGTTAAAGTAGGAGAAACATTGATCACAGGTGAACGTATCATTATCGCCACCGGCTCCCGGCAAATCTTTCCGGAAGCCTGGAAAAAATTCAGCGATCTGATCCTGACTACCGAAGACATGGTCGAAGTGCCGGACTTGCCGCTCAGGATGGCGGTTATCGGTCTCGGACCCTCAGGGCTGGAATACGCCCAGGCATTGAGCAGGCTTGGTGTCGAGGTTACGGGCTTTCAGTCTTCAGCAGCGGTGGCGCGGATCTCTGATCCTGAAGTGAATAAGGCGGTGATTGAAGCGCTGCAGCATGATTTTCCGATGGTCTTTGGGCAGCAAGTGGAAATAGAGCGTCACGATGATGGACTGCTGCTGCGAGCCGGGGAAACTGCCACCCAAGTGGATAAAGTACTGCTGACAATCGGCCGGCAGCCTAATGTTGACGGGCTTGGCCTGGAGAAAATAGGGATCAGGGTAAATGAACGAGGTCTACCTGATTTTTCCAGCCAGACCATGCAGGTTGCAGATTTACCCATCTTCATAGCTGGTGATGCCAATGGCGACCACCAGATTCTGCATGAAGCCATCGACGAAGGCCATATTGCCGGCTATAATGCGGTGCATGATATGCCGCCGCATTGCTTTAAACGCCGCGTCCCCCTGGCCATCATTTTTACTGAACCGAATATTGCTTTTCTCGGCCGTACTTATCGTCAGCTGCAAGGGGTTGATTTCGTCATCGGCAGCTATGATTTCAGGAACCAGTCACGCGCCCGTATGTCAGGAACAAACAGGGGCATGGTGCGTCTTTATGCCGAAAGGAATGGTGGGCTGTTGTTAGGGGCGGAACTGGCGGCGCCGGACGGTGAACATCTGGCCCATTTGCTGGCCTTGGCCATAGATCAAAAAATGACCGTGTTTGACCTTCTGACCCTGCCATTTTACCATCCGGTTATTGAGGAAGGTCTGCGGGCTGCCATCAAGGATGCTGGAGCGCAGGTCACTTGTGCACTCAAGGAGACCGATCTGCTTCTGTGCCACAGTCAGCCCAGTGATTTTCTCTGTTAATATAATACTAATGAGTCCTGTTCCTGGTCGTTACTGCCATAAGGCATACGCAATAATATTGATGCAAGGATGATGTCTATGCCTCATTTTGGTTTGATGGATGAGAAAAATTTGACGGCAGAAGAAGCAGCCCTGCTGAGAGCCAGATTACATATACGCAGTGGCAGACGCATTTTAAAGGAGGGTAAAACGGATCTTGCTCTGTCAATACTCTACGATGCTCTCGGCCATGGCCTGAAATATTATAAGATCAAACATGACTTAGTGGTCACCATCAAGGGGGCTGATGGGGAACTGCACCAAAACGAGCTGGCCATAGCCAGAGAGTTGATGCAGTCAGGGGTTATTGCCGACCTGGATTTTATTGATCGTTTTTGTTCCTTGATCAATCAAGCGCTTGATGGTGTGGTCGCTGATTTCAATCCCGGCGAATTTTTGGCAGGTTTTGATGCAGTCATGCTCAGGCTTGGCGTGATGCCTTTTTCTGAAGATGAGTTACCTCCGGAAGAGCCTGGTAAGTCATGATAGATCAGGATTCCCTTAAGCGCCTCAACAGGTGCAGAAGCTGTGACCGGACCGGACATCAGAATCTTGATGAGGGCACCAGTATTTAATTAAAAGATAAAAAGTAATGGCCAGACAGACCTGAGGGGCCGTTAGTTAAGTACGGTCCCGGTTCACAAAATTATAAAAATGGCTGTATTGAGTAATAACGGTAAAAAAACGTCTGATCAGCTTCGGATTTATGGCCCAGGTCTTTTTTAACATTCGAAAAAAGAGAGCCCGAATAGGCGGCTTTTCATTCATTATAAAATGTTTAAAAATTTTGCAGCCAAAGAGTAACTGCTTGGGATCAGCCTTTTTGTGCACATAAAGGTCAGTGCAGTAGTCAATATTTTTTAACCAGTTAAGTAATCTGTCTTCAAAAAGATCCGGTTGATAAATTTTCCGGAAAAGACCCCAATATAAAACGCTGAGTCTTGCCAGACTGATCTGCTTGGGAATGATATTGGTATTTAATTGCCATTCTCCTGAAAAGTTGTTGTCAGTAAGTCGTCCTTCTTTCTTTAATCTGTCGTAGAGAGTGGTATGTCGAGGGGCATTTAACAAACTTATGCCGGCGATGGGGCTGTCCGTTGCCACCAGAAAATTCTCCAGTTCGGCAAAGACGTTTTCATCATCATGATCAAAACCGACAATCAGACCAATAAAGGGTACGATACCAAAACGGGAGATTCTTCTGATCCTTTCAAAGATATCTTTCTCTAGATTTTGGCCTTTGTGTACTTCATCCAGGCTCTCTTGTCTCACCGTTTCCACGCCGAGGAACAGGACCGAGAATCGCGCATCCGCGAACATCTTCAGTAAATCATCATCATCAGCCACCTGGACNNGTGATCTGTGTAGAGAAGGATAGGGGTCTGGACTGTTTGACGTTCCAGGCGATGACGCTTGCCAGCAATTCTTTAGTGAATGCTTTATTGCCAAGGAAATTATCATCTGAAAAGAAAACCGTTCTGGCGCCGATAGCGAGTGCGTTCTGCAATTCCTGCATGACTTGGTCAATGGCTTTGGTCCGGTATCTTCGGCCCACATATTGAATAACATCGCAAAAATCACACTGGTTCGGGCAGCCTCTGCTCGTTTGAATATTGATATTAACATAGTCCCCGGCGCTGATTAATGACCAGTCGGGAGGAGGGCTATCCTTCATGTCAATATAGTGTTCCTGTTTATAAATATTGGTAGTGTTGCCTTCTGTCCATTGCTTGAGAAAAAGCGGCCAGGTGTATTCCGCTTCGCCAATAAAATGAAAATCTGCCAGACCGTCGCAACGGTCATATTCAATAGAAGCGTATGTGCCGCCGAGTGCTATCTGCCTTCCTCTTTTTCTGAATTCATGGCAGAGTTCATGGATCCTTGGGGCATGAAGAGTGCCACCGGTGATCACCACCAGATCACACGGAAATGTAAAATCGATGGCGCTGACATTTTCATCAGCCAGGGCATATTTGATATTTACCTTTTCAGGGGTCAAAGCCATCAAAGTTGCCAGGGCAGAATTTGGCATAAGGGTTTTGGCCCCGAGAATATCTGCTGTTCCTTGCATCGACCAGAAATTATCCGGATGTTTGGGAGCTATCAGATAGATTGTTTTGCAATCTTCTGTTGATCCATAATGTTTGAATTTTGGCTGAATCATTTGCAGAGCGTCCTGTTGGCGGAACCATGATTGAGTTTTTGGGGGGCTGCAGCGTTAGCGCTTTCTTGAAATAAGCAACAAAGCAAGAAGCGAGAGTGAAGAGCAGGGCAATAGCGTTCTGTAAGGATCTAGCAAAAGAGCATCAGCTCTAATTTTATGGTAAACTCGGGCGCGCTGCCAAGGTGGCCTGTTTTGTATTTGTGGTCATATCTTTTTTGACCAGGAAATAGAGTTGTCCTTGCTCCTTCATATTGCCGGCAGCTATTTCTGCATAATGACCATTGCCCCAGAATAGATCGGCCCGGCCAGCGCCTTTGATGGCCGCGCCAGCATCCTGCGGCAGGACAAAACGGTGCATCGGTTCCCAATGCAGCAGTCGACCTTCCTTGTCCAGAACAGGCTTCTGTGTGACTATATAGGCCATAAGACCGGTGGGCAGAGTTGCAGGATCAACAGCAATAGATCGCCCGGCAGTAAGTGGTAGTCCGATACTGCCGGTCGGGCTCTCCTTTTTTGTATTCCACTGGAAAAAAACATATCGGGGATTGTGATGCAGGATCCGTTTTTGTTCATGCGGGTTCTGTCTCAGGTATTGCCGGATACTGGGCATGGTTGTTTCTGCCGCGGACATTTTTTTTTCATCCACCAGTAACTTGCCGATGCTTTTATATTGGTGACCATTGGTGGCAGCGAATTGGAGGGCTCGAAGAGAACCGTCCGGCAAACGGATCTTGCCGGATCCTTGTATATGGAGGGTGAAGGCATCCATCTGGTCTTTCAGATATACCAGTTCATTACCGGCCAGTAGCTTTCCTTCTTCAATCTCTGCCCTGGACCAGAAGGGAATTGTCTGCCCCCCTGGATGCTGGCGGCCTGTAGTCTTCTTGCCGGAGACAGGATCACGATAGTTGATGAGTGAATCAGGAGGAGAATAAAGAGGATGGATAAACGGCTCACCTTTGCTCAGACTGCCTTCCAGAACCGGCTCATAATAACCGGTGATCAGCATTTCTCCCTTCCGCCCTTTATCGCGGCCGGCAGTCTGATAGATATGGAAATTTTGCTGAATGGCCCGATCAAGTTCAGTCGGGCTTGGCTCCTGCTGCAGGATCTCTATAAATGTCGCCATCGACTGCAATAGACATTCTTTATTACAAATATCCTGGTCCAGTTGCACCACCGTATCAGGCGAGAGCTTATGCAGATAGCCAAGATGACGTGTTGCGGCCGTGATCAGGCTCTGGTGGTCCATGTCATCGCTTAAGGAGGAGAGCTGATTATGGTGCGGGAAAAGCAGGGGTGAATCTTGAGTGTATCCTTGCGCTGGCCACCACAGGCAGAAGACGATAATGACCATGGCCTGGCGCCAAAGGAACAAACAAATATTGCTGTCTATTGATGTGTTCATGTTCTTATGGATTGCGTTTCAAGGCCTCAGCCAGTTCACAGACAGCCATAGCATACTTGTTAGAGTTGTTCCATTTGGTAATGGCCTGGAAATTCGGATAGCCGGCCACATAGCGAAAGCCGCCGCCGGTTAAGAGAGATTTCTCCAGACCGACAATTGACAGTTGTTTATTGTCCGGTGATGGTGGCAGCTTTATTCCTTGAGTGGTACTGACCAGTTGCCAGTCGACCCGGCTTTTAGTACCTTTGCTGCTGGCTTCAATTAGCTCCTCGCCCTTTAATTCGCTGCCGATTTCAACATAAAGCGGGGTCTTACTGACCCATTGATGGCGGCGGAGATAATTGGCAATGGAAGCCAGGATATCATCGACGGAATTAAAGACATCCCGTTGATCATCCCCATCAAAACTAATGGCATATTCACGATAACTCGAGGGGATGAATTGGGTCTGGCCAAAGGCGCCGGCGTATGAGCCCTTGATGGCCAGGGAATCAAATTGATTGTCGCGACTGAGAATAAGAAAATCGATCAGCTGATCACGGAAGAAAGCGCTACGTCGCGGATAGGCGTCAAAGAGGGTATTTAAGGTCTTGAAAACGCCGAAGCTGCCTTTGTTTTCACCAAATCGAGATTCAATAGCCCAGATGGCAATAACTATTTCGCGGTCGACTCCCAGTTCTTTTTCAATACGATTTAGGGTGTGCTGATTGGTTTTGAGCTCTTGCTGTCCTCTTTTGATAATGGCCGGGGTGATAAAAAGCGGCCAATAGGAATAATATGGCTTGGCTTCCCCTTGCTTATCCATGAGTTCCAGCACTTTTCTGTCGATCTTAATCCCCTTAAACATTCGGTCGAGTTCCACCTGAGTAAAAAGATGTTTCTCGCGTAGTTCCTTAAAGAGCGTGATGTATTTTTCATGCTGGAGATCAATTGTTTGTCCATCTGTGACCAGATCCGCGGCCTTTATTTTTTCAGGTTCAGCAGCAATGGCTAGGGGATGAAAGGCGAAAAGGGCAATACAGATAATGGTCAGGACAGATAAGAACAAGCGCTTGCAGGGATTAATCATAACACCTCTTGTAGTGTGTGATGGGAGCTGAAGGGTCATCAGTGTTTATCACTGGCTGATTGATGACGATGCAGAGCAAATTAGTCATAAGTCGCGTGAAAGGCGGCAATGAATTGGTCCAGCATTTCAGGGGGTAGCGAGTTGATGCCTGCTGCTGCTGCCCTCCCGCCGCCGGTAGGAAAGGCTCTGCAAAGCAGGTCAGCATTTTTTCGTTCATGCAAAGGGGCCCTGACACTGATACGCAGGGTGGCGTCAGCATTATCGACAATGAGGGCATGGGCAGCCTCTTTTCTTTCCTGGGCTTTTATATTGGCAAACACACCGGCAATCCGCCGGGCCCATGCCGTATCGGGAAAGTGATATAGGCGGTTACGGCCGCCTGGATTGATAACAGCTTGCTTGAGCGCCAGGGCCATATCTTGATGAAAACCGTTACGAAGAACAGTGAGCGTCGGTGAAGAGGCAATAAAATCAAGAGGCTCAATATAGGCAGAGATGGCCCGGTACAGTTCGGCCGGGTGAAAATGAAGGTCAGCCAGTTCAGCGCCATAACCATTATAGTTGAGGAGCTCGCCCAGTTCCTGCAGCTGTTCAATGACCGGCATAGAAAGAGAAAGTGTCTGCGCGCTCTTCCGGGCTGCCTCATGCAGATTATCACCAAAGGCGGCGACAATGGCCCATTGCCGGTAACGCCCCTGCAGTAATGAGTCGACGATCAGCGAGGTACAGGTATCAGGGCTCGTATTAATATGGGCGGTGAAGGCCGGTGCTTCGGGAATCACGCCGGCAAAATGGTGATCTATATAGAGTATTTCATTGGAGTTCCTGAGGAGGATCTCCAAAAAAGGACGGTTGCTTTCCAGTGAAATGTCCAGGACGGTGAGCGAACTATGTTTTACGCCCTGCAATGGTGACAGCAGGGCGATATCTCGTTTTGGTCCGGTGACTAGAATGGCATCGGGGCATGGTGAATCAAGACGGAGCTGATGAAGAGCACAGATGCCGTCGGCATCGCCATTGAAGATGTCATAATTCATTATACCTTACTGTCCGGCGAGATTGATGCCAAAAGGATTGCCAATATTAGCCAGATTGAACAGCAGCATGACCGCCTGATCACCAGGGGTATAATGAGATCGGAATTCCACCGACCAGCAGGATGGCTGGTAGATCAGGGAAACATTCTGTTCAATGGTCTGGGATTGAGTAAGTGAGTGCTCAATATGGTAGGCTGCGGTCACGGATTCCATAATCTTGGTCTTCAGGAAGACATTGATCTGATGGATATCTTCAAAATTGCTGGTAAAATACGGGTAGAAAGGACTTGGTGTATTGTTATAATTATTGGTGCTGCTAAAGGTCGAACCCAGGATTTTTTCGGTATTGCTATAGCGATAGTCCAGACCAATAGAGTCGCCACGACTATTACGATAGCTGCTGGCCACACTGTAAAAGGTAAAGCCCTCACCATAGGCGCCGATATCACTTTGATAGGCCAGGGAAAAGTTGTGGACCGGATTCCAGCCAAGTTCGAAGCTGATAGGGGTTAAAGGGTTGGCAGAGTATTGTTCACGGAAATCATAACTCTCCCACATTTTGAAATAAGCATAATCGCGGCTTGATCCTCTGGTACTGTCGCGAAACAGTTCAAAGAAATTATTGACCCCATAGGTCAGGGCATTGCTCTCACTGATACGGTCAACTTCATCAAAAAAGGGCAGGTCCTCCTGGTTGGTGTCGGGCAAATAATCGTATTGAACATAGGGACGGAGCCGATGATCCCAGTTCGCCGTCTCTTCACTGTTCAGGCCAAAATTCCGCAGCAAGGTGGTGCCGACTTCCCCATGTAAATTGAAGAGGGAACGACTGGGGGTATCATCTTGATTCCAGATGCCATCTCCATCGGTTTCAACCAAATAGGAGGTCTGCCGCACGCCGGCTTCGGCCCGTGATTCCAGATAATTGCCGAGAGGCACAGGGGTGCTGATGCGGGGAAACAGGTCGACACGATGGCCGCCGATACCATCTTTCTGCCAGTAATTGACATAATCAGTATCCCAATCAAGATTAACCGAGGTGTCGGCAAGAGGTAAAGAACCGGTGAAATCCACTCCTGGGAGTTTCCAAAGTGAGGAAGGTAAAGTGGTATCGGCACGGATATCGTTGACGGCCAGCAGATTAGTCTCCAAAGACATGGAGTCCCAGGCCTTCAATATTTTGAAAGTGTTGAGACGCTGGTCCTCCGTCTTGTTTTGAAAATTACGGCCATACATCTCCAGGAAGCGGTTATTGCTGGGGGTGAACCCTGTATATCCGGTGTTGAATTCTGTCAGATAATCACGATCCGACACGATGTCGAGGTCGATACGGGTATACAAGTCGTTCGCAAGATCATGGTCGACCTTGCCCCGCAACCAGTAGCGTTCTTCATTGGTATGGGTATAACCTGTTTCCCGGTAATAGTCGATTTCGGATGGATCAGTTAGCTCATCCTTGAGGAAACTACCAAGAAAATTACCTTTTTGAGCTTCTCCCAGGACATAACGAAATTCCATGCCCGGCATTGCTCCCCTTTCCGAATAATATTCAGGAAAAATGGTCACATCAGTGGAGTCGGAGACATTAAGAAATAGAGGCAGGTTTAAACCAAAACCATTACGTTCGGAGCTGGAGATCTCAGGAAACATCAGGCCTGTCTGGCGCTTATTTTTGGCCGGCACAATCATCCAGGGCGTATAAAGCACCGGAACGTCTTTGATCCGAAAGGTGGCGTTTTTCAATACGGCGTAACCGCCTTCGGTGATAGTAGTATCGGTACTGGCAAAACTCCAGGGTGGAGTCTCATTGTCTTTCAGTTTACAGGTAATGACCCAACCGTTTTCAATGTGATAGGTATTGAATCCTGTTTTTTCAATGGTCTGTCCTTCCAGGTGCAGGTCCAGAGATTTACGCAGGATAGTAGCATCGGTAAATGTCCCGGTTTCTTTCTTCAGATCAACCACACCCTCTTCCGCTTTTATTTCATCGTCAGCGCCTTTAATGGAGACATGACCGCGGGCTTTAATGGAGCTTTGCTCGACATCATAAGCAATCCAGTCTGCCTGGATAGTTACTTTCGTTTCAAAACGCGGCGCCGTATCTGCCTCTAATGCCCGACCAGTTGTTTCTTCCGGGGCAGAGGGTGATTCTTCCAGAAGTTCAGCCCATTGTTGATCTTTCTGTTGTTTTTGAGCAATTTCCGGTGGCAGCTGCTCCCTTTTAATCAAAACGACATTACCCTCAGCAATGATAGAACGGGGATCTTCATAACGAGTGATTTTGTCCGCTGCTATCTGCCATTCTTCAGTATTTACAGTCTCGGCAAAGCCATTGCAGATTGGAAGCGATAAGGCCATCAAAGAAGTCAGGCTGAGCAGACGGTAAGTACGAAAATGGTAGAGCTTGGTCACGGTAATCTCCTTTGCGGAAATGAATAGCTTATATTTTATGGACTTCAGGCTGCTCCTGACTGTGGTTTAAATCAAAAGCAGATTATCTGTCAGGAATACACTTTCTTCAAAGTGGTTAGTTGCTATGGTATAATTGGCACCGAATTTTTACCATTAAATGGCATATAAAAAATAAGAATATAATAATTCGTACGACTTTACTTAATCAGGTTGAATGTTTCAAGCTATTCGTGGCTTAAAAGTGTTGCTCTGCTATCAATCATCAAAGATCCAGTAGTAGCCATGGCAAAACTTATTGTAGGTGAATACTTAACAGTGTCTGGTAAAGATTTATCTTGATAATGAAGAGGGTTTGTTATATTTTTTGTCATTGTATACAGAATACTGAAAACTTAAAAATTTTTGCTCCTACCAAGAGTATTTTTGCCGTGAGGCATCAAGTGTACAAACAATGAAATATCTATTTGGCCCGGTCTATTCCAGGCGTCTTGGCCACTCACTGGGCATCGACTTGCTGCCGCCCAAGATCTGCAGTCTCAACTGTATTTATTGTGAGGTGGGCCCTACCACAGAGCTGACTTGTGAGCGCAAAGAATATGTCCCTACGGCCGAAATTATAGAAGAAATAGATCAGTTTTTAGCCCAGGGCACGGGCGGGCGGCCCATTGATGTTTTTACCTTGACGGCCATGGGTGAACCCACCCTCCATGCCGGAGTCGGAGACATCATTGCTCATCTCAAGGCCAAGACCGATAAACCAGTGGCCATCCTCACCAATGGCACTCTATTTTTTGATCCGCAAGTCCGCGCTGCATTAGCTGCTGCCGATTTTGTTATTCCTTCCCTTGATGCGGCCAGGCAGGAGAGTTTTGAGCGGGTCAATCAACCAGCCGCTTCGGTTAATCTGGAAGAGGTGATCGAAGGTCTGGCTCTTTTTAGTCGTGAGTTTCAGGGTGAACTCTGGCTTGAGATCCTGCTGGTCAGGGATATTAATGACAGTCTGGAGGATTTAAAAGCCTTGCAGCAAGCTGTCCGGAAGATAGATCCGGCAAGAATTCAGTTGAATACGGTGGCCAGACCACCAATGGATGACCGTGCCCGACCTGTGACCCGAGAAAAAATGGCACAGGCCGCTGCAATGCTGGCTGATGGTTATAGCGGCCGGGTCGAAATCCTTGTTGATTTTCAGGCGATTGAGAATACAGAATTGGCAACAAGACAGCAAATGCCGCCGCAACTCGTGGAGGAAATAGCAGCGCTGTTGCAACGTCGGCCTTGCCCGCTAGAAGAGATAGATAAGGCCTTGCATGTGCAGGATCTGGAATTGACTAAGGCATGTGTTGATATACTGATCAGTGCCGGAAGAGTTGAAAGGCTAGTACATAATAATAAAGAATTTTATCAGCAGGCAGCTAGACGAAAGAATTCGTCAGAAGGTTAGATCTTCAAGCTGCTCTGATCAGTATTACAAACTACAATGGGATGGATGCGTTTGCACGTGTCTGCCCATGGAAGGCGCCAGTCGAAGTATCAAATGGCGTTTATTAAAATTACGACAACCTGTGATAATATTTTGTCGGGTGTCAAAGCTGTCTACAAACTATTTTTATCAAGGAAAATAGTTTGTAGATCAAGGAAACTGAGAATGACAGAGAAGAAAAAAAGTCCTGCAAAAGAAGCTGCTCCAGAACAAGGTGAGAAAAAGGTCAAGGCCAAAACCGGCTCCTGGTGGAAGAGTTCCAGCAAAGACGAGGCAACTGCCAAGGGAGCCGGACCAGAACAGGCAATAGTTCCAGAAGCGCCTGTAGAAGCAAAAAAAACAGAAAAAAAAGCGGCCCGCACACCGGCCAGACCGAGAAGAAAAAAAAATAATATCTCCGAGGTTATTGAATCTGCAAGTCAGGAAGAACAGGCAAATATATATGAAACAAGAACAAATCAAGAAGATAAACCTGGAGAAGGAGAAGTGGGCGCCACTTCCCCGACCCCGGAGAAAAAAACAGCCAGAAGACCTGCGCGGCCCCGACGAAAAAAAACAGAGCTCGTCTCTGAGGTAGTTGACTCAAGTCTTGTCGCCCCGGTTGGAGAAGAGGTGGCGAGCCAGGATGTCACAGCCGCCTCTGGTTTAAATAAGGAATCAGAAGAAGGGAGTGCCGCAATAACCAGTACTCCGCAGAAAAAAAGCGGTCGCCGGCCGGCCCGACCAAGAAGGAAAAAGCCTGATACGGAGATGCCGGCAGTGCCGGCATCTGAAGGTGCCGATCTGGTAATTGCCCCTGAGGCTGCTCCTGAACAAGAGCAGACGGAAGTGGTTGCCGATCAGCCGGCAACTCCGGAACAAATTGGCCAGAAGGCAAAACGTTCGCCCCGGTCACGGGGAAGGAGAAAGCCGACTGCGGAGCTCGATATTCAGAATGAAGATGATGACGAGGTCCCTGATGTTGAAGAGGAAAAAACCAAGACTACCATCAGCAGGTTATTGATCAATGCTGAGGAGCCGGAAGAGTGCCGTATTGCCATGCTTGAGGATGGCCGTCTGGAATCTCTCCATGTCTCAACGATCGCCCGAGAACATACGAAAAGCAATATCTACAAGGCCCGCATTGTTGCGGTAGAATCCAATCTGCAGGCCGTCTTTGTTGATTATGGGACCGAGAAAAACGGCTTCCTCCCTTTCAGTGAAATCCATCCGGAGTATTATCGACAAAATATCAGCGACAAGACCATGAAGCTGATTGAACAGCATCAATGGAAAAATCTCAATATCAATGAGGTGCTGGAGAGAGGTCAGGAGATGCTGGTCCAGGTCGTAAAGGAAGAGGTCGGTAATAAGGGGGCCAACCTGACCACCTATCTCTCTTTGCCGGGGCGCTGTGTTGTGCTCATGCCTGGTTCCGATTCTTCCGGGGTCTCTAAAAAAATCTCTGGCGATGAACGGCGTTCTCAATTACGGGAGATTATGGATGATCTGCAGATCCCGGAAGGTATCGGCTGGATTGTGCGCACCGCCAGTTGTGATCTGACAGAAACCTCACTGGCCAAGGATGTCAAATATCTGATAAAACTCTGGGGCGAGATCAAGGCCAAAGGCCAGGCCATGGACGGGGTCGGTCTGGTCTATCAGGATCAGGATTGTGTTCTGCGATTTCTGCGGGAACATTTTGATCCGGAAATCAAAGAGATTCTGGTGGATGATCTGGCGGCCATGGAAAAGGTCCGGGATTTTATTGATATGCTGCCCGACGAACAAAAGAACACCAAGGTCAGATTACACAAAGGTGCCCGTCCCATTTTCAACCAGTACAATGTCGAAGATCAGATTGAGTCCATCTATCAACCACAGGTCTTTCTGCCATCCGGCGGCTCTATTGTGATTGATCCCACCGAAGCCCTGGTGGCCATTGATGTCAATTCAGGATCAACCGGCAAGGGCCAGAACTTTGAGGATGCAATTTTTCTGGCTAACGTGGAGGCGGCAATTGAGCTGGCCCGCCAGCTCCGGCTGCGCGACCTTGGTGGTCTGATTGTTGTTGATTTCATTGATATGCGCAGCCAAAAGAATATCCGGGAAGTGGAAAAGCAGGTCAAACTGGCCATGAAACGGGATAAGGCCAAGGTTGATATCAGCCGGATCTCAAAATTCGGCTTGATGCAGATATCCAGACAGAAACTGGGCGCCCCTGTTGAGGCCCTCAATTACCAGATCTGTCCTCATTGCAATGGTCGTGGTGTAGTGCGCTCAGTGGAGACGCTGGCCCTTTTTTATCTGCGGAGGATGCAGACCGGTGCCAGTCGTAAGACGGTAGGGCGGGTGGAATGCCGATTCCCTCTTGATGTCGCTCATTATCTCCTCAATAATAAACGGCATGAGCTGATCGACCTGGAAAACAAGCATAAGATCTCGGTTGATATTATTGCTGATCCTGCTTTAAAGCCGGCTGATCATGAGATTATTTTCCACAAGGCAGAAGTAGAGCGTTCGAGTAAAGAATAGTAGAGAATGAAAGTTGAAATTATAGCAGAATTTTTTTTATAAAAAAGCACTTTCAACTTTTATTCTGCATGCATTACCCTTCACCTGATTGAATTTTTTCTTATGGAATTCCATAATAAAGCGGTAATTTTTATAGGTGAATTGCGCAAATCGTTGAAATTGTTAGGAATGGCTGTGCTTGCTGCAACAGTGGCAGTTTTTTTTCTTACTCCTGATCTATTGCGGGTTGTGCAGAGTCATCTGGCGGAGAATCTTTATTTCTTTAGTGTGGCTGGGCCATTTTTGGCCCATGTTAAACTGGCTGTTTTTGTTGCCCTTTATCTGCTGATGCCATGGATTATGGCCGTTTTTTGGCGCGCCCTGGGAAAGCCCTTCGGCGTTGAAGGAGGGCAATTATTCTTTTTTATTCTGTGTACCGCTCTTCTTTTTTATGCAGGAACCTTATTCTGTTATTTTGTAACCTTACCTTTTGGCATCAATTTCCTGCTCGGTTTTGGTTCGGAACAGCTGCGGCCGGTTATCGCCGTTACTCGTTTTATAAATTTTGTGACCTTGTTTGTTTTGGCTTTCGGCGCCATCTTTGAGCTACCTGTTTTTATGGTCTTTCTCGCTCGGGTAGGGGTTTGTCCGCGCCGAACTTTTGAAAAAAATAGACGTTACGCCCTCTTGGTGATTGCCATAGTGGCCGCCTTACTGACCCCGACCCCTGATATTGTGAATATGCTGCTCATGGGGGGACCCCTTTATCTTCTTTATGAATCCGGTATTATTATTCTGCGGCTGATGGGTGTTAAATAAGATAAGAGATATTGAAACATCCCTGTTCTGCACAAAGATTCTGGTTCTCTATGATAATCCAACTCCTAGAACTCGAGCAGATTAAAGCCGTTTTTTTTGAGTAGAGCGGCCGTCACTCCTGTTTTTCCGGAGAGACCACAGGAAGGGCTGTTACTCTTTAAAAAAACTGACGTTATCCGTTGGCTGCTGGCCAGAAAAAGGGTTTGTTCTGCTCCTTTGATAAATTGCGGGCTCACATCCAGGCCCTCCAGGGTGATCACTTTGGCATTACCCGATAAGACATCGTTGCCATCCCCGCCAATAATTTGGGCAGCTACCCTGGGCGTGGGAAGGCCTCCCATTTGTTCTGGACAGAAAGGAAGCCATGGGCTGGTTTGTAAAAGGTGCAAACAATTGTGATCCGGCTTGCTGTGGCCGTCATAACGGCTGCACAGCCCAACAAGACAGGCGCTGACCAGACAAAGGGCAGGTTCGAAAGTCATGGTTATTATAATGTTAAATTAAATGCTGGGATAATAAATATGAAGAAAACATATAAAACATCCTGGTCACCAGACCAGCAGAAAAGATTGGTCCAAGTCTTAATTTTTTTTACTGTTCTTGTCCTGCTGGCTATTATTTTAGCTCCGGGTAAAGGTTTGTTGTTTTTGCGGAATCAGAAGGTACAGATTGCCTCTTTGCATGCTGAGAAGCAGAATCTGTTACAAAAGAACATCGCCCTGCGTGAAGAAATCAAAAGGATGAAAACCGATGTTATCTTCCTTGAAGAGGTAGCACGGGGACAACATGGTTTGTTAAAAAAGGATGAGATCGTTTTTGATTTCACACCTAAGGAAAAGAAAAAAAAGTAATATCTGGATTCATAGATTGTTCTACGTTATTTGAGCAGGACCACCCGGGTCTATTATAACTTATGCTCAAGAAAAGCCCGAGCGAGTAGAGCAACCGGACAGGGCACCGGCAGGAATGGTTGTCCCTTGTGCCGGTCGGCTGCTGGTCACTGACAGTATTTTTTTGATGTTGGCACTATTGCAGTGTTTGCAGCGGATGGTATCGATAGCGGAAGCTATCAGAACCAAGCTTTCAAAGTTCTGCTGGCAATCATTACACTTAAATTCGTAGATTGGCATTTGTTCCTCCGGTGGTTTTTTCCCAACTTAGATGATATAAAAGAAGTGTGATCATATTTTTGTATGAATCCTATAATCAGTCTTTTACGTATTTTGTCAAGGATTCAGGACTGATTCAAGGCCTAATTAATATTGATAAGGCCTCTATCTGTAGCAGACAGCATTGACCGGGTAGAACAGCATATGGACCAGCAGCAATATAACATCATCAATGATCTTAGAGCCTTGATGGCATATCATCACAGTATTGGGATTGAAGAATATCCCGGTCAAGCGATGTCGTTTCCCTTGGTGGAAAGAAGGGTGACATCTGCCGGCATAGCAAGTTTGCCGCCTCCAAACCAGGCATTAACAACGGGATCAGAACGGCCTGATGATATTGCCACAGAAGTAAACAGTTGTCGTAACTGCGAGCTGGCAGCGCAGCGGGTAATGCCAGTGCCGGGTAGGGGAACAGCCAAGGCCAGGCTGCTTATCGTCGGCGGCTGGCTGACTACGCCTGAGCTGACCGGATCTTCTCCCGATCTGATCTTTGGACTGGAGGAGGACAGGATGCTGGCGCGCATGCTTGAGGCTATCCATCTTGATCCCGCTGAGGTTTTTGTCACTAACATTCTGAAATGCGGACTGCCCGCCTCCTGTCAACCAGCAGCAAGCCATATCCATTGTTGTCTTTCATATCTGCAGCGGCAGATAGTAGCAATTGCCCCGGTGCTGCTCTGTTCCATGGGCATTATTGCCACCAGGGCTCTTCTGGATCTGCCCCAGTCCCTTTCGCAATTACGCGGCCGTTGTCATCTATACAGGGGGCTGGACGGTAGACAGATCCCGCTGATTCCTACTTATCATCCTTCATATCTCCTGCAGGCAACTGAAATGAAGGCGGAGACATGGAAGGATCTGCAACTCATCGAGCAAAAATTGGCTGGTAAGGAGCAAGATTCTCTTTTCACATAAGGAGAGATATGGAGCATACAAAGAGTCCTCAATGGCTTCTGGCCGCCACCGGCTTTGCCTATTTGTTGATCACTATAGAAATTATCATAATGATCTCTCCGTTTGCCCTGTATTTTTATGGAGTCTATGGGCCAATTCTCAGTTTTCTGGCTTCCTTTGAACTCACCAGATGGACCACCGAGTTTTTCCTTCCTCATATGGTTTTTCTTGATGATCCCTTTATCCTCTTTCTTTCCTACCTTCAGGTCTTTCTGATAATTGGTCTGGTTCTTTTTTTGAGTGCTGCGATTCCTTTATATTGGGGCCGGTTTACCAAAAAAGGTGTCGTGCAGAGCAGTTTTTATGCCAAGATCAGACATCCTCAATATCTGTTTCTGGCCATCTCCGGGTTTGGGCTGATGCTCTATTGGCCCCGGTTCATTATTGTTTTCATGTATATCACCATGTTGTTTGTTTATTATCTGCTGGCCCGCAATGAAGAATGGCGGATGCAGAACGAACAACCAGCAGTGTATGAATTATATAAAGCCCAAACTCCAATGTTCATTCCTGGTGAACCTGGCGGGAAGATATATAATTTACTCTTCGGTTGGATTAGCCCCAAATGGCTTGGCCTCCTGACCGTTTATCTGCTGAGCCTTTGCGGTGCAATGCTGCTTGCTATGGGGATCAGGATGTACACAATCAAGCAGATCCCGCCTGTTTATCAAGAAGGACTGGCCATAATCTCCGTTTTTACCAGACCAGCCGCTGAGCTAAGAAAGATTTATCATCAGGCGCAAACCTCTCCGGAAGTGGAGAATTTGCTGGCAACCACAGCATCAGGGGCAAATCTGGTTTATGTCATGCCGGGCGATTTTTTTCTTAATGCCCTGGTAACCGATGAGGATCGGCGCTTTTCTGATGACATGATTGAACGTTTTCCAGAGATTCTGGAATGGCATCAGCATAAATTCAAAGGAGGGCTGGGCAAGTTTTTTAGAATTTTTTTTAATTTTGTCAGTACTCTGGGGTCGGTTCCTACTAATTATGATGTCGAAAGACTTGTTTTTGTCAGAGTAACCGATGCTCACCATCAGATGGTGCCGCCGCAACAGATCTTTGCCATGGGCCTGCAGCGGGTCCCGGTGTTATTAGTTGATTTGGATGCCTCGACGCATGAGGTTATTGCCGCCACCCGTACTTCGGAGCAACATAAATGGGGCAAGATGCCCATGCCAACTTTCTAAAATTCTTCAAAAGGAAGGAGAGTAGCTATGAGCCAGGAAAAAAGTATGGTCTGTCCGGTCTGTCAGGGTAAGAAAGTGGTGCAAGGGACCTGTGAATGCGATGCCGAGTGGCGTGGTTCAAAGGTTGGTGATGAGTGGGAAGAATGTCGCTGTGCACCGGAAGAACAGTGCTATGCCTGTAATGGGACAGGCTTGATTGAAATAGATGAGAAGAAGTGCTCCTTGAAATAATCAGATAATCTGACCGGTTAATAGGCAGGCACCTACTTCGGTAGTGGAAAATGCTGGCTGATATAATGTTCCTCATCTGCTCGGTTCTGGACGACTCCGTCAAGACGAGCCATCAGTAATTTGTCAAGCATCACCTTAAACTGCGGACCGGGGATATGACCCATGGCCTTAAGATCGTGGCCTGTGAGCTGTGTCTTGATTTTACACAGCTCGGTCACATAAAGAGAGACTCCTTTTTTGATCTCATTTTTTCTGGCAATAGCCATAAGATACAGAAGACCCACATTAGCAAGTTCTCTGAAAAGACGGTAGAATTCAGAAGGACGAAGGGCGGATCGCCGCATGTTGGCAAGCTTGTCGGCGGCGTGTTTCTGCTGGATCAGGAACTCTCTGGTCCTGGGTGCAATGGCGAATCGCTGACAAAAGGCAGAAAGCTCAGAGGCTTGAGAGCGAGCCATGACAGCCAGCAGATAAACCTGCCACGGTTGACATGCTTCTGCCAGATACAGCAGATTATACCAGGAGATGGCCTGTCTGGCCTGGGTCATGATATGGTTGAAGCGCCGATCAATCTTCAGATGAGGCTTCAGGTTGGGCCATAAAAACTGGAAGAGCTTGAACTCTTCCAGGCGGTTAATGGCGGGCAGCGGGTTTTCCTCCGCAAAAATAAGCTGCAGTTCGGTGAAAAAACGTGGATCATGGGCCTTACCGAAGAGGTTCATTTTAACCGCGCTCTGGATCAGGCGGCTGGTATGGCTGTCAATTTTAAAATCCAGGCGTTGTTCGAAACGGATGGCCCGGAATATACGGGTCGGATCTTCAACGAAGCTGAGGTTATGCAGTACTTTTATGCTCTTATCTTTCAGATCTCCCTGGCAGTTAAAAAAATCGATCAGGGTGCCAAAACGTGAGGGGTTGAGCTGGATGGCCATAGCGTTGATACTAAAATCGCGACGATAGAGATCAAGTTTAATTGAGGAGAGCTCAACTGTGGGTAAGGCCGCCGGATAATCATAATATTCAAGCCTGGCCGTGGCGACATCGATCCGCAGGCCATTTAAACTCCACTCAGGCAACCAGATCATAGCGGTATTAAATCGTTCATGGATTTTGACCTGTCCGTTAAGTCTCTGACCCAGCTTTCCGGCAAAGATAATGCCATCTCCTTCCACAACAATATCGAGATCAAGGTTTTTATTCTGCAGGAGCAGATCCCGGACAAAACCACCCACGGCAAAGACCTGGAAGCCAAGAGAATCGGCTACTTCACCGATGGTCTGCAGAAGGATCACTACTTTCTTATCGATGCTTTCAGCGATTAACGGCTTCAGATTCTTGGTTCTTTCCTGCGGCTGCTCTTCAGTCTCATGCAGAAGGCTTTTAGGCAGATGGGCCGGATCATTGACCAGCATGTTGAGCAGATCGGTTTGAGTTATAACTCCGACCAGCTGGCGCTCATGGACAATGGGGATCAGACGTTGTCGGCGTTCGATGATCAACTCTTCTATGTCAGAGAGCGTAGCACTCAAGGGTAGAATAGCAATGTCGCAGGTCATATATTCGCTCACGGGCAGATGACCAAGCCCATGGTGAATAGCCTTCTCTATAACCCGGCGGGTGATGATGCCTGCAACCGCTGTGGTTGTGTTATGCTGCTGAGTCTGTTCGCCTGCAACCACTGGTAATGCTGTGATATTGTAGCGGGTGAGCAGGTAATGGGCCTGATTGATACTGGCGTCGGCGGCCACACTGATGACCGGCTGGGACAGCATTTCTTGCGCAATAGCCTGGGGCCGGATATGCCTGTGCAGAATGCGGATCAGTTTGTCCTCAGCCTCAACAAGGGTCATGTCATGAATAGTTGCGGAGGCGGCAGTGGCATGGCCGCCACCGCCGAAATCACGGGCCACTGCCCCGGTATTGACTTCCGGAATACGGCTTCTGCCAATCAGATAAGTGCGCCCGGCCATGGAGACCAAGGCAAATATAGCTTCCAGATTTTCCATGTTCATGAAGCGGCGGACGATCACGGCAAATTCGTCGATATACTCAGGGACACTCAAGGTCACCACCACGACTTCTACGCCCTGAATCGTGTAGCGGCTGGCCGTCTCCATCAGACTGTGTAGAAGTTCAACCTGGTTGACGGTAAGATCGTAAGTGATGAATTGGGAAATGATCTCCAGTTGGGCGCCTTGTGCCAGCAGCCAGGCCGCGGCCAGCAAGTCGGCTGGTCTGGTCGTCAGATGGGTGAGTGAGCCAGTGTCTTCATAGATGCCAAGACCAAGTATCGTCGCTTCTGCTGGTGACAGAGTAATCTGGCGCTGCTGGAAAATCTGCGTGAAAAGAGTGGTGGTGGAGCCGACATCGTCCACTAACTCTAAATCACCTTTTATGTCTTCCGGGCTGTCCGGATGGTGATCGTAGAGATGGATCGAAATCCCTGGATTGTCGAGGCAGGCGGCAAAGGTGCCGATCCGTTTGGCCAGGCGGGTATCGACCACAATCAGTCTGGTGATAGCCTTCAGGTCGATATGTTTTAATTTGCCAAAATCATATTGATTCTGCAGGGTCTCATTGATAAAATCGCGCAGATTCTTTTCCTGAGAACCGGCGAAGACCATGATTGCTTCAGGATAAAGTTTCTGGGCGGCAATCATGGAGGCCAGACCGTCAAAATCAGCATTGATGTGGGTGGTGATTATTTGCATAATCTGAATATAACAAGGAAATGATTAAATGATGCTTAATCCTACATAATCATATTGTTCATGCAGGGAATTTAACAGGAAAAGAGTGTTTATGCTCACTACAATATTACCGATCCTGAACATAAGGTTGATTGTCGTATAGTTGAGTAGAATAAGCCGCATTAAAAAAATGCAGATAATTTAATATTTAAAAACATAAGAAATAACCATTATTTATTTTACATAATGCCGAGGTTATTCTCTGCATTTCCTCTCTTTGATACGTACTTGCATTCCATCTTCATCTATTCCTATAATAATTTATCCAGCATTTATTGGTGCCATTAAGCCAGCTTTTCAAATATTCGTCATTATGGAGAATATTGATAGTCAGCCAATAATACATCATATCGCAGTGCTTCACATTGATGTCAAGCGTCATTGAAGCCGGTAATGCTGCCTGGTTAAATACCCGCTGTAATTCTTTAAAAATTAGGCGAGCTCCATGATCGCTGATATCGTCTGGTAATCTTTGCCAACCACCATAATTGCCAGGGGAACCCCGGTATTAATTATAGCGTAGTTATTTGTCCCTCTTTGATGCATCTCAAGCATGAGAAAAGAAGGAGATTACTTGTGGAATACACAATCAGAGTTGGTGGCGAAGCTGGACAGGGATTAGTTAGTATTGGCAGTGTCTTGTCTAAAATGCTGTCACGCTCCGGTTTTCATGTTTTCGCTCACCAGGATTATATGTCCCGCATCAGGGGAGGGCATAATTTTTACCAGATTCGCTTCGCCAATTTTCCGGTTACCGCTTCCCGAGAGAAAATCGATGTTCTGCTCGCCCTTGATATGGAGACTGTCGACATTCACCGCCAGGATCTCAATACCGGAGGGGTAATCATCTATGATGCAGCGGCTTTGGGCTCACAGCTGTCAGGGCAGGAGTTTTTCGATGTCCCTTTTGCCCGAATCACCGAGGAGAAGAGTGCGGATCGGATTATGGTCAGCTCAGTAGCGGTTGGGGTTGTTTTAGGATTATTCGATCTGGATATCGGTCTTTTTGCCAAGATTATGGAATCGACGATGGAAAAGAAGGGCGAAGAAGTTATCGCAAAGAATATTGCGGTCGCCCAGGCCGGTATGGATTTTGTCGAAAAAAATTATGCAGATAGCAATGCGCATAAGGTCGTCAGACCGATGACCAATGGTCAAATGCTGATTAACGGCAACCAGGCCATAGGCCTGGGAGCACTTTTGAGCGGCTGCAAGTTTTATACGGCCTATCCGATGAGTCCTTCCACCTCTATCATGGAGTATCTGGCCCATAATGCACCAAAGTATGGCCTTATCGTCGAGCAGGCTGAAGACGAAATAGCCGCCATTAATATGGCTCTAGGTGCCTCTTATGGCGGCGTCAGGGCTATGACTGCTACTTCCGGAGGTGGCTTTGCCTTAATGACCGAGGGGCTATCTCTGGCCGGCATCACTGAAACTCCAATAGTTATTGCTGAAGTTCAACGCCCTGGTCCGGCCACTGGTCTGCCTACCCGGACGGAACAAGGTGATCTCTTTTTTGTTCTTCATGGCGGTCATGGGGAATTTGCCCGCGTCGTCCTGGCACCGGGAACTCCTGAAGAGGCCTTTTATCTTACCAATAAAGCTTTCCATTTAGCGGACAAGTATCAGATCCCCGTTATCATCCAGTCTGACCAATATCTGGCAGATTCCGAATGGACTTTTCCCGGTTTTGATACGGAAGACCTGCACAATGAGGATTTCCGTCTTCGCCATCAAGCTCTGCAGGAAATGTCATCCTATAAACGATATGCGTCAACCGACACTGGTGTTTCACCGATGGCGATACCCGGCGCATCAAGACATCTGGTCGCCGTTGATAGTGATGAGCATGATGAAGATGGCCATATCATCGAAGATGCGGCAACCAGGATTGCCATGGTGGAAAAGAGGTTTCATAAAAAAATGCCTCTCATTCGCCAGGAGATAGCGCCACCCGCATATATCGGCCATCAGCAGGCAGTGGCGGTATTGGTTGGTTATGGCTCTACCTCAGGGGTACTGCAGGAGGTCTGTTCGCATCTTGCTGAGAAATATCGAATTGGCATGCTGCATTTCAATGAAGTGTGGCCTTTTCCTCTATTGGAGAAATTTGACTATCTCGCCTTACTCAAGCAGGCGGCGCTCACCATCTGTATCGAAAATAACGCCACCGGTCAATTCGCCAACCTGATGCGTATGGAAACAGGTTTTGAATTCACTGTCCGCATCAATAAATATGACGGCAGGCCGTTTCTGGTGGACACCCTTCTGGGAGAAATCAATGAATACCTCCAACGATTATAAGGAACAACAGAAACCTGCCTGGTGTCCGGGATGCGGTAATTTCGCTATCCTCAGCACCTTAAAGAAAGCCTTGCTGGATATGAACATGGAGCCGCACCAGTTTGCTATTGTCTCCGGTATAGGCCAAGGCGCCAAACTGCCGCATTATCTGCCTTGTAATTTTTTTAATGGCCTGCATGGTCGTTCGTTGCCGGTAGCTACCGGACTGAAGCTTGTTAACCATGATCTAGCTGTCGTAGTAGTTGCCGGAGACGGTGATTGCTATGGCGAGGGTGGCAATCATTTAGTCCATGCTATGCGCCGTAACGTCAATTTGACCTTATTTGTCCATAATAATGAGGTTTATGCCCTGACTAAAGGTCAGGCTTCTCCCACGACCATGACAGGGAAGTTAACTAAGACCCAGCCATTCGGCAATCCCTCAGAGCCATTAAACCCGCTGGCCCTGGCGATAGCTCTCGACTGTAGTTTCGTGGCCCGGGCCTTTTCTGGTGCCTCAGGGTTACCTTTCCTGCAGGAGATTATGAAGGAGGCTATTAATCATAAAGGTTTTGCTCTGGTTGATATCCTCCAGAATTGCGTCACCTATAATAAAAAGGGCACTTTTCATTGGTATAAGGAGCATGTCTATCGCCTGGAAGAGGACTATGATCCGGGCAATCGTGTCGAGGCCTTCAGGCGGTCGCTGGAATGGGGAGAAAAAATTCCAACCGGCATTTTCTACCGGAATGACAGGCAAACATGTGAACAGCGCCTGCCACCTATTCAGGAGACGCCCCTGGTCAATCAGGCTGTGTTCTCCTTAGAAGCAGGGCAGGAAGTGAATAATTTCTACTGATCTTATTTTGCATGGCAGGCTAAGCGGCGTGGCAAACCTCAGAAATTATCAGATGAGGAATAAAAATCAAAAAGGAGAAAGTTATGAAAAGTACAGACTACTGTAAAATGATGGACATAGAAATGACTAATTGGAAGGCCAAGCTTTATGATGTTATCAGAAAATTTGATGGACTACCCACCGGTCAACGAGAGAAGGTGTTTAAGGATGTTAATGCCCTGAATATTATCATGGAAGAGCTTGATGAGAAGATTGATAGTCTTAGAACCGAGTGCCCCGTTGAATGGAAGCCTCAACAGGAAGAGATAAATGCTAAACTGTCTGATCTGGGCAGCAAGTATGGTGAGACCTCTAATCAGCTCTTTGATTATGAGGTTGGCGGATAAGGCCTAAAAAGTGAGAAATGATGAGATAGGAGCTCAGTAATTTTTTGTCCGAAAACAATTAGCTCACCTCGACTGAAAGGTGAGCTTCATGTTGCGTCAACCAAAGTATGCAATTTAATAAGATAATGGAACAGAATACCTTGAAAGCGATTCGCGTCGTTAGCCATCCAGAAGAAGTTGCCAGGGTATATTGCCATTTAACGTGAGTGCAAGGAGGTATAAACATATGCCCACAATTGAATCTGATGGAAAACAAGTGGCCATTGATGACAGGGGATTTCTGGTTAATATTGATGATTGGTCTGAGGATACGGCGCAAAAGATAGCTAAACAGGAAGGCTTGGAGGTTTTAACCGACGAGCAGATGGCGATAATCAAATTTATGCGCGACTATTATAAAACCTATTCCTATTTTCCGATCTTGAACTACGTGTGCAAAAATATCCATCAGCCCAAACAATGTGTTAATGAGCAATTCGTTAATCCGGAAAAAGCATGGAAAATCGCCGGTCTGCCTCCATTAGAAGGTATCCATTTTGTGTCACTGGATGGAGGTAAACATTATTTAATGGAAGAGTGCTGCTGAGCATCTATCTGAACTCCTGGGAGGTAAAAATGAAAGGCAACGAGAAGATGATTGAACACCTGAATCTCCGATTGGCGGAAGAGTTAACCGCTATCAATCAGTATATGGTTCATGCTGAATTATGTAATAACTGGCGATATGAAAAGCTGCATAAAGAGATTGAAAAGCGGGCCATTCTCGAGATGAAGCATGCCGAGAAACTTATTGCTCGAGTTCTTTTTCTTGAAGGTCGACCGGTAGTCAGCAACTTGAATAAGATGCATATCGGGGATGAAGTACCGAAGATGCATATGAACGATCATATGCTCGAAATAGATGCCCTGCGCGGCTATAACGAAAGCATCAGTGTGGCGGCTGAGCTGGGCGACAATGGTACCCGGGAAATGTTGGAATCAATCCTGAAAGATGAAGAAGGGCATATCGACGAGATTGAGTCGCATCTTGATCAGATTAAACAGATGGGGGTAGAAAATTACCTGAGTGGACAGATTTAATTGACGGGAGGATTTATGAACAAGCGGGTCAGGATATTGATGGTTATGGCTGTTTTGTCTTGCGCGACGACGGCTCAGGCCGATATTACTGTTCAGATGAATATGGTTGATGACCAAGGCATCGGCAAATCAATTGGCCATGTGCTAATCAGTGAAACACCTTATGGCGCCGTCTTTACTCCCTCGCTTGCCGGTCTTCCGCCAGGATTGCATGGCTTTCATCTCCACGAAAATTCTAGCTGCGATCCTAAAGAGAAAGACGGCAAAATGGAGCCGGCAGCAGCGGCGGGTGGGCATTATGATCCTAAGGGAAGCAAGCAACATGGGCTGCCATGGGGAGAAGGGCATCTTGGCGATTTACCTGCTCTTGTTGTAGATACTGAGGGTAAGGCAACTAATCCAGTGCTGGCCCCAAGGCTAAAACTGTCCGATGTCAAAGGCCGGGCCTTGATGATTCATGCTGGAGGAGATAATTATGGTGATCGCCCGAAACCTCTTGGCGGCGGCGGCGACCGGATTGCCTGCGGCGTTATTCAGTAGAGTTTGTTGCTGTTCGTCAGGCCAGCTTTAAATTTAAGTTAATTTATTGAAATATTATTTTTTCGAACAAAGGGGACCTACTATGCTTAAACAAAAAGATATGGAAACTGCAATGCTGTTTGCCCATAACAATTTCATGCTTAATCTCGAAAAAAGTATGGATATTTTAGACTCTGAGCTTAAACAGGCCAAAGGAATGTCTTCCATATGTAACGACGAATGGTGTAATGCCACTGAATCATATATTGATGATTTGCATAAAGATCTTTATGCCATCAGTGAGCCTCGCTGGATACCCAAAGAGGACTCTCATAAGCTTAGAGAATTACGAGAAAGAATCCGTAATCTTTATCGGGAATTTGCCCATATCAAACAAGGCAACTCCTGAGATTGCAACAAGAGAGGGTACATTCTTCCCGTGCTCCGGGGTATCGATAGATCTAAATATTGCAGAGTGCGGCAGATGTAAAAAATAGCATCTGCGGCATCCTGTTTTCTTTCTCCTCGATCGCTAGTGCGCCTCTATTTTACAAACTGAGCGGAGCCTCTTCCTCCGGGATAACAATGAATTCTTGCGCGACTGAGCATCATAGGCTAAGCGAAGAGCGGGATGCATGCGCTATCGTAGCATTTATCGATAAGCGGGGAGACAGCACCCATGCTAATATTGTTCGGACCATTAAGGCTTTGCGCCAAATGGGGCATCGTTCCGGTGATATCAACGGTGAAGGCGATGGCTGCGGCATTATGGCCGATATCCCCCGGCAGCTCTGGGCCAAATGGTTTGCTGAGCTCGGCCTGAATTCACAGCTTGCCCAATCCGAATATTTCTTTGTCGGCCATCTGCTGCTGCCCTCAACCTTTCGCTCACAGGCAGACTCACTCACGGCTTATGTCAAGCAGCTGCTAAGCGGATCACAAATCGAGTTGCTGCTTGAGCGGCTCGGTAAGACTAACGATGACGAGTTAGGACCACATGCCAGGGCCGAGGCCCCTCTCTTTTGGCAGATTGGCGGGCTGATCCATGACATCAGCCGCCAGGCCGCACAAAAACGGCTTTTCCAACTGCAGCTTGAGATCGAACAGAAAATTCCGGAGATCCATATTGCCTCCCTCAGCCTGGATACAGTGATTTACAAGCTGCAAGGCATACCTGATCTTCTTTTACGCGTTTTTCCCGAACTGCGCGATGACAAGATGTGCTCGGTCATAACCTTGGGCCATGGCCGTTATTCGACAAATACTCTGCCGACAGTTACCCTCTCCCAACCATTCTCCCTGCTCGGCCATAACGGTGAGATCAACACCATTGAACGGCTGCGCAGCATCGGCCGGACATTGGGTATTGAACCAGTACGGATCGCCAGTGATTCCCGGGATTTAAACCGGATTATAGAGGGCTTGCTCAATAATTATGATCTGGATCTGGTCGAGGCCATGGAAATGGTCTTTCCAGCCATTTATAGTGAGGTGGCTGGTTATCCTCAACAGATCCAGGAAGTTTACGATTTTTATCGCTGTTTTTTTCCCTGTTCGGCCCAGGGGCCGGCGGCTGTAGTAGCCCGAGCGGGAGATCTCTGCCTGGGAATAGTCGATGCCATGGGCCTGCGGCCGCTCTGGTTTGGAGAAAGCGACTATACCTATTTTCTCTCCTCGGAAAAAGGAGTTGTCGATCTCGAACATTTGATTGGTGACCCATGCCCTTTAGCCCCGGGCGAGAAAATAGCCATTACAGCCAGCCGTGGTAGGGCGGCGGAAGTTCAGCGCTATGGCAGCTTGCAGAGTCGACTGGTGCAGCTTCAGAAAGAGCGGGGTCAGCTCAAAGAATTTCAGTCGGCCCTTTTGTCAGCCAAGACCGGCTGGTCCGGGGCTGGTGCCGGACCACGACCACGATCCAAGCGAGCCCCTTCTCTGCAAGGTTTTCAACCAGATTCTGCTGCCATATCACATTTATCTGTACCGCATCTGCTGGAGGCCTTTGGATGGCGCCATTATGATCATTTGATCCGGCAGCAGGAAGCACATTCGGGGAAGGAAGTTATTGGCTCTCTTGGCTATACAGGACCTTTAGCAGCTTTTATCCCCCAGTCGCTGCCCAATATTTCGGATTTCTGTAAGGAAAACGTGGCGGTGGTCACCAACCCGGCCCTTGATGGCGACAGAGAGAAAGAACACTTTTCTTCTGTGGTGATCCTTGGTCGCCGTCCCCATATCAAGATGGCTCAACCAGCACCACCGGCCCTGCAGATGAACAGCCCGCTGTTGTTAGGAGCTCATCTTCTGCAGGACCAGCTAAATGTTGACCAATGTCGCCAGATCAGTCAGCACTTTGGATCCTGCCTTGTTGAAGATGTCATTGATTTTTTCACCAGCAGGGTTTTGAAGCCCGAGCCGGTTCGCTTTCTGGATGCGACCTTTGTGCCGGCTGAAGGCCTGCTCTCCCGACTTAATGAGCTTGCCATCGCGAGCAGAACAGCCATAGAGGAAGGTGCTCATCTGCTGATTCTGGATGATTCGGCCAGTTTTACCAAAGGCCGGGTATTTATCGACCCAGTCCTGCTGGTGGCCCATCTGCAGGAATTTCTGATCCAGATCGGCTGCCGGCGGGAGGTAAGTCTTATCGTCCACTCCGGGGCCATTCGTAATCTCCATGATCTGATGCTGGTTCTGGGGGTTGGGGCTGAGGCCGTTCATCCCTATCTGCTCTGGCGGGTCTCGGCTGGTTATGCTAACGACCAGAAGGATGGTGTTCAGGTCATTACCAATACCTTTACCGTCCTCCGGCAGGGGATGGAGAAGGTGATGTCCACTATGGGTATTCATGAGATCTGCGGATATGGCCGGATTTTTTCAGCTATTGGTCTTAAGACAGACTTGGCTGATATTCTGCAGATTGCCAATTTCGGCGGATCGGCAAATTTTGGCTTCGGAATTAATGAAGTGGAAGCAATGGCGGGCCAACGTTATGCCAGAGCGGTTACAAAAGCCGAGGCCGGGCGCTATCGGGATATTGATAGCAATGCCAAGGTTGGTCGCATCATCAGAGAAACGGCCATCGGTAAGAAGGGTTATCGGGAGATGGCGGCAGGGCTTGACGCCATTGCCGAAGAATTGCCCAGCGGCATCCGCCACCTGCTGCACACCAAAACCATCCCGCCTATCAACAGGCTTACCATGGATGAGGTTGATCTCTCGGTGGGTGAGCATTCATTGCCGCTCTTGATCGCCGCCATGTCCTTCGGCTCGCAGGGAGAAAAATCTTTCCGCACCTATGCCGAGGCGGCGCAAAAGGCGAATATTATCTGCATGAACGGCGAGGGCGGCGAGATTCCGGATATGCTGGGCTGCTATCGAAAAAATCGTGGTCAACAGATCGCCTCCGGTCGTTTCGGGGTCTTCATGGGGTTTTTGAACTCGGTGAACATTCTGGAAATCAAAATCGGCCAAGGGGCAAAACCTGGGGAAGGCGGCCATCTGCCGGGCAGCAAGGTCTCACCGATGGTGGCCCAGGCCCGGCACTGTAAAGTAGGGATAACCCTGATCTCGCCGTCCAATCATCATGATATTTATTCCATAGAAGATCTGGCCCAGCTTATCACCGAACTCAAGACCGCCAATCCCATGGCCAAAGTGTCGGTTAAAATCCCGGTGACCAGTGGCGTAGGGACCATCAGCGTGGGTATTGCCAAGGCCGGTGCCGATATTATCAATATCAGCGGCTTTGAAGGCGGTACCGGGGCAGCTCGGGAGCATGCCAAGCGTTTTGTCGGACTGCCGGTTGAGATCGGGATAAGCGAGGCCCAGCGCGCCCTGGTCGAATCAGGTCTGCGCCCAGGGGTCGAGATCTGGGCTGATGGCGGGGTGCGGAGCGGCAACGATATCCTGAAGTTAATCATGTTGGGTGCCAACCGGGTGGGCCTTGGTACTGTGGCACTTATGGCCATCGGTTGTATCAGTTGCCGGCAGTGTCACCTTGATCGTTGTCCCCGGGGCATCTCGACCCAGGTGCAGACCAGGGAAGAGGCAATAGCCAGAGGCTATAAAGGCTTTGTGCCGCGAGTTGTTGAGGAAGAGGCTGAGAATCTGACCCGGCTCCTTAGCGCCATTGGTGATGAAATGCGGATGCGGACCGCAGAGCTAGGCGTGGCAAGGTTGCAGGATCTGGTCGGCAGAAGCGACCTTCTGTTTCAATACCGTTTACAAGGGCAGTTGGATACGGCGGAGCTCTTGCGACGAGCAGCACCTCCCGGCGACTCCGGACTTGTGCTCAAACCGCAGATTCTGAGAAAACCGTTAAATTACTTGACCAGATTGGTTTCCGACTTGGTCATGGATCGTTTGCAGGCCGGAGAAACCAGAGTCCATTTTACCGAAGAAAGAGTACGCAGCAACGATCGGGCGGTCGGCACTTATCTGGCGGGGGCCTTGGCTCGCCAATATCAGCAAGAAGCAGATCAACGCAAGGCCATACTACGACTGGCAGCTTCAGCTCCCGGCAACGGCCTCTGCGCCTTTAATACGGCCAGTATCGAAGTTATTGTTGAAGGCGGGTCTCAGGATGGAACGGTCAAGGGCAGCATGGGTGGGCTGCTCGGCGTGTTTAAAGGTCAAAATCTTCTGGGCCGCTATATTGATGGCTCTACTGGTAAGAGCTTTGCCTATGGCGCTACCGGCGGCTTGTTTATGGTGCAGAATATGGCGGATTCCCGGGCCTGCGTTCGGTTGTCGGGAGCGGATGTCATCTTTGGCGGCCGAATTGCCGCGACGGTACAAGACGAGTCAGGCAATATCGCCAGCCGTGCCCATCTGAAGGGTTTTGCCTTTGAGTACATGACCGGTGGCCGGGTCGTAGTCCTGGGTGATCCCGGTCCCTGGATCTGCGCCGGCATGACCGGCGGCATTATCTATCAGTGTCTTTATCCGGAGTATGGCTTTACCCGGGATTCTATAATCAGGAGGCTGTCAATGAGCGCCCAGGTGACGATCACCCCAGTCAAGGAGCTGGAGGTCGGCGATATCAATGAATTGCTGCAACGGTATATTACTGAGCTCGAGCACCAATTTCAGGATGAGGAAGCGAAGGCTGTCGGCGGCATCATGCTTGATGCTGCCAACCGTTTTCTGGTGATTCAGCCGAGCTCTTATTAATTATCTCAGCAGAGTGAGCTATAGCAGGAGCGGGCCGGTGTCATTTTCGGAATGTATGGCATGGGCTTTTATTGGATAAGCAACTATTTAATAAAAAAAACAGAGGCAACCAGATGACCACACCACAACATTGTCCCGGATTTGAGGCTTTTAAAGATATGGCAGTTTTTACTTGCACATGCCCGCAATGCGGAACAGAAAAAGAAATTTTCTCCGACGAATTCAAATATGAACATAAATGCCGTCAGTGTCAGCAGCCGATTGATTTTAAGAAATGTGTCTGGTCTGGTGGGGCGAAGCAACCACCGCAAGACCCTAATCGTGAGCGAGCTTAAATGTTAGTGCCGGTTGAAATAATAAATATGTACTGCAGCTGTTTCAGTAATTTTTTCAACCGCGCGGATGAAATTTCTTGTGAATCTCTTTGAGTCGGTCCTGCTCTATGTGAGTATAGATCTGGGTGGTGGCGATATCTGCATGGCCCAGCATGAGCTGGACCGATCGCAGATCGGCGCCATGGGTCAGGAGATGAGTGGCAAAGGAATGACGCAGCATGTGCGGTGAGATGGGCTTTTTGATTTCAGCAGCTAATGCCGCGGCCTTGATGATCTGCCAGAAACGGAGTCTGGTCATAGCGCTGCCTCGATTGCTGATAAACAGGAAATTACTGCGCCGACCCTTCAGGATCAGCGGTCGTGCTGTCTTGAGATAATGTTCAATAATTTCTTGAGCTGGAATGCCAAAAGGGACTAGCCGTTCTTTATTGCCCTTACCAATCACCCTGACAAAACAAGACGAAAGATTACAGGCGGCAAGCGGGATAGCAACCAGTTCTGAAACTCTGATCCCTGTGGCGTAGAGCAGATGCAACATGGAGTAGTTTCTTTGGATCTGCGGGGTGATCGTCACGGGTGGAGTCAGCAGTCTGATGACTTCATTTATAGACAGGGCTTTGGGGAGTTGGCTGCCGGTCCGTGGTAAATCTATGGCGGCAAATGAGTTATGACTGATTAGGTTGTTGGTCTGTAAAAAACTAAAGAAACTCTTAAGAGTCGAGATCCTTCTGGCATTACTGCGGTTGGACAATTGTCGTGCCTTACATTGTTCCAGAAAAGTATGAAGGGTCTTGCTGTCAATCTCTGCCAGTGTGGAGATTCTCATCTGGCGGAGAAACATGAAAAAGAGATCGATATCAGCCTGATAGGCCTTGATGGTATTGTCGGCCAGGCGCTTTTCGATAATAATATAGCGAAGAAAGAGCGACCTGGCGGATAACAACTGCTGGGGAGTGGGCTGTCGGGAAAAACTCAGATGATTGCTGGAGACTCTTTACAAAAAGAAAACTCAACACCCAGGGCTCAAAGTCAGCTCCAGGCGTGAGAGTCTCTGTGTGAGTCTACGCCCTGCGTGTTCGGTTGAATTTCCGAAGCTTGCGACGGGCTTCGGCTTGTTTACGACGTTTCATGATACTGGGTTTCTCATAGCATTCACGACGCTTTAATTCTCGTTTAATGCCATCGATCTGCAGTTTCTTCTTCAATTGTCTGATGGCGTATTCAATATCTCCGCGAACTTCCACTTCTATCATTTAGGGCTCCATCTATCTAGGTTCGGGGAAGTGCCGACTACAGGCATCTTCCTTAAATTTAAAAAATAATTAAAAAAAGAATCTATCCTTATAAAAGGAAGTTCTCTTTATGTCAATGGCTTTTTCCAGAACGGGAAGATAATAAAAAGCTGTTGCTGGAGTAACCATATCATTTTGCAGGCTAGCGTTGCAACTCTTAAGAAGGAAATATCTTGCCGGGATTAAGAATGCCTTTTGGGTCAAAGAGTGCCTTCAGTTTTTGCATAATCTTCAGGGTGGTGGCATCCAGCTCAAGAGGCAGAAATGCAGATTTGGTGATGCCGATGCCATGTTCACCGGAAAGGGTGCCACCCAGGCTGAGGACCTGGCGGAACAGGCGCTCCCGGGCAATATCACCTTTGAGCTGTTGCTCTTCCTGGTCGCGGTCAAGCATGATATTGACATGGATATTGCCATCGCCGGCGTGACCAAAGGTGAGAATAATAAGATTAAGCTCCCGGCCCAGTTGTTCAGTAAACTGAACCAGTTCAGGAATGCGGCTACGGGGCACGACCACATCCTCGCTGATTTTATGCTTGCTTAATTGAAAGGTGGCAGGCGAAATGGCTCTTCTGGCCTGCCACAGGTCCTCTTTCTCAGTTTCTGTGCCCGCCTGTCGGATGGTGCAATGAGAGGTACTCTGCACCAGATTATACAGGCGCTCTGTCTGGGCGGACACCTCATTTTTATGACCATCAATTTCAAGCAGCAACATGGCCTCTATATCTGGTTCCGGGGGCTCCGGCAGCATTTTTGCCACCAGGCCCAGCGCGGTTTTGTCCATATATTCAAGGGTGCAAGGCGAAATGTTATGACCTAGGATCTCCGCCACCAGTCGGGTGGCTTGCAATAGAGAGGTGGAGCTGATCAGAAAGGTTTCCTTGTGCTCCGGCAGCGGGATAAGGCGGGTGATGATCTTGGTGATAATTCCCAGGGTCCCTTCAGAGCCGATGAACAGCCTGGTCAGATCGTACCCGACCACTCCCTTTTCCGTTCGAGTACCGGTAGTGAGAATCTCACCATCGGCCAGTACCACCTCCAGACCAATGATAAAATCTTTGGTCACACCGTACTTCACCGCCGAAGGGCCGCCTGCACATTCAGCTGCGTTACCGCCCATAGTGCAGAATGAAGAGCTGGCCGGGTCTGGAGGGTAAAACAGACCCACTTTTTTAACCGCCTGTTGAAATTCTCCGGTAATGACGCCCGGTTCAACTATGGCAATCTGGTTATCTCTATCTATCTCTACAATATTATTCAATCTGGACAGAGCCAGGACCAGTCCGCCTTGTACTGGCAGACAGCCGCCGGTCATGCCGCTGCCGGCGCCTCTGGCCACCACAGGAAAAAGATACGTGCCGGCCAGTCGCATCAGTGCGGCAATCTGGGCCGTAGAATCAGGAAAAGCCACCACCGAAGGCAGGAAGATCTTTCTGGTGCCATCATAAGAATAACAATGCAGATCCTCACGGCTGATGGTACAATTTTCCCGGCCAACGATATCGCCAATTTTTTTGATAATATCTTTATTCATATTGATAATAATAGCCGAGTCTTGAAAAAATGACAGTAGATTGCTTCTAGCTTAGCATAAGTATTTTGAATCAGGCTTTTTTTAGGGCAGTGGCTAATTGCTTTGGCAAGGAGAAAATGGTGCAGGACAAAAAGAGAATACATATAGCATTATTGGCTGGGGGTCGTTCTGGGGAGCGTGAGGTTTCCCTTAAGGGTGCCGCCCAAGTTGAGAAGGCATTAGATCCTGATAAATTTACGGTCAAGCGCTACGATCCGGCTACGGATCTGGCCAGTCTTGCCCAGGAGGCACCGTCTATTGATGTGGCCTTTATCCTGTTGCATGGCTTGTATGGCGAGGATGGGACGGTGCAGGGCTATCTTGATCTGCTCGGCATCCCTTATCAGGGCTCAGGAGTATTGGGCAGTGCCATGGCCATGGACAAGAATATCGCCAAGATCATGTATCGGCTGCATGGGTTGCCGGTGGCTGAGTGGGAGATGGCGCGTCCGGAAGATATCCTGGCACCGGCCCGCTTACTGGACAATCTGCATTTGCCGCTGGTAATTAAGCCGGTGCGCGCCGGTTCGAGTCTAGGGATGTCCATTGCTTCAACGGTGGAGGAGCTGGCGGCAGGCATCAAAATTGCCTATGAACATGACTCACAGGTCATGGTTGAGCAATTAATCAAGGGCCGGGAAATTACCGGTGGTGTTCTGGGCAATGATACGCTGAGTGCCCTGCCTCTGGTTGAGGTTATTCCGAATGAAGAATTTCTTTTTTTTGACTATACGGCCAAATATCAGCCCGGGGCTGCAAAGGAGTTATGTCCGGCCCCCATCAGTGAGGAGTTGAGAGAAAAAGCACAGCAGTTGGCCCTGTCTGCTCACCGGGCTTTGCAATTACGTGGTTATTCCCGTACTGATATGATTCTCACCGAACAAGGTGAAATCTATATATTGGAGACCAATACCATCCCCGGGATGACTCTCACCAGTCTTCTTCCTCAAGCGGCTGTAGCTTACGGCCTTGCTTTTCCGGCACTGCTGGAGAAATTAATTGAGCTGGCCCTTGAGAACCGATAACGGTGATGTGCGTGGAAGTCTAACTGATTAAATGGTTTGAAGAAAAGCTTCTTGATCAATAAATGGTCGGGAAGAGAGGATTCGAACCTCCGACCTCAGCGTCCCGAACGCTGCGCTCTACCAGACTGAGCCACTCCCCGATAAAAAATATACTTGCCTTTGAATGTGAAAAATAGTTTAAAACCTGTTTTCAAAATAAGGTGCAAGGACTTCTGGGATCCTGACAGTACCATCTGCCTCCTGGTAATTTTCTAAAATCGCCAGCAAGGTACGACCCACTGCCAGTCCCGAGCCATTGAGGGTATGGACCAGGCGACTCTTCTTCTGGCCGTTAGGTCGGTAGCGGATGCCGCCGCGGCGAGCCTGGAAGTCCAGAAAATTGGAACAGGATGAAATTTCTCGATAAGTCTCCTGACCGGGCAGCCAGACTTCGATATCATAGGTCTGGGTGGCGGAAAACCCGAGATCGCCGCTGCACAGTTTGACTACCCGATAGTGCAGACCGAGCAGTTGCAGAACCTCTTCGGCATCAGCCAGCAGTGATTCAAGTTCTGCGGCGGAATCCTCCGGTCGGGTGAATTTGACCAGTTCCACCTTGTCAAACTGATGCTGTCTGATCAAGCCGCGGGTATCGCGACCATGGGAACCTGCCTCGGAACGAAAACAGGGGGTGTAGGCCGTATATTTGATGGGCAAGTCATTATCATCCAAGGTTTCATCACGGAAGATATTGGTGACGGGAACCTCGGCGGTTGGAATCAGGTAAAGGTCCCAGCCCTTGATCCGGAAGAGATCTTCTTCAAATTTGGGCAACTGGCCGGTGGCTGTCATGGAGGCTGAGTTGACCAGGAAGGGCGGCAGGATTTCTTCATAGCCGTGTCTCTGGGTATGAAGATCAAGCATAAAATTAATCAAGGCTCGTTCCAATTTTGAAGCCAGACCGGTCAGTAAAGCGAAGCGGGCGCCGGTTATTTTAGCGGCTCTTTCAAAATCAAGGATCTTCAGGCCTTCGCCAATTTCCCAGTGTGGTTTGGCCAGAAAGGAAAATGTCGGCTTTGTTCCCCATTGTCTGATCTCAATATTATCACATTCGTTGTGGCCCACCGGTACTGAATCGCTGCACAAGTTGGGGATGGCCATCACTATTTCCTGCAGCTGCGCTTCGATTTCGGTCAGTCGATCATCCAGTTCCTTGATGCGGGCTGAATTATGTCGCATCTCCACAACCATGGGTTCAGCTTGGGCCTGGTCTTCAGGGCTGCCTTTTTTGAGGAGGGCAATATCCTTTGAGACCGTATTGCGTTTATTTTTCAGGGCCTCCACCTCAGTGAGCAGGGTTAGTCTTTCCTGATCGACGGCGGCAAAAGCGATCAGTTTGTCCAGGCTTAGACCCCGTTTGGCGGTCTTTTCCTTGACCAGATCCAGATTTTCTCGGATGAATCGTAATTCAAGCATAGTGTCCAGGTAGGTGTTAAGGCTTGTGGTGTTTTGCTATTAAAAAATATTGCAAAAAAAAGGCAAGTTGCAGGATAAATCCTATAACTTGCCTTGTCTTTTTTGGTGGAGCTACGCGGGATCGAACCGCGGACCTCTTGCATGCCATGCAAGCGCTCTCCCAGCTGAGCTACAGCCCCACAATAAAATTTTTATATTTTATAAAACAAGAAAATAATTACCAATGTTTTCAGGCAGTGTCAACAGTTTTTTCTGATGTCTTCAGTTTTTTCATCTTCTTTGATAAGACTATGAAAGTATATTTCTTGCTAATAATAGGGAATTTTGGTAAAATTTTATTCTTTTTAATGAATGGTGAACAGGTACGTTTAAGAGAAGATTATTCTCTGAATTTACAGAACCGGTTGCTCAACACTATAGTATGACAATATGAGTGTAAGTCATTCATAATCCGATATTAATTAGTTCAAGATGTAATTTTCTGATAACAATCCAAGGATTGTTTGAGTTGTTAGCTATTTATCAATCTTAGTAAGTTTTTATATAAAGGATTATTATGTACTCACCATTTAATTTTTTGTTTGGCTGGTTGTCGAATGATCTTGCCATTGATTTGGGCACAGCCAATACCGTTGTTTATGTAAAGGGTAAAGGAATTGTTTTGCGTGAGCCGTCGGTAGTGGCTGTCAGACAGGATTCCAGAGGGAGTAAGGTTCTTGCCGTTGGTCAGGAGGCCAAACAGATGTTGGGGCGGACACCCGGCAATATTGTGGCTATCCGACCTATTCGAGATGGAGTTATTGCCGATTTTGAGGTCACTGAAGCTATGCTGCGTTATTTCATTAATAAAGTGCATAATCGTCGGACCCTTGTTCATCCCCGTATTATAATTTCCGTGCCTTCAGGTATCACCCAGGTTGAAAAAAGAGCAGTACGAGAATCTGCAGAGTCAGCCGGGGCTCGTGAAGTTTATCTGATAGAAGAACCAATGGCGGCGGCGATTGGTTCGAATCTTCCGGTTACCGAACCGACTGCCAATATGATTATCGATATCGGAGGAGGCACCACGGAAGTTGCGGTGATCTCTTTGTCTGGTATCGTTTATGCAAAGTCGGTCCGGGTTGCGGGCGATAAGATGGATGATGCAATTCTGCAGTATATTAAACGTAAACATAATCTGGCCATCGGCGAACGTACGGCTGAACTGATTAAGATGACCATTGGCAATGTCATGCCCGATCTGCCTTACGAAACCATGGAGATAAAAGGTCGTGATCTGGTGGAAGGTATTCCTAAAACCATTACGATTGGTGCTGATGAGATTCAACTGGCTATCGCTGAGCAGGTTGATGTCATAGTTGAGGCAGTGAAAGATGCCCTCGAGGTAACGCCGCCTGAGCTGGCAGCAGATATTGTTGATCAAGGTATTGTCTTGACTGGTGGTGGCGCGCTGTTGAAAAACCTGGATAAGCGTTTGAAGGAGGAAACAGGGTTATCTATTATTGTCGCGGATGATCCACTGTCCTCGGTTGTTCTGGGCTCAGGAAAAGCTCTTGATAATTTGCATATTTTACGAGAAGTTACCGTCCAATAAAATCATCAAATTATGGGAAAAGGTTATCTTTGCTGATTATATTTAGGTCCTTGCTGTGTTTGATATTAAGAATTTTGCCATCTGAATGGCCACCAATTACTGGTGAGCGTCTTTAATAAAAGTCTTGAAGAAACCATCCAACGTAAAGAAAACTCCGCCTCGTTATGCAACGGCCAGGTTACTTTCTCTTTTTGGAGTCTTTTTGCTCGCTGCCCTTTTCTTGTTTGGCTCCACAGTAGGCAGCCAATTTGGGATAGTTCAGCAGATGATTCTCCAAGGTCTGGGCCCGGTGCAGGCTGGAGTGTCCAAAATGGTCGCTTCTTTCCATGTTGTTACCGATGATTATCTGGCCTTATGGAGCATCAGGGATGATAATAAGCGCCTCCGGTTGGTGATTGCTGATTATCAACAACAACTGGATCAGTACCGTGAATCTTATGCGCGGAACCGTTATCTGGAAAATGAACTTAACTTTAAAAAAGAAGAGAATTTTCCTTCTCTTACGGCCAGGGTAATTGGTAAGGATCCCTCCTTCTGGTTTCAAACCTTAATTGTAGATCGGGGTAAAAGCGGGGGAGTGATTGAAGGGATGGTGGCTCGCACGTCGCTGGGTGTAGTCGGACAAGTTATTCAGGTTTCTGATAATTACGCCAAGATTCTTTTAACCAATGCTCCGAGCAGTGCTATTGACGCCATGATCCAGAAGAACAGGGTGCGTGGTATTTTAAAAGGGGCGGCTGATAAAGGTTATGTCCTCTATTACATACTTAAAAATGCCGATGTAGTCGTCGGTGATAGAGTGGTCACGGCCGGCATTGGCGGTATTTTTCCGTCCGGACTGCCATTGGGGACCGTGTCGGCAGTACGCTCACAACGGAGGGGTATGTTTCAGGAAATTGAAGTTACTCCTATTGTTGATTTCGGACAATTGGAGATGGTCTTTATTGATCTGTCCGAAAAACAGAAAATAGCCGAAGAAATGGGCATTACAATCAAACCGGTTGTCGAATAGATTACAGGTGATTATTTTAAAAATGTTATTAAAATAACTCATTACATTGAATAAGAATGACCGGCTTACCAGCGGTTCCAGCATATATTATATTAAATGACTGCTTATGCGGATACTTAGTTTTATCTTGGTCGGAATAGCCCTTATTATCATTCAGACTTCCATCTTTCAATTTTTTCCCTCATGGCTGGGAAGCCCGGATCTGATCTTTATCTTGATTGCCTTCTGTGCTTATCGTTTTAACTGGTTGCAAGGCTTACTTCTGGTCATTATTTTTAGTTGGATAATGGATGTGATTTCAGGACTTTATCTGGGGACTTATCCTGCGGCCTATCTCTTTCTTTTTGTCTTCCTCAAGTTTTTCAAGGAAAATAGTCCTGTTAAAGAAGCTGCCTACCAGATCCCGATGGTAGGTATTGCCTTTTTTATCGTTCATTCTGGTCTGTATCTCTATTATTCCCTGGCCGTACCGGGCATCTTACCAGAATGGTCCTGGCTCACTATCCTGCAAGAAATGTTTGTGCTGATTGTAGCGACCATTCCCTGTTTTCTTCTTTATAACAGCTTGTTTGAACATATGTCTCATCGTCGCTTTGTCCCGCCTCGTATTTTACGCAAGCGATCAGGAAACTACTTTCGTTAAGAGGTTGGCACATTATGCAACAGTCTAATCTGCAAAAGCTTTATTGTTTGTATATCATAAATGTTTAAATGGACCTTGTTGAAAGAACTTGGAGAGATTTCCGAGCATGATCAGGCTGCCTTGGATACTCTACGCAAAAGAGTCCTGGGTGCGGGACTGATAATTGTTTTTTTTGCCGCCATTATTCTTCTGCGCATCTGGTTCCTGCAGATACACAAAGGAGAGGAATATAAAAACAGGGCCGAGAATAACCGGATACGAATTCGAGAAGTAGCAGCACCGCGAGGGGATATCCTGGATCGTAACGGTAAAGAGCTTGTTACTAATCAACCTTCCTTTAATGTTGTGCTGGTGCGGGAAGACTCCAATGATATTGATGATTTGTTAAAACGATTGTCTGTAGTATTGAAGGATGATGTCTCCGTGCTCTGGGAAAGAATCAGGGAGGCAGAAAGCAAACAGAGGCATATCCCTATCAGGTTAAAGGAGAATCTCAGTTGGGATACCTTGGCCTATCTGGAAACACATAATATGGATTTCCCAGGAATTCGCATTGAGGTTTTTCCCCGGCGATTTTATCATTATGGAGACATGGCCGCTCATATTATCGGCTATCTTGGTGATATTAGTAAAAAGGATTTGGAGGAGGCGGGCTCTGACTATTACCGGGGTGGAGATCTGGTTGGTAAAATGGGGCTGGAAAAACTCAGGGAAAAAGAATTACGCGGAGAAAAGGGTAGTAGCTCTTCAGAAGTAAATGCGCGGGGTTTTGAACAGCAATTACTGACCAATGTCGAACCGGTCCCGGGTAATGAAATGCGCTTAACCCTTGATCTTGATTTGCAGCAAATAGCGGAAGAGAGCATGGATATTGATGGCAAGGCCGGAGCAGTGGTGGCCATGGAGGTGAAAACCGGTCGAATTCTGGCATTTGTCTCAACACCACGCTTGCATCTCGAGGACTTTGATGGTGGAATCTCGACCAAAAAATGGCAAGCCCTTCTGGAAAATCCCAAACATCCATTGATCAACAAGGCCTTGCAAGCCATGTATCCACCTGGTTCTACCTATAAGATGGTTACCGCGCTGGCGGGATTGGCCAAAGGTGTGATTAATAAAGATACTACCTTCTTTTGTCCTGGTCACATCAGCTTCGGTAACCGACGTTATCACTGCTGGAAACGCGGTGGCCATGGAACTGTGGATCTGAAGCGAGCAATAAGTGAATCTTGTGATGTCTATTTCTATCAGGTCGGCATGAGGGTAGGGGTTGATGGTCTGGCTGAATATGCTAGGAAACTTGGACTCGGGGTCAAAACTGAAGTAGCACTTGAATATGAAAAGAGTGGTCTGATCCCGACCAAAGAATGGAAGAAAAAAAAATATGGAGAGAAATGGCAGGATGGTGAGACCTTATCGCTGGCGATTGGCCAAGGGTTTAATCTGCTCACTCCGCTTCAGCTCTGTCAAATGACAGCTACCCTGGTCAATGGCGGAAAACTATATCAGCCGCAAATTATTGAAAAAATTACTGATGCAGACGGGAATATAGTAGAATCGTTTATTGCCAAACAGACTGGCGAGCTCACGGAGAGCGAAAAACAATATCTAGAATTAATTAAAGAGGGAATGACCGAGGTGATTCAAGGGGCTAGGGGAACAGCTCGTAATGCTCGTCTCGCTGGTATTACGGTCGGGGGAAAGACCGGGACGGCGCAGGTGGTGCGTCTGGAGCAGTATAAGCATCTCAAGGAGGAGGACATTCCTTATAAGTATAGAGATCATGCCTGGTTTACTGCTTTTGCGCCGGCCGAGGATCCTGAAATTGCAGTTACGGTATTGGTTGAGCACGGCCTGCATGGGGGATCGGGAGCGGCGCCTGTGGCCAAGGCTGTTATGCAGAAGTATTTTACCGACAGACTAGCTGTAGAAGAAATCAGAAAGTCAGTAGCCCAATGATAGAAGTTTTTGTTAAATTGTGAAAAAGTGATGTGCAAAGAGGTTCTCAGAAGTGTTTTTGTCTTGGAAAGGTAACTAAATGTTTCGTGTCGATAGACGTTTTTTCATGACCTTTGACTGGGTTTTATTGTCTTTGTTGCTGCTCGTATGCGGGATGGCTTTTTTTAATCTATATAGCGCTTCCTATCCGCCAGCCGGAGGAATGCCACCTTATATGAAGCAAGCCTATCTGTTATTAATGGGAATGGCCGGTATCATTTTTATAGTCAGTTTTGATTATAAAGAGTTACATTTCTGGAATTATCCTATTTATCTTTTGGTTATTGTGCTGCTTGCTTTTGTAATATTTATCGGTAACAGTGCGGGAGGGGCGCAGCGCTGGATCAACCTGGGCTTTTTTCAGTTACAACCTTCTGAGCCTGCTAAATTGATGATGGTGATAACGCTGGCCAGTTATTATTCTCGTAAAGAGGTAGTTAACGGTTATTCTATCAAGGATTTGCTAATCCCCATTATCCTGATGGCTATCCCTTTTATCTTGATTTTGATTCAGCCTGATCTGGGGACGGCTCTCATGTTCGTTATTATATTCATTTCCATGACCGTTTTTGCTAAATTGCGTTGGTCCAGTTTTCTGGTTTTGGGTTTGTCTGGTATTGGAATGGCAGTGGTTGGCTGGTTTTATGTTTTGAAACCATATCAAAAACAAAGGGTTGAAACCTTATTGAATCCTGCCAAGGACTCTCTTGGTGAGGGTTATCAAATTCTGCAATCAAAAATTGCCGTTGGTAGTGGTGGCCTTTTTGGAAAAGGCTATATGGAAGGAACTCAGGGCCATCTTCATTTCTTACCGGAGAGGCATACAGATTTTGCTTTTTCGGTCTGGTGTGAAGAATGGGGCTTTGTTGGCAGTCTCTTCTTCTTAGCGATCTATTTTTTTCTGTTATTTTGGGGCCTCCATGTCGCTATGTCCGCAAGAGACCGTTTTGGACTTTTTTTGGCCTTTGGTGTTGTGATGCTCATCTTCTGGCAGGCGGTAATTAATCTGTTAATGATTTTAGGTTTTCTGCCTGTCGTAGGAATTCCTTTGCCGTTGTTTAGTTATGGCGGATCTTCTTTGTTAACTACTCTGTTTGGTATGGGTATATTGATGAATGTTCGTATGCGCCGTTTTCAGACGGGCTCCAATCTTGAGGATTGTGATGTCTGAATTTTAAAGACCGAAGAATCATTTAAAAAATATTACATAGCTACTTGATTAACAACTCTTGAGTCATATATTGAAAATAGTAACTTTTTCTTATTAAAAGGAAAAGTTACTAAGGATGCGCCTTCCGGCGCAAATTACTAATGACCTATGTCATTAGAATTTAAATAGGAGGAACTGTATGGAACTGAAGGTTGAAACCAGGAACGTAGAGTTGAGAAAGAGTTGGCAGGACAGAATAGAAGAAGAAAGAGAAAAGATGACTCGTCATTATGCAAATTTTGTATTGCATCTGCGTGTTAGTATAGAGGCTACTACACATCATAAGGAAGGAGGTTTTGCCCTGAAATTAATAGCCACAGTACCTAATGATACAGTGGTGGTTTCTCGAAAAGGTGAAACAATGAGTGCTCTGCTGGTGGAGGCTTTTGATGTCCTGGCTCTGCAGCTCAAGGAGATCCAGCGGAAAAAACGGAAAGATCAAAAGGGTCTGGATGCGAGTATGGAGGCTGGTACCTTAGGAGTTGTACGGAAAGTATCACCTTTTGAATCATATGGTTTTATCGTAACTCCTGATCAACGGGAGATTTATTTTCATGAAAATGCCTTAAAAGACATCGCCTTGGATAAATTGATAGAAGGGGATGAGGTCATGTATGGTGAAACCACAGGCGATAAAGGCCCGCAGGCTTCCTGGGTAAGAGTTGCCAGATAGATAAAAAAATATAAAAAATAAGAATCAGGGCCTTGTATGGAGTAGTTCTGTGCAAGGTCTTTTTTTTGGATAAAAAGTGAAGAAACACTTTAGGAGTTTTTTGTGCAAAGTGAAGTATATTTAATTGATGGTAGCGCCTATATATATCGGGCCTACCATGCTATTACTCCCCTGACCACCAGTCATGGCTTGCCAACCCATGCCGTATATGGATTTTTTAACATTCTGCGGCGGATTCTGCGCGAGAAAAATCCTCTTTATCTGGCAGTGGCCTATGACAGCAAGGGGCCGGTATTTCGTCATGACATGTATAGTCCGTATAAGGCCAATAGGGCCGTCATGCCAGATGATCTACAGGTCCAGATTCCCTATATAAAAAAATTAGTGCAAGCCTTTAATATCTGCTCTTTTGAAATTCCCGGGGTTGAAGCTGACGATATTATTGCCTCTGCCGCCAAACAATTGAGCCGTCAGGGCCATAAGGTAATTGTGGTCTCCGGTGATAAGGATCTGCTTCAACTGGTAGACGAGCAGGTTATTGTGTGGGAGCCCATGAAAGACAGGATTATGGATATCCAGTCCCTCCATGCTAAATATAATATGGAGCCCAGCCAGTTGCTGGATTGTTTCGCTTTAATAGGTGATAGTAGTGACAATATCCCAGGGGTACCGGGGATAGGCCCAAAAACAGCCGAAATCCTGATCAATAAGTATAAGACTTTAGAGGGAATTTATGCTCATTTGGAAGGGATGAAAAACTCCAAGATGAAAGAACGGCTTGCCGAAAACCATGAGGCCGTCTTCTTAGCCAGAGAATTAATTCGTCTGAAGGAAGATATTGAATTGCCTGGCATGTTGGAAGCTTATCAGCTGCCGTTGCCTGATGATGACCAACTGCAGAAACTGTATAAGTTTTTGGAGTTTAATAGTCTCATTGTAGAGAAAAAAACAGGTCAGGCTATACCAACAGCTGGCTTTCATCTGGTCCAAAGCGAAGTACAATTGCAGGAACTGGAGCAGGAGCTAACTGAGGCCGCCTTCCTCGTAATTAATAGCGACACTACCTCGATTTGCGCCCGGACTGCCAGGCTGGTTGGTATCTCACTCTGTTGTAGTCTGGAGAAGATTTGGTATATCCCGCTCCAGCACCACGATCAAGAGGGTATACGGTTGTCTGAGCAACTTGATCCTGTGCTGGTAATGGATAGGCTGCAGCCTTTCCTCGAAGCCATGGAGCTGCCGAAAATCGGGCATAATATCAAAGATATTTATGAAGTGGTCCGGCAGAATACCGGTATCCGCCTTGGTGGTCAGCTTATTGATACGATGATTGCTGCCTATCTTGTGGCACCCACCAGAAGCTCATATAATTTGACCGATCTCTGTCTTGATATCGGTCTTGCGCTTAACTCGTTTCCGGTTAAAGTTAAAGGTTATCCTTCAGGAGAAGGCTTTGCTGCGGTAGATATAAAAGCGGCCCGGGATTATTGCTGTGGAGATGTCTATGGGACTCTATGCTTGTGGCAGCAACTTGAGCTTGAATTGCAGAAAAAGGACTTAACAGTTCTGTTTTTTGAGATTGAGAGTCCCCTGATCCCTATCCTTGCCGAAATGGAGTTGGCTGGGATATGTGTATCCACAAAAGTTCTTCAAGAATTATCAACTGAATTCAAAGAAAAGTTATTGCAGCTGGAACTGGATATCTATCAACTAGCTGGTAGAGAATTTAATATACAATCGCCTAAACAGTTGGCAGAGGTATTATTTGATGAACTGCATCTTCCTTGTGGCCGCAAGACTAAAAGTGGTTATTCCACTGATATGAAGGTTTTGGAGAAACTAGCCGCCAGTCACGAACTACCGGCCAAAATCACCAGCTATCGCAATCTTGCCAAGCTGCAGTCAACTTACGTCGATAAATTGTGTGAGCTGATTGATCCGGTTACAGGCCGTGTTCATACCTCTTATAATCAGACGGTAACTGCTACTGGTAGGCTGTCGTCGAGTAATCCCAATCTACAAAATATCCCCATACGTTCAGAGGAAGGTAATCGAATTCGCCAAGCCTTTGTGCCGGCGGAAGGATTGGTTTTTCTGTCAGCTGATTATTCTCAGATTGATTTACGGGTTCTGGCTCATTATTCACAGGATCCTGCTTTGCTGCAGGCCTTCAGGAATGGTGGAGATATCCATGCCCGGACGGCAGCGCAGCTCTTTTCCATCTCGCCATTATTGCTGACCTCTGAAATGCGGCGGGTGGCCAAGACCATCAACTTTGGCATTGTTTATGGGATGAGCAGTTTTGGCCTTGCCGCTGAGCTCAATATAAGCAGGAAAGAGGCTCAGAACTTTATTGATCGTTATTTTGAGTTATACCAAGGTGTAAAGCAATTTATGGAGGATATAGTGGCGCAGGCAAGAGTGGATGGCTTTGTGACTACTCTTTTACATCGCCGCCGCATCCTGCCTGAGATTAATTCGAAGAAGAAGGTAGAAAGGGAATTTGCCGAAAGGACAGCGATCAATACACCTATTCAGGGTACGGCCGCTGATATAGTAAAATTGGCCATGATTAAGGTGAACAGTGTCATGGCTCAAGAAGGATTAAGAGCCCGTCTTCTACTGCAGATTCATGATGAACTAGTCTTTGAACTACCTGAAGCGGAAGTAGAAATAACAAAAACGATTCTCAGGCCGGCTATGGAGCATGTATTGGCCTTGGATGTACCACTGGTCGTAAATTTCGAAAAAGGAAAAAGCCTGGCCAAGCAGCCTGGTTGAATTCTTATTTGGTGGGGGTATGGTGGTCTATTGGCAAGTTTGTTTAGAATAAATTACTTTGTGTCATCAAACGGTGGTAATTGCTCTTCTGGCTGGGGTAGATCAATATCTAGTACTTCATCATTGTCATTATTCTTTTTGCGCTCTTTTTTATCATTTTGCTTCTTTAAGCGGTTTAATTCCTTTGATCTTTTTTCACCCTGGTAATTTGTACGCTTAGCCAAAATTAATCTCCTGTGAAGGAATATTATATGTATTAGATCTGTTCATAAAAAAAGCCCCGCACGTATGCGGGGCTTTTTGATCTAAATGGTCTTACAGCTTAACAACATTCTCAGCTGCTGGGCCTTTGGCACCATCAACAACGTCAAATTTAACACGTGCACCCTCATCAAGAGACTTGAAACCGTCACCTTGAATTGCGGAGTGATGAACGAAAACATCTTTGCCGCCATCCTGCTCAATAAAACCAAAACCTTTAGAATCATTAAACCATTTTACTGTACCTTCTGCCATTTTTACTACTCCTTATATTGTTCCATATAGAAACTTATTTTTTAGGATCTTTATATCAAACGAATGATCTTATTCAAGATCCTTTTGTATTTAACCGTTTTTTACAGTTTAACAACATTCTCAGCTGCCGGGCCTTTGGCACCATCAACCACGTCAAATTTGACGCGAGCGCCTTCATCCAGGGATTTAAAGCCGTCTGACTGAATTGCAGAGTGATGAACGAAAACATCTTTGCCGCCATCCTGCTCAATAAAGCCAAAGCCTTTAGAATCATTAAACCATTTTACTGTACCTTCTGCCATTTTTACTACTCCTTTGTACTTGCTTCCATCTGGAAACCTTTTTTTAATAACACCAGACTATTAATAGTCTGATGTGCTTGCCTTAAAGTATTCTACTTCAGGGCCATTGCCGCACCATAATGGTACGGTAATTTTACTATTTCTAACGTTTTGTAAATGTCGAAGATCCAAAGACCCTCTTTTGCTTTGCGGTGTTATTTGTAGCGTTTGCTTTTTTCTTTTGCCACGATCGTACAGGGATATCTTTACTCAGTGCGGGGTTTTTGTCTTGGGCATCAATATTAAAGCCGGATACGATTTCACGAAGAATTCTTTTGCCAAGCGTCTGTTCAATCAGTTTGACGATTTTTTCATCATCAGCAGTCATAAAAGTAAAAGCTTCACCAGTACAGGCAGCACGACCGGTACGACCGGTACGGTGTGTATAGGCTTCAGCGGTATCTGGAACATCATAGTTGATGACATGCGATATACCGGAGACATCAATACCTCGAGCAGCGATATCAGTGGCCACCAGGATATTAAATGTACCGCTTTTGAAGCCATCCAAGGCTTGTTGTCGTTTGCTTTGAGACAAATTTCCTTGTAAAGATGTGGCACGATAGCCTGAGTTTTCCAGTTGTTGGGCTACGTTCTTGGCTTTGTATTTTGTTTTAGTGAAAACCAAGGTAGTTGTCATCCCTTTCTGTTCTAAAATATTCTTCAATAATTCAGTTTTACGCTTTTGTTCAACAGGAATCAAGGCATGACTGATGGAAGCGGCCGCTTTTGTATGATTAATTTGGACGGTAGCGGGATTATTAAGAATATCCTCAGCCAGGTGTCGTATCTCTTGGGGCATGGTCGCTGAAAAGACAAGGGATTGTCGTTTCTTCGGGATGGATTTTAATATCCGACGAATGTCCGGGAGAAATCCTTTGTCAAACATATGGTCTGCTTCGTCGAGAATTAAGATCTCAACATTGGCCAGATTGATTGCCCGATCGTTCATATGATCAAGCAACCGTCCCGGACAGGCAACAATAATTTCTACTCCAGCTTTAATCTTTTTAACCTGTGTTAGCTTGCTGACACCACCATATATTACGGCACTGCGCAGGTTGGTCAGATGAGCCATTTTTTCAATGTAACTATGAATCTGCTCAGCTAATTCCCGTGTAGGGGCAACAATCAGAGCTCGAATAGTTTTTCGGGGGCCATCGAGGAGACGCTGCAAGGTTGGTAATACAAAGGCGGCTGTTTTGCCGGTCCCGGTCTGGGCCAAGCCAAGAAGGTCACGACCTTCAAGAACTGGAGGTATAGCTTGTTGCTGAATTGGTGTCGGTATGGTGTAGCCACATTCTTGAATTGCGGTGGCGATATGCGGGTGAAAATTAAAAACTGTAAAACTCATAAAACTCCTTTTGATTACTGCTGATCTATGTGCTTGTCTATATCAAGAGCTAATTTGCTGGAAATAAGGCAAACATGTATTTGTTTTTTCGTTTTCAGAAATAGTTCTGGTCTTTTAAGAATGGTGAAAAGTGCCAGAAGGCAGGAAAACTCAATTCTGATTAGAGGTATCTTTATTATTAATGGGATTGGGTGATTGATTGAATATAAATTAGGCGGAGACCGTGTTTTCCGTGCGGCCTTGTCAGGTTTTTATTCTGTTGTTGTTGATAAAGCGAGGAGGAGAAATCTGTACTGATTACCATTTAGCGTTACCGTCATGCTGTAGAAAGTAGTTGAAAATATCAACTACTACTTTGTAAGTGATCAGCAAAAACTTTAATAACACTGAGTGATGTGAAAACACAGCAGATGTAATGAGAAAAGAAAATGCTTGAACGCTTTTTAAACTTATTGCTATATTACATTGTTTTTTTATTTATTACTACAAAATAATGCGTTTTCTATGCGAAGCGAGTAAACTGTTGTTCTTTGCCGTTTTTGCTCGATGATTTTCATGAAGTAAATAAATAAGTTAGCAACCTTTTTTGAGTCAATATAAAAAATAAACTAATAACAAATGATAAAAACTATAAATAATGACCTTTATGGACAAAGACTCCGGCAATTTATGGAAGAGGTAACTCTTTATCCGGTCAGTTGTGAAAAATTAGCAGCAGGAAGAACTGACCAGGAATGGCTGGATGGCGTCTTGGCTGGTGGGGCCAGAATAGTACAGTTAAGAGATAAAGAAAGTAATGATCGCGACCTTTTAGCCAAGGCCCGATATTTTCGTCAAAAAACACGAGAAGTTGGGGCGCTTTTTTTAATGAATGACCGCCTCGACATTGCACTTCTTGCTGAGGCCGATGGTATGCATGTTGGTCAAAATGATCTGCCACCGGAAGAAATCAGAAAGTTGGCCCCGGATTTCTTGATCGGTCTTTCTTGTAATACCGAACAGCAGGCCCAAAGATTAGGCAATATGGTAGCCAGTGGCACTTGTCCTGTCGCCTATTTTAATATTGGTCCGATCTATTCGACGACAACCAAACAGGGACTGCGGGAATTTGTCGGTCCGCAGGCTGTTGAGCATTTTACCAGACGATGTCCTCTGCCCTTTACCGTAATGGGCGGTATTAAGTTTAATCATATTAAAGAATTATGTGCTGCAGGTGTCAAGCGCATAGCAGTCGTGACTGCTATCAGTAAGGCTTCTGATATTGCCGTTGAGACGGCATTGTGGCTCAAGGAAATAGACTCATCGTTACGATAAAAGGTGCCAATAATGCAGTTAGCAGAAAAAATAGAAAATATTTGCAAGGAAGTGGAATTATTCATCCAGTACGGAGTACAAGAGCAGGAACAGCAGGAGGCCCTTGAGCTTTTAATAAAATATAGTAATGATCTCTTGGTATTACAGGTAATGAAGGCTTTTTATTCATCTCTTCCTGAGTCCCGGGAAGAAGCAATCAGCAGGATTGCTGTTATTGAGAAAAAAGAAGATATTTTTTTATTGACCCTCTCCACTGCCAGCCATAATTATCTTTATCTTGCTACGGAGCAAAAGGCCGTTTTGCTTGGACAATACGGACAGGAAATTATGGAACCGGACATGCTCGCCCTGTTTGGTTACCCGGATGCCAAGGTCTTTTTTAGCAAATATCCAGATCCGGAACGGTGTCAAGAATATGAATCTATGCGAGATGCCGGTAGCAATTTCTGCCCTGTTTGTTCAACGGCCGTTGGGGAGTATCATTTGCTGGGTTGTTCAGTGGAGGTCTGTCCATGGTGTGAGGGCCAGTTCAGCCGTTGTGGCTGCCGTTTTGAACAATTGGGGCTGGAAGTACTGGAAGATGAAGAAGAGCTGGAAGAATTAGAAAGGATTCTGCAGGCCAAGGGCCGCATTGCTTATGCACCGGAACAATGTCCATCCTATCCGTCAGCAACAGACGAACAGGATGGACATTAATAACGATTGAATAATTATCTCTTGCCGTCGATACTCTTCAGATACTGGAAGATATCCGAGTTGGAGGAGAGGACCAGAGAGGTCTTATCGCCAATGATATCCTGATAGCTCTCCAGGGTTTTGGTGAAGGAATAAAACTCCGGATCCTGGTTGTAGGCATTACCGAATATTCTGGAAGCCTCGGCGTCGGCTTTACCTCGTATGCCGATAGCGTCACGCTTGGCCTTAGAGATAATGACATTTAACTCCCGGTCTACCGTACCGAGGATCTCGGCCTTCTGGCCTTCGCCGGTGGAGCGTTTTTCGGCGGCAATCCGTTTTCTCTCCGAGATCATACGGTCATAAACCTTGATGCGTACGGATTCAATATAATTGACCCGTTTAAACATGACGTCAATGAGTTCAATGCCGTATTGCGGGGTGGCCCGGGCGGCGGTTTCAATAATGTAATTGGTGATCACGTCGCGGCCATTCTTGGGTGCCAGTCCTAAATCCTTGTCGAGAACGGTCATGGTGTCAGCCGTCCAGTCAGAGCTGCGGATGATTTCAATAAGATCATTTTTGTTCACCAGATCTCGTACTGTACCGTCAATGATATCGTCGAGCATGGATTGGGCCTGGGCTTCGGTCTTGACGGCCTGCATGTATTTCAAGGCATCAGTGATCCGCCAGCGGGCGGTGACGTCAAGATAAACATAGGTTTTATCTCCGGTCGGGATCTGGTTGGCGTCGCCATCCCAGATCTGAATTCTTTTGTCAAACAGATTGACATGCTGGATAAAAGGGACCTTCAGATGCAGTCCAGCTGCGGTTGTGGGAACACCGACCGGGGCGCCGAACTGGGTAATTACTGCTTGCGTTCCCTCCTCAAGGATAAAGAAACCATCATAGATGACCACAATGCCCAGAAGAACCAGGCCGACCAGCAAAAATTGAACTATTTGTTTCATGTTAATTTCCTTGTTGTGTTGATTTGGGGCCTGTGATCCCTTGAGTGGCCGAGAGATTGAGCAGGGGTAGCGGTGATTTCTGGTCTTCATCAATCACATAGACTGAGGCTACTTCCGGCATAATAGCCTGCATGGCCTCCAGGTACATCCGTCGGCGGGTCACTTCCGGCGCGTTTTTATATTCTTTGAGGATATCGAGAAAACGCCCGGTCTCGCCCTCGGCCTCATTGACTCGGGCAGTAGCATAGCCATGGGATACTTCAACCATGTTTTTGGCCTCACCTCGGGCCTTAGGAATGACTCGGTTGTAAGTTTCTTCCGCTTCATTGACCAGTCGTTTCATATCCTGATCCGCTTCATTGACCTCATTGAAGGCCGGCTTCACCGGTTCCGGAGGGTTGATATCCTGAAACTGGACGGTACCGATAGAGATGCCTGCCTCCAGTTTATCCAGTTGCGTCTGCAGTTCATTTTTAGCATCTGCTGCCAGCAGGTCCCGGTTGCCGAGGACATAGTCGAAATCCATATTGCCGACCACCCGTCTGGTGATGCTCTCTGAGATGTCGCGTACTGCCTGGCGAACGTCTTTGACCTTAAAAAGAAAGTTGAGGGGGTCGCTGACCCGGTATTGGACGATCCAGGAGACATTGATGACATTGGTATCAGCCGTGAGCATCAGTGATTCTATTTCATAGCCGCTTCGTTCAAAGGTGCTTTGCTGGCCGGGAGTACGGCTGCGAAAACCGAACTCTTCTTTCCGAATCTCTTCCACATCCACCTTATATAATTTATCAATCAGCGGGAATTTGAAGCGCAGTCCTGGTTGTGTGGTGCGATGATACTCGCCCAGACGAAGGACAACCCCCACTTCACCTGGCGAGATCTTGTAGAAAGAGGCGTAGATGGCCTGCAGAATCAGGACGACAATGACGAAGGTCAGGATTTTAGCGATCCCGGCCAGAGGATTGCCGGGCTGAGCAGGGGTGTTCTGCCGTGCCCCGCTCGTGGTCGTTTTTTTGGTGTCCGAGAAATATTCCTGCAGTTTTTTGATGAAGTAGGCCACCCATTCTTCAGGGGTCTGTGGCTTTCTTTTCTGACCCCATGGTGGCTGTTGATCCTGGTTGGACATAGGTTAAATCTCCTAGATTTAGTGATAGATAAGGAATATGTCAGTTATCCTTTGTTGTGGTCATTTCTCCGGCAAGCAATGTATAAAATACAAAGGGAATTCATATTGTCAAGAAAACTTGGGAAAAGTATATTACTGCAGGGCCAGCAGCCAACTGCCGATGAGCATGGTCAGAAATAAGAAAAAGCAGATAGCCTGAAAGAAAAAAGAATGGCGCAGCCTCTGCAATGGCTCGCGGCTCAAAAATTGACCGAACACCAGTCCGCATAATAGTCCGAAGAGATGGGCGCCGAGATCGGTCCGTTCACCGGAGCTGCCCAGCATGGCCAGAAGAGCCATTCCCGCCATGAACGGTATCAGAAAATGATGACCGGTAATTTTTTCTCGGCCTTGGTGGCTGAGTACGGCCAGCATGCCAATGACAGCAAATACCGCGGTAGAAAAACCGACAAACTGATGTTCAGGGCCACGTATGATGGTGTTGATCAGATTGCCGCACCCAGCTGAGAGAAGCATAGCCCAGAGCCCAAGACCTGTACCGGTCAATCGGCAGAAAAAATGAAGGAGCCAGCCGCCAATGAGACTGTTTCCCAGCAGGTGAACTGTATCGGCATGTAAGGTAAGGGCGGTAAGTAGACGCCACCATTCTCGGTCCTGAAGGATGTGCTTGCCATGACCAGCACCTTGCTCAAACCAGAAGGAATGCTTTTCCCAGGGGCCGGTTACAGTATAAAAAAGAATCATGGCTCCAATCAGAAGTAGGGTTGGCGGTTGCAGCAGAGGGACAAAATCATTGTCTCGGGCTGGCGGGGCTGATGGCCAGTCTTTATTTTCTGTAAAATAGCTTTCCAGTTCATGGATGGCCCGCAGCTCTTTACCGGCAGCCACCAGCAGCTGCCAGCTGTGGTCGTCATAATGAATATAATGTGGAATATCGACCGCTGACAATACCAGATTCCATATCGCAGCTATCTCTTTCTGGTCTGTTATAAGGATGTAATTATCAGGCATGTCATTACTCTGAAATATCATAGCAGCTCAGGGGTAGATTGTCGAAACCATATCAATTTGTTTACTTTCAATATATCGTTCGTAATAAATGATTAACAATAAGCAATTGTAATGGCAGAGACTTGGCCAGAGCTGTTAATATTAGTCATTGAAGGGTTTGTTGGCAAATAGCACTTATTTCTTGGTGCATGCTTGTAAGGACAAATAAAGAAAAAGGGAGCCGGTCAGGATTGCGGCAAAGATGGTTTCATGCTATACGGCACAGGCAGGTCTTGGCACGAAAGAAGGCAGGAAAGAGGCAGGCGTGCACAAAAAAATAAAAAAAGGGTTACAACCTTTACAGGTCATAACCCTTTAATCAATTTGGTACCGTAGAGAAGACTCGAACTTCCACGAGGAAACCCCCACTAGGACCTGAACCTAGCGCGTCTGCCATTCCGCCACTACGGCACAACGATGACAATATGCTTGTCTGGACGTTTTTTGTCAAGACTTTCTTGGTCGTTAATTAAAAAAAGAGCTGGGATAGAGAGATTTATGGAAATTTTCAGAGAAGTTGAGGCCATCAAAAACAGTTTTCCGTATGCCTGTGTCACTATCGGCAACTTTGACGGAGTGCATCTTGGTCATCAAATGCTGTTTGCCGAGGTAGTGCAGAAGGCCTATCGCCATCATGGCACCAGTGTTGCTGTCACCTTTGATCCTCATCCTTTGCAAGTACTGCGGCCGGAGGGAATCAAACTTATCTCCAATTGTGCCCAGAAAATAGAGCTGATCGGTCATGCCGGCATTGATGTCCTGGTCATTGTCCCGTTTACCCTGCAGTTTGCCGCCACGCCAGCTGTGCATTTTGTTGATGAAATCCTCAAAAAGCGGATCAAAGTCCAGGAGCTGGTGGTTGGTTATGATTATGCCTTTGGTAAGGGCCGAGCTGGAGATATTAATTTTTTGCAAAAACAGGGGCAGGAAAAAGGGTTTGCGGTGACCGTCGTTGAGGCCCATTATGAAAATGAAATGCTGGTCAGCTCCACCAAAGTGCGGGAAATGATCGTTGCTGGGCGGATGGAGGAGGCTAAAAAGTTGCTTGGCCGGTTCTATCAGATCCGTGGCGAAGTCCAGATTGGCAAGCAGCGCGGTAGCAAGGAAATAGGTTTTCCAACGGCTAATTTGCATCTGGAGCCGGAAGATCTCATCCCTAGAATCGGCGTCTATGTCAGCCAGGTGATCTGTGACGGCAAATGTTATGGAGGGGTGTTAAATATTGGTTATAATCCCACTTTTGGGGAAGAGAAGCTTGTTGCTGAGACCCATATCTTTGATTTTAATCAGGACATATACGGCAAGCCCATTAAGGTCAATTTGTTACAATTTCTGCGCGGAGAACAGAAATTTTCAGGCGTTCAGGAGCTTGCTGCCCAGATCGGCCGTGATGTCGTGCAGGCCAAACAGGTGCTGGCAGCACAGCAGAATGAATTAGCCCTGTCCTGTGAAGAAAAATTTAACAGTTGAGTCAGAAAAGTCAGTTTCAGTTCTTTGGTTAATCGAGCCGAAGAGGATTTTCTCCTTGCATGTGTGTTGAAGGTGTCTATAATATATGCATTTTCGCAATTGTTTACTGGGGATATTGAAATCATGAGGGGTAGCTATGGCGAGATATCTAAGGAGTTGGATATCTGAGAATGGCTGGCACCCTGTCTATTATAGGTTATAGAGGTGAAGTTATGTCAGAAGAACTACGGGAAGATTTAACAAAGATCATTGCAGAATTTGAAAAAAAATGTCAGCAGAGTCCCAATAACGTGATGGCGCATCATCATCTCGGCTTGGTGTATCTGAAAGCCGGCCGGGTGGATGAGGCCATAAAAATGCTGGAGCGGGCTATTGCCATAGATCCCATGAGCGGCGAGAGCATGATTAATCTGGGGGCGATCTATTTTAGTAAAGGCGATATTGCCAAGGCCCAAGAGCTTAATGAAGAGGCGATCCGGGTAATGCCCGAGACCGCTCAGGCCCATGCCAATTTAGGATTGATCTGGCAACAGCGCAATGAACTGGATAAGGCGATCGCTGCCTATGATAAAGCCATCCAGTATAATCCCAAGCTCAGTACCGTATGGGTTAATCTGACGTCAGTGTTAACCATGAAAGGTGAAGACGAGAGGGCTCTTAAATCGGCCCTCAGAGGGGTGGAGATTGATCCGGACTCACCCCTGGCCCAGAATAATCTGGCGGTAGCCCTTTTCTTCAGTGGCGAGTACAAATTATCCAAGGAACATATGGAAAAGGCCAGGGAGCTTGGTTATTCGGTAGATCCCAATTTTGTAAATCGTCTCAATCAAGAGTTGGCATAAGCAAAAGAATATGAGCGGTGATGATTTGAGATTGTAATGAATAAACCAAGAATAACAACACCACCGTGGTGCCCTTTCTGTGGTCAGAAGGTTGGGCGGGCCACCGATGCTATAGAACGGAAGATGCATGAGTTCAAAGTAGGACGTTGTCCGTGCGGCGCGGTCTATAGCTGTGATCCCACCGGCCATAATATCGGCTCGGCTATAGTTGAGACTTTAGTGCTGGCCTGTGATAATAACTGGGATTTTGCCTGGGACCTATTGCCTGAAGAGGATTATCTGACCGGTCGGGTGGAAGACTATGATGAATTAACCCACCAGGTAGTCAATACCAGAAATATGGATGGTCGCCCGGTGCGGGGAGTTCTTTATTTTGTCCGTCTCCATACAGCGATCAGTGAGATCTCCAGGCGGGTCAAAGAGAAAAAAACGACCCAGGCCAGTCAGCTGACTGCCGGCGCCGAACTGGGGCCTATAGTAATGGAACCTGTTCTTGATCCCAGGAGAAAAAAACTCAAGGCCACCAAGCAGGATGTAAAACGATATGCCGAGCTGGGCGATATTGATGCCCTGGTCGCCCTCAGTCTTGATGATAAAAAGACCTTACGTTTATTGCAGCGCTTGTTATACGAGCCGGATGAACAGCAGCGGTGGCGGATAGCTCAGATTATCGGGCAGGTTTGTGCCCGGGTGGCCAGCCGGGAGCCGGGTCAGGTGGCTGAACTATTGCACCGTTTGTTTGAGGCCTGTTCTGATTCCGCCGCTACTCCTTGGGGTATGGTTGAGACCATTGGCGAGGTGATTAGCCGCCGACCGGATATCTTTGGTGCCTTTACCCGGCATCTTTTGAACTATATGGGGGACAACTCGACGCAGAGTCAGGTTATCTGGTCTCTCAGCAAAATCGCCGGATTGCGTCCGGATCTGATTCGTGAGACTCCTTTTTATAATCTGTTTCATTTTATGAGTCATCCCGATCCTGCCATGCGTGGCCAAGTGGCCCGTCTTCTCGGCCTTATCAATGCTACAGAGGTGGCAAACCAATTGATAGCCCTGACAGATGATATGGCGGAGTTTTCCATCTGGGAAGATGCCGAATGTATTAACTATACCGTTTCAATCCTGGCCCGGGAGGCTGTGGCCAGGATTCAAGAAGGAGAAGTACAAAAATGACCAATAATACATTGCAATCTATTCAAAATATTGCCCCGGTCACGCAGAAGAAAAGATCTTCTGATCCTATCCAGGCCGAATATGAGGAAGGCAAGGAATTGTTAGAGAAGAATGAGCTGGCCCTGGCTGCTCAGGCCTTTCATAATGCCCTTCTGGCCTTTGAAGAGAAAGATGATCAGAACGGTATCGCCAATGCTTCTAATCAGCTGGGCCATGTTTGTCTTAAACGCCTGGAATTTGAGCTGGCGCTGCAGCATTATCAGCGGGCCTGGGATATCTGTGATCAAAAAAATGATCCTATGAGTCTGCTTGCTCTGTCCAATCAGTTAGTCACTGTTCGTCAGGGCTTACAGCAGTATCCGGAGGCCCTTAACATCTGTCTGGATCTGCTGGAATCTTATTATAAAAATAATAATCCTGAAGGGGTGGTGACTACTGTGGAACGGATGGTCGCTATCTATCTGGAGACAGGAGATACGGCCAAGGCCGCTGATGGCTATCGGACTATTGCCTCAATTCATGCCAAGTATAAGCACAAGAATATTGCCGAACGTTTTATGGAAAAGGCACAGGCCCTAGAGGAGACGCCCTGAGAGGCCGCTTATGTTCACAGGCATTGTTGCAGGCACCGGGATATTTCGCAGCAAGCGAGGTGTTGACGGCGGTTTGGCCTTTAATCTTGAGGCTGGCTTCGAGCTCACTGATCCGCAAGAAGGAGAGTCCATTGCTATTAATGGAGTCTGTCTGACAGCCTATAGTATAAAGGGTCGCTGTTTTACGGTTGATGTCTCACCTGAGTCTCTGGGCCGTACCACCTTGCAGGATCTGCGCATTGGCAGTCAGGTCAACATGGAACGGGCCGTGCGCATGTCTGACCGGCTGGGAGGTCATATTGTCTCTGGTCATGTTGATTGTGTGGCCACGGTCAAAGAACACCGGGCTACCGGCACCTTCACCCTGTTTTCGTTTACCCTGGCTGAACAATGGAACCGCTATATCATTGAAAAGGGATCGGTTACCATTGATGGGGTCAGTCTGACAGTAAACAGCTGCAGCGCCGGGCGTTTTGAGGTTTCTATTATTCCGCACACCCTGAAGATGACAACGCTTGGGCAGTTAAAGATCGGCAGCCGGGTAAATATTGAAGTGGATATTATTGGTAAATATGTAGAGAAGCTTCTTGCTGGTCAGTCCACGACCTCTGCCGGGAAGGAGCCGGGAAAGATCAATCCTGCTTTTCTGGCCGAGCATGGTTTTTTTTGATACGAAGCCCTGAATCCAGAGGGTAGAGCGAATTTTTATATTAACACTATTAAACACTAGGTATTGATTATGGTAGTCAGTCCAATTGAGGAAGTAATTCAGGATATTAAGGCCGGAAAAATGGTCATTTTGGTTGATGACGAAGATCGGGAAAATGAGGGTGACCTGTGCATGGCCGCTGAGGCGGTAACCCCTGAGGCCATTAATTTCATGGCCAGATATGGCCGGGGTCTGATCTGTCTGACCCTGAGTCCGGATCTGGTCGACAAACTGCAACTGCCGATGATGGTGAATGATAATAAGTCTCCTTATGGCACTGGCTTTACTATAAGCATTGAGGCCCGTACCGGCGTATCTACCGGTATATCAGCTGCCGATCGCGCCCGTACGATTGAGGCAGCTGTGGCACCAGATGCCAAGCCTTATGATATTATCAGCCCTGGTCATATTTTTCCGCTGCGGGCTCGAGCGGGCGGCGTACTGGTTCGTCTCGGTCAGACTGAAGGGTCGGTGGATCTTGCCCGCCTGGCAGGTTGTCGAACGGCCGGGGTCATTTGTGAGATCATGAATGATGACGGCACCATGTCCAGGATGCCTGATCTGGAAAAATTTGCCGCCGAACATGACCTCAAGATCGTCACAATCGCTGATTTGGTTGCCTATCGACTGCGTGAAGATATCCTAGTCCATCGGGCCGTCGAGAGCCGGGTACCTACCGAACATGCCGGTGAATTCCGGGCCGTGGTCTACACCAATGATGTGGACAATCTGGAGCATTTAGCCCTGGTGAAAGGGCAGATTAACCCTGAGAAAAAGGTGTTGGTGCGGGTCCATTCTGAATGTTTGACCGGTGATGTTTTTGGATCGGCCCGTTGTGATTGCGGTTCGCAACTACATGCCGCCATGCGGATGATCGACCAGGAAGGTTGTGGCGTGTTACTTTATATGCGTCAGGAGGGTCGGGGCATTGGTTTGATTAATAAAATGAAGGCTTACAATCTGCAGGATGAAGGTATGGATACTGTGGAGGCCAATCTCCATCTGGGCTTCAAGGCCGATCTGCGTGATTATGGCATTGGCGCCCAAATTCTCCGTGACCTCGGGGTACGGAAGATGAGTCTGCTGACCAATAACCCTAAGAAGATCATTGGTCTGGAAGGTTATGGTATCGAGGTGGTCGATCGTTTCCCTATTGAAATGGCGGTCAGCGAGGAGAACAAAAGCTATCTGCAGTGTAAGCGGGACCGGATGGGCCATTTGATGGAAGTTGATGATGAATAAAGAAGCGAATATGGTCAGGCCTCTTTTTTAGAAAAGAATATATTTATAAGGATTAAGGTAATGCTATGGCAAACATGATTGAGGGAAACCTGAAAGCGGATGGTAAAAAATTCGCCATTATAGTGGCGCGGTTTAATTCTTTTATCTCTGATAAACTATTGGAAGGGGCCTTGGATACTCTGCTTCGTTCTGGTGCTTTGGATGAGGATATTGATGTGGCCCGCGTGCCCGGCGCTTTTGAAATCCCCCTGATTGCTAAAAAGATGGCGGCCTCTCATAAGTATGATGCGGTGATCTGTCTGGGTGTCGTGATCCGCGGGGCTACTCCTCATTTTGATGTGGTAGTCAATGAGGTCTCCAAGGGCTCAGCCCAAGTTGGCCTGGAAACCGGGGTGCCCGTTATCTTTGGCGTCTTAACCACCGAAACCATTGAACAGGCTATTGAGCGTTCCGGCACCAAGGCGGGCAATAAAGGTGCGGAAGTCGCGGTGGCGGCCATTGAAATGGCGAATCTGATTATTAATCTTCAATAATATTCTTTTTACAGTTTAATCCGTCACTACAATTGGCAGGTCCCTTTTTAATCTGATTTTGTTTTTTGTTGGTTAGCTACTTCAATGTCTTTTGTCATGTGATATTGGTTAATTTTATTTGTTTCATTTTTTCATCCCATGGGAATACGTCGCAAGTCACGAGAGACCGCCATGCAGTTTCTTTTTCAGGAAGAATTTTTTTCTGAAGGTATTCGTCTGCAAGACGATCTGGAAGCTCGCTTTGATCAGTTCTGCCTCCTCTATCCAATTCAGAAGCTGGCGCGTCCTTATGCCATAGAACTATTGCAGGGAACTCTGCACCATCTGGAGCGTATTGATACCCTGATCAGGGACAGTGCTGTTAACTGGCGGATGGAAAGGATTGCCCTGACTGATAGAAATCTTTTGCGAATTGCGGTTTATGAAATGCTGCACAGTGCGGACGCCCCTGATCAAGTGGTCATCAATGAAGCTGTGGAGATCGCTAAGCGCTATGGAACAGAAGAATCCCCCGCCTTTATCAATGGAGTCCTTGACGCGGTACGTATGATAATTCGCAGTAGTGGTGACGGTTCTGGTCAGGCGCCTATCCTGACTTCAAAACTTGAGCCTGGAAGAACCCGATAGTATGGGTCATAGAGATAATATAAGTAAAGATGATGCAAGGAGCGCAGTGGAGAGAGCTGTGCTCGATACGCTTACCAAAACCTGATCTTGTCGATGAATCAAACACCAATCAAGATTAAGCCTGGCCTGAAGCAGGAAGCTGTGGCTGTTTTTGGCATTTTTCTGTCTTGTTTTCTTTTTATTAGTCTGTTGTCGCTGTTCTTTTCCACCGGCCCAAACTGGGGCGGTGAGTTAGGTCGGATTATTGCCCTGTTTCTGGTCGGTTTTATCGGGGCAGGCGCCTATCTGCTGGCCAGTCTTCTGCTGTTTTTCTCCTTTCTTTATTTTGGCCCATCCATGTGCTTTAACCGTTTACCTCAGGTGACCGCTGGTTTAAGCGGCGTGGTCATTGCAGGTTGCGGGCTTCTTTCTGCTCTGTCTCTGCAGGGACTTGTTAATGCGGAGGCAGGAGGCTTTCTCGGTAAAACTGTCCTGAATCTGCTGCGTTCTATAGTGGGTGGGCCCGGGGCGGTTCTCTTTTTATTATTGATCTTTATTATCTCGATTATGCTTTCCACCCGTTTTTCACCCTATGGGCTGACTTCTTTTTTTTGGGGCAGGTTAAGAGCAGGTACCGGGAAAAAAGATTTGCCAAAAAATATGAGACGCCCGGCAATTATTATTGACTCAGAGGTAGAAAAAAGGCCGGTAAGGACAGAAGGGGCTGGAGCCGAGGCGGTACCATCTTTTGTCAATACAGTACCAATTGTCAAGGAATCGCCTAAAGCGGCGTCAGAAATGGCCGGAGATGATGATAGCTTTACCCTGCGACCTGTAGCCCGTGGAGAGTGGCGGCTGCCGCCTTTGTCTTTGCTGGAAAAACCAGGACTGATCCAGCATACAGTCGATAAAGAGGAGTATTATAAAGTCTCTAAACAGCTGGAGCAAAAGCTGATTAACTTTGGCGTGTCGGGCAAGGTAGTCGGCATCTCGCCGGGTCCGGTGGTTACGACCTATGAATATGCCCCGGCCGCCGGGATAAAAATTAATAAAATTGTCGCTTTGGCCGATGACTTGGCCCTAGGGCTCAAGGCCCAATCAGTCAGAGTGGTTGGCTCAGTGCCGGGCAAGGCTGCCTTGGGGATAGAAATTCCTAATAAAGATCGCCAGGTCGTCTATATCCGGGATCTGCTGACCACGGAAAAATATCGTTCTTCAGTGGCTAAACTCTCTATTGCCCTCGGTCTTGATGTAGTGGGCAATCCTGTTATTGCTGATCTGGCTAAAATGCCCCATCTTCTCATTGCCGGGGCCACCGGGGCCGGCAAGAGCGTGGCTATTAATACCATCATTTCCTCGCTGCTGTACAATGCAACCCCTGATGAGGTGCGACTGCTGATGGTCGATCCCAAGCGCATTGAGCTATCAGGTTATGAAGGGATTCCGCATCTGTTGCATCCGGTGGTGGTGGAGCCGAAGCTCGCTTCGAGAGCATTGCAATGGGCGGTGCGTGAAATGGAAAGGCGTTATCGGCTGCTGGAAGAGGCCAAGGTGAAAAGCTTTGATTCCTATAATGAGACCGCAAAGGATAAAATTCCTTATATCGTCATAATTGTCGATGAGCTGGCAGATCTGATGATGGTCGCCTCTAAGGATGTGGAGGCGTCCATCGCCCGTCTGGCCCAGATGGCCCGAGCCTCAGGTATGCATCTGATCCTGGCCACCCAGCGGCCTTCGGTAGATGTTTTAACCGGTCTTATCAAGGCCAATTTTCCGACACGGATCTCTTTTAAAGTGGCTTCCAAGATTGATTCACGCACGATCATAGATAGCTCCGGGGCTGAACATCTTCTTGGGGCTGGAGACATGCTCTATCTGCCGTCCGGCAGACCGCTGCAGAGGATACATGGCGCCTATATCTCCGAGGCGGAAACCACCCGGATTGTTGATTTCCTGAAAGGGCAGGGTAACGCCAGCTATGATGATTCCGTAGTAGCCGAAGTTGAAGAAGATAATGGCAGAATCGATCAACCGGATGAGGATGCCGATGAACGGTACGATGAGGCTATCGCTATAGTTTGTGAAGCCGGTCAGGCGTCCATTTCCATGGTCCAGCGCCGCATGCGGGTTGGCTATAACCGGGCAGCACGGTTGATTGAATTAATGGAAAAAGAAGGTATTGTCGGCCCGGCTGATGGGGCCAAGCCCCGAGAGGTCCTGGTTCGGAAAACATATTAATATCTGCTTGAGTCAGTGATTAATTTTCTTGACAATCGTTTGGCAACAAATTATAAAATGAAACCTATGAAAAATGAGTGACGGTTCATTTATAATTGTTGATTATTGGTTGTTTTATCATTTTTTTATTAGTCTGTTTGTAAACCACCACCTTATTTATGAATAAGGTAGTGGTGCAGTATGCTTTGTAGTGTTGGAGTTAAAGTTGGCCCAGTCGGTTCTGGGTCGCAATAGTAAAAATAAACTGAGGAGGTAGTTTAATGCCAAGTTATGTAGATCCTTCCAAGTGCGATGGTTGCAAGGGTGGAGACAAAACAGCGTGTATGTACATTTGTCCCAACGACCTGATGGTACTTAACAAAGAGGAAATGCGTGCCTACAATCAGGAGCCTGATGCCTGCTGGGAATGCTATTCTTGTGTTAAGATTTGTCCACAGGGTGCAATTTTCGTTCGCGGTTATGATGACTTCGTGCCTATGGGCGGCCAGGTTCATCCAATGCGCAGTGCTTCTGATATCATGTGGACCGTTAAGTTCCGCAATGGTAATATGAAGCGCTTCAAGTTCCCAGTCCGTACGACTTCTGAAGGTGCTGCCAACGCATATGTAGACCTCAAGGGTGCTAATCTGGATGATGAATGTTTGACTCTTGAGTCTGCTCTTCCAACCCCAAAGAAGTAATTCTGACTCTTGACCTTTGAGAAGAATTGCACACAAACTCTTTTAATATTTTAGGGAGATTTTAATATGGCATTACCAAATAAACCAAATGGTGAGCTTGCTGCCGTGGTAAATCCAGAGATCGTCGAGCATGATGTTGACGTTCTTATCGTGGGCGGCGGTATGGCTGCCTGCGGCACAGCTTTTGAGATCAAAAAATGGGCCCCCGCTGATTTGAAGATTACCCTTGTTGATAAAGCCTCCATGGAGCGTTCCGGTGCTGTTGCCCAGGGACTCTCTGCTATCAACACCTATATCGGCTCAAACCCAATTGAGAACTATGTAAAGATGGTTCGTAATGATCTTATGGGTGTTGTTCGTGAAGATCTTATCTATGACTGTGGTCGTCACGTAGATGAGTCAGTAAAGCTGTTTGAAGAGTGGGGCCTGCCAATCTGGAAGCTCGATGCGGATGGCAATAACCTTGATGGTGCTGCCCCAGCCAAGAGCCTGCGTGAAGGCGGTACTCCTGTTCGTACCGGTAAATGGCAGATCATGATCAACGGTGAGTCTTACAAGTGCATCGTTGCTGAGCCAGCTAAAACCGCACTTGGTGCTGAGAATTGCCTTGAGCGCATCTTTATCGTGAAGATGCTGCTTGACAAGAACAAAGCAAACCAGATCGCCGGTGCTGTAGGTTTCTCCACTCGTGAGAACAAGGTTCATGTATTCCGTTGCAAGACTGCTCTTGTAGCTTGTGGTGGTGCAGTTAACATTTTCCGTCCACGGTCAACAGGTGAAGGTAAGGGTCGTGCCTGGTATCCAGTATGGAATGCAGGTTCCACCTACACCATGTGTGCCCAGGTTGGTGCTACTCTGACCATGATGGAGAATCGTTTCACCCCTGCTCGTTTCAAGGATGGATACGGTCCTGTTGGTGCCTGGTTCCTTCTCTTTAAGGCCAAAGTACAGAACGGTCTTGGTGAGTTTTATGCTAACAGCCCAGCTGTTAAAGATGAGCTTGAGAAGTTTATGCCTTATGGCGCCTCTGCTGTTACTCCTACCTGTCTGCGTAACCACTTGATGCTCAATGAGTTGAAAGCCGGACGTGGTCCCATCTACATGGCCACTGATGTTGCTCTGAATGCTTTCCTTGATGCCAAGAAAGCTGCTGGCATGGACGAGAAAGGTGTAAAGAAATACTGGAAACATCTTGAGTCTGAAGCCTGGGAAGATTTCCTTGACATGTCCGTTGGTCAGGCTGGCCTGTGGGCTGGTGCCAACATCGAGCCTGAGAAAGTCGGTTCCGAGATTATGCCAACCGAACCATACATGCTGGGATCTCATTCCGGTTGCTGTGGTATCTGGACCTCCGGTCCAGAGGAAGATTGGGTTCCCAATGTTGCTAACCCATCACGTGCCCACAAGTACAAATGGGGCTACAACCGGATGACCACCGTTGACGGACTCTTCACTGCTGGTGATGGAGTTGGCGCTTCCGGTCATAAGTTCTCTTCCGGTGCCCATGCTGAGGGTCGTATTGTCGCTAAGCAGATGGTGAAATTCTGTCGTGACAACGCTAGCTTCAAGCCAGAGCTGAAACAAACCGCTCAGGAGCTTGCTGATGAGATTTATGCACCAGTTCGTCGCTATCATGAATTTGTCGGTGCTTCTACATCATCAAACGTTAATCCTAATTTCTGCAAACCAGCAGGTATCATGATGCGTTTGATGAAGGCTACCGATGAGTATGGTGGCGGTGTTGCAACCTATTATATGACCTCCGGTAAACTGCTGAACATCTGTCTTGATCTTCTGAAAATGCTGCGTGAAGATGCCGAAAAGATGGCGGCTGGCGATCTGCATGAGCTCCTTCGTGCCTGGGAGAACTACCATCGTATCTGGTGTGTAGAGACCCATATTCGTCATATCGAATTCCGTAAAGAATCCCGTTATCCAGGATTCTACTATCGGTCGGATTACCCAACCTGTGATGACGAAAACTGGAAGTGCTTCGTTAACTCTACCTTCAATCCTGAGACTCAGGAATGGTTGTGTGAGAAGGTTGAATGTATCAACATCGTTGAGACTGATCCTTGGATCTAATCTTTTAGAACCTGGTTTCATGATGTAATAAAAAATCTCCAGGAGTCTTCGGATTCCTGGAGATTTTTTCTATGTATTGTGATTGATTCAGGTTAAAGGTTTTTCAAACCCTTTGATCTGGATGAGTTACAAAAAATAAGTGACTTGATTGATTTGCTTAACCGGTAAATTGTAGGTAATAGGAACAGTTGGTTTGGAATTGATGTCTTTGATGCTTTCATCAAAAGACCTTCAAAGTAAATATTAAGAGTATTCATGGAGGAATGGTATGACTGACGAGCAAGGCACCTCAGGTGCAATTTTGGTCGTAGGCGGTGGTATCAGTGGGCTGACATCGGCCCTTGAAGCCGCTGAAGTCGGAAATGATGTTTTTCTGGTCGAAAAGAACGCCTACTTCGGTGGCCGCGTAGCACAGCTTAATCAATATTTTCCCAAGCTGTGTCCACCAAGCTGTGGCCTTGAGATCAATTTTAAAAGAATTAAAGATAATCGCAGAATTCGTCCCTATACCATGACTACCGTTAAGTCGGTAACCGGTGGCCCTGGTAATTATGAAGTGACGTTGGAGACAGCTCCCAGATATGTCAATGCTAATTGTACTGCCTGCGGAGCATGTGGCAGCGCCTGCCCGGATGAGATTGATAATGAATTCAACCTGGGTATGAATAAAAGCAAGGCCGCATATCTTCCTCATGAAATGGCTTTTCCCCGTCGTTATGTGATTAATAAAGCAGCCTTGTCCGCCAATGGTGCGGAGGCAGTGAAAGCTGCCTGTAAATATAATGCTGTTGATCTGGACATGAAGCCGGAAACTAAAACCGTCAAGGTGGCGGCCATCATTTGGGCTACAGGCTGGGCGCCATATGAACCGACGAAGATGGATAATCTCAAGTTTGATCAATCGCCGGCAATTGTCACCAATATGATGATTGAACGTATGGCCGCTCCTGGTGGTCCCACCGATGGTGTGATCGTGCGACCAGGCGACGGTAAGGTGCCGGAGTCATTTGCCTTTGTTCAGTGTGCCGGGTCAAGAGATGAGAATCATCTGGAGTACTGTTCATATGTCTGTTGTATGGCTACTCTCAAACAGATGACCTATATTCGGGAGCGTTACCCCGATGCCAAGATTTATGTCTTCTATATTGATCTCCGTACTCCTGGTAAATATGAAAAATTCCGGGAAAAACTGATGGGTGATCCTAACTCGACCTTCATCAAAGGCAAAGTTGCCGAGATTATACCAGAGGTTGATGGTGGAGTTACAGTTGTCGCTGAGAATGCGGTGACTGGTGATAAAATAAAACAAAAAGTGGATATGGTCGTTCTTGCCACCGGCATGCAGCCGTCTCTGGCGGTGCAGGGCGCGCCAGTGGCCCTGGCCATGGATAACAGTGGTTTTATAATCTCTGATCCCGAGAAGGGTATGATTGCAGCCGGCTGTGCCCGTAAGGCTGCTGATGTTGTCACCACTAACCAGTCATCAACTGCTGCTGCCTTAAAGGCAATTCAGGTTTCCAGGAGGTCGTAATCAATGGATAAAAAGTATTGTGCCTATATATGTACGGGGTGCGGCATCGGTGAGGCTCTTGATATTGAAGGGCTGACCAAAGTTGTAACCAGTGAGATGTCCATGGACTGTAAGGATTTTTTCGGCCTGTGCACAGCAGACGGTCGGGCATTTATTGAAAAAGATATTAATGAAAATGGAGTTAATACAGTTGTAGTTTGCGCCTGTTCTCCTCGCGTTATGTCTGATGAGTTTAACTTCGGTGAAGACAAGATCACCGTGCGCGCTAATCTGCGCGAGCAGGTTATCTGGTCGGCCGGAGTGGCTGAGGAAGGCAAAGAAGAAGCCCATCAGGAATGGCTGAATGAGACTGCCAGTGATTATGTACGCATGGCCTGTACCCGGGCCAAAAAAACCGAACTTCCTGATCCTTACCAGCTGGAGACCTTGAATAAGGAAATCCTGGTAATGGGTGGTGGTATTGCCGGTATGACCGCCGCCTTGGAAGCATCCAAGGCGGGGAGCAAAGTTACCATTATAGAAAAAGCCGATAAGCTGGGCGGTAAAGCCTTGGGCTGGGCCAAGCAGTTTCCTACCAAGATGCCCTATACCGATCTTGAACCAAACTCTATTGGCACAATGGTTGCTGCAGTTGAGGCTGATGCCAATATAACCGTCAAAACCTCAACCGAGGTAGCAAGGATTGGTGGCGCCCCCGGTAACTTTGGCGTTACTCTCAAGGCTGCCGGCTCCCAATCCGAGTGGGATGCCCCGGCCAAAGTTGGCGTTGATGAGCAGGATCTGATCAGCAAAGGGCAGATGGAAGATCCTAATGTTGGTCTTAAGCCATATGCTGAAGAAAATCCGGAGGCTCAGAAATTCGGCGCTGTCGTGTTGGCCACAGGCTGGGTGCCAGCAGATGTTTCTGGATTCACTCATCTTGGCTATGGTGTTAATGACAAGGTTGTTACCAACGCCCAGTTTGAGAAGATGGCCAAAGATGGTCAACTGGCCGGTCTTAAATCAGTTGCCTTTGTGATGAGTCCCGGCGGAGAAGACAATGATCAGGATTTTCCTTATTGTAACTCAGTAACATCGATGGTGGCTCTGAAGCAGGCCAAATATGTTCGGGAAAGTAATGCTGATGCCAAGGCCTATATTCTCTATCAGCACATGCGGACTCCTGGTCATATGGAGTATTTCTATAAGGGTATTCAACAAGATGATGGTATTTTCCTGACCAAGGCAGCCGTTACTGGTGTGGTGGCTTCCGGCAACGGTTGTACGGTTACAGCTACCAATACCCTGCTTGGTGAGGACCTGAATCTTGATGTTGATCTGGTGGTGCTGGCTGCTGGTATGGAGCCCATGACCAAACATGAAAGCTCGATCAATCTGGCTTATCGTCAGGGCCCGGCTTTTCTTGATCTTGATCTTTTTGATGGCTATGCCGATTCGCATTTCATCTGCTTCCCTTATGAGACTCGTCGCACCGGTATTTATACCTGTGGTGGAGTGCGTAAGGCCATGAACATGGAAGAGACTATTGATGATGCCAGTGGCGCTGCCTTGAAGGCTATTCAATGTATCGAATCGGTCGACCGGGGTGTATCTGTTCATCCTCGCTCAGGAGATAAGACTTATCCTGATTTTTTCATGCAGCGCTGTACCCAGTGCAAACGTTGTACCGAAGAGTGTCCATTCGGTGCCATTGATGATGATGCCAAAGGAACTCCATTGCCAAATCCGACGCGTTGTCGTCGCTGCGGTACCTGTATGGGAGCTTGTCCAGAGCGCATTATCGGCTTCAAGGATTATAATATCGATCTTATTGGTTCGATGCTGAAATCGATTGAAGTTCCTGAAGATGATGAAGACAAGTTGCGTATTATCATCTTTGCCTGTGAGAATGATGCTTATCCGGCCCTGGATATGGCTGGGATGAGACGTAACAAGCTGAATCACATGGTTCGGATTGTGCCTGTTCGCTGTCTGGGGTCAGTAAATATGTCATGGGTCCGTGATTTGCTGTCTGCAGGAATGGATGGTGCCATGCTTCTTGGCTGTAAATATGGGGACGATTATCAATGCCATTTTGTTAAAGGTTCAGAGATCGCCAGCAAACGTATGGAAAATATCGGTGATTCTCTCTCCACACTTGGCCTTGAGCCTGAGCGCGTACGTTCTGAGCAAGTTGCGATTACTGAGTATGATAAGATTCCTAAGCTGATCAACGATTTTGTTGATGAGATTGTTGAGCTTGGCCCTAACCCATTTAAGGGCTTCTAGTCCTGTTTGAGTAGATAGTGGTGTCCATGTAAGTCAATGGTCACCACTATTATGTTTCTTTTGCTTGAGGAGATTTATCTCTTTTTTAGATTTAAACAAAAGATTTGTTAATATAACAGGAGGAGAAGAATGAGTGCTCAACCAGATTTAGAATTTATTAAATATCTTAAAGATGCCGGTGGCGATGACCTGAAAAAATGTTATCAGTGTGCTACCTGCTCGGTAGTCTGTCAACTTTCTACCGATACCAAGCCTTTCCCCCGTAAAGAGATGATATGGGCTCAATGGGGACAGAAGGATAAGTTGGTCGCTGATCCTGATATTTTTCTCTGTCATGACTGTGGCGATTGTACGGTTTATTGCCCCCGAGGTGCCAAGCCCAGTAATGTCCTTGGCGCTATCCGAGCTTATGCCTATACCTTTTACGGCTGGCCATCGGGATTGGCTAAACTAGCGTCAAATTCCAAGGGCTTGCCTATGTTGGTAGCGATCCCTTCTGTAATTATTTTTGTTTTATGGTTGATCTCCGGCGGGTTAGCTATTCCCTCAGCGGCTGAATTTGCCGACTATGGCTATCAACGTTTTTTCGGCCATTGGGATTTTTACTGGTTGAGTAAAAATGTCTTTTTTATCGACGTGATCATGCTTGCGGCGGCCGGTTTAGCTGTTGTTGCCTCCTATAATGGCGTATCGAAAATGTGGAAAGGAATGGCCGAAAACGCTGGCCTGAAAAACGCTTTTCGGCCTTCTGCCGGCTCTTTTATTAAAGAGTTTCTCTGGCCAGCGGTTCAGGAAATTGTGAAGCATACGCGAGTTAGGAAGTGTAATGAAAATAATGATAGGGTGAAGGGGCATCTGCCCTTGATGCTTGCCTTTATTGGTCTTTTTATTGTTACTGCCTGGTCGGCACTGGCGAATGACGTGCTTGCTCTGGTGCCAGCTTTACATTTTTTGCATGGCCCAATGTCTTTTTGGAATCCAGTTAAAATTCTTGCTAACGTCTCTGCTGTGGCAATGATAATCGGAATTGGTATTCTTTGGATTAATCGTTCCAAGAAAGAAGCAGAAAAAGGTTTGACCCCGACTTTTTATGATTGGTTTCTGATCTGGGAGATTATGGTTGTGGGTGTGAGTGGCCTTTTAGCTGAAATAGCTCGTTGGGCCGGGCTGGCCGGTCCTGGTTATGTTATCTATTATATCCATCTTGTATCGGTAATGATGCTTTTTATGTATATGCCTTATACCAAGTTTGCTCATCTAGTATATAGGACATTTGCCATAGCTTTTGAAAAGTATAGCGTCAGTTCATTTGGTAAAAATGAAGTGTAAGTTATATTAAATTTATGTAAAAAGGCTGTGTCAATTTGGCACGGCCTTTTTTATTTTTTTTATAAAAATAAAAGTAAATAAAAAAAACATTGCTTTACGTCTTTATAGTAAGTATGTTGTTTGTTTTTATATGCTGGCGTAGCTCAACGGCAGAGCAGCTGATTTGTAATCAGCAGGTTGCGGGTTCAAATCCCATCGCCAGCTCCAGCTGTAAAAGATTGAATTAGAAAAGAAATTAATTGTATATGGAGGGGTTCCCGAGTGGCTAAAGGGAACAGACTGTAAATCTGTCGGCAGCGCCTTCGGAGGTTCGAATCCTCCCCCCTCCACCATTGTTATGGTAAGCTTTATGTGCCAGGCGGGAATAGCTCAATTGGTAGAGCATCAGCCTTCCAAGCTGAGGGTTGCGAGTTCGAGTCTCGTTTCCCGCTCCAGCGTATTTTTGTGTTTGTAAAGATAGGGCCCACATAGCTCAGTTGG
>DIKT01000094.1 GCA_002424635.1 Desulfobulbaceae bacterium UBA5611
CACCAAGTACTCGGACCGCCCAATCTTTATGCAGGAAAAAAAAGCTCTTGCGCGGCAGCTTCAGCAATTGATCCTGCCAACAGAGATTGGGCAGCTCCAGAGTACCAGCCGTATAAAAATAATCCACGACCTCATAGCCGATATCCTGCAAAGTTGCTAAAGCCGTCTCCTTGGTGAAATAATGTATATGACCAACAGTGGACCGGACCTTCAAGATAGGTGAACTGCGCAGAACAGTCTGCACAGATAGATCCAGAGGAATATGGAACAGCTTGTATGTCCCTTTGCTCCTGAGTTTGCGGAGAAAGCCAATGTAATCCTCAATATGTTCAAACACATCAATGGCCATCACCACATCACAGGTCAGATCTTCTTCAGCCAACAGATCTTTCTGGAAAAAATGAAGATTCTCTTTTTCTTTCTTGAGACAAATCTCAAAGGCCTGGGGAGAAATATCATAGCCAAAAAACTGGACCTCCTTGCCATAATTTCTCGTTAAACAGTTGAGGACTTCACCAGCGCCACAACCAACTTCACATATTCTGGACGGGTTAATGTTATTTTTCTTTAACATTCTGGCTACTTGTTTAGCCTTCCATGGCGAATCTTCTTCGTGCCATTTTGGATTATTTGCCAGATAGGTGCCGTCTTCATAAATGGTTTTCATTATTCTTCCTTCAATGAATCCGGGGACAAATATCCGGCGCTATAAACAGCCAGAATTTGTTCCGCTTCGTGAGCTAAATGTATCTTTTCTTTAATTTTTACAGGACAGGGACGGGAATAAAACCGTGTACTTATTTGGTACCGCTTAAAAAGCCTTTCGCCAATCCAACAATAGCCTTCGCGTTACCTCTCCGAAGTTCCCTGACTATTGTTTTGATGCTTAAAACAGGCAATAACAGATTGAAACAGAACCATTGGCAGGTGGTGGCATGCCGCTTGAAAAACATCCTCATATTCCGTCCTTTAAGGGGAGTATAATCAGCATTATAACCAGAGAATCCTGTTCTTGAGCCCAAGTGATAGACGACAGCCTCCGGTACAAAGAGATAAGGCCTCCTGTGCGGATTGGCCCGTAAGACCATATCGATATCTTCATAACCATAGGGATCAAAAACGATATCAAAGCGACCGGCCCTTTCCAGGGCCTGACGATGCATTAACACAGTAGTGGTAGGTACATAATTTAATAAACGCTCATCATCGTACTGCCCGCTATCAATTTCGCCATGCCCTCGGGTCTGGGTCGAACCGGTATAAAAATTAAGTTGGGCACCACCGGCACAATCTATGAGTTTGGCCGTCCCCATTTGATATATAAGCGGCGAGGCGATCTCAACAGATGAATCCTCAAATGATTCCAGCCCCTGTACCAGCTTGCTCAAAAAATCAGGCCTGACAATGATATCGTTGTCCATAAACAAGATATAGGTAAAATCCAGCTGTTGCACGGCATAGTCAATTCCTGTGTTGCGTCCCCCTGCCGCACCGATATTTTTATCATTACGCAAGACTATAACCTGAGGATACTTCTCGTTTACCTCCGCCTGAACCCCGTCTTCCGAGCCGTTATCCACCAGAATTATCTGCTTATGGTCATAGCTGCATTGAAAAAGACTGGCCAGACAATCAAGGGTTACTTGTTTCTGATTACAGGTCAGCATCACAATGGCCACTAGTGGAGCACTCATCCCTATTTCACCTTCCCTAAATTCTGAAAGATCTCAAGAGTGTCAACGGCACATTGCTTCCAGCTGAAAAGCTTGGACCGTTCAAACCCTTTCTCGCGCATGTCCTGCTGCAAGCCTTCATCATCCAAGACCTTTTTGATGGCCTCGGCAATAGCTTGACTGTCCAGAGGATCAACTGCCAGCGACACTCCATGGGTAAGTTCGGCCAGACCGGTGCCGTTGGAGGTCACGATGGGACAGCCACAGGCCATGGCCTCGGTGGTCGGTATGGGAAAGGCTTCAATGATGGTTGGATAGAGATAAAGCTTGGCCAGGCTGTAAAAGGCCGGCAGATCGGCCTGCGGCACCAGGCCAGGAAAAATCAGATCATCCTGTATACCTAAGCTTTTCAAATCATGATCTTCTCCATAACGCTCACAATCACGCCCGACCACGACAAACTTTTCCTGACCACCCATTTTTTTATAGAGGGCATAAGCCTCGGCCATGCCCTTGAAATTCTTGCGAGTGTTTCTGGTCCCGGGATCGTAACGAATAACGGTCAGAATAAATTTCTCGGGCAGCTGGTACTTTAAACGTACCGCTGTTAACGTCTGCTCATCGGTAACAGGCCTGAAAATCTTATTAGGACCAAAGTAGATGGTCTTAATCTTCTTTTTGCACCAGGGAAAGGCTCGGACAAAACCAGCTGTTGAATAATCGGAGACCGAGCTGATAAAATCGGCCTTACGAAAGTACAGGGGCATAACCCGTTTGATATAAAAATTATCAACAGTGGTATAGACCTCATCATAGGGAGGCACAAACCAGTCGGCGCCGTGGACAACCATTACTGTTTTACAGCGGGTCAAGAGCGGTACTGTGAATTTGGGATTGAAAATCAGATCGATATTGGCCCGCCGGGCTGCCCGCGGTATGGTGATCTGATCCCAGATGGCTTTGTTTTTGCCGGGCAGCAATACTTCCCGGCAGTTGGCAAAACGGCTGTAACTCCCAAGAAGCTTTTTACTTTTATAAAAAAGGACATACTCATTGTCATGGTCCAGCTCTAACAGCTCTTCGACAATATTTCTGGCATAGACCCCGATGCCTCCAGCCTCGTCGGCTGATCGCATCATAATAGCTATACGCATGACTCAGCCCCCTCACTTCTTGTTGCGGTGACCACTGCCGGCATTCCTTTGACTATTGAATTCGGAGGGATTGATCTGGTCACCACAGCGGCGGCGGCCACAATGGAACCGGCGCCTACCTGGACGCCGCCTAATATGGTTACCTGGGCGCCCAGCCAGACATTATTGTCGATCCTGACACCGCCATCCTGTTTTATGCCCTGCAGACGGATCGGCACGTCAAGGCGGTCGGTATTATAATTGCCCCCGCCGATCACAAAGCTGAGCTGGCCGATAATCACATCTGCGCCAATGCTGAC
>DIKT01000008.1 GCA_002424635.1 Desulfobulbaceae bacterium UBA5611
TAATTTTGCAAGTAAACACTAGGAGTGCTGGGTATGCGAGAACGAGCCCAACTGCTTCTTGGTATCTGTAATATCGAAAGCAGTCCGGACCATGGATCGATGATCTCTTTTGAGATCCCCTCTCAAATTATGGTGTGCCATGAAAGCTGATCCTGTTATCCGACTTCTTGTTGTTGATGATCATCCCCTGCTGCTGTCCGGCCTGGGATTACTGCTGAACGCAGAAACAGATTTGGAAGTCGCCGGCATTGCCGATTGCGGCGACAAGGCGCGGCTCCTGGCCCAGGAGCTGCAACCTGATGTCATCCTGCTGGATATTTCCCTGCAGAATACCAGCGGCATTCAGCTCCTACCAGACCTGCTTCGTCTGTCCCCAGCAAGCAGGGTCCTGATGCTGACCATGCATGAAGACCAGCAATATCTCAAGGCTGCCATGGCCGCCGGGGCCAGCGGATTTCTGCTCAAAAAATGCCTGGATGTGGATCTGCTTTATGCTATTCGCCTGATCATGCGAGGCCAGATTTATATCCATCCGGCCATGATGCCGGATATTCTCGCTAATACGGAAAAGAAGAAAATTTCTCCGGAAGAGATGCTCTGGCAGTCACTGAGCAAGCGCGAACAGCAAGTCACCCTCGCCGTGGCCATGGGTCATACCAGCCGGGAGATAGGAGAGAAGTATTTTCTCAGTGAAAAAACCGTCTCGACCTATCGGGCCAGGGCTATGACCAAACTGGGTATTGACACCAGGGCCGAGCTGGTAAAATTTGTGGCCCGTCAAAAACCGAGTCTTGACTGATTGTAGAGGTCAGCTGCAATTTACAGCTTAGGAGCCGTTACGAAATAACATGGCCATTTATATTTATTTCGTTACGGCTCCTTATGCCGCTGTGGGCACTTAGATGGCCATATATTTTTTTACAGCGGCTGAGCACAATAAAAAAAGGCGGTGTGAAGACCATCCACACCGCCTTAACCGGAGCTTTATGAAAAAGCTCCGGCTGGAGAAAACAATCAGAAAAAATTAAAATGAAAAACGAGCGCCGGACCAGACCAGGCTGATATTATCATAATCAGTGACTGTTACGCTATTGTATTCATCCAACTCATACAGACGATAAGCCACGTAGAATTCGGTATTAAGGGCATCAAACTTCTGCACCATCTCCGCGCCCCAGCTGGTAGCCTCATACATTTTGTTTAAAACATTGCCGGTTCTAAAAGCAGCGCCGGCCAGGTCATCGTACTCACCATAAGCCACGGAGAAGGCGGTAGAACCAACGGTGAGGGCCTTCATCTGATAGCCAGCCTTGCCATACCAGAAGAAACCATCCTCAAAGGCGGCATTGGTAAATTGCTTCTCGCCGGCAGCGGCGGTAAAGTTGAGGCCAAAAGGCAGCAGGACCGAAGCGGAGCCGACCACAATATTTTCTACTGCACCGGCAGGCTCCCAGGTATAGGCCACACCGGCTTGCACCTTGGTGTCACTGAATGTACCGGCATAGCCGACGGCCACATCATTGTAGTTACCTTCAGCCGTAGTGCCACTCAGGGTTACGCCAAAGAAGGTGGGGCTGTCGTAGCGGAGATGATCTTTACGACCGCCGTCCAGATCACCAATAACTTTGCCGACATTAATGTCAGAATAAGCGCCTGCACCTGTCTGGTCAAAGAAAAGAAAGGCAGCGCCATTGGCCGCATCGGTCCGGCCGGCGATACTGGTGCCGGACAGGTCGATCTGGGCAATACCGTCAGCTGCCACCGAACCATGACCCAGGGTCAATTTACCGGCGGTTTGAGACTGGCCCCAGACCTTCATCTGCCGTTTTTTGGCATCATTATTAGTTTCACCAGGGTTATCATCGGCCATGTTGACGGCGCTGGAATTATTCTGGGTCCACTCAAACTCCAGCTGGGCGCCAGTGGAGAATTCCTCATTGAGCTTGGATTTGGCAGTGACGCCTAAACGGGTACCGGCAATAGCGTTATCGACGAAGAAGACGTCGTCATCGTGACCGTCATCGGCAAACATCACCGCCTTGTTGACCTGGCCATAAAGGGTGACGTCAACCTTCTTTTTGAGGGCATGGACCCAGTTTTCTTTTTCAAAGGCATCAAGACGTGATAGATCTGGTGCTACTGCTGGAGCGACTTTCTGCTCTTTCAGCATGTCGATCTCAGCCTGCTGATTGGCCAGCTGGGACCGCAGGTCCTGTAGCTCACGCGCCACCGCATCATCGGTGGCCATGGGGCCGCCGGCAAAAGCGGCGACAGGCAGATACAGGCAAAAGCCGAGGGCTGCTGCTGTTGATAATACTTTTTTCATTGTTCTCTCCTCTCTTTGGTGAAATTAATCTCTTCTTTGGTGCTTACTTGTTATCTGCCCCCAATGAGAAGATAACAAACAACAATGCATAATGGGACCATCTTTTAACTGCATACCGCACTGTGCTGTGCTGTGTCGATTTATGATTTGCCTACCAAGTACAAAATTTTATACATAGAGTATATATAATGGGAAAACATCCATGTCAAGCTTTAGAGTTCTATTTTCTTATTTTTTTTAACAGAATAATCAATGGAAATTAGGAGTTTTTTTCATTCTTTTTGCTTCTAAAGTAAATTGCATCATCAATCATCATCTCAGGTTTACCACACTACTGCCACCGGCAAAGTACAAAATTTTATATATGTTAATTCTTGAGTTACATCTTAGGGAATTTTTCTGAGGTAGACAAGCGGCAAATTCCTGATTTTTGTCATAATTTTCCCTACAAATAAGGAGAACAGATACTACCAACTTATCTCTGGCTGTTAACCGCTTCAGCCTGCTATCAAAGGCTTTACTACCGAGCTACTGCTGAATTCCGGCTTTGGCCGGCCGGTATGATAACCCTGGGCATAATCGATTCCCAAGCCATGCACCGCCGTAAGGATGTCTTCATTTTCAATATATTCGGCAATAGTCTGGATCCCGAATTCAGAAGCTAAAAGAGACAGGGTTTTGACAAAGGCCATATCCCTCTGATCGTTCAACATATTTCTTACAAACATGCCTTCAATCTTGACAAAATCGATCGGCAGACGGCGGATATACTGAAAGGAGGAAAATCCTGAGCCGAAGTCATCAATTGCAAACTTGAAACCCTCCATCTTAAGCTCAACCACAAAGCCTTCCAGCAGCGACATGTTCTTGACAGTTTCACGCTCGGTTATCTCAAAAACCACCTGCTCATGCGGAATACTATACTCCCGGGCCAGGCCGATCACCATTGGCACGAATTCTTTAACTATCAAAGACTTAGGAGAAAGATTAATAAATATCAGGCCCTGGTAACCGGTGTGCTTTATCTTGGCGAAAACCTTCTCCATCAGGATGTTATCCAGTTTACTGATAATGGAAAGTTTCTCAGCAATTTCGATAAATTCGGCGGCGGCAATTATCTTGCCCTTGATTTCAATCCGGCAGAGTACTTCATGACAGACGATCTCCCGGCTGCCGGTAGTAACAATCGGCTGGAAATAGGGAATCACCTTTTTTTCTTCCATGATTTGTAAGAGCTGACGTGACATTTCACTGCTTTTTTCAAACACATCCGAAATATCAGCATTAGTCGGCAGAATAATGCAGTTGCGGCCCATAGCCTTGGCTTTATAAGTCATATTATCAGCAAAAAGGAAGAGATCTTTCGGGTTATCGGCATGCAAGGGATACATAGCCATGCCGATCGAGGCCGACCCCCGGATCTTAGTGCCATCAACCGCAGTAATCTCCATCACCGCCAGGGCCTCTCTGATCCGATCCGCTACCAGATAGACCTGTTCCTCATCGGCTTCCATCAGAATCACCGTAAATTCATCACCGCCATAGCGGGCGAGAATATCGCCTTTTCTCAGGCATTCATGGATGGTACGGGCTACCTTCGACAGAAATTTATCTCCCACCAGATGGCCGAACAGATCATTTACATGTTTGAAATTATCGAGATCGATCACCAGCAGGCCGAAACTCTCGTCATGGCGCTCAGCTCGTCCTACCTCATAGCCGAGCAGTTCCCAGAACAGGCGCTGATTAAAGAGATCGGTCAAGGGATCACGCGTCGCATAATATTCGAGATCCCTGGTGTACTTGAAGATGGCCTTGATGGAACCGACGACATTGAGCATGGTGCTCAAGATGCCTTTGATGACCAGAGAACGTATTGGGTCAACGGCCACCTGGGATTGCACTCCGATACCGACGACTCCGCCGACCTGCGGGGTATCCATGAACAGGGACTTGGTCTGGAAGTCTATTGCTGTCCGATCAAGCTCCAGCATGGCGAAACTCTGATTGACGATATTATGGTTGACCTTGATTTCCGTGAATTCGGAAATGGACATTTTCTCATGTTGGATGCGCTGGCGGACCATCTCTTCCATAATCCGCATGGTCGAAGCAGACGGCGGGCTCCACCAGAAAATATCAATATCGTAAGCCTCATCTCCGATCTGGAAAACACAGAAAATCATATAGGCCTGCATAACCGTATTTACTTCATTCAGCAGGTGGCTTACCCGGTCTTTCCAATCGCGAATCGTTTCGGAAGTAATAATAAAACGCTCAAGAATCCTTATTTCAAATTCCAGCATTTCCTTGCCGACGGCCACTTCTTTGATCTTGCTTATAAAAATGGCGAACTCCTGAGAAATATGCTGCAACTCTCGAAACCTGTGTTCTTCCACCTCTAATTCAGCTTCCAATTTGGTAAGATCAGCCATACTATTGACAGAATGGATCTTTTGATCAAGTTTTCCGATGACTTCTCCCAGATGGGCATTGACGAATCTGGAAACTAAAAAAGCCATCAAAAAAGGAAGCGGCAGCAGGAGAAGAAAGATAAGGAAAAATTTATACAGAAAAGCCCTGCAAAACCCGGTAATATCCTCTGTGATGGTGAGTACAGCCATTACCTCACCAATAGTCGCGGCAGGATGACAGCTAAGACATGTGGCCTCCGCCTTGAGTGGAAAAACATGCTCCAGGCTTTCCATGGTCCGATTGAGACTGCTTTGGCCATCAGCAAATGCCTGGGCTATCGACTCAGCCGCATCTTCACCATGGCCTCCGCTGTTAATGGCCTTATCCGGTTGGATGACAACTGAGTATCTGTCAGGCAAAAGACGCTGGTGATCGTTGATGATCGCCGTCATCTCGGCCAGATTCTTGCCACTGGCCATGGCATCGGTGATTAACAGGAAGACCTGTTTGGCTATTGAAGAAGAATTACTGGCCAGGATATTTTCGGTCTGCTTGAGAAAAAGCAAGGCCAGGGTTGTGACGACTACCACAAAGGTGGTAATCGATACGATCAGCGTAGCGGTAAAAATGAAACGCTCAAGGGTGACGGAGGTAAAAGAGATAATCTTTTTCATAAAAAGCATGTTTTCTCCAACGCTCTGGGATAAAATTGCTTATCATGCCAATGGGCTGTCATCTTTTGCAGTCTGTCTCCTCTACATCTCGCAGAAAAAACCGGCAGCATACTTCGCCCGGCATTAGCCAAACTTACAAAGCAATTCTTACCCAGCAAATCCTAGCCCGTCAACACCGAATTCACCTGTCTGATAATCTCTTTTTCCACCGCGCAGGCATTCGGCAAGCGGCCGGCACTGAGGGTCAAAGCTTTTTTTCGGCAGAATTGCTGGCAGAGGCCGCAGCCGCTACAGCGGGCCCAGTCAAACTGTAGCTGTTTTCTCATCTCCTCTCTGCTATTCTTGAGGGCACCGGTCGGACACATTCCGGCACAGGCGCCGCAGAAATTGCAGTCATTGCCCACCGCCAGACTATAAAAAAGAGACAATAGTGCTAACCTGGCGTTTTCTTCGCCGGTTTCCGCCAGGGCTTGCCGGAGTAAAGTCAGACGGCCAGGTTGATGCTTGTGAGTCGGTTTTTCCCTGGGGTTCGATTCCGCCTGCAGGGTGGTCATGGTCTCGGTGGCGCTGTGGACGGAGATATCCCAGAAGGCACGGAAAAAAGAGCGTCTGCTTGATGCGCCTGTTGGATGCCCGGCTTCGGCCTCTTCCTTGTTCGTTATCAGTCTAATGATGGCAGTCAGACCGTTGTCTCCCACTTTGTGGTTAAGGGCCTGGAGACGGTGGGTCAGTATTAGGGGGACCGAAGAGGCCCGGCAATCACTGCAGCCGGCAAGATACAGATGCACCCCTACCTTGGAGCGGACGGCAAAGGCCATCAGGTGTTCGTCAGAAAGAGCGCCCAGACAGGGCAGCACAATCTCATCGCCGGTGCGGATCGTCTTTTCACAGCATAAAGAGACCGCTTTGCCGGCAGCCACCTTGGCCGCGGCGGCAGCCAGACGGGAATCACAGCCGATCAGGGCTTCAGCTGGGCAGACAGCAGTGCAGGCCAGACAGCCTACGCAGCGCTTGGGGTCAAGAATAATCTTCCCCACCTCCAAGCGGATGGCCTCAACCGGACATTCCTGGGCACAGCGGTCGCAGGAGCTACCATGAAAGCGGGTCCGCAGGCAGCGCCGGGAGATAACCTCCAGCACCAGTGGCTCACTATTCTTGAGCCGGTCGGCCAGTCGGTCAACCAGGCTCATGAATTTGGCAAGGTTACTGATTGCTGGAGGCGCTGCTGTTCGGCGCTGATAAAGCCAAGCAGGCATTCGCTTAAGGCTTGATAAAAACCCAGCCTGGCATGCGCTTGGATGGCCTTGGCCAACGAAGGTGCCCAAGTAGCCAAATATTTATTAAAAAATCGGGCTTCAATGGCGGCCATATCCGCAGCTGCTGCCTGGTCGGCAGTGGCTGCAGCCTGGGTGAGCCGTTGCTCCAGAAAGCTCATGAATTCAAGTTCGATGGCAATATGGTCCGCAGGGCCGTTGGTCTCATGCTTGACTCCCGCTTCCTCATAAATTTTTTGAATCGCCATGGTCGAATCACCCATGAGCTGCCGCTCTTGATCGAGATAGACCGAACCATAAGGCTGGGCCGGAGCGCCGAATGGTCCCAGAAAAAGGGCGGTATATTCCACCAGCAATTCTTCCCGGCTGTTTTCCTGCAACCCCTGTTCCATGCGCCGACAGGACTCCGCCACCGGTACTGACAGCTCAGCCATCAAGACAGCCAGATTAGCGCAGAGATTTTCCTCCAGAAACATTTCCCTGTCCGGTTCATAAAAGCACACGGCTAACAGGCGATAAGCGTCGCTTCTGGTAAGATTTAAGCCCGTAAGATGGTTAATCATAAAAATACCTCAACAAAGAATGTAACGATGGGGATATCCCAGCCGCTGTTTGAAAACACCATCAACTTTACCATAACAGCAAGGCCTCCAGTACATAATATGCTGTAAAAAAAGGGGCGGAATGCTTACGCATCCCGCCCCGGCAACAGAACCTTGAACTATGCCTTACGCCGACTACTTGGCGGCGCTGAAGGTCCGAATATAATAGACATTGGGTTTAGTGCCCTCTTCCGGCCGGAGCACCGAGCCATTGTACTTCTTGACTATCTTGGCCACATCACTGTTGGTGTCCTGAATATCACCGAAGGTCCGGGCCTTGGAAGGACAGGCTACCACACAGTTCGGCAGTTGGCCTTTCTTTACCAGATGCTCACAGAAAATACATTTTTCCGTAATGCCGTCCCGGCGTACATCCTGATAGTCCGGATGGTCGTAAGCAGTACGATGAGCCGGAATGGCGCCAGCCTTGGCGGCCATTTCGGCTCCGGAGGTAGTGCAGCCGGGGATCAACTCCGTCTTATCGACGAACTCAGGCCGATAGGGCTGGCCCTCTTCATTGTAGCTGATGACACTGTACTCATTGCCCTGGACTTCCATCCTGGAGTAGGGACAGGCATCCTGACAGGCGCGGCAACCAATGCAGCGTTCGTCATTGTGCATGGTGATACCATCCTTGGTCTTGTACATGGCCTTCGGGGTTACCGGACAGGCCTCGACACAGGGGGCATCAGTACAGTGGTTGCACAGCACCGGCCGCATGGTGTACTTGGTTTTTGGAAACTTGCCGCTGACCTCAACCTGAAAATCAGCCCAGTTATGGGCCTGGCCATTGGCCGTATTCGCGGTGTTATTGCCGGTCTTGCAGGCCAGGGCGCAGGCCCCGCAGCCCGAGCATTTGTGAAGATCTATAACCATCGCATATTGCGTCATTGTTTGTTCCTCCTGAATTCAGAATTAGGCCTTTACAATCTTCAGGCCGGTAAAGCCGCCGTTACGGCAGGTGGCACCGACCATACGGTCGTAGTCGTCCGGCATGATCTCGTTAAAGTTGGCGCCGCGAGGAATAGCCTTGGCGTAATCCTTGGCCGCCACCCGACCATAGGCCCAGTGTCCCTGACCATAGCACTTAGCCACAGTACCGGGCTGAACACCCTCCCAGAGACGGGCGCGAACCGTGAGGCTGCCCACGGTCGAGGTCACCTTGACCATATCGCCTTCCTTGACCCCGAGTTTTTCGGCATCAAGCGGATTGATCTGGAGAACGTCCTCGTTATTGACTTCGCCGGGATCGCACTGTTTAAAGGCCAGGTACCAGGGCAGATTACCGCTGCGGCCTTCACGGTTGAGCCGGGATTTCATATCCACCAGGGTGAAAGGGAAGTCCTTGATATCGCCATGACGGCGGACCGGCTCGTAGTGCGGGACAAAGGCCTGCTCGCCGCGGGCGGTGTAGTTGATCGCCTCCAGCGCCTGGTCGATGGTGATTTTATGTTTGGTAGCATGCTCGGTGAGCAGCTTCTTCAGGGTCTCGCTGTAAAATTCGAACTTCTTGGTCTCGGTCTTTTCAAAACCCTTCTCCCACTTTTTGCCGAATTTGAACTTCGGAGAATTAACAATGCCCTTCTCGGCAAAATCGGCCCAACCGGTGGGACGATCACCTTTAAAATCCTTATTCTCCGCTGGATCCCAGGCCTTCCTGGTGAAGACCTTGGTGGCGACGAGACCGAACTCGGCGGCGCTGGTGGCCGGCTTGCCGGTTTCCGGATCCTTGTAGGTCAGGAGGTAATTCATAGGGTTAGCGAAACCTCGGGTCTTGAGCTTTTCAGCCAGCAACCAGACGAACTCGGTCTCCGGGGCCTTGACTTCAAACATCGGTTTGATCACCGGTTGCTGGAGCGAGGTGTGGGCATGGAGATTGGCCTTACTCTTGACCGGGGCCCACTGCTCGCTGTGGTGAATGGCTGAGGGCAGAACGATGTCAGCGAACTGACTCATCTCCGAAGCCATGGTGGTTATATGGGCGAAAAAGGGGATCTTGGCCATGGCCTCATCCCAGCGGCCGGCTTCGCCTGCAGAAAAGTTAAAGTTACAGAAATAGCCGATAGCCACTTTAATATCATAAGGCTTGGCCGCCAGGATACCATTGGCCGCGTTGTTGGTGACCACACCGCCGCCGATTTTGCCATCGGAGATAGCCGGGAATTCGATGGTACCGCGCTGGTCGATCTTTTTGTTCTTGCTGCCGACCTTGGCGATCTCATCAACGAAATCATCGACCTCGGGATGGTCGCTGCTGGGACTTTTCTCGCCGGTGCAGACGCCGCCGACGCTGTCAGTGGCACCGACCAGACCGTTCAAGGCATACATAGCCATGGCGCCGTAAGTACCACGGGGCATCATATTGGGACCATTCCAGACCGCGCAACGAGGAGCCGCCTGGGCAAAGCCGGTAGCTACCTCAATGATGTCCTTGGCCTCAAGGCCGGTGATCTTAGCAGCCCACTCGGGAGTGCGATCTTTCAGTTCGATGTTCCACCATTTGACCAGACCGTGAGTATGCTTCTCGGTAAAGGCGGCCTCGTCCACGGTCTGGCCGGCCTTGAACATGTTGTTGCCATCCTTGAAGTCGCCGCAGAACTCCTTGTTCCACAGACCGGCGGTGAGAATGACATGAGCCAAGGCGGTGGCCAGGGCGCCATCCTCGCCAGGTTTGATCGGCAGCCATTTGTGGGCCTTAGCTGCGGTATTAGTCATGCGGGGGTCAATGGCAACTACGGTGCCACGATCGAGGAGACCGCCGAACTTGTTGACGGCATTGGGGATCTGACGGTTGGAGGAAAGCGGATCGCAGCCCCAGACGATGAGATACTTCATATTCTCCAGATCGTAATCCCGGTAGCCCCAAAAGCCCTCAGTATAATAGGAGCCGGTCTTCTCCACCTCAGCGCAGATAGCGCTGTGAGAGATATTATTGGGGGAGCCGATCATCTTGGTGAGATTTTTATAAAGCAGATCGTTGTTATAGGAATAACGACCGCGTAACAACATGTATTTGTGGGGCTCGTTGTTGGCACGCAGTTCCATGATCTTGTCGGCGATGGTATCCAGCGCTTCATTCCAGGTGATGGGCACGAACTTGGGGTCGACGCCGCGGGCTTTGACCGGGTTGGTGCGTTTCATCGGGGTCTTGATCCGGTCCGGATCATAGACCTGCTGAATGATCAGATGGCCACGCACACAGACATAACCATCATTAGCCTTGCTGAGCTGGTTGCCGCGCACCTTGGTGGCCCGACCATCCTGCACAAAAATTTCAATGGGGCACCAGGTGGTGCAGCCCTGACAGGTAGAGGCCATCCACTTGCCGGGCTTCTCGCCGCCGATGGTACCTCGTGGCTCTTCGGCCAGGGCGTTTAAGGTGCTGCCCTTGAATGCTGCCGCCGCCAGACCGGTCGCAGCACTCAATTTAAGAAAATCTCTTCTTTTGATCTTCATGTGTTTTCTCCTTAAGATGGAAAGAATACTGCTGCTTGGTTGGCTTTCCTGTTTTCCTGTTTGGCTCCACAATCGCTCTGCCCTTGGCAGAGACAGGGCAACTCATTTAAGGCCTTTTTTACCTGGCACTTTTAAGTGTCAGCCCTGACTGCTGAAAAAATAAATCAGGAGAACTTAAAAAATTATCAGAAAACCTGATGGATACCTTTAATATGGAGAGCAGAGTAAACCAGAATAAAAGGGAAATATAGCGGGGAAAGTTAGAAATAAATATGGCAGTTAACCTGACAAACACGGCAGCAATGTAAGTGTTATTCTTACAAAAATTTTAGCTGACAAGGATATTAATACGAAACAAATGTAACTAATCGATCAAACTCAAACAAGTCGCTGTCAACCGTAGGTGACGGCTGGACTCGATAGATAATAAAAAATTAACAACCGTGCACAGGGAGGACGATCTCTTCCTCTCTTGTTTGCAGATATGATCCATCATTGTTTTTTCTGACCGTATTTCTCAAAGTTTACTTTATCATCCGGCAATGATGACCGCTGATGACCAACCAGGATCTCGGCCGGATAACCGATGGCCATGATCGCTTCCACCACCATCCCTTCTTGCAGGCCGAGCAGTTTGCTCACATATTCTTCGGCCAGCCGACCGGAGGCATGTTCCCGCAAGCGGATCTGGACCCAGCAGCTTCCAAGGCCGAGATCGGTAGCTGAGAGATGCAGGAGGAGGGCGACCAGGGAACAGTCTTCGATCCAAACATCGCATCTGGTTGGCTCGGCGCAGACCACAATGGCCAGCGGCGCCTTGTTAAGAAACGAGGCCCCGTGCGGCTTGGCCAGGGCCAACCGGCCCAGCATGTCCGGATCCTGGACCACCACCAATTCCCAGGGCATCAACCCCCGGGAGGATGGTGCACGTAGCGCGGCCTCAAGGAGAACATCAAGTTTGTCCTGCTCCACCGGTTTTTGCTGAAAGCGGCGGATACTTCTGCGGCGGCGTAACAGTTCAATAAACATTTAATGGCCTCCAGTTAAAATAAATTCCATTCCTTGACCTAAATCAAAGAAGTCCTGTCTTATATGCTATAGAGTATCACTTAAATGATCCAATTAATTCAAACATCTTCACAAGACCACAGAATTGACATATTATTTATAAAGAATCCAACTAATTTAAACTAACCTCAACCAAGGAGAACAACCATGTTTTGTAATCAATGTGAACAAACCGCTAAAGGTACCGGCTGCACCATCGTTGGCGTCTGTGGCAAAACCGAGCACGTGGCCAATCTGCAGGATCTGCTCACCCATGCTATTCAAGGTCTGAGCCTAGTGGCTGCTGCCGGGCGCAAGGTCGGAGTGATTGATAATGACATCAATCACTTCACCTGTGAGGCTATTTTTTCCTGCCTCACCAATGTCGATTTTGATCCGGCCCGTTTCGGCGTTCTCATCCACAAGACCGTCGCCTTGCGGGATACCCTGAAAGCAGAAGTAAAGACCGCCGGCGGCAATGTTGATTTCAGCGCGGCCGCAGCCACCTTTCTCCCGGCTGATTCCCTGACCGGCCTGGAACTGCAGGGCGCGGCCCTGGATTTCATGCAAACTCTTGATCCCAATCCCGATCTGCAATCACTGAAGCAGATCATCCTCTACGGCATGCGCGGTCTGGCCGCCTATACTGACCATGCTGCCATCCTCGGCCAGGAAGATGATGCTGTTTATGCCTTTATCCATGAGGCTATGGCCGCCCTCACCGCGCCTATGGACCTTGATCAGCTGGTGGCCATGGCCATGCAATGCGGCCAGATCAATCTGCGGGCCATGGAACTGCTCGATGCCGGCAATACCGGCACCTACGGCCATCCAGTGCCGACCTCGGTGCCGCTGGGCCATATCCCCGGTAAATGTATCCTGGTCAGCGGTCATGATCTCAAAGATCTGGCTATGCTGCTGGAGCAGACCAAGGACAAGGGCATTAATATCTACACCCATGGCGAAATGCTGCCTTGTCATGGCTATCCGGAGCTGAAAAAATACAGCCATTTTTACGGCCATTTCGGCACCGCCTGGCAGAACCAGCAGAAGGAACTGCCCGAATTTCCAGGGTCAATTCTGTTTACCACCAACTGCATCCAGAAGCCCAATGACTCCTACAAGGCCAATGTCTTTACCACCGGCCTGGTCGGCTGGCCGGATGTGGCCCATATCGGCCCGACCGGCAAGGAGAAAGATTTTACTGCCCTCATCAACCGGGCCCTGGAGCTGCCTGGCTTTACCGATACCGTCGACAATGATTCGGTAATGGTCGGTTTTGCCCGCAATACCATCCTGAGCGTGGCCGACAAGGTCATTGAGGCGGTAAAAACCAAGGCCATCCGCCATTTCTTCCTGGTCGGCGGCTGTGACGGCGCCAAACCCGGACGCAATTACTACACCGAGCTCGTGGAGCAGATCCCGGCCGACTGCATGATCCTGACCCTGGCCTGCGGCAAGTTCCGCTTCTTTGACAAGAAACTGGGCGATATCGGCGGTATCCCCCGTCTGCTTGATGTTGGTCAGTGCAACGATTCCTACTCGGCGATCCAGATTGCCGTAGCCCTGGCCGGCGCCTTCGAGTGCGGGGTCAACGAGCTGCCTCTGTCCTTGATCCTGTCGTGGTACGAGCAGAAAGCGGTCGTCATCCTGCTTACCCTGTTGAGCCTGGGGATCCAGGACATTCGTCTTGGACCCACCCTGCCGGCCTTTATCACCCCTAATGTCCTGAATGTCCTGGTGGAAAACTTCAACATTAAGCCGGTCACTACCCCGGAAGCCGACCTGAAAGCTATCCTGGGCTAAATCACAGACCGTTATTGTCGCCCTCAGGGTACGGCTCAGATCGGCGTACCCTGCTTTTATAAAGATTTTTGCAAGAAAACCGCTCAACTAAATAATTTAAAGAGATGAGATCGACGCCATGAATTCTGACTCGCCACCACCCGAGAGCTATTTCAGCAAGATGCGGGGTATTACACATAGCCCGCCAGGCGTCAATGCTGCCGAGATTTTCTGGTCCTGGCTGGGCGCGTTTCTGGGGATCACCGCGGTGGCCTATCTGCATTTCAGCATCGACATCACCACAACTGATCTGGAAATGCTGGTGGCTTCTTTCGGCGCCTCAGCAGTGCTTATCTATGGGGCCATCAAGAGCCCCCTGGCCCAGCCCCGCAATCTGATCGGCGGCCATGTCATTTCGGCCGTTATCGGCGTGGCCTGCTATAAACTGCTGGGTCCGGGGATTGCCAGGTCCTTGGCTGATTCCGAACATATCCTAGGTATCATCGGCTACGCCCTGCTGGGCACACCGCACATGTGTTTTGCCTCCGCCATCGCGGTGGCCACGGCCATTGCCGCCATGCATGCCACCAAAACCCTCCATCCGCCGGGCGGCGCAACCGCCCTTATTGCCGTCATCGGCAGTGACCGGATCCATAACCTGGGCTTCTTTTACGCCATCATACCAGTGGCGGCCGGGGCCTTGATCATGCTGGTCGTCGCCCTGCTGGTGAATAATATCCCTAAAAGTCGGCGTTATCCTGAGTTCTGGCTGTAAAATTTACCGTTAAAACCTTAAACCAACCTTTATCGCTCGTTGATTGAAAAGATGACCACCAACCTGAAGACATTCACCATTATCCCCGGCCTGAACATGGGCCTGCTGGCGCCCCGGGAGCTGGGTGTAATTGTGGCCATCCTCAATAAATATGCTGTGCCCATGGCCAAGATCACCCCGGCCCAGCGCCTGGCCTTACTCGGCCTGGACGAGAGCAAGTACGAGCAGATCAAGGCTGAGCTCAAACCACTGACCCGGCCGGCGAGCGCCAACGACCTCGACTATGTCCATGCCTGTCCCGGCTCCCAATGGTGCAAATTCGGCATCAGCGATTCCCTGGCCCTCGGCGCCCGGCTGGAACAGCTGTCCTTGGCCGCTCCCCTGCCAGCCAAGGTCAAAGTCGGGATCTCCGGGTGCCGGATGTCGTGCGCCGGCCCTTATGTCCGGGACGTCGGCATCTTTGCCACTAAAAAGGGCTGGACTTTGGTCTTTGGCGGCAACGGCGGCGGCAATCCCCGTCTGGGCGACATTGTGGCTGAAGGGCTGAGCGATGACCAGGTGGTGGATCTGGTGCGGAAATGCCTGACCGTCTATCAGCAGCAGGCCAAATATAAATCCCGGACGGCCCGTTTCATGGAACGGTTCGGGATTGATGCCCTCAAAGCAGCGGTCCTTTAGGAGCCGTTACGAATAACATGGCCATTTATATTTATTTCGTTACGGCTCCTTATGCCGCGCCGGGCTCTGAGACGGCCATGTTATTTTTTCAGCGGCTTAGGAGCCGTTACGAAATATCATGCCATTATATCTATTTTCGTTACGGCTCCTTATGCTGCGCCGGGCTCTGAGATGGCCATGTTATTTTTTTTTACAGCGGCTTAGCACCTAATTTCAACCAGGAGAGACGATTATGCAATGCCCTGGACAGGACAACCGCTACTGGAGCGGCGAGGCCGTTTTTGAACTGCCCTGCCCCCATTGCGGCAATATACTGGAATTTTTCAAGGATGACAGTCAGCGGACCTGTAAGCAATGTGGCCACAAGACGCTGAACCCCAAGATCGATTTTGGCTGTGCCTCTTACTGTCCTTACGCCGAACAGTGCATGGGCTCGCTGCCTTCCGATCTGCGCGCCAATCAGGACCATCTATTCAAGGAGCGGCTGGCGCTGGCGGTGCGCCAACAATTGCAGGGCCAGGACCACAGTTATCGGCAGGTGACCACCAGGGCGGAGTTTGCCGAAAAACTGGGCCGGGAGGAAGGCGGTAATATGGCCGCCATTGTCGCCGCCGCCCTGCTCAGCCGCAGCGAGAACGCTCAGGCCCTGCTGACTGAGCTTGCAACCGAAGACAGCCTGATCAAGGCAGTGACTAAGCTGCTGGCCCTGGAAACCGCTGGTAACGATGGTGAGAGTAGGTCGGCAGCTATTTTCCATGATGCCTGTCTCCTTGCTGACAGGCAACTGGGACTGCGGGCCGCCGCACCGGCCGCCTGGCAGACGGCCGCGGGCAGACTGGCCGCTACGACCATGCCAACCACCAACAAGGCCTAGCCGGCATAAACTTTTTTAAAATACCCTCAAACCAGAGCTGCCGACACATAATTTTTAAAAGGAGAGAGAATGCCCATTTTCAGTTATCTGGTGATCCCGACCACCGGAGCCATCGACCAGTTATATGACGAGTTAACGGCCATACCATGGTGCGAAGTTATGGTGGCTGAGAACAAAGAGATTATCATTCTGGTGACTGATACGCCGGATGCCGTCACCGAAACAGAACTGCAGAAACAACTTAAAGAATTGCCCTCTTTACAATCCATGAGCATGACTTTTGGCCATAACGATGACAACCAACCAGGGAAACCACGAGGTGATTATGAAGTTTAACAGGAGATCATTTATCAAAGGGGCGGCGACCAGCAGTGCTATTGCCGCCGCCTCGGCCATATTCCCCGGCATCAGTTTTGCGGATTGGACCAAACAGGAGGGCGCTTCCGGGATGATTACCTGGAAAAAAGCCCCTTGTCGTTTTTGCGGGACCGGCTGTGGCGTCCTGATCGGTGTCTCCGGCGATCGGGCGGTGGCCGTCAAGGGCGACCCTAATTGCAGCGTCAACAAAGGCCTGTGCTGCGTCAAGGGTTATCACTCCGTCCAAGCCCTCTACGGCAAAGATCGACTTACCAAGGCCCAGGTCAGACGGAACGGGGCCATGGTGGAAGTGCCCATTAAAGAAGCCCTGGATATTATCGCCGCCCGGATGAAAGAGACTATCGCCCGGCATGGCAAGGATGCAGTCGCCATGTATGGCTCCGGCCAGTGGACCATCCCTGATGGTTATGTGGCCTCCAAACTGTTCAAAGGCTGTCTCGGCACCAATAATCTGGAAGCCAACGCCAGGCTGTGCATGGCCAGTGCCGTCACCGGCTTCATGACCTCTTTCGGCCTTGATGAACCGATGGGCTGTTATGAGGATATTGATCATGCCAATGTCTTTGTGACCTGGGGCAACAACATGGCGGAGATGCATCCGGTGCTTTTTTCGAGGATGCTGGCCAACCGCAAACGCCGCAATAATGTCGAGATCATCGATTTGGCCACCCGGACCACCCGGACCAGTCAGGCGGCCGATAAAGCAATTCTGTTCAGGCCGCAGACCGATCTGGCCGTGGCCAATGCCATCTGTTATGAAATTATCCACAATAAATGGGTAAACCAGGATTTTCTCAACAACCATGTCTCTTTCCATAAAGGCAAGACTAATATCGGTTATGGCACCGAAGATCATTTCGCCTTCACCGATACCGAGGAGGCCATTTCTTTTGCCGATTACCAGAAGTTTCTGGAAGATTATACCCCGGAAAAAGTAGAGAAGATCTCCGGCGTCTCCGCCCGGGACATCAAATACCTGGCTTCATTGTACGGTGATCCGACCAAGAAGGTGACCTCCTTCTGGTGCATGGGGATGAACCAGCATACCCGGGGCACCTGGATCCAGAATCTGGTGTACAACATCCACCTCTTAACCGGCAAGATCTCCACCCCGGGCAATAGTCCCTTTTCCCTGACCGGCCAGCCCAGCGCCTGCGGCACGGTGCGGGAGGTCGGCACCCTGACCCATGCCCTGCCGCACGGCGTCGTCACCAATGACCACGACCGGGAGATGGCGGCCAAGATCTGGGAGGTGCCGGTGAGCAACATTGACCCGAAGCCGACCTATCATACGGTGGAGATGTTTCGCGCCCTCGATCGCGGTGATATCAAATTCATGTGGATCCAGGTCACCAATCCCATGGTCACCATGCCTAACCTGAACCGCTACCGTAACGGCGTGCTGAAGGACGACCGCTTTATCGTGGTCTCCGAGGTCTATCCGACGCCGACCACCGATATTGCCGATGTTATCCTGCCGGCGGCCATGTGGGTTGAGCAGGAAGGCATGTTTGGCAACTCAGAACGGCGCACCCAGCATTTTGCCCGGATTGTGCCGCCGCCAGGCGAGGCCATGTCTGATACCTGGCAGCTGATCGAAGTGGCGAGAAGACTGGGTTTTGAAAAGCAGTTTCCCTGGAGCGAAGACGAACACATCGGCAAGATCTGGGAAGAGTACCGCCGCTTCCATGAGGGTCCCAAACACAACATGGCCCCCTACACGGTGCTGCTGGAACGGCCGGGGGTCATGTGGCCGTTTGTTGACGGCAAGGAGACCAGATGGCGCTTTAATCCCAAACATGATCCCGCCTGTACCAATGGCAAAGATTTTGATTTCTACGGCAAAAAAGACAACAAGGCCTGGATCTGGGCCCGGCCCTATGAGCCGGCCGCCGAGGCACCGGATGCCGAGTATAATTTCTGGCTGAATACCGGCCGCGTCATCGAGCATTTTCATACCGGCTCCATGACCCGACGCATCCCCATCCTCCATCAGGCCATGCCCTCTTCTTATGTGGAGCTCAATCCGGAAGATGCGGCCGATCTGGGGGTCGTCAACGGCGAGATGGTCAAGATTATCTCCAGAAGGGGCGCAGTGACCATGCCGGCCTCCATCAATGGTCGCGGGGTGCCGCCCCGCGGGATGGTGTTCGTGCCGTTTTTTGATGACAGCTACCTGATCAACGAGGTGACACTGGATGCTTTTTGTCCAATTTCCAAACAGCCTGATTATAAAAAATGTGCGGTCCGCCTGGAGAAAGCATGATGACAAAAGCAGCTGACAAGATCGGCACCGGCACGCTCTATCTGGCCGCCCTCTGCCTGCTCGGGGTTGGTCCGGCAATGGCCGCGCCGGATATCCCCCCTGACTTTGATGCCGGCGGGGAGAAAATTTACCAGAGCTACAATGCCACGCCGCCAGATTACATGGCGGCCGACTCCGGCAATCGGAACCTGATGGGTTTCTATGAGTTACGGCAGTATCCCGGCTCGCCGCCGCGGATCCCCCATGCGGTCGCCCAATCTTTTAGTGATCAACCGGACAACTGCCTGTCCTGTCATGCCAAGGGCGGCTATAATGCCGAGCTGGATAGCTTCGTGCCGGTGACACCCCACCCGGAAAACGAACTGTGCTATCAATGTCATGTGCCCCAGCGCCGGCAGGAGTTATTGGTCGAGACCAACTGGCAATCAATAAAGCCGCCGCCACTGGGCCGCTCATTTCTGGCAGGGGCACCGCCGCCTATTCCCCACAGTCTGCAATTGCGCGACAACTGCATGGCCTGTCACACCGGAGCCGGCGCCGTCACCGAGCTGCGAGTAGAGCATGCCGCCCGGGGCAATTGCCGCCAGTGCCATGTGCCGGTTATCAGCACTGAACCGCGCCTGGAATATGTGAGAACACCGTGATCGGGAGAATGAGCATGAAAATAAGCTGCGCTTTGGCGGCACTCGTGTTGCTAAGTTTGGGGGCGCCCCACCAGAGTTCCTGGGCCGGTGAGGCTGGAGTTATCGACCGGATCATGGCCGCCACTGCACCTTTTGATAATAATCAGATCGAAGCCACCCATATACTGCCCAACCAGACAGTGTGGGCCAAAGAACTTTTTCAGGGCGGCGAATTTAAAGTATTGGCCCGGAAACAATATATGGAGCGTTACCGCTGCAGCAGCTGCCATAATAACGATCACAAAATGCTGGCGACTGATGGTGCCGTCCTGACCCACGGTGATATCAAGATGAATCATGGCCAGGGCGATAATAATTTAACCTGCATGCAATGCCATCACCCGCAAGATCGTGACACCCTGGTCAATAAACAGGGGGACAAGATTGATTTCGACCACAGTTATCAACTCTGCGGTCAATGCCACTTCCGGCAAAAAAGGGATTGGCTCGGCGGGGCGCATGGCAAGAGGGTAAAATATTGGGCAGGGGAAAGAGTGATCCGCAACTGTACCACCTGTCATCCGCCCCATGCCCCCAAATTTGCCAAACGCATGCCTGCCACATATTCTCTGCCATTAAAAAAATAGGGGTATTTGATGACCACCCGCCATAATGAAGAAGACCAGATGAACAAAGAAGATATCCTGCCGGGAAAAAGCAGCCGCCGCTCCTTTCTCAAAGGACTGGCCATTACTGCCGCCGCCAGCTCGGCCGCGCTGGTGACGGGCGGATGCGCCCTCGATAGTCTGCCGCAGTCCAAAGAAGAGCTGGGCCTGAAATGGCAGGAGTATTTCCAGGACAACTATCGGCTGATGACGCAGGCAGAAAAAGATCAAACTGTCGAACGCCTGACCAGACTGGCCAAGCTGGAAGATAATCGTGATCTTAATATCAGCAGCCAGGGCCCGCGCGAGCAAGTCCTGTTTGGCTATGCCTTTAATATCAGCCGCTGTGAAGGGTTCATGGATTGTGTGGAGGCCTGTGTCCAGGAAAACAACCTCGATCGCCAGGCCAAGACCCAGTATATCCGTATCTTTGAGATGGAGCCGGGTAAACTCGATCCCAGCACCGGTGACGGCAGCTATTTTCATGAAGTGCCGGTAGCTGATAAATTTTACATGGGGGTCCAGTGCTTTCATTGTGAAAATGCCCCCTGTATCAAGGCCTGTCCAGTCAAAGCCACCTGGCGCGAACCGGATGGCATCGTGGTCGTCGATTATAACTGGTGCATTGGTTGCCGCTACTGCATGGCCGCCTGTCCGTATTACGGTCGTCGCTTTAACTGGGGTAAACCTGTGGTACCGGAGGATGAGATCACTCGCCGGCAGCATTATCTGGGGAACAGGAAACGGATGAAGGGGGTCATGGAAAAATGCACCTTCTGCATCCAAAGAACCCGCCAGGGCAAACTGCCGGCCTGCGTGGAGGCTTGCCCCACCGGCTCCCGGGTCTTTGGCAATCTGCTTGATCCGGACAGTGAGATCAGATTTGTCTTAAAAAACAAGAAGGTCTTCCGCTATAAGGAGGAGCTGGGCACAGATCCGAAATTTTGGTATTTTATTGACTGACAGCGGCGGCTTTGGCTCTTGAGCCATGCCGATAATGGCTGCCTCCTGCTGACCAACAGTGAATTTGAGCCCCCGAAGTGAGCCGGTGGCTGATTTTGATCAGTTCACTGAATGGTAAAGTCTCTTCCCTAAAACGAAATGCAGGCATAAACCTGCAGAGAGAAAAATAATGAACAACTCCTCCGGCAAAGGCTTGGCTGCTTTTATGGCAGACTGCAGTAGATGGGCCTTCACAGGCAGCACCAGCTATAAGATCTTCCTGTTAGTTCTCGTGGCCATCATCGGCACCGGCCTCTGGACCTATTCCCACCAGTTCAGAGATGGGCTCATCGTCACCGGCATGTCTGACATTGTCAGCTGGGGGCTCTATATCTCCAATTTCACGTTTTTTGTCGGTGTCGCTGCAGCTGCTGTGATGCTGATCCTGCCGGCCTATGTCTTTAAGGATGCGGATTTTCATGAAGTGGTGATCATCGGTGAAGGGGTCGCGGTTGGCGCCCTGGTGATGTGCCTGCTTTTTATTACCGTTGATATGGGCGGGCCGCTACGGCTGTGGCATATTATTCCAGGGCTCGGTCTTTTTAACTGGCCGTCTTCCATTCTGACCTGGGATGTCCTGGTCTTAAACGGGTATCTGGCCTTAAATGTCCTGGTGCCTCTCTATATCCTCTATTGCCATTACAACAACAGGAAACCGGTGGGCTGGAGATATCGACCTTTTATTTTTCTGTCAATCTTCTGGGCGGTATCAATTCATATGGTGACCGCCTTTCTCTACGAAGGACTGCCGGCCAGGCCATTCTGGAACAATCCGCTGCTGGGCCCCAGATTTCTGGCCTCGGCCTTTGCCGCCGGCCCGGCGGTCATCATGATGGTGATCATAATCATAAAGGAGAACACCACATTTGCCATTGATCCTATTATCTTTAAAAAACTAAAAAGAATTATTATTGTCTCCGCCGTTATCAATCTGTTGATGCTTTTTTCGGAGATCTTTAAAGAATTTTATACCTTCACCCATCACAGCCTATCGGCCCAATATCTCTTCTTTGGCCTGGATGGCCGCAATGCCCTCGTCCCGTGGATCTGGACTGCCATCAGTCTCAACATCTGCGGCACTCTGCTCTTTGCTTTTGGTCCGCAGACATACAAACCGAGATATCTGATGGCGGCGGCCATTGCGCTTTTTACCGGCATCTGGATTGAAAAAGGTTTTGGCTTGATTGTGCCGGGCTTTATCCCCTCTCCCCTCGGCGAGGTGGTGGATTATAGCGCCAGTGGGATCGAAATTTTAATCACTCTGGGGATTATGGCCACCGGCATACTGATCGTCACTCTGCTTCTCAAGCCCGCCCTGCAGATTCTGACGCGCTTTAAAGAATTTAACAAAGGCAAAGCGATAGAGTACCCTTAAGTTGTGCCTTTTTGGTCAGCTGGCAGGAGCAGGTTGCCGGCAATAGCTTCCGGCTTTGAGGAAAATCCTTTATAATATTGCTCGTTATTGGTATTTCAGGAGTATTCGGTCCCACCCAGGTGGTGAGCCCGGCAGGTGAAGAGCAAAGATGGCAGGCGGCGCCGCAGCCGCATCTGCCTCCTGAGATACTGAAGAGTCAATGGCTTTACTGTGAGGATAAATTATGAGCGTACCGGCCGAGAAACAGATAGCATTTCCCGTTTTACCCCAGATCGACCAGCAGCAACTTGATGAGGCCTGGAGTAAAGCGGCCCGCCAGGGAGCCGACTATGCGCCAGGTGAGCGCGAGGCCCTGCGGACCAGGATTAAACAGCTCCTGCAGGAGCAGGATGCCGTCCTGGTGGCCCATTATTATACCTCTGATGATCTGCAGCAGTTAGCCGAAGAGACCGGCGGTTATGTGGCTGATTCCCTGGAGATGGCCCGCTTTGGCAATGAGCACCCGGCCTCGACTCTGGTCGTGGCCGGCGTTTTTTTTATGGGCGAGACCGCCAAGATCCTTAACCCGGAAAAACGGGTGCTGATGCCCGATAGCGGGGCCACCTGTTCTCTTGATCTGGAGTGCCCGGCCGAGCTGTTCAGCGCCTTTTGTGATGCCCATCCGGAGTATACCAGTGTCGTCTATGCCAATACCAGCGCGGCCGTCAAGGCCAGGGCGGACTGGGTAGTCACCTCAGGCATCGCCCTGCCCATCATTCAGCATCTGGCGGAACGTAAGGAAAAGGTGCTCTGGGCCCCGGACCGGCATCTCGGCTCTTATGTCCAGCAGCAGACCGGGGTTGAGATGCTGATCTGGCCGGGCAGCTGTGTGGTGCATGAGCGCTTCAAGGCGGAGGGCATCCGAAAGCTGCAACAACGGTATCCGCAAGCCCAGGTCCTGGTCCATCCTGAATCGCCGGCTGAGGTGGTGGCCCTGGCCGATGTGGTGGGCTCCACCACCGGCCTGATCAAGGCCTCGCTGAATCCTGCGGTCCAGCAGTTCATTGTCGCCACCGAACCCGGTATCTTCTATAAGATGAAACAGGCCTCACCAACCAAACTATTTCTGGAGGCCCCTGGCGGCGGTCTGGGCGGCAGCTGTGAAAGCTGTCTGCGCTGCCCCTGGATGGCCATGAATGGTCTGCGTAATCTGGCCGAGGTCCTGGAATCGGGGGCCAATGAAATCACCATTGCCGAGGATATCCGCCGTAAGGCCTTGATTCCGATCAAGCGCATGCTGGAATTTGCCCGCCGGCACCAGCTGGCCATCCGCGGCCAAGGCAATGCCTGATCCTTCCCGGCTAATCGGTCGGTGACAAAGCGCACCGGCTCCCGGTCAACTTTTTCTTCTATGAGGAGAGGGACATGAAAAATTGCAAATTTGAAACCTTGGCCCTGCATGCCGGACATACCGTTGACAGTGATACCTTATCGCGCGGAGTGCCGGTGTACCGTACCAGTTCCTATCTCTTCCGGGATACCGAACATGCGGCCAATCTTTTCGGCCTCAAAGAGATGGGCAATATCTATACCCGGCTGATGAACCCCACGCAGGATGTCCTCGAAAAAAGGGTAGCCGCGCTCGAAGGCGGGGCGGCGGCGCTGGCTCTCTCTTCGGGCACCTCAGCTATATTCTATGCCATTATCAATATCTGCAGCCAGGGTAATGAGGTGGTGGCAGCCAACAACCTCTACGGCGGCACCTATACCCAGTTTGCCACTATCCTGCCTCAGTTCGGGATAAAAGTGCGTCTGGTGGACCCGGCTGATCCGGCTAATTTCGCCGCGGCCATCAATGAGCGCACCAGGGCCCTGTACTGTGAGACCATCGGCAATCCCGGCCTGGAGATGACTGATCTGGCGGCAGTGAGCAAGATTGCCCGCAAACATCACCTGCCCCTCATTGTTGATTCCACCTTTACGCCGCCCTGCCTGCTGCGGCCTTTGGAGCATGGCGCCGATATCGTGATCCATTCCCTGACTAAATGGATGGGCGGTCATGGGGTGGCTATTGGCGGTATTGTCGTTGATGGCGGCTGCTTTGACTGGACCGATCGCAAATTCACTCTCTACAATGAACCGGACCCCAGTTACCATGGCCTGCGCTTCGGTCATGACCTCGGGGAACTCCAGCCGCTAGCCTTTGTCCTGCGGATGCGCCTGGTCGCCTTGCGCAATCTGGGGGCCTGTATCTCGCCGGACAACTCCTGGTATTTTCTGCAGGGCATCGAAACATTGAGCCTGCGGATGGAGCGCCATTGCGCCAATGCCCTGGCGGTGGCCGACTATCTTAACAGCCATGCGGCGGTGGCCTGGGTGAAATATCCCGGTCTGGATACCAGCGGTCCGGCCCGTCAATATCTGCACAACGGTTTCGGCGGCATGGTGGCCTTTGGTCTCAAGGCCGGACGCAGCGGCGGCCAGAAATTCATTGATGGGCTCAAGCTCTTTTCCCACCTGGCCAATGTCGGGGACGCCAAATCGCTGGCCATTCATCCGGCCACTACTACCCACTCCCAACTCAGTACCGAACAGCTGGAGGCCGCCGGACTGTCCGCCGCCATGGTCCGCCTGTCCATCGGGCTGGAACATATCGACGATATCCGGGCCGACCTCGATCAGGCCCTGGCCGGCACTTTATAAACGGCCAACACCGGGTAAGAGCAAGTGGCCATATCGCTGCGCCTCTTTTTTTTAGGGTGTCTTGAAAAAATGAGGTTTTTTGTTCATAATCAAGGCATGTGAAAAATTTTTACCGCAGGCATATAGCTGATATTCCGAGGATAAAATTTTGAGCATAACGCCCTAGTTTGGGCAAAAAGACTATTTTTCAAGGCACCCTTGATCCGATTGACCCAAGTCAAGGTAGTAAGGCTGATTTCTGTTACAATGTGATCATATGCCAGACGATTACTTGAATCATAACTGCAACCTTTGCCTGTAAGGATAACCAAATGAAAATAATGCGCAAGATTATCAAGATCGATGAAGAACTCTGTAACGGCTGCGGTCTCTGTGTACCGGACTGTGCGGAAGGATCACTGCAGATCATTGACGGCAAGGCCAGACTGGTCGCCGACAAGCTCTGCGACGGGCTGGGGGCCTGCCTCGGGTCCTGCCCTACCGGCGCCCTGGAGATTATCGAACGGGAGGCCGAGGATTTTAACGAAGAGGCGGTACACGAATTCCTGGCCAATAAGAAGAAAGAAGCAGAGGCTAGGAACCGCCCCCAAGGCAGCGGCTGCCCGTCGGCCAGGCTCCAGACCTTTGCCCCGCAGACTCCGTGTCAGAACGCCAACCAGCCGTCCCTGGCCGTCACCGCTGACGCCATCCCTGGCTCCCACGGCATTAGGCCATCCCTGGCCGTTACTGGGGGCACCTCCGCGCTGAGCCACTGGCCGGTCCAGATCCGGCTGGTACCGCCCTCGGCCCCTTTTCTGCAAAATGCCGCTTTATTGGTCGCGGCCGACTGCTCGGCCGTGTCGGCTCCTAATTTTCAGGCGGATTTTCTGGTCGGTAAGGTGGTGATGATGGGTTGTCCCAAATTTGATGACGCCGCCGGCTATGTCCAGCGTTTTGCTGAGATTATTGCCACCTGTAATCTCACCAGTCTGACCATTCTGATCATGGAAGTGCCGTGCTGCTTCTCCATGGTCGGGATCATCAAACAGGCCATGGAACAGGCCGGCAAGACCGTACCGGTTGAACAGATCACTCTGTCGACCCGGGGTGAGGTCATCAGCCGCCACCAGTGGTAAGCCAACAAGTAAAGGTCTTTATTAACAGTAACTGGTAAACAGACCTTTACTTGTCATCCAGGGCCTGACGGATGGCCTCAGTCAGATCCTTGACCAATACCGGTTTTTCCAGATAAGTGTGGATGCCTAAGGCCTTGGCCTCTTCCTTACTGATCATTTGATTGAAACCGGTACACAAAATGACAGGCAGGTCTGGGCGCACCGCCAGGGTCTTTTGCACCAACTCCAGACCGGTCAGATTGGGCATGCTCATATCCGTCACCAGCAGATCAAAGGCGGTGGAATCCTGGGTGATAAAGGCCAAGGCCTCCAGGCTGTCATTAAAGACGATGACCTGATAGCCAAGTCTGGTGAGAATGGTGTCAAACATATCGGTGATCAGCTCTTCATCATCAACCAGCAGGATCCGCTCCACGCCGGCAGTCTCGGTTAAAGACGACTCTTTCTCCGGCCAGGACAATTGTTCGACCATGCTGGGCAGATAGACCTGAAAACTGGTCCCTTTGCCCGGTTCACTGTGCACCGTGATATGGCCGTGGTAACTTTTGACAATACCATGGACCACGGAGAGCCCCAGACCGGAGCCTTCCCCCTGAGGTTTCAGGGTAAAATAGGGTTCAAAGATGCGCTCCATGATCTGATAATCCATACCGGAACCGGTATCGCTGACGGCAAGAAGCAGATAGGGGCCAGGGATAAGTCCGCCGGTAAGCAGGCTCTGGTCATCCTTACCGACAATGGTTCTGGCCATCCGCACTGTCAGCACCCCGCCCTGCTGCATCATGGCATGCTGGGCATTGATACAGAGATTCATGACGATCTGGTGGAACTGGGTGGGATCAACCATGATCGTACCACAGTCGCCGGCAATGTCGGACTCGATCCGGATGGTGCGGGGCAGCGAGGCCTCCAGGAATTTCAGCACCTCCCGCACCACCAGCTGCGGTTCAAAGGACTGCCTTTTCTGCGGGGCTTTACGGCTGAAGGCCAGGATTTGGGCAATCATATCCTTGGCCCGCAGCGCCCCTTTGATAATCTGCTGCAGATCAGTGGTTAAGGGATCATCCGGGGCCAGCCGACACTCAGCCAGTTCGGCATAACCGAGAATGGGCACCAGGATATTATTGAAATCATGGGCAATACCGCCGGCCAGTACCCCGATGGCCTCCATTTTCTGGGCTTGTCTGAGCTGTTCCTCCATCTGCAGACAATCGGTAATATCCTTGGCGATGCACACATAGCCGGTAATCCTGCCCTCGTCCAGCAGCGGAAAAGAGGCGACATCAAAGGTCTTGCCCAGGTTGTCATGACAGATTATCGCCTGCTGATTCAGGCGGCTGCCCTGGGCCACCACCTCCGGGCAGCCCTGACAAGGTTCGCCTGTGCCGCAAAACACCTCATAACAGTATTTACCAATAATGTCCGCCGGCATCACCTGCAGCAGTTTCGCTCCGGCCTTATTGATCTTGACGATACGCATGTCCGGGTCATGAATAGCGATAACATCGTCGATGGAATCAAATATTTTTACCCATTGCTCTTTGGCGGTCCGCAGCTCGATTTCGGCCTCTTTCTGTTGGCTGCAGTCGCTGATCATCATGCGGTGGCCCGCCATCCCGTCTATTTCCTGGGCCGGGATGGTCTGGATTGAGGCCCAGAACAAGGAACCGTCGGCCCGCCTCATTCGCAAGTCAACGATCTCGGGCGACCCTGCCGTCTCTGCCGGCTGTTTGCGATAGCGGTAGTAGCGGTCCTGATCGTCGGCGGCAATAAAGCTTGCGAGCGGCCGCTTGCTAAGGGCCTTTCTGGTCAAGCCCAGCAGGGTAGCTGCGGTAAGGTTGGCCTCGATAATAAGACCCTGGTCACTGAGGGTCAGATAGCCCACCGGGGCCAGATTATAGAGATCGAAGTAGCGGGCCCGCAGGCACTCCAGCTCTTGTTGTTGGCGCCGCAACTCATCATTCTGCATCTCCAGCTCTATTTGATGGACCTGCAATTCATGAATCAGCTGCTGAGCTGTCTCCGGCGACATTGACTTATGAGCTGTCTGTTCAGTCTGCTGCAATTGTTGTTCTGCTCGTTTACGCAACTGCTGAGCTGACTCAGTCACTGAATGTGTCATGACTTATTTCCCCTCCACCGAAAATATACGCTACCAAGTCGCTATAAGAGAATCCTGTACCCAAACTACATAACATCGGCGGCCTGATCCAGGCGTTCGGTCAGAGCCACCGCATAGATCTGCCCAGCCTCATCCAGCAGGGCGGTTGCCGTCAGCCAGACCTTGATCAAGCTGCCATCTTTGGCCAGCCGCGCCGTCCGGTAAGGTTCCTGACTCCTGGCGGCCAGCAGTTGCTGCCTGCGGCTCAGCTCCTGGTCCCGTAACTCCTCAGGCACCAGATCACTGATCTTCATGGTCAGGGCCTCCGCCTCACTCCATCCATACATGCTCTGCGCGGCCGGATTCCAGGCCAGGATATGGCCCTCCAGATCATGCATTAAAATGGCATCGTAGGCATCCTTGATAATGGCGACCAGCCGCTGGTTGATCTCGCGGGCTTTTTTAATCTCCATAATGTTGACAAAAGTGATGACCGCTCCCTCGATAACATTCTCCAGGGTTCGATAGGGCCGGATGCACAATAGAAACCAGTCACCGTTGCTTGTTCTTACTTCTATCTCTTTGGGAGCCAGGGTGTCAAGTACCGCCTGCACATCGGCCACCAGACTGTCATAACCTGACAGATTAGAGGCGATATGGCCCAGGGGCCGCCCGACGTCCGAGGCGATCAGATTGATGGTCTGGGTAATGGCCGGAGTAAAGCGCTGGATATGGAGATTATGATCAACAAAGATCATGCCGATCTCGGTGCCGGCCAGCAGATTCTTCATATCATTATTGGCGCGGGACAGATCACTGATTTTGACCTGCAATTCGCTATTGACCGTGGCCAGCTCTTCATTGACCGATTGCAGCTCCTCCTGCGAAGTCTCCAGCTCCTCATTGGTCGACTGCAGTTCTTCGTTCACCGACTGCATCTCTTCATTCGAGCTATCCAGTTCCTCAATATTGCGCTGCAGATATTCCTCTTTCAACTGCAGTTCCTGCCTCAAGGCCTCCAGACACTGATCAAAATCAGCAACATCCTGGCCGGGGCCGGCGGCTGGGGCCATGACCGGTGACTGGGTCCGCTCCGGCCAGGACTCGACTGCATCCTCGAGCACAACAAGATACAAGGTCTGGTCCATGATTAGCTGGCCGCCTTTAGTCTCCTGCTGTGAGGCGGAGGCCACCGGCAGCACGGTCAGGTTGACGGCCGTAAAGTCGCCGTTGGTTTTGACATGCAGGCCGGAGTGCTTAACCTGCTGTTTTTGGGTGACCGCCTTATAAAGAGCAGTGGCCAGATGATGACGCAAGCCTTCGCGGGCCATCTTCACAATACTCAAGGTGGCCTCGCCGGGAGACGGTTCCAGAAAGCGACCGGTCCGGCCATGCAGATAGAGAATTTCGCCCCGTTCACTGATTAAGGCCGCTGCCGGGGCATAGTGCTGGAGCAGCAGTTTTTCGGTCAGCTCACGTAGCGGAAATTTGCCCTGCTCGAGGCTCTGGGCCGAAGGCCGGATGGCACCCCCACCCTCGGGCAGCGGCTGAAAAAGACGGCGCAGGATCGGCCGGTAAGTACTGGGCACATCATCTTTGCGTTGATATAATTTCCACTGCCGATCCACCGGGGTAAAAATTTCTTCGTACTCACCCACCGTCTCGGAGGTGCCGAGAAAAAGCATACCCCCGGCATTTAAGGCGTAATGAAACAACGGCAGCAATTTTTTCTGCAGTTCGGCACTAAGGTAAATCAACAGATTACGGCAGGTGATCAGATCCATCTTGGAAAATGGCGGGTCCTTAATGATGTCATGTTCGGAAAAAATCACCATCTCCCGGATGCTTTTACTGATGCGATAGCTGAGTCCGTCTGGTTGGAGGATAAAAAAGCGGGCCAGGCGCTGAGCCGAGACATCACCGGCGATGCTGGCCGGATAAATACCGACGCGGGCCTGCTCAATGGCCCGGCTGTCAATATCCGTGGCAAACAGCTGAATCTTGAAATACTGGTGCAGCGCCTCCATCTGCTCCTGGAGAATGATGGCCAGGGAATAGGCCTCCTCACCAGTCGAACAGCCACAGATCCAGACCCGAAAAGTTGAGCCCGGCGGTTTAGCGGCAAATAAACGGGCAATGGCCTTGGTTTCCAGGATGGTAAAGGCATCGGCGTCGCGAAAAAAATTGGTGACCCCGATCAACAGTTCATGAAAAAGGGTCTGCAGCTCGCTTGGCGTCTGTTGCAGGAAGCGGACATAATCGGCCAGTTCGGCAATCTGCTGGACGGCCATACGCCGTTCAATCCGACGATTGATAGTATTATATTTGTATTGGGAAAAATCGTGGCCGGTCTGGCTGCGCAGGAGGACAAAGATCTTCTGTAAGAATTCTTCAGCGCTGGGCATCCGGACCGACAAAGGGGTTGTTTTTTGCCTGTAGGCCTGGGCGGCATAGGCCATCAGCTTGGCCGGCATGTCAGCCACCGGTAGGACATAATCCACCACCCCGGTCGCAATAACACTGGCCGGCATCCCATCAAACTCGGCCGTTTCAGGCTGCTGGGCCATGACCATCCCCCCTTCGCCCTTGACCGCCCGCGCCCCTAAGGTGCCATCACTGCCGGTGCCCGACAAGACGATACAGATCGCCCGGTCATGCAGGTCCTCGGCCAGGGAACGGAAGAAAAAATCAATAGGCAGATGCTGACCGCGGGGCAGGACCGGTTTTAATAACTGCAGCGCCCCCTTGAGGAAGGCCATGTCACGATCAGGAGGGATCACATAGATGCAGTTGGGCTGCACCACCATGCCATCCTGTACCTTCAAGACCTGCAAGCGGGTAAAACGTTTAATCAGATCGACCAGGATACTCTTGTATTCCGGGGCCAGATGCTGCACCAGGACAAAGGCCATATCCGGATCTTTATCGGCAGGCATGGCGGTAAAAAAGGTCTCAAAGGCCTCCAGACCCCCGGCCGAGGCCCCGATCCCGACCACCGGAAAACCGGCAGCCGCAGGCGGCCGCTCAGCTTCTGCCGCTGGTGAGCCCGTGGGGCCGGGCGGCTGTTGTTGGTCCTGGCCTGGGGCCTCTGGTTCCACAGCCGGTTTTTTTGGCTTGCTCATCTCTGTGCCATTATTATTAATATTAACCGCATGGATAATTATTGCTGTTTTTCACAAAAAATCAAATGTAATTTTTTTTCATGGTCAGCCTCAGGCCCTGGGCCGATTCAGACAGCAGGAGACCAAAAGGCTGCAGCAGTTGAAAGAGCGGGCGGCCAAACAAAAAAAGTTCATCGGCCAGCTGCAGCTGGAATTCTTTTATGACCCGCTCACGAAAGGCGAGATCAATCCGGACCGCAGTCTCTAAGGCCGGCAAGATGCCTGCCGTCCGGACTACCAGCTCTTTTTCCACCTCAGCCAGATCAGGACAGGGACACAGCCGTTCATGCTCCAGCACTAGTGGCCGCAGTGGGTCTTCATCGTTAAGGATATCCAGACGGCTGAGCAGATCCTGACCGACGAGGGCCAGGATTTCCTTGGGCTGCCAGCATTGCAATACTCCGCAGGCCAGCGGCCGGTCCCGGTAAATGGCACAACCCTGGCCGGTCGGCTGATAATAACAACATCCCCACTCCCGGCCGATGCCCCGGATCTTGACCAGCTCGGCCGGCAGCGGTTCAATAGTGCCGGAGCGGGGATTATGGGCCAACTCCCCGCGGCGGAGGGTAATCAGGTCTGCTGTCGGCAACCGGCCGCTGCGCACCAGGGCCAGATCCTGACCATGCAGGGCCGGCCCCCCTTTCTGACAGCAGAGGCCACAGCGTTTACATTCTGTTTGTTCCATATTGTTTAATGCTATAATTCTCAGATAAAATGCTAACCCCGATGAACGGGATAAGTGCCTTTCGCAGATTATTTTCTTGCAAAAAAAACAAGAAAATAATCTGTAAGGCACTAAAATTCAATCTTGAAGCTATGGACCCCTTCCTCCACCTGGCTCTGCACCTTATAGCCGGAATGGTTGAATATGGCCTGCATCCGTTTGTTATCGCGCAGGACTTCAGCGGTAAAACCACTGATGCCACTAGCCTTGGCAATGGTTATCAGATGCCGGAAGAGAAAGGTGCCCAAGCCTTTATTCTGCCATTCATCACGGATGACAAAAGCCACTTCCGCCAGGTTGGTGCGTTCATCAAGATAATAACGGCCGACCGCGATGATATCATCACCATAGGCCTCAGGCAGGGTCCCGACAATGGCCACATCCTTGCGGTGATCGACATAGACAAAATTCTGAATCTGTTTCTGGCCGAAGCGCTGGTTATGGCTCATGAAGCGGTAATACAGGGTCTCCTTGGACAAGTCATACAACAGATCGCGCATCAAAGGTTCATCAGTCGGATGAATGGGCCGGAAATTGATCTGGGTGCCATTAGCCAGCAGAAAGCTGGTCTTCATCAGATCCTGGGAGGCAATCATGAACCGGCCCTCGACATCAGAAAATTCGCGGCGGATATAGCGGGCCTCAATGGCCTGTTTCAGCAGCTGTTCCCGATGATCCGGATGGGCAATAGAGACCAGGGCCAGGGTCCGATCCTGGACCGATTTGCCGTGCAGATAGGCCACGCCGTATTCCGTGACCACATAGTGGACGGTGCCCCGGGAGATGACGACCCCGGAGCCGCTGCTGAGAACGGCCACAATACGGGACTTGCCGTCACTGGTGGTGGCCGGCATGACGATCACGGCCCGGCCGCCCGGCGAGCTGGCCGCCCCGCGATTAAAGTCCACCTGACCGCCGACCCCGGAATAGAAATTGCCGCCCTCGGAATCTGAGCAGATCTGGCCGGTCAGATCAATTTCGAGGGCCATATTGATGGAGACCATCCGGTTTTGTTTGCCGATCACATCCGGATCATTGACGTATTCGGTGGGCCGGAAGGAAAATAACGGATTATCATGGACATAGTCATAGAGCTGCTTGGAGCCCATGCAGAAGCTGGTGACAATCTTGCCCTGATCCGTGGATTTGCGTGCCCCGCTGACCGCCCCTGATGCAATCAGGGCCATGATATCATCGGTAATCAGCTCTGTGTGGATGCCCAGATCATGCTTGTCATGCAGAGCCGACATTACCGCCTGGGGAATCCGGCCGACCCCGGGCACCCGGCCCAGGCCGAACTCCACCGTCGCCCCGTTGGGCACCAGCGCCGCCACCAGCTCGGCAATCCTGGTACTGACTTCATGCACTGCCTGCGATTTCCGCTCCAGCAGGGGCACATCGGCCGGCACCAGGATATCGAGGTCATAAACATCAATCTGGCTGTCGCCACGGGTCCACGGCATCTGCGGATTGACTTGGGCGATCACCAGCGAGGCGTTCTCGGCCGCCGCCTTGACAATATCGACCGAGATCCCAAGGCTCATCTTGCCTCTGGCATCAGGCGGCGTCACCTGAATCAAGGCCACATCCAGGGGCAGCTGGCCGGAGTTGAATAAGCCCGGGATGTCCGACATGAGAATGGGGGTATAATCGCCCCGGCCCTCATGAAACAGCTCCCGCACATTATGACCGATAAAAAAGGAATTGACCTTGAAGCTGTCGGCATATTGCAACTCGGCATAAGGGGCATCGCCTTTGGTCAGCAGTTGCACGATCTCCACATCGGCCAGATTACCGGCCCTCTCAGTCATGGCCTGCACCAGAACGGTCGGTTCACCGCAACCGGTGCCCAAAAAGACTCTATGGCCGGAACGGATCCGGGCCAGGGCCTTTTTGGGGGTCATGATCATATCTTTATAAGTTTCTTTCCAATCGGCATCATATTCCATTATTTTTCTCCTTAGGTGGTGTTGCCGAAAGAGCAAGGGCTTTTCTTGATCTTTCGGTTTACTGCACCTTATGCCGCTGAGACGATACGGTATCGTTATAGTTATTCTTTGATGGCGTCGTAAAAAGTCGCCAACTGCTTCGTTGCTGCAGGTAAGCGAGGCCACGAGACTCCGAATTATCTCGTCACTGCGGCGTACTCAAGTACGCCTCATTCCTCAAAATTTGCGCGCCTCGCATTTGACGCTTTTTACTTAGCCATCCCAGAATTTTAGTTTTTACGAAACCATCATTCTTTGACGACGGCCTCTGCAGGCCATGGGGCAAGAGTCATCCGGGCATCGGCCACCACCGGTTCAGTCCCGGATTCGCCGACGATAAACGGATTGATGTCCAGTTCGAGGATCTGCGGAAAATCGGTGGTCAGCTGGCTGATCCGCTGCAGGCCTGAAGCAATGGCGGCAATGTCAACTCCTTTCTGGCCCCGCTTGCCTTCCAGCATGCCGTAGGATTTGGTGGCTTTCAGCATCTGGATGGCCTCGATCTCGGTAATGGGGGCCAGATGAAAGGTCACATCCTTCATCACCTCGACAAAGATACCGCCCAGACCAAACATCAGCATCGGCCCGAACTGGGGATCACGGGTCATACCGATGATGATCTCCAACCCTTTTTTGGCCATCTGCTCGACATAAACACCTTCAATCAAGGCCTCCGGCACCCGCTTGCCGATCTTCAGCATCATCAGCTCATAGCTATCGCTGACCGCCTCGCCACTGGCCACATTGAGCATCACCCCGCCCAGATCACTTTTATGGACGATATTGGGCGACACAATCTTCATGGCCACCGGATAGCCGATCCGTTCGGCAATCTCGACCGCCTCTTCCGCACTGCCGGCCAGAGCCCCTTCCATAACCCGAAAGCCGTAGGCCCCCAGGATGTCTTTGCCCTTGACCTCACCCAGCTGCAGCATGCCGGTCCGTTGCCGCCGGCTGATAATGCGCTCCACCCGCCGCCGGTTCACCCGGAAACGAGTGACCAGGCGCGGCGGCCGCTGCTTCCAGGCGGCATATTCGACCATGCCTTTCAGGGCGGAGACGGCCCGTTCCGGTGATTCATAATCAGGCAGTCCGGCGGCCGCCAGCTCCTGGCGGCCCGGCATCACATCCCGGCCGCCCATAAACGAGGCCACCACCGGTTTGGAGCCATCGAGGGCCTTGGCAATGGCAATGGCCGTTTCAGCCGGTCTGGTCATGGCCTGAGGAGTCAGAATCACCAGGATGGCATCAACGGCCGGATCGGTCTGGGCCGCTTCAATGGCGGCCACATAACGTTCCGGCCCGGCGTCGCCCAGCACATCAATAGGGTTGCCGACGCTTGCCGCCTGGGGCAGTTCCGCCCGGAGCGCGGTGGCCGTATTGCGCTCCAGTTCGGCCACCTCCATGCCGGCCTTTTCCACGGCATCGGCCGCCATGGTCCCGGGGCCACCGGCATTGGTGATAATGAGAACCCTGTTACCTTTGGGCAGGGGCTGCATGGCCAGGGCGGTGGCATAATCGAAGAGGGCATCAAAGGTATCGGCCCGGACCACCCCTGATTGTTTGAAGGCGGCGCCATAGGCGGTATCAACTCCGGCCAGCACTCCGGTGTGTGAGGCCGCCGCCTTCAGGCCGGCAGCCGTGGTGCCCGACTTGAGGATAATAACCGGTTTACGGCTGGCGGCTTCTTCCGCGGCCTTGATAAAGCTATCGCCGGTGGCGATATCCTCCAGATAGCCGACAATGACCTTGGTCTGGTCATCATGAGCCAGATATAAAAGCAGATCAACCTCGCTGATGTCGGCCTTATTGCCGATACTGATCAGCTTGGCCAGACCCAGATGGCGGCTGGCGGCCAGATCGAGCATAGCGGTACATAAGGCTCCGGACTGGGAAAAAATGGAAATCCCGCCGGACTTAGGCATGGCGCCGGCAAAAGAGGCATTGAGACTGACCTCGGTATTGATCAGACCCAGACAGTTGGGCCCCAGCATGCGGACATTGTGACGCCGGCAGAGCTCAACCATCTTCTGCTCCAGCACCAGGCCATCTGCTCCGCTCTCCCGGAAACCGGCAGTGATAACAATAACCGCCTTGGTGCCGGCCTGGATGCTCTCTTCCATGGCCCTATAAGCCATATCCCGCGGCACGACAATCACGGTCAGATCAATTTTTTGGCCCCAGGCAGCCAGCGAAGGATAACAGGGCAGACCCAACAAGTTATCAACCGAGGGATTGACCGGGACAATAACTCCGGCAAAACCATCGCGGATCAGATTGGCCAGAATATCATGACCAACCTTGCCCGGGGTCCTGGAGGCACCTATCACCGCCACTGATTGCGGACGAAAAAGGACATCAAGGCTCATACCGGCTCCTTAAAATAAAATAATTAAATAATGCTTAAAAAAATACCGCCTGCCGCCGGCGCAGAAGCCAACTGATCCTTGGCAAGCAGCCGCGATCCTGCAGGCAGGACTTACACGGCCGGCTTAATCCCGGCCTCCCGCAGCAGGTTCACCACCTGGGCTATCTTGTAGGTATTCAGCCGCAGATAGATACGATTGCCATTTTCTTCATCATAGATCCGCAATAACCGGGTGAAAGGGATATCGTGTTGTTCCAGCAGGGTGACAATTCGAGTCATGAGGCCGCTTTGGCCGTCACCGCTCCCGCCATCCCTGGCTC
>DIKT01000041.1:0-24618 GCA_002424635.1 Desulfobulbaceae bacterium UBA5611
ATGATGCCTGCGTCATGGAGAATATCCCCCTGTCGCACGGCGGCATCCTGCGCTTTGACGGCCAGACCATGACCGTTGTCCCTGGCCGGTCGACCTGCTACCGCTGTACCTTTAAAGCGCCTCCCCCACCCGACTCCGTGCCGACCTGTTCACAGGCCGGGGTGCTGGGGGCCGTGGCCGGCATGCTCGGCACCATCCAGGCGGCAGAGGCGCTGAAGTATATAACAGGCGTGGGAACCCTGCTGACCGATACCCTGCTGACCTTTAATGCCAAGACCATGGATTTCCGAAAGATAAAATTACACCGACAGGCCAACTGCCCGATCTGTGGCGAAAACCCAACGATCACCGAACTCCTTGATGCCAAGCAGGCGACCTGTGACTTGAAATGTTCATTTTGATACGGAACCAGGGCCTTGTAAGGGATCAGGTTCTATCTGAAAAAAATTTGCATTATTTTTTGAGAATAACAGGAAGGGATAAGCGATGCTGCAGATAAGCAAAAATGTCTTCGAGTTCATCACTGAACATGCTACAAGGGGATTACCCCATGAGGTCTGCGGCTATCTGGCGGCAAAAGACGGCAGGATTATTGCCCATTATGAACTCACCAATATGGATGCCTCCGCCGATCACTTCAGCATGAAACCTGAGGAACAATTTGCCGCCGTCAAGGATATGCGCCGGAAGGGGCTCAAGCTGGCTGCCTCCTATCACAGCCATCCGGAAACCCCGGCGCGACCCTCCGAAGAAGACATCAAGCTGGCCTATGATCCGGAGATCAGTTATGTGATCATATCCATGGCGGAACACAATCCTGATATTAAATCATTTCGCATCAGGAAGAATGAAGTGACTGCCGAAGGCATTGAGATTTTCAACGATGAAGAGAACTGCAAAGGGTGGAAAAATTGACAAAAGCAGACGCAGTAAAAGATTGCCGCCATGTTGGCTGCCCCATGAATATGGTTTACGCCAAAGTTGCCCTGTCAAAACTACAGTCGGGCCAGATTCTCGAATTAATCCTTGATGATGGTCCCCCGATAAACAATGTCCCTGGGTCCGTCCAAAAAGAGGGGCATACAATTTTAGAAAAAACACAGCTCGATGATGGCGCTTGGCAGCTGATGATCCGGAAGGCTTCGTGACGCTCTTTCACCTGAGTTGAGACAGGGTCCTGCCCGGTCATGTCAGGACAGAGTCCGAGGCGAGTGAGCATGTCAACGACCAAGGACAAGGAGGTATTGCATGGATATAATTCAAGCTTTCTTCAGAGAGTTTACCTGGGATAGCATTATTAAGACGGGGCTACGAGTCTTTATACTTCTTCTTTTTGCCTGGGTTGCGATGAAATTGCTGCAAAGATTTCTTCGTCGTCTGGAAATTCATTTAACAACAAAAAGCGTCGCCGAGGGAGAACCACCCTCGGAATCCGCAAAACGGATCGGTACTATTGTTCGTTTAATACGGCAGGCCTGCCTGCTGGCCTTGTGGCTCACAATTGGCCTAGTGATTTTAAAAGAATTTGGCGTTGAAATTGGACCGATTATTGCCAGTGCCGGCATCGTTGGCCTTGCTGTTGGTTTTGGCGCCCAAAACCTGGTTCGTGATATTATTGCCGGTTTTTTTATAATCCTCGAGAACCAGATACGAGTTGGTGACGTTGCCATTCTCAATGGGACAGGCGGTCTCGTCGAAGAAATCAATTTCCGGACGACGGTTCTTCGAGACTTAGCCGGCGTGGTGCACACCTTTCCCAATGGAACAATAACCACCTTAAGTAATTTAACGAACGATTGGTCCGCCTATGTCTTTGAAATAGGAGTTGCGTATAAGGAAGATACCGATCGTGTTATCGAGGTCATGCAAGAGGTCGGTAAAATACTGCGAGAGGATAAAAAATTTGGCAACCTCATGCTCGAGGATCTCGATATTTTTGGAGTCGACAAGTTTGATGAGTCTTCTGTCATCATTAAAGGAAGGATCAAAACAAAACCCATCCGGCAATGGTTAGTGGGACGGGAGTTTTTGCGAAGGATCAAATATGCCTTTGATGAAAACCATATCGAAATACCTTTTCCCCATCGGTCCATATATTTTGGAGAAAAAAGCAAGCCCTTCAATTTGAACCTAGTGGAAAAATTACACAACCAGGAAAAGATAACTGACTGAATTGCTCGTGCGCGCTGTCCATGGCCCTATAGTGTATTGCGATACACAGGAAGAGATTGATTACTAGCTGTGCCGGAGGCTTAATGGCTCAGGGGATAGCAGGCCTCAAGCTGGTGAATGGCACCCTGCCTGGTCAGGACACTGGAGTAGAGGTGAAAGGCATCGACCGCAAATTCGGAGCTGGCAAAAAGAGCATTGCCGGTCAGATAAGGGGTGAGTCTGGCAACCGGTGTATCGCAGAGGCGGGCCATGGTCACATGCGGCGAGAATTGTCGCTCTTCCGGCGCAAACCCGAGGCCGACCAGGAGCGATTCCACCCTGTTGCGCAGGGCCACAACTGGTTCAACGGGCTCAACACCCGCCCACAGGACGTGCGGTTGCCCACGGGGCGGAAAGACACCGAGCCCGATCAGGCGCAAGGCAAAGGCTGCACTGTGGATCTCGGCTAAACCATCCCTGATATCCTGAACACGCCCGCCCTCCACTTCGCCGATAAAGCGCAGGGTGAGATGGATCTGCGCATCGGCCACCCAGCGCGCACCGGGCAGGCCAAGACAGATCCCGGCCAATTCCCGCTTCACCGGCAACGGCAAATCGATGGCGACAAAAAGCCTCTGCATGATTATACCTCCCACACGGTTATTTTATATGCGAAGACGATATTAATACGAGAAAAAAAACTATAGTATCATAGGTACTCACCCCTTATATTTTTGACAAGGCGAATGCCCTTACCGGAGGGATCAAAAAGGGAAACCAGAAAGAGGAGTGAACAACCATGATTCTGGATGTACTTTGCAGATGCGCAATAAAAAAAATGGTATTATATTAACTGTTTACAAAGTCATTTTACAGCAGGGGACCAAACCTTGGCCACTGCAACAATCTGATTATAATCAAGAAATTAGACACTTATGCGAAAAGAGGAATTTAGGAAGATGATGCCATGCTTAAGGTTCCTCGGGTATAATTGTCCATATACTCCTTATGCCGGAAAAGGCGCATCATGAGTAAAATAAATAGCCAGCAGATAATAAATAGTTATGGAAAAGCGATCAACACTGCCATTGGCGCTGTCGTCCTTATCGGGCTTTATTTGACCAGTCTGAAAAGCTATCTGCTTTTTCACAGTCTGGCAGAAATATTCAGTATTGTTATTGCCTTCTCTCTTTTTATCATTGCCTGGAACTCAAGAAATTTCATAAAAAATCAGTATCTCCTCTTCATCGGGATAGCATATCTATTTATAAGTTTTTTAGATTTGCTGCACACCCTCTCTTATACAGGCATGCCTCTTTTCCCCGATTATGATTTCTATGCCAATCAGTTGTGGATAGGTGCCCGATATTTGGAAAGTATCTCCCTGCTCACTGCCTTCTATTACCTCAATACCCAAAAGCCAATTCAACCTTACCGCTTACTGGCGGTCTTTACCATCATTACTGCCTTGCTGGTCGCAAGCATTTTTACATGGAAAATTTTCCCAGTATGCTTTGTGGCTGATCAAGGGCTGACCCCTTTCAAAAAATATAGCGAATATATTATCTGCGCGATCCTGGCCCTTACGATCTTTTTCTTGTACCGCAACAGGGACAAATTTGAGCCCAAGGTCTTTAAGTATTTATTGTGGGCTCTTATCTTTACCATTATGTCCGAATTGGCCTTTACTTTTTATATCAGTAACTATGGCTTTTCTAATCTCGTAGGCCATTATTTTAAAATCTTTTCTTATTTAATGATTTACCTGGCCATTATCAAAACCGGTATCGAAAATCCTTTTGACCTCATCTTTCGTGAATTAGATGCGGTAAATAAACAATTACATGCAGAGATTGAGACGAGGACCAAGACCGAGACCGACCTCAAAAAAGCATTGGCAGAAATAAAAACATTACAGGGAATCCTGCCGATCTGTTGTGGTTGCGGGTTAATTCGTGATGATGCCGGGGTTGAGCCTGGAAAAGGCGAGTGGATGAAAGTAGATCATTTTGTTGTTCAAAAGACTGATGCCCAAGTATCTCATGGTTATTGTCCCAAATGTCACGCCAAAGCAATGAAAGAAATATCGGTGTTTTTTTCCGATGCCGGCTCTGATTGAACAGGCAGTAAATAACATGGGACTGGAGAGACATCAAAGTCATGAATATGTTTCTCATCGATAATGAGGTTTTCCTCCGGCTGGGGTTCTTTCTCGCAATTTTCGTTGCCATGTCCATATGGGAAAGGCTTGCCCCCCGCCGGGCCTTGACCCAGAGCAAGCCCATCCGCTGGGCCAACAATATTAGTCTCACCCTGTTCAATGCGCTGCTGGTGCGACTGGTCTTTCCGGTCGCCGCAGTCGGGACGGCCTTGTACAGCGCCGAAAAAGGATGGGGCTTGCTCCGTTTCCTCGATATGCCTGAATGGGCGGGAGGTATGGTCTCGATTATCATCCTGGATCTGGCGATCTACTTACAGCACGTCCTCTTCCACAAGTTCCCCCTTTTCTGGCGGCTCCACCGGATGCACCACACTGATCTCGATTTCGATGTTACCACCGGGGCAAGATTCCATCCCCTGGAGATCCTGCTCTCCATGGTCATCAAGATGGGGATCGTCGTTATGATCGGGGCTCCGGCCTGGTCGGTCATCGTCTTCGAGGTGCTGCTGAACGGCACCTCCATGTTCAACCACAGCAATATATCCCTGGCTCTCAAGGCCGACGGCTTGCTGCGGCTTCTGGTGGTGACGCCGGACATGCACCGGGTCCACCATTCGGTGCTCGTCCGGGAAACAGACAGTAACTTCGGGTTCAACTTTCCCTGGTGGGATCGCTTGTTCGGTACCTATCGCGAGCAGCCGAAGGCAGGCCACCAAGCCATGACCATCGGACTTGCGAACTACCGGGATCCAAAATGGCTAAAATTTCAATGGATGCTGGTGGTGCCGCTTTCTCGCAATTACCGTTAATTTATACAGCTCGGTCCCCTGGTCTATCTCCTTATAAACTAATCTTCCGGTCTGCTGGAGACAATGCCGCGGATCAAGGGGTAAGATGTACTGCTTTTTAGATCAGTCGAACAGCGCCATGCGCAAATTATGATGCTATTGCATCCGTTTCAGGCTAGACTTGTGTGCCAAATTGTCTTCCTATTTCGGCAATGTTGATATAGTCTCTTCTGCGCTCTAATTTGTGCTGCTCGATTATTCAGAATTCAGGAAGACTCTTTACGAGTTCGTTAACTTTGCCGGCCGAGCGGATTATTCGAAGCCGGCAAGGCTGTCAGTTACAGTTCTTAGCCCCCACTCATCTTTCCCGGAGTTTTCATGGATCCCTTCTGGATAACAATCGCCTTTTTCTGTGGTTTTCTCGTCCGCCTGATCGGCCTGCCACCCTTAGTAGGTTTCCTGGCCACCGGTTTTATCCTCAATGCCATGGGAGTGAGCGGCGGCACCACCTTGCAGATGGCAGCCGATCTGGGCGTAACCCTGCTCCTTTTTACCATTGGACTCAAGGTCAAGATCCAAAGTCTGTTCAAGCCTGAGGTTTGGGTCGGTACCAGCCTGCACATGCTGGCCACCATTGCGGTATTCGGGGGGTTGCTGCTGGCCGCCCTTTATGCCGGGGCCGACCTGCTGGGCGATCTGGACATGAGGGCCATCCTGGTGATCTGCTTCGCCCTGAGTTTTTCCAGCACGGTCTTTGCCGTCAAGATTCTCGAGAGCCGGGGCGAGATGTCCTCCATCCACGGCCGGGTAGCGGTGGGTATTCTCATCATGCAGGATGTGCTGGCCGTTATTTTTCTCACCGCCTCTACCGGCAAGCTGCCTTCGCCTTGGGCGCTGGCGGTTCTGGTCGGTCTTTTCCTGTTCAAGCCTCTCCTTTTTCGCATCATGGACCACTGCGAGCGGGGCGAACTGACCATCCTCTACGGTTTTTTTCTGGCCCTGGTGGTAGGAGCAGCCAGCTTTGATGCAGTAGCCATGAAGGCCGATCTTGGGGCTCTGCTCATCGGCATGCTGGTGGCTGGCCACCCCAAATCCAAGGAACTGGCCAATAGTCTGCTGGGGTTCAAGGAAATTTTCCTGGTGGGATTTTTCCTCAGCATCGGCCTGGCCGGAGTTCCTACCTGGGAAACCCTGCTGCTGGCGGGAGCTCTGACCCTGCTGGTGCCAATCAAGATAGCCCTGTTTTTTGTGCTGCTCTGCCGATTCCGGCTGCGGGCCCGCTCCGCCCTGCTCGCCTCTTTCAGCCTGGCCAACTATAGCGAATTCGGCCTGATCGTAGGCGCGGTGGCGGTAGCCAATGGTTGGCTTGAGCCGAAATGGTTAACGGTTTTCGCCCTTGCTCTGTCCCTCACCTTTATTCTGGCCGCGCCCCTGAACAGTATGGCTAATGCCATTTATCAGCGTTTTCACAATTTTCTGACCGGCTTTGAAAAAAGCGGCAGCCATCAAGATGACCTCCAGCATCCGCTGATCGTTAACATCGTCATCCTTGGCATGGGCCGCATCGGCACCGGGGCCTACGACCTGATGCGGCAGCGCTGCGGCACCCAGGTGGTGGGGGTTGATTTAAACGAGGAGTCCGTGGCCGCCCATCAGGCAGCGGGCCGTGATGTTATTTTAGGCGATGCCGCTGATCCCGATTTCTGGGAGATGCTGAAACTTCGTAACGGCTTTGTCAACCTGGAGTTGATTCTGCTAGCCATGCCCAAGCACCGGGCCAACATGTTTGCCCTGGAACAGCTGCGAAAGGCGGAATTCAAAGGAGGCATTGCTGCCATTGCCATGTACGAAGATCAACGGCTGGAGCTGCTCGCTGCCGGTGCTCATGCTGCCTATAATATCTTTGGCGAGGCCGGCGCCGGTTTTGCCGAGCACGTATACAATACGGCTCACAGCAAAGGCACCCTTCCCGGGGTATGCAGCTTACCGGGAGAAGGATAAAAAGAGCTATACTCCCGGTCCGGCTAAATTTCTGGGCCATGATGGCTACTGACTGTCACTATCCAACTGCGCCCTAATGAACCGACTGCACCCGTGTTAGTTTCAAATAGTCATTCTACGCTTATTCTCTTGACATCAACATATAAACGTTTATACATATGATTATATGCTATGGACTATGGTCTCAAATGAGGGAACCCATTAGCAAAATTGCCAGACTGAGCCTTCTTTTTAACAAGTTATGAATAACCGCACCACTAACCTGAATACCCACAGTCTTGCCTTCCTGGCCAAATGCCTGGCTGATGAGAATCGGCTGCGCATCCTGTTCTGTGTCAGCAAGGAAAAGAAGTCTGTCTCCATGATTGTTGAAGAACTCGGCTTATCACAACCTCTTGCTTCCCATCATCTCAAGGAACTGAAAAGGGCCTTACTGGTGAAGGTTGAGCGGAGCGGTCCCTTCGTTTACTATGAAATAACAGATCCAAGGATCCTTGTAATATTGGCTGAACTGGATGAACTGGGCACGGCCTTACTCAGTAAAAGAACAACCTTTTAAATCGGGGAGTACCTGTTCGCATGGATGAAATTCAAAAAATAATTAACCAGATGGGACCGGAAGAGGCCCTGACCAGGTTGGGAGTCGTTCTTCGTGAACTTTTTGCCCAGGTAAGCGAAGAGCTGCGTCAGGATTTTGTCGTCAAGCTCATTGGTGAAGCTGATACCGACAAGGTTACCAGCCTCGTCCATCTCTGACTGGCGGAGTGTATGGGCGAAGGTGTCGACCCCACAAAGATGTGTCAAAGCCTGGTGGATAAAGTGGCGCGCTCCCGACAGCTCCAATCTGTCACTGATCCTGAGTTATTAATCCTGTTTGAGGACTGGCTGGAAGAACTTGAGAATGAAGTGATGAACTTTATCCAGTTGCACCCTGAGAGTACAGCAGAAGATCTTTCGCACAATTTAGGAGTCTCGCACAGTGGCGCTACATTCCTGCTGGCCAAGCTGCGCCGGGAACAAAAAATCCAATCAGAGGAGGAGTAATTTATGTTGATGCGGTTTTTTCTGAATGAACCCAATGGCAAGACCTGAGGCCATTTTCTGGACATGATGCCCAGGTTGGGCGCCAAATACGATATTACCATAGAGACCATTTCCAAACCCAGGGCCGAGTACCAGACCGATGCCTGGTTTGAGCTGGACCTGCCTGTGGCCCCGGCGGTCATGGTGGAAGATGAAATTGTGATCGAAGGAGCGGATGTGTCCCTGGAGGCGGTAGAGGCGTGCATCTGCCGCCTCCTTGGCCTAGCAGATCCGCCGAAGAAATAGAGCAAATGGCAAGAACCAGTCAATATTACCAAAACCAATTCACCACAAAATGGAGAAGATCATGATCGAGATGATTCTGTTTCATAGCGGCAATCCTGCTTGAGTAACATGCCAAAAAGCCACAGTTGTGGCCCATGCCATGCAGGAAAGGTTCAAGGACCAGCTTGACCTTCACGTCCATACCACTGATTCAGCCGCAGCCACGGCCTATAATCTGAAAGGATCCACCAATATATTTGTCAATCAGCAATGGGTGCCGTTGGATGTGGCCACCTCAACAGAAAAAATGGCAGCCTATCTCGATAATATCCTCTCTGCTGAAACATGATTTATTGGGATAAAAAAACAGAGCGCACCAATAACGGAAGAGAAAGGCGAGGATACTATTTATGAAATTCACACCACTAAAATTTCAAGGAACACTAGCGGCAGCCGGGGTTGCTTTAATGCCTTATGTTTTTTTAAAAATAAATATCTTTAAAAGTGAAGAAGACATTGCCTTATCCAGCCTATCGTTACTTGCAGACAGTCCTGTAGAGTACGCAACAGCCTTATTGTTAATAGCAATAATGGGCTTATTTATTGTCATTCATTTTAGTTTTACTATCCTTTTTTTAAAGGAACTTTTCCTGTGGTTACTAAAAACAAATGATTGCCACAAAATAATTCAAAATCCTTTAGCAAATGCCGCCATCTTTTCACCGCTAATTTCCTTGCCCATGACTATGGTTGTTTTCTTTGGTCCGGTGAGTTTTTTTGTGCCGCAACTAACAACAAATATGCAGGGCCTGATGGGGCCGGCGTTTATTATATTTAGTTTTTTCTGGATTATACTGTTAGCACTTGAACTAAAAGTTGCGCAGGTGCTTGCGACGGATTTTGTAGATTACGGGAAACTAAATTTTGGTTGGTTGCTTGATGTCTTAGCGTTTGGGGCGGTTTCACTATTTGGGTCCAGTATTGTCAGTTTCGCGGATAGTAATTTAATATCATCTTCAGCAGCATTGATGACAACAATTACCTTGCTGGTTGGGATTGTTGTGTTTGCCATAAAAGTAACAATCCTTGTGTCTCAACAAATCAAAGCGAAAGTAATGCCTGGTATAAACTTATTACCAGCATTTTTTCTAGTAATTCCACCAATGTGTTTGTTAGGATATAGCTTCTTTAAATTACTAGGCTATGCTGATAAAACTTATACTGTGAACACAGCTACCATTTCATTTTTGGTTCTGGTATTTTCCTATCTTACGGCCATAAGTTGGCTCATCTTTTCAGTTGTCTTGTTGAGAGAATATCTCCAAAAGCAGTTTCTGGCGTCTGATTTTTCTCCGGCACAATGGGGGATGGTCTGAGGATTTGTTGGGACCCAAGTTTTGGGTTCATTGGTTTATAGCTTGTATTTCACCAATATTTTCCTCGGTGCCATCAATTTTGTAAGTATTTTACTAGGTGCACTTGCTTTTCTAATAATATTAAGAAAATTCATTACCGCCTCGCGGGAACCCCAACCGGCATAACGAAAGCAATTGCCGGAAAAGATGAAGATTCCGGGACCAATTTTTATTGATTCACCTTTTTCCATTTCCTGAAAATTATAAGTTATACAGATGGGCCTGAGAGAAGAAAGGGCAAACTTTCCTCTCTCAGGAATGAGAAATTCATTTTATTTGGATTTCTTTACCGGCTCTTTCTCCGTCTTACTTGGCACAACTTCCTTGATTTCCTTCTCTTTCTGCGGGGCACATCCGCAACCACAACCCTTGGTTTTTTTTTGCTCTGTCATTGTTATCACCTCCTTTTTATATTAAGCATTTGCGCAATCGCTTAATTAAATTGCCAAAAAAATAGACCTTCCTACTCTGGTTCTATTTCGCTGACCCTTCTCCGCACTTTATTGAGCTCATTCTGCAGCTCAATTTCATAATTTTTGAGGGCTTCCAAACTGGCCCTGCTCAACTCCTGCTCTTTAAATTTGCCCGTGCCCTGGCAGCCGCATGAACAAACTTCATTCAATATTTCTCTACAGCCTTCCATGGCTTCTTCATTTATCGAATATGGGATCCAATAGCCCTGTCTCTCACTTCTTACCAGCCCTGCTTGTTTTAATATTTTAAGATGTTGTGAAACCGCTGGGGGGGTGATACCGAGTTTTCCGGAGATGTCTTTGACTCCTAAGGCCCCATTGGCTTTAAGAAGTTCAAGAATCTTCACTCGCGTTTCCACGCTAAGGACCTTAAATATTTCGGCAGGCTCAATAATCATAAAAATAACCCATTAAGTAGTTTAGCAATGGCTTAACCATAACTCCAAAGGTGCTTGTTGTCAAATATTTTTTATGCATCTCCTGATTCTGTCCCAATCTTAAGTCCGATCAATAATTATCCCACCGAACTGTCGCACATTTGTTCTATCATTAACCAAATTTTTTTGATGGTGACAGACCAAATTAAGCTGGAATAATTCACCAAGGTATGCAATAAGAGACTCAGTTTTCATCACAAGAGGCCATTTGCTCTTATCACCGCCAGCCCCAAGGGGGTGCCATGGCAGTCATTCGGGATATCTCGAACAAACAAAAAGGAGGGATTGTTTATGAAGAGCAGCACAGTAGTAAGCAGGATCGCAGTACTGGCAACAGCACTGGCAGCAACCGCAGGAATGGCATTTGCCTCAGGCGGCGGCACAGGTGTCAGCGCCGACCAAGCACTGCAGAAACTTCTCGATGGCAACAAGCGTTATGTGGAGAGTAAGATGAGCGCCCCTGACAGGAGTGACGCATCGGCCCGTGAGAAATTGGCCCAAGGCCAGCAACCATATGCCATCATCCTTTCCTGCTCCGACTCCCGCGTCCCGCCCGAGATTATCTTCGATCAGGCGTTGGGCGAAATCTTCGTCATCCGTGTTGCCGGCAATGTTGCCGACCCGATCGTGCTGGGGAGCATAGAATATGCAGCGGAGCACCTGGGCTCGCCGCTCATCATGGTGCTGGGCCACGAGCGTTGCGGGGCAGTGACTGCGACAGTGAATACCAAGGGAGAACCAGAGGGGAACATCGGGGCCATAATAAAGGCAATCCAGCCCTCGGCCAAGAAAGCAGAGGAAATTTCCAAGGGGAAATCGGCCGCGGAGCTGGTCGAATGCGCAGTCGCAGTGAACGCCAAGGCGGTCGCGGCTAGTCTTACCGAGCAATCAACAATCCTGGCTCACGAGCTTAAGGAAGGAAAGATCAAGATCGTGACCGCCACCTATGACCTGGATGACGGCAAGGTCACACTTCTCAAGTAGAACTCATCTCAAAACAAGCGATCCCCGAGTCTGGTCCTTACCCGCCTCGGGGATCGCTTTCCTCAGCTTTTTAGTAGTACACTTCGACTATGGCGTTTGGAGTATCTTCCTTCAAATACTTAATTATATCCCGTTGCTATTGGGCCGTTAAATCTCAACGCTAACAACAAAAGGAACCAAATGAGCAATTGTCCTCCATGCCCAAAATGTAGTTCGGAATACTCTTATGAAAACGGCAGCATGTATATTTGCCCGGAATGCGCCTATGAGTGGTTCAAAGATGCGGTCAGCGAAAGTGCTGATCAGCAATATGTGGTCCGTGATGCCAATGGCAATGTGCTTCAGGACGGTGATACCGTCACAGTGATCAAAGGGCTGAAGATCAAAGGATCTTCTTCAGCATTGAAAGTCGGCACTAAAGTCAAAAATATCCGCCTGGTTGAAGGAGATCATAATATTGACTGTAAAATTGATGGGATTGGGGCCATGCAGTTGAAATCAGAATTTGTTAAGAAATCCTAGCCGACTACAGGTTCCTCTCGCCGCCTGATTGCTGATATCTTTGACCAAATGCAGCGGTGGCCTTAAACTATTATGAGACTGCTTCGTTTGGAAGAATTGAACCAGTTTTACTGTGCCTGGATAAATTCTAAGGATTTTGGTTTCGGTACGACTTGGCATATAATTATTTAATGCTGAATTGCGGGAATTTGCCCAGGACAGAAAATACTTGTCATTGATCAAGACACAATGGTTGAGCACGTAAGATTTTGAAGCATCACCGTGTCTGTTGCGATTAACCCAAAAAACCAAGGAGCAAGCCATGAAAAGAGCCATCCTGACCTTATTCTTCGGGTTCGCATTGATTTCTCAAGTCGCCGCGCAAGATATGGCGCCGAAGGTTAAAATCCTGGCCATGCCTGAAGAACCCACCAGGAAAACAGTACTCATCGGTCGGGCCATGACGGATGACATGATCATTATGTTTGAGATAGAGCCTGCCAAAAGCATGTGGGTACCACTGGATAAATCGCCTGACTGGACAGAGCATGCGCCTGATCCTGCCGAGAAATTTCATATAGAAGTAAAGCCCATTGACCCCAGGTCTAAAACCCGCATCCCCTATGCCGAGGTGGGTTTTAAAGCCGTCAACAAAGACAACAGCAAGACCATGGAGGGCCTGCTGCATCCGATGTGGGGCGACAGCGGACTACACTATGCCATGAACAGTGCCCTGGCAGGTGATGGACCTTATGAGATGCATATCACCGTCGGAGTACCTATTTTTGCCCGAGCTTCAAAGGACAAAGACATATGGAGAAAACCGGCCACCGCCAGCTTTCACTTCAAACTCAGTAATGATAAACTGGTCGAAGTCTCAGAGCCCGAGGTTGACCTTTAAAGAGCAGCTTATGCCTTTTTCCTGCCTGCTCTTCTGCCCTGCAGCCACTTTTCAAATTCGACAATCTGATAAGAGATGACACCGGCCCCGACAATACGCAGCCATGCCTCAATAGAGATGGGTGCGCTCTGGAACAGAGTATTCATAAGCGGCAGATAGGTGTATAGGATCTGCAGAATCAGCATGGCGGCAGTACCGAAGAACACCCATTTATTGGAAAAAAAGCCCAGTTGAAAAACCGAACTGGTCAGCGAGCGGCAGTTGAACAGATAGAACAGCTCCACAATGACAAAGACATTCACCGCCACGGTACGCGCTTCCGCAAGAGTAGCGCCTGCTGTCAACTCCCATTGAAAGAGACCGAAACAGGCGAGCAGAAGCATACTTCCGACCAGCATGATCCGGCTGATGAGCTGGCCGGTCAGGATGGGTATCGCGGGATCTCTGGGCGGCCGAAGCATGATGCCCGGTTCTTTGGGTTCAAAGGCCAGCATCAGGCCCAGGAAACCGGCCGTGGTCATGTTGATCCAGAGAATCTGGACGGGAAGAACCGGTAAGGTGACTCCCAGTAAAACAGCGGCCAGGATGACCAGGCCTTCGCCGAGATTGGTGGGCAGGGTCCAGACGATAAACTTCGTCAGGTTGTCAAAGACCCCCCGCCCCTCTTCGACTGCCGCCTCAATGGAGCTGAAGTTATCATCAGTGAGCACCATATCGGCTGCCTCCTTGGACACCTCGGTGCCGGTGATCCCCATCGCCACTCCGATATTGGCCTGTTTCAGGGCCGGGGCATCATTGACGCCATCCCCGGTCATCGCTACAATCTGGCCCCGCGCCTGCAGGGCCTCGACCAGCCGCAGTTTCTGCTCGGGCGTCACCCTGGCAAACACCGCCGTATTTTCCGCCGCCTCAATCAGTTCACTGTCCGATAATTTCTCCAGATCACGCCCGGTCAGCACCGGCACTGCCCTGGCATCCAGCTCCACCGCTCCGCCTAAGCCGAGTTGTCCGGCAATTGCGGCAGCGGTGAGGGCATGATCGCCGGTGATCATCTTGATCCTGATGCCGGCGGTCTGGCAGACCTTGACCGCGGTGATCGCCTCCGCCCGGGGTGGATCAATCATACCCATCAGACCAAGAAAGGTCTGTCCGGATGCTACCTGGTCATGGCTGATTTCTCGAGTGTCGGCAGGCAGTTCCATTGTGGCAAAGGCCAGCACCCGCAGCCCCTGGGCCGCCAGTTTATCAACATGGCTCAGGATGGCATCGCCCTGCAGTTCAACGGCATCACCTTTCTCATCCAGCATGGTATTGCAACGAGCCAGGATGGCCTCCACCCCCCCTTTCATATATACCCGGGGCTGCCTGTTGTCTCCGACGGCATGCAGGGTAGCCATATATTGATGTTCCGATTCAAACGGAATCGAATCAAGGCGCGGCCGCTCTTTTTTCAAGACTGCCGGGTCCAGACCGCCTTTGCGGGCCGCCGTCAGCAATCCTCCTTCAGTCGGATCGCCTTCAATCAGCCAGTTGCCATCTTTTTCCACCAGCATACTATCATTACAGAGGATTGCCGTGCGCAGGCATTCCAATAAAGCGGTAGAGGCATTGATATCAATGTCAGCACCAGCAGCACTGATCCGGCCGTCAAAAGGATTATAACCGGCACCGCTGACCTCATACCAGATATTGCCGGTCATTATCTCTTTCACGGTCATCTGGTTCTCGGTGAGGGTGCCGGTTTTATCGGAGCAGATCACCGAGGTACTGCCCAGGGTCTCTACGGCCGGCAACTTGCGGATGATGGCATTTTTACGCGCCATTCTCGAGACGCCGATAGCCAGGGTGATGGTCACGGCTGCCGGCAATCCTTCAGGAATCGCCCCTACGGCCAGGGCCACCGCCGCCATGAACATATCAAATAAAGGCTGACCGCGGAGAAGCCCCACGCCCACGGTGACCACAGCCAGCCCCAGAATCACATAAAGCAGGAGATGGCTGAAATGATCAATCTTGCGGGTCAGAGGAGTGGCCAGATCCTGAGCCGAAGAGATGAGCTGGGAAATACGGCCCACTTCACTCTGATCGCCGGTCGCAGTGATAATGCCCGCTCCTTGTCCGTAGGTAACCAAAGTTGAGCCATAAGCCATGTTGCGTCGATCAGCCAGGGCGGTGTCGGGCTCCAACTCCTTGACGGATTTCTGCACCGGTACGGACTCACCGGTGAGGGCCGACTCATCAATCTGCAGATCACGAATCTGGAAAAAACGCATATCAGCCGGCACTTTGTCGCCGCTTTGCAGAAAAACGATATCACCAGGCACCAGCTCCATGGAGGAGATCCGCTTTTTTTCACCTTGCCGTAATACCGTAGCTTCACTGGTCATGGTCTTGGCCAGGGCGGCCAGGGCACTGACCGCCTTGGTTTCCTGGATAAAACCGATTATGGCATTAACCAGCACTACTCCGAAAATCACCCCGGAATCAACCCATTCCTGCAGAGAAGCGGTAATAATACCTGCGGCAATCAAAATGTAGATCAACGGCTGATGAAACTGCAACAGAAAGCGGAATAAGGGGCCTCTCCCCTTGGTGGTACTGATCATGTTGGCCCCGTATTGTTCCGTGCGTTTTTTGACTTCGGACAGAGCAAGACCTTTTTCTTTATCACCGGCCAGCAATTGCACTACTTCATTCACGGGCAGATGATGCCACTGCTTACCTTTCAAATCATCCATGCATTTTACCCTAACCTTTTACTGCTGTGTTTTTTATAGCTGAAATATAGCAGGACCGTACCGTCCTTGTCCCTTCGGTGAAGGGGAAGCCAGCTGGTGCATAACAAATTAAATTCTTGTTAAATTCAATCATTTTTGGGATCGAAAATCAATGAACCCACCGCATAATTGATAGGTCTGAGCCAAGACAAGGGCTTAAGAGCGATGAATGGTCTTGTGCCCAAACTCGGCATTATGCTCAAGATTTGATCCTCGGACTGTCAGCGAGGCTGCGAAAAGATTAACGGCTCTTCCAGGCGGAATAAGGGTTCCTTACCAGGCTGGCATTGCCATAGCGATTATCAAAACTGACCTCCTCGCCAATCCAGGCCGGTTTGACGAAGACCTGTTCCTCTGCTTCCAGCTCGATCTCAGCCACCAGCAGTCCGGCATTGTCACCAAAAAACTCATCCACCTCCCAGATAAAGCCCTGATAAATGATCTTGTACCTCTTTTTTTCTATAATCGGCTGGCCGCATAGCTGCGTCAGCATGACCCTGGCATCCGCCAGCGGTATCGGGTATTCATATTCCATGCGGCTGATGCCGGAACTTTTGCCTTTGATGGTCAAAAAGGCCTGATCGCCGGCAATCCGCACCCGCACCGTCCCCTTCTTTTTGAGACAAAGATAGCCCTGATAATACCAGACACCGGAGGCCATCGTGCGCCATTCATCGCCTGTTACCAGGAATTTTCGTTCAATTTCCGTCCCCATGGATCGCCTTTTGCTGTTTAAATAAAGTCAGGCCTGACTGTTGCCGGCCGGGCTAAGTAATAATGCCTGTCCCGGTAGTAATCTGGGCGTCCTGCTCTTGAGCCAGCCGGGCCTTGATCCAACCGATGCGAATATAATATTGCTGGCCGCAGTCCAGCCAGCGAGCACAACTATCTTCGGTGGCCTTGACAGGATAGGCTGGCAGCCCTTTGACCACCTTGCAGACACCGGTTGCCACTGTCTGCAGACTAAAATTACGGCAATCAAGACATATTTTCTTGGGTACAGGTCGCATTTTTTCCTCTTGTTAAAAATCAGGATTATTCCATGAACAAAGGGCTGAAATCCGGTGTTCTCTGCGGTGAGCCATACTGATCGAGCCCCAAGAGATCAATGACACAATCCCGATAACCAAAACGCTGCAGATATATGGCAAACATGCGGGCCGAGTCCTCGGCAATCAACGGATCATGATCGAGATAATGATTATAGATAATTCCCAGGACCGTCAGACCGCGTGCATGAGCCAGTTCCAAGGTAGATAACGTATGATTGATCGATCCCAGACGGGGGGAACTAACCACAATCAAAGGCAGGCCTTCCTGCTCCAGATAGTCAAGAAAGGTGAACTCATCAGTGTAAGGAACCTGCAGGCCACCGGCCCCTTCCAGCAATACCATCTCATAGCGGCTGGTCAAAGTACGGGTGGCCTGCCGGATGACGGCCGGATCAATCTTCTGGCCGGCGAGTGAGGCCGCCAGATGGGGTGAGCATGGTTTGGCAAAGACATAAGAACAGGTCAAGCCTTGATGATCCTCAGGCTGGAGGTCCTGCCCCATCAATCTTCGATGGACCAGAATATCTTCAGCCAGACCGATGCAACCGGTCTGCACCGGCTTCTGGGTAATGATGCGCTTGCCTTGCTCTAGAAGATAGCGGCCGAGAAGACCGGTGGCTATCGTCTTGCCGATATCGGTATCAATACCGATAATGGCAATGACAGGGAGCTCAGCCATCATCTTGCGGCCATCAATCAAGCTGTTGTTCTCCATACATTAGTTCGCTCAGTGGCCGCATCTATTGGCTCCATAGCTACTGGTTTAGCACTCATTGTTACCATCGTCCATTACACCGGCCTCGGCCTCATTGATCTTGCATCTTACACCCGTCCATGGTCTCCGGCATCACAAATGCTTTGAAAAAGCCTACCAGGACTAACACACATATCCGTAGAAACCTAATCACTAAATCTCTATCCGCAATTTCTTTTAATAATGATTTGTCGAAGTTATAACCTTCACCTTTTAACTTGACGCTCATCTCAAAACAGGATAGAGAAGCGGAATGAACATTCATTCTCCCCAGACATCAGCGCTGCCGGCCGACCCGATCAACAAACGCGAGCTCATTATAGCGGCTACCATCAGACTGATCGCCGAGTATGGCTTTCATGGTACGCCCGTCTCCATGATTGCCCAGGAGGCCGGGGTTGGCGCCGGCACTATCTATCGTTATTTCAAAGACAAAGATACCATGGTTCTGGAAATCTTTAAACAGGTGGACAGCTCTTTCAAGCAAGCGCTGTTATCTGAATATGACCAGGAAAAGGCCATCCGCGAGCGCTTCCTGCATCTCTGCCGGGGCATCTTCCAGTATGGCATCCAGAATCCCTATGAGTTCAAGTTTATCGAACAATTTTACAATTCACCTTACGGCACCAGTCTGCGCCGGGAAAAATTATTCTGTAATTGCGGCGATACCAGCCAGGATCTGGCCCTGGAACAGGTTTTTTCCACCGGCCAGAGTCAAGGAGTGATCAAGGACCTGCCCTTGGCCGCTCTTATCGCCCTGGCTATTGGCCCCATTATTTTTCTGGTCAAGGACAGCATCAGCGGCCTGATCCAACTGGATAAAAAAACCATCGACTCGACCCTGGCCGCCTGCTGGGATGCGGTCAACCAAGGAACAGAAAACAGCTGATTGCCATTTGCTTTGGAACGACAATCCTCATTTTTCAATAACCCTTATACTTTTCACTTTATTAATCCGAAGACAATCATGAAAAAACGTATCCTCCTCACCATCGTTGCTCTTATCATCATCGGCGGCATCCTGGCCGGTATCAAGGCTCTGCAGATTCGCCATATGATTGCTGCGGGCGAAAAGATGACGCCCCCGCCGGAAACCATTTCCACGGCGACGGTTGAGCGGCAAAACTGGGAGTCGGTGATCTCGGCGGTGGCTTCACTGGAAGCGGTGCAGGGAGTAACCGTCGCCGCCGAACAGGCCGGCAAGGTGATCGAGATCTTCTTTACTCCTGGAGCTTTTGTTGACAAAGGCGCCCCCTTGGTGCGGCTGGACACCAGTGCTGAAGAGGCCCAGCTACGGGCCATGGAAAGCAGCCGTAATCTGGCCCGTACCAATCTGCGCCGCCTGGCTGAACTGGCCGACAAAGGACTGATCTCTCAGGCCGAATATGACAGTGCGGAGGCCCTAGCCAAAGAGGCCTCGGCCCAGACCGACAACATTCAGGCCATTATCAGAAAGAAAAATATTGTGGCCCCTTTTGCCGGTAAATTGGGTATCCGCCGGATTAATCTCGGTCAGTTCCTGAAGGAAGGCCAGGAGATTGTCTCCCTGCAGGTTCTTGATCCGATCTTTGTTAATTTCATGCTGCCTCAGCAGGAACTGAGCCGCATCACGACCGGTATGGCAATCCGGATCAATGGCCAGAGGCCTGCTGACCAGGCGATCACCGGCGCCATCACGACCATTGCCCCGGAGTTGGACGCCCAGACCCGTAATATCAGAATCCAGGCCACCGTGGCCAATAACGACGAACTGCTGCGGCCTGGCATGTTTGCCAATGTCTCTGTGGTATTACCGGAGCAGGCCCAAGTCTTCACCATCCCGGCCACCGCGGTCCTCTATGCCCCATACAGCGATTCGGTATATGTGGTGGAAGAAAAAAAGGATGAGCAAAGCGGCCAAGACAGTAAGGTCCTGCGCCAGCAGTTTGTCCGCCTCGGCGAAAAACGGGGTGATTTTGTGGCGATTGTCTCAGGTTTGAAAGAGGGGGAAACCGTGGCCAACACCGGGGTTTTCAAACTGCGCAATGGCCAGCAGGTAGTGATCGACAATACCCTCCTGCCTGACTTCAAGCTGCAGCCTAAGCCGGAAAATAACTAACTGTTGAGTGCCACAACATCGTTTACAAAAAATGTGCCATAACATCGCGCACAAGTAGGTTGGGTAGAGTGAAACGAAACCCAACAAAAAGCTGTGTAGAGCCGCAGAGCAACCTGACCTGCACCTGATTTTGTTGGGTTTCGCACGCTCTACCCAACCTACCTGTGACGATGTCGTGGCACTCAACAACTAACCCTTTTAGGGTGCCTTGAAAAATGAGGATTGTCATTCAAAATCAAGGCATGTGCTAAATTTAGTCTCACCAACCAATAACTACGTGTCGTACCATGAATTTAACTGATATCTTTATCCGTCGTCCTGTGCTGGCTGTGGTCATCAGTCTGGTCATCATTATTGCCGGACTACAGGCCATCACCACCGTCAATGTCCGCCAGTATCCCCGCAGTGAAAATTCATCGGTCACGATCACTACCGTTTATGTTGGGGCCAGCGCCGAACTGGTGCGCGGCTTTATCACCACTCCGCTGGAGCGGGCTATTGCCGCTGCCGATGGCATTGATTATCTCCAGTCCCAGAGTACGCAGGGCGTCTCCACCATTACCGCCCGCTTGAAGCTCAACTACGATGCGACCAAGGCCCTGGCCGAAATCAGTTCCAAGGTCGATCAGGTACGGGCCGATCTGCCGCCGGAAGCAGAAGTGCCGATCATCAATATCGTGTCCGCCGACAGCCAGTTTGCGGCCGCTTATCTGAGTTTTACTTCCGATGTCCTGGAGCAGAACGAGATCACCGATTATCTGACGCGGGCCATCCAGCCTCGTCTGTCGGCCCTGGCCGGCGTCCAGCGGGCCGACATCCTTGGCGGCCGTACCTTTGCCATGCGCATCTGGCTCAAACCAGACCGGCTGGCGGCTTACAATATCACCCCGGTGCAGGTGCGCCAGGCTCTGGCCGCCAATAATTATCTGGCGGCTCTCGGTCAGACCAAAGGCTCGCTGATCCAGGTCAACATTACCGCCGATACCAACCTGAGCTCTATTGAGGAATTCAAGCGTCTCATTGTCCGCAATCAGGATGGCGCCTCCATCCGGATTGAAGATATTGGTGATGTCGTCATGGGGGCTGAGGATTACGACACCGAGGTCCGTTTTTCCGGTCAGACCGCCGTCTTTATGGGGATCTGGCCGCTGCCTAACGCCAATTCCCTGGATGTTATCCAGCTGGTTAAAGATGAGATGGCGGCCATTCAAGACGATCTACCCAGCGGCATGCAGGGCCGGATCGCCTATGACAGCACCGACTATATCAACAATGCCATTCACGAAGTCCTCAAAACCCTGACTGACACCATGCTGATCGTGGTGGTGATCATTTTCCTCTTCATGGGCTCCTTTCGCTCCGTCTTGATCCCGGTGATCACTATCCCCTTGTCTTTGATCGGCGCGGTCTTTCTCATGCAGATCTTTGGCTTCACCATCAATCTGCTGACTCTGCTCGCCATTGTGCTCTCGGTGGGTCTAGTGGTCGACGATGCCATTATCGTCGTCGAAAATGTCGAACGCCATATCCGCAAGGGTCTCCAGCCCTTTGAGGCCGCTTTGGTCGCTGCCCGCGAACTGGTCGGCCCCATCATTGCCATGACCATCACCATGATTGCCGTCTATGCCCCCATTGGTCTGCAAGGCGGGCTGACCGGGGCGCTCTTTCGCGAATTTGCCTTTACCCTGGCCGGGGCCGTCACCATCTCCGGCATTGTGGCCCTGACCCTGTCACCTATGATGTCAGCCAAGCTGCTGAAACCAGGATTGGCTGAACATGGACTGGCGGGCCGGATCAGCCGCGTTTTTGAGCGCATCAAGGTCCGCTATGGTCAACTGCTGGATCAGACCCTGCAATGCCGGCCGGCTGTTTATATGGTCTGGATTGTCATCAGTCTGCTGGCCATTCCGATGTTTAAAATGTCACCGCTGGAATTAGCCCCGGCTGAGGATCAAGGAGTGATCTTCGGCATTCTCGATGCGGCCGCCAACGCCACCCTTGATCAGACCAGCCTTTACTCGGCCGCCGCCAATAAGATCTTTCTGGCCGAGCCGGAAGCGAAGTTTACCTTTCAGCTCACCAGACCATCATCAGGATTTGCCGGTCTGGTGGTCAAACCGTGGGCCGAACGAGAGCGCACCGTCTTTGAAATTCTCCCCGGGATCCAGCAGAAGCTGGCCACCATCCCCGGCGTGCGTATCTTCCCGGTCATCCGTCCTGCTCTGCCGGGCGGCGGCCAGTTTCCGGTGGAATTCGTGCTGGCCTCAACGGCTGAGCCGGGGCAGATCCTCGAGTTCGCCCAGAAACTGCAGATGAAGGCGATGACCAGCGGCAAGTTTGCCTTTCCGCCGATTATTGATATGAAGGTTGATCAGCCGCAGGCCGAGCTCATTATTGATCGTGACCGGGTGGCTGATCTCGGCCTCAATCTGCAGCAGGTCGGGGCCGATATCAGCTCCATGCTGGGTGGTAATTTCGTCAACCGCTTTGATATCGCCGGCCGCAGCTATAAGGTCATTCCGCAGATTCAACGCAGCGATCGCCTCAATCCGGAACAGCTAGGCAATATCTATATCACCGGACCAGACGGCCGGATGGTGCCTTTATCCAGTGTCGCCACCATCAGCAATTCCACCACGCCTCGCTCCATGAACCGCTTTCAGCAGCTGAATGCCGTGACCATCAGCGGCGTCTCCGTGGTCCCTCTTGATGAGGCCCTGCGCTTTCTGGAAGATGAGGCCGCAAGCATCCTGCCCCAAGGATATACCATTGATTATACCGGTGAATCCAGGCAACTACGCACTGAAGGCAACCGTTTTCTGCCGGCATTCGGCTTGGCGCTGGTGCTGATTTTCCTGGCTCTGGCCGCCCAGTTCAACAGCTTTCGCGATCCCTTCGTCATCCTGGCCGGCTCGGTACCGCTGGCGCTATTCGGGGCCCTGATCTTTACTTTCCTCAAGATTCCCAACCCCAATATTCCCTTCTGGACTAATGGCTGGACCACTACCCTCAATATCTATTCCCAGGTGGGACTCATCACTCTGGTAGGTCTGGTGGCCAAAAACGGCATTCTCATCGTCGAATTTGCCAATAAACTCCAGGAGCGGGGCCACTCCAAGCTGGAGGCTGTCCGTGACGCCGCCCTGACCCGGCTGCGGCCTATTCTCATGACCAGCAGCGCTACCGCCGCCGGCCATTTCCCCCTGATCCTGGTCACCGGGGCCGGGGCCGCAGCCCGTAATTCCATCGGCCTGGTGCTGGTGGGCGGCATTGTGATCGGCACCCTGTTCACCCTCTTTGTTGTTCCTTCAATCTATATGCTGATCGCCCGTGATCGAAAGATGACAGGTGAAAATCTGGAAATATGAGTTATAGTCAGGGACCATTCAAAGCAATAAAGGAAATATTCATGAAAAAAAGATTAGCCATAATAGCCCTCATGCTGACCACCGGCGTGGCCGGCTTCTTTCTGTATCAGCAGCCCCTGCAGGCGCAGCCTCTTGCTCCGGCGGTAACCGAGGAGGCAGTAACCGGCCCTCTGACCATCAGCGCCGGTGAGCTGCTCACCCTGGACAAGGTCGTGGCCATCACCCGCCAGAATCAACCGTCCATTGTTGCGGCCCAAGGCAATATCAGTGCCAGCCAGAGCCGGGTAGGTCAGGCCAGGGCGCCATATTATCCGCAGATTAACGGCAGCGCCGTTTATGATCGTTTATCGCAGGATAGCACTATCCTGGGTGCTCGAGGACTTGATGGCAACTTTGATCAACTGGCCTTCAGGATTCGGGGCGACCAGTTACTCTATGATTTCGGCAAGACGGCTACCCGGATCGACATCGAGAAAACCAATCTGGAAGCAGCCCGTTCCAATCTGAATACAGTTGATGATCAGGCCGTCTTTAATGCCAAGCTCGCCTATTATAACGTGTTGAAGATTGCTCGTGATAATGAGGTCGCTGCTGAAACCGTTAAACAATTCGAGGAGCATCTGCAGCAGGCCCAAGGTTTTTTTGATGCCGGAGTAAAACCAAAATATGATGTCACCAAGGCGGAGGTAGACCTTAGTTCCGCCAAGCTCGTCCAGATCCAGGTCAACAACAACCTGCGTCTGGCCAGGGTGGTCCTTAATAATACCATGGGCCTGCCCGATGCCCCTGATTACCTGCTGGCCAACAATTTAACCTTTGACCGCTTTACCCTCCCTTTTGAGCAGGCCTTAAGTCTGGCTCTTACTAATCGTCCGGATCTCAAGACCCTGATGCTGAGGAAACAGGCGGCACAGCAGACCGTTGCTCTGGCCCGCAAAGGTTATACCCCGGTTTTATCCGGTAATGCGGGTGCCAACTACAGCGGAGATACTGACACTCTGGACGAAGGCTGGAGCGTGGGACTGGCCCTCACCGTCCCGGTGTTCAATGGTCATCTGACCCGCCATCAGATCGGTGAAGCCCGGGCCAATGTCGATATTGTGACGGCCGATGAAACCCTGTTACGGCAAAATATTCAGAAGGAAGTACAGCAAAATTATCTCATTCTGGCAGAGGCGGAAGAACGAATCAATGTCGCCAAACTGACCATCGGTCAGGCGGAAGAAAATGCCCGGATCGCCTCCGGCCGCTACAGTGCCGGCGTGGGTAGTCCGGTAGAAGTGACCGATGCCGATATCCTGCTGGTCCAGGCCAAAGCCAGCCATATCCAGGCTCTGTATGATTACAGGATAGCCCAGGTCAGTATCGAACAAGCCATCGGCGTGGCCGAGGAGAATGACGGATTGCCGGTAACAACTGATTAACTGTTGAGTGCCACAACATCGCGCA
>DIKT01000041.1:24717-28474 GCA_002424635.1 Desulfobulbaceae bacterium UBA5611
CTACCCAACCTTTGATCTGCGTTTATTTGTATCTATTTTGTTGTATGGAGAAGAGATATTTATTCGTATGGTCAATTGGCAACGTGACGTTCCAGTCGTCCTAAAACTGACAGAATAATCAGCGTAAATAAAGTACTGAGAAGCGCCACTCCCAGGCTGCCCAGGCCGACGGCCACTCCAATGGCCGCCGTCATCCACACCCCGGCTGCCGTCGTCAGCCCCTGGATATCACGGTTTTCATTGAGCTTGAGGATGGAGCCGGCCCCGAGAAAACCGATGCCGGTGACAATGCCTTGAATAATCCGGGCCAGACTGTCGGAGGACATATCAACACTTGTGCATGATATGAGCAAGACGGTGGTGCCGAGGCAAACCAGCATATGGGTGCGTAATCCTGCCGGTTTGCCAGCCTTCTCACGCTGAAAACCTACCGCCGCACCAAGCAGTGTTGCCGCTGCCAGCCTGATCAGTACATGCAGCAACTCTCTCGTAGTAAGCAGTCCCTGAGTTAGTTCCGCCCACATAATATCCATTAAGGCCTCTCTTTACGGGGAGACATCATTCTTTATTGCAGGAAAATTCCAGCGGATGGCCAGAAGGGAGTAAACTTGCAGACAGGTAGGTTCAAGGGTGGTCCTCCTGGGAAATGAAGCGGATGATAGAAGTAATATTTATAAAAATATCACATCCCCCAGGCAGGCAGCAATTTTTTTTTAGAGATTTTTTGGCAGCAGAGCAGCGAGCAGCAACAGTTATGCCAATACCACCCGATTACGGCCCTGCTCTTTAGCACAGTATAATGCTGCATCGGCGGCCTTCATCAGGATCTCCGGCGTATCTTCTTTTCCGGGAATCATAGCCGCCACCCCTATGCTGATGGTCACACAGCCAAACTCTGACATTTCATGTGGCAGTGCCAATGCTTGAATCTTTTTCCGGACTTTTTGCGCCAAATTAAAGGCGCTGCCACCATCAGTAACAGGGGCAATGCAGACGAACTCCTCACCGCCATAACGCGCTACCAGATCACCGGTCCGACAGACTTTGCCTGCAAAGACACCGGCAATCCGGCGCAGACATTCATCACCTGCCTGATGACCGTAATGATCATTATATTTCTTAAAATAATCAACATCCAGCATCGCCAGCGCCAGAGACTGCCCCAGACGTTCGGCCCGACTCCACTCAATCGCCAAGACTTCATCAAAGCGGCGGCGGTTAGCAATTCCTGTCAAGGCATCGGTCGTACTCAATTCTTCGAGTCTGGCATTAAGTATCTGCAGCTCGGCGGTACGTTCCACTACTTTGGCGTCGAGATGGCGGATATTGTTCTGCAAGCGACTGACCATGCCATTAAAGGCGGTCGCCACCACACCGATCTCGTCGCCCCGGTCCAAATTGCAGCGCGCGTCAAAATCACCGTCTTCTACCTTTTTGGCCGTATCACTTAACTGCCGCAAGGGGTCAGTCAGTTTCCTGGCAAACAGAAAAGTCAACAGAACGGACAGTAACAGGGTGGCCGCAAACACTGCCAATACGCGGTCTCTGAGAATGCAGGCGCTTTCGTCAAGTTCATCAACATAGACCGAAGTGCAGACATACCAGTCAAACTCCTTAAAAGCACGGACCCAGGAAATTTTATCATAGATATATTGGCCAGGATCGGACGGCCTGTCCCAGAGATAGCGGAACCCTTCCCGTTTATCGGCCACGGCCATTAATAATGGGCCGATCGGCGTTTGGCTGGACGGGTTGAGCTGTTTGGAGAAATCCTTACCCTCGATATTGGGATTAGGATGGATGACCATGTTCTGCTGACCGTCAAAGATATAGACATAACCGGACTTAGCAAGATGTGTGGTCCGCAGCCGCTGGCGTAACTCCTTAATGGCAACATCCTTCTTGAGGCGTACGGCAGCTTCAACATCATCGAGATAAACGCCGGTACCAATGACCAGATCTAAAGCCGGAACATGCTTGTAATAGGTCAGTTTTTCGATCGCTTGTTCTTCCCCCAGGCGCCGCCACCAGTAGGAATGGAAGCCCTCCCCGTTCTGCCGGGCACCTGCGACCATCGGCGGCACGATCAGATTGCCATGCAGATCCTGCATCTTAGAAAAATCAGCGTTATTTAATTGCGGATCAGGGTGGGAGATCAACACGGAACTATAATTGGCCGCCCAGACATAATCGTCGCGACCGTACTTAATATGGCGTAATTCTTCGAGTAATGTACTTATGGCCTGCTCCTTGGAGAGCTTGCCGGTCAGCACCTGTTCTTCCAGTATTCTGACCCGCGCTTCAACTACCTCAATAATATGATATAGTTGCGCCTTACGTTCCATAATGATGGACTGACGAAAATTCTCCAGATCTTGATGGGTTTGCTCCACCATATCGTAGACATTCTTCAAAATGGTGCGCCCGGCGTTTTTCTCAATCTCAGCGACGGTATTCTGGATAAATGGCACCGCCAACAAATACATGATGGCGAATAACACGCTGATAACCGCTGCCGTAGTAGCGAAAATACGGGCAAACAGACTCGATTGAAAACGGGTATGCATGTCTACTCTGTAACTAGAAAAAAAGATTCATGATTAAAAAGAGAAATTTGTCGTTGTCCCTTGCCTGCGAAAAAAAAATATAGCCGCCTGGTCACTCAAAACAGCCATATTTATATAATCGTAAAATTCTAAAATATCTATAAGACTACTTCAACATAGGAAAATAGCGTATTTTTATGCAAAACTTTGCATAAATGAAGATAGTATCGACGAGAAAGCCAAGAACCTTAAGGAAAATATGAAGGCAGAGGCTGATTTTGAGATGACGAGAAGTCTGATGACGCAGATCCTGGCCCATTTTCTTAAAACAATTTTTGACAACCGGAAAAAGAAAAAGCTGAGTTGGCTGGTTTATTGCTCCAGTATTTGCTTCAGTTCCACGGCATTGGCCGGGGCGTAGCCGTTCTGGTCATTATTAAAGAAGATATAGACATCCCTGCCCTGCTGCCGCCAGGTGGTAATCTTGTCGGCCCAGCCGGCCAGATCATCTGTTCTAAATTTGCCTTCATAAGCTTTGCCAGGACCGTGCAGGCGGATATAGACATAATCAGCAGTTATCAGCTGAGGCGACAGCCGGCCCTCAAGTTGATATAGACAGAGTGCAATATTGTTGGCCGCCAGAGTGGCGTACACTGCATCTGTAAACCAGCTGTCATCACGAAATTCAAAGACGTAGCGATAATTGTCAGGTAGATAGGAGATAAACTCCTGCAACCGTTCTACATTGCAATGCCAACGGGGCGGTAACTGAAAGAGGATCGGCCCGGTTTTATCGGCCAGCGGCTCAAGACGCCCGAGAAAATTGGCCACATACTCTCCCGCCCCTTTGAGTTTTTTCATATGAGTAATATAGCGGCTGGCCTTGACGGCAAAAAGAAAATCCGTCGGGGTCTGCTGGTAATAGGTTTCCAGGTTTTCTTTCTCCGGGAGACGATAAAAGGTATTATTGATTTCCACCACTCCAAAACGGCGGCTGTAAAAATCCAGGAACTCTTTACTTTGGCAGTTATCAGGATAGAAATTGCCGCACCAGTGCCGATAATGCCAGCCCGAGGTGCCGATATATAATTTTCCTGGCATCACAACGGTCCTCCTTCTATTTTGAAGACTGATATCAGGGTGCCTTGAAAAATGAGGATGTTCGTTCAAAATCAAGGCATGTGATAAATTTTACCGCAGGCATATAGTTG
>DIKT01000032.1 GCA_002424635.1 Desulfobulbaceae bacterium UBA5611
CTTGATCTGTTTCAGGGCCTGTCTTTTCAGCTGAAAAACCTGCAGGCTGAGCTGGCCAGGGTGGAATTGCCGCCTATGCAGATCCCAACTCCGGGCGCTGCTCCCTACAAGCTGGCCTTATTTGATGAAATGGTGGCTTTTCACCAGAAAGCTGTGCGCCAGCTTGGGTTATATGAAGAAGATCGTGGTTATGGCGAGGCCAGGCTCATAGCCATGAAGGATGAATTGACGACCTTGTTGCCATTATATGCCGAGGTGCGCGCCAATGAGAGCAGTCGCTTCCAGGCCTATGAACAGTTGGCCTATATCCTTAGCCTGCAGCATGAATACGCCATCCTTCAGTTGAAAAAACCAAAGCTTGCTAAAGCCTTGACTGAGATCCATGTTGTCGTCAAAGAGGCGAGTTCTCTGGCCGAGAAAGTCTTTAAAAATCTCCGGATTGGCAAGGAAGATATTGACCCACTGCAAAAGAAGGTGGATGCCCGCACAGAACGCCAGGCCGCCAGTCTGGCCAAATTAAACGCCGAGAATTTAGACCTCAATAAGCAAAGTGTGGTCGCTGAATCAAAACTGGATAAAGCTGTTACGGCTATACGCTTGGCCCCACAAGATGACCCAACGGCCGCTGCTCTGGAAGTTGAGAAACAGCGGCTGGAGCTGGTACTGGAGGCCATCAGATTCCGGCAGAAGGCCATAGTGCAGGAAAAAACGAATCTGGCCCTGGGGCTTCAGGGTCTGATATTCAGGCAGGAATGGCTTGCTGCCTATGTTGATATGGATGGCGGCAAAAAACCCTCCGGCTTTATTGAACAAAGAAATAAAAAAAGTACAGAACTGATAACCCAGAAGGAGGCTCTGGTGCAGGATCTGTCGCTGGCGACGCAAAAAAGAGCTGATCTGATCCAGCGGCTGGTGGCTATTACCAACAAGGTCGGAGCTGCCAATCCTTCCGGCAATGAAGAGTTACAGAAGGATTTAGCCAAACAGGCCGAAAAGACAACAGGCAATCTGGAGGTCTTGATTGTTGATATCAACAATAATATCCATGGTCTGACTCAATTATATGAAGAGATGGAGCTGGTTCTGCAGCTTCTGCTGAACAGGATGGACAGCGGTGAGCGTTTTCTTGCCTGGGGCATGGTCTATCTCTCCGGTAAATGGGAGCAGGTCAGGACTGTTGTTTTGTATCCTCTGATCACCATTGGTGAGGCCTCAATCACCCTGATCAGTATAGGTAAGGTTCTTATTCTGCTGTTGATCGGCATAAAGCTGCTCAAGGTCATTCGTTGTAAAACAGCGAATCTGTTAGCTGAGCGCACCGCCATGACGCCGGGGGCAGTCAATTCGATGACCACTCTGGTCTATTATGCGGCACTGGTTATCGGCATTCTGATTCTGCTGTCGACCCTTGGATTTAATGTCACTCAGCTGGGTCTGATTTTCGGGGCGCTGAGTGTGGGCCTTGGTTTTGGACTGCAGACCATCGCCAATAACTTTGTCAGTGGTATTATCCTGCTTACTGAACAGTCCATTCAGGTTGGTGATTATGTTGAGCTGCAGGCAGGGACTACTGGCCAGGTCACAAAAATATCGATACGAGCTACCATCGTCCGCACCTTTGACGGCGAGGATGTCATTGTGCCTAATGCTGAGCTTGTGTCCAGTCGGGTCAATACCTGGAGCTATGAAGATAATTGGCGGCGCCTGAAGATCTCTTTCGGGGTTGCCTACGATTCCGATCCGGCAGAGGTGGTGCGGCTGGCTGAAGAGGCAGCTCGAGAAGTGAAGGTTACCAAGGAAGATGCCGCCCATCCTCTGCGCATCTTTTTTGAAGGTTTTGGCAATAACAGTCTTGATTTCTCGATTCGGCCATGGTGCTGGATGAATCAGATTAATGCCCAGACGGGAATGATCAGCGATTATTATTTTGCTTTGTTCAAAAAGTTTAAAGCCGCCGGCATTGAGATACCTTTTCCCCAGACCGATCTGCATTTGAAGTCTATTTCGCCTGAAGTGCTGGATATTCTGAAAACAATAGCGGCAACACCAGGGGCCGCCGGGACATTGGCACAGGAGGCTGGTGAGAACAAGGTCTTGTAGCAAAAGGCGCCGGCCTATCGACAAGGGGACATGGTGAAGAGAAAGTGGCGGTGGCTTGCAGGTATAATGTTGGTGGTGCTGCTTTTCGGGGCGTTGCTGGCGCTGAATTTTCCCCGGCTGGTACAATTGGGCCTGGAGCAGCTGGTCGCCAGAACCCTGCCTGGGCAAGCATTTTCTGTAACGGTGCAACGGGCCGGCATGTCCGGAGCTGATCTTACAGCGATCATGCTGGGTGATCCTGACAAACCGGCCCTGCGCATTGATTCGCTAAAGGTCAGATTTTCTCTGTCCGGTCTGTTGTCCCGTCATCTTGAGCTGCTGGCCATTGACGGGTTGCAGATTCAAGGACAGGTGCTTGATGGCCGCTTTGTGCCTTATGGCTTTCCCGAGCAGGAAGGGCCGGCGCTCCAGGCTGGAGATACGATTGCGGCCTTGCCCGCCACCATCGGCCAACTAAGCATCAGTCGCAGCCAGCTTAATTACGAAACGGCTGACCGCCGGGAACAATGGCCTTTTAACCTGGAATTAAGACAGGATAATCAGGACCATAAACTGCAGGATAAAGGAGATCTTTTTGCCCCGGTAACCGGTGTCCTGACGCTCTACCAGGATGGCCAGGAGCTCAACTTTACTCTAGCCGCAGAGATGAAGGATGATTTGCTCAGCTTCAAGGCGGCCGCCGGCGATTTTCCGATTGCCGCTGTGGCTGCTTTATGGGGCCAGGATATCAGCGGGCAGCTGCAGTTTAGCGCTGCCGGGCTTTTGGGGTTGAGGCCTTTTATCATCAATTCTCTTGATTTGCATTGTGCACTGGAACAATTCGTCCAGAGGAATGACCAAAGCAGCTGGGGCCTTAATGCAGCCGGTCCTGGAGAGCTGCCGTCATTTCGCCTGGTGCTTTCTGTGGTTGAAAATAAGTGGCAGGTGGAAAGCTCTGGCTTTGCCCTTTATTCACCGGTAGAGTTGCAGGTCGCGGCCATTAACGGAGCCGGACTGGTGGATGACGGCATGATCACCGGTGCCCTGCACCTGCCTGCCATCATGCTTAACGGCCAGAATATGGGCGGACTGCGGCTCGATTTCGAGCAGCAACCGGCAGGTGTTC
>DIKT01000066.1:0-1168 GCA_002424635.1 Desulfobulbaceae bacterium UBA5611
TAAAGCCCCAATCAGCTACGCTGGTCGGGGCTTTTCTGCGTCATAAGGCTATACTGATAATGAACTTAGCCAATAATGTCGGCTATGAATTCTTGGCGCCAGCCGCTGGCCAATTTTTTGGGATAGATATTACCAGGATTATTCGGCAATAGGATCAAGGAGCGAAGCTCTGCAATATTACAGATCAGGCTGGGATCCAGGCAAAGAGCAGCGCTTTTTAAGGATATGTCCTTTTGTATTGTTTTTACTTTTTCCTGTTCTGTTTTGTTCAATTTGACCATCTGAAGAGAGGGCGGACAATTTTCTTCAGGACACAGTAGACCTTTTTCTATCAAGGCAATGAGTTGCTGCCCATATTGGTCAATGATCCGCGTTGTAAGCAATCCACTTTGTTCCATTATTTCACAGCTCATGATCTGTTTGGCGGCAAGAGAAAGTAGAGCCTGATCGGATATAATATGTCCCCGCGGACGATTACGTTTACGGGCCTCCTGTTCACGCCAGCCTGCCAGTTCCTGCAGCGCAGCGAGGGACTGCCGGGTCAAATTGCCAGCCCCTTTGATCTTGAGATATCTGTTTTCATCAAGAGGCGGCTCATAGTAATTGGGCTCGTCGTATCGTAGCAGCTCTTCATCGAGCCAGCCTTTAATTTCCGGACTAAGGATGCGGGAGAGAAGCAGAATTCTGACAGCATCTAAATAGCGAACATCATCAAGGGCGTATTCAATCTGCTTTTGATTGAGTGGCCTGCGCAGCCAATTGGTTCTTGTCTCTGTTTTGGGCAGATTAATACTGAGCAGTTCATTGATCAGGTTAGCAAGAGATATTGTGGATGAGATTCCAGCAAAGCCGGCGGCCAGTCTGGTATCAAAAATTGTCTTGGGCATTGCTCCGGTGGCTTGATACAGAATGGAAAGATCCTGGGGGGCATCATGAAATATTTTGACAACAGTCGGATCTCCGAGTAATTCTCCAAGAGGAGAAAGATCGCTCAAGGCACAGGGATCAATAAGAAAACATTCTTCATTGGATAGGGCAAGCTGGATTAGTCCTAATTTAGGATAATAGGTGTGTTCCCAGAAAAATTCAGTATCCAGGGCAACAGCATCAACAGTTCTGGCCCGGTGAATCAATGTCTCTAGTTCTTTTTGATTGGTGATCATAGTTT
>DIKT01000066.1:1198-13193 GCA_002424635.1 Desulfobulbaceae bacterium UBA5611
CATGTACAAAGACATAAAGAATGGGAAATAACAAGAAGAAATACTGCCGGTGATATTTCCTTGATAATTATCGATCTTAAAACAAAGACTTAAGTAGAACAGCATGTATTATTATATTTTAAAACGTATAGGTTTGATGATTCCGACTTTATTCGGGGTGATGCTGATCACTTTTACAGTGACTCAGTTTGTCCCCGGTGGTCCCATAGAAAGATTAGTTGCCCAGATTGAAGGTCATGGCAAGGGTGGAGGTGAGGTTGGAGCGGTCACCTCATCCATGTATCGGGGTGATTCCGGGCTTGATCAGGAGAAGGTGGACAGGTTGAAAGAACTGTACGGTTTTAATAAGCCTCCCGTTGAGCGTTTTTTACATATGATGAAGGATTATCTGTTCTTTGATTTCGGCTCCTCTTATTATTATCATACCAGCGTGGCCCAGCTGGTAATCTCCAGGATGCCGGTTTCGATGTCCCTTGGCCTGTGGAGCTTTCTCATCGTATATGGGGCATGTATTCCTCTGGGAATTGCCAAGGCGGTGCGTGATGGTTCGCGTTTTGATATCATCAGTTCCACTGCCATTCTCATCGGCTATGCGATCCCTGGTTTTGTGCTGGCCATTGTCCTGATTGTCCTCTTTGGCGGCGGCAGCTTCTGGAGTGTCTTTCCGCTACGGGGATTGGTTTCTGATAATTGGGCGCAACTAAGTCTGATCGGCAAGATCACAGATTATCTCTGGCATATGGTCCTCCCCATTACTGCCAGTGCCGTGGGTAGTCTGGCAGTGATGACTATGCTGACTAAAAATTCTTTTCTTGAAGAAATCAGGAAGCAGTATGTGCTTACCGCCAGGGCCAAAGGGTTAAGTGAACAGCAGGTCTTGTATAAGCATGTCTTTCGCAATGCTATTATTCCCATTATCACCGGTTTTCCCGGTTATTTTATTGCCGCTTTTTTTACCGGTAGCCTGTTGATCGAAACTATTTTTTCGCTTGATGGCATGGGCCTTCTGGCCTATCAATCGGTGTTAAACCGGGATTATCCGGTAGTGCTTGGCACTCTTTATTTCTTCACTATTGTAGGTCTTATCGCCCGGCTGCTGTCAGATCTTAGTTATCACTTTGTGGATCCCAGGATAAGTTTTGAAAGTGTTGACTAAGATGAGACCAGGACAAGAGCCCATGAGTCTTGAAAGCGGGCCGCGTGAAGCATCATTGAGCTACAGACGCTGGCTGAGATTCAAGAGGAACCGGCGCGGCTACTTCAGCCTTGTCTTCTTTGGCTTGTTTTTTACGCTCAGCCTTGGAGCCGAGCTCCTCAGTAATGATGTGCCGATCCTTATTGTGTATAAAGGAGAACTTTATTTTCCGCTGGTGCGAGATTATTCGGAGAAGGTTTTCGGCGGCGATTTTGAGACCAGAGCCGACTATAAAGATCCTTATATTCTGGAGCGGCTTGAAAGCGAAGGCAATCTGGTTTTTTTCCCTCTTAATAAGCACAGCTTTAATACAATTAATCTTGCCATCGACGGGCCGGTTCCGTCTCCACCAACCCGCGATAATATTCTCGGCACTGATGACCGGGGCAGGGATGTTTTGGCCCGGCTGCTTTATGGCTTCCGGCTGAGTGTGTTGTTTGGCTTGGCCTTGACTCTGGTTGGTACTCTGGTGGGTATTGTCGCTGGAGCTATTCAGGGATTTTTCGGAGGGAGAATCGATCTTCTGTTCCAGCGCTTTATTGAGGTCTGGAGCGCTATGCCCGAACTTTATCTTCTGATTATCTTTGCCTCGATCTTTAAACCGAGCATTGTTTTACTCTTGGTCCTGCTGTCACTCTTCAGCTGGATGGGGCTTTCAGATTATGTACGTGCTGAATTTCTCAAAGGGCGCAATATGGAATATGTGAAGGCGGCCAAAGCCCTCGGTGTTTCCAATGTCACGATTATGGTCCGCCATTTATTGCCCAACGGCATGACCCCGGTCATTACTTTTCTGCCATTTCGGATGTCGGCCGCAATACTGGCTCTGACTAGCCTTGATTTCCTTGGCCTGGGAGTGCCGCCATCGACCCCCAGTCTTGGTGAACTGTTGTCCCAGGGCAAGGCCAATATTGATGCCTGGTGGCTGTCCCTGTCTACTTTTATTTTATTGGTGGGGACTCTGGTCCTGTTGATTTTTATTGGTGAGGCCTTGCGGGAAACATTTGATCCCAGGAAGTCTTAACATAAATTTTCACCCTCGCAAGGAAGAGGTAGCTTTCATTGCGTGATGGTCAACTTATCCTGCCGGCTTCCTGGACAATGGTCAGCATGTCACGTACTGCCCGGTCCAGTCCGACAAAGGCAGCTCTGGCGATAATAGCATGACCGATGGACAGCTCTTCAATAGTGTCGAGGGCGGCGATCCGGGCGGTAGTCTGATAATTGAGGCCATGGCCGGCATAAACACGCAGACCTGCCTGGTAGGCCTCTTCCGCCATGGTGGCGATCGTCTGGAATTCCTGTTCCCGTGCCTTTTCAGTGATGGCATCACAGTAGCGGCCGGTATGGATCTCAACGAAAGTTGCCCCGATCTCATGGGCGGCCTTGATCTGCCTTGCATCAGGATCGACAAAAAGAGAGACCGGAATTCCCGCTTTTGTCATGCGGTCAATAGTCTTAACCAGTGACTTTTTCTGGGCATGCACGTCAAGACCGCCTTCGGTGGTCAGTTCCTGCCTTTTTTCCGGTACCAGGGTTATCATATCCGGTTTGAGAGCAAGGGCGATGGCTATAATTTCCTTGTTAGCGCCCATCTCAAGGTTCAGTTTCGTTTTGACTGTTTCACGCAACAATCTGATGTCTCGATCGATAATATGTCGCCTGTCTTCTCGAAGATGAACAACAATACCTGCCGCCCCGGCCATTTCACAGATGGCGGCAGCAGCAACAGGATCCGGCTCAACACCTCCTCTAGCCTGACGGATAGTGGCAATGTGATCAACATTAATGGCGAGATGGGTCATGGCAGTGCTCCTGGGATATTGTAATTTTCTGAGTAATTCCTGTTCTTTGTCCTCCATCACAATTGCATCAGTCTCTGACAATTCATGATCGTAACCAAGCAGATGCAGGAGTCCATGGGTGATGAGCCAGGTGAGTCGGTCATGCAGGGATTGGTTGAATTCTCGGGACTCACGCAGGGCGGTATCGACTGAGATAATGATATCGCCCAGTTCCTTGACCGGCAGCTGGGCCAGTGTGATATCTGCACCGTCGGCAAAAGGAAAGGAGAGGACATTGGTCGGCCCGCTCTTGTGCCGGTAATGATCGTTGAGCCAGCTGATCTCCTGGTCGTCTACAAACAGAATACTGAGACCATGGTCGGCAACCCTGCATTCCCGCAAGAGGGCACAAGTCCGACGCTGCAGAAGGTCTTCGTTTACCCGGCAGTCAGGACAATTATAATGAAAGGAAAGGTCAACTGGCATAGGCTGCAAAATCCGGCTTTGACATAAGATATCAGCTGATCAACTAATGGTTGTCTTGAAAAATGAGGATTTTTGTTCAAAATCAAGGCATGTGACAAATTTTACCGCAGGCATATAGTTGATATTCCGNNAAATTTTGAGCATAACGCCGAGTTTAGGCAAAAAGACCATTTTTTAAGGCATCCTAATGATGTTGCTGTTTAAGGGGAGCAGTCGGTGGATCATTTGCGGCTACTTTGTTATCTGCTTTGTTTGCATAGGCATTGATAATCTTCTGGACCAGGGGATGACGGACGACATCAGCCTGGGTGAAACGGCAGAAGGCGATGCCTTCAATAGCATTCAGGATCTTTGCTGCTTCCAGAAGTCCTGAATTTCTGGGAATCGGCAGGTCAACCTGCGTGATATCCCCGGTGATAACAGCTTGGGAATCAAAGCCTATACGGGTCAGAAACATCTGCATTTGTTCACGGGTAGTATTCTGGGCCTCATCCAGGATAATAAAAGCATTGCTGAGTGTCCGGCCACGCATGAAGGCCAGGGGAGCAATCTCGATAATACCCTGTTCGATCAAAGCCGCGCTTTTTTCCGCCCCAAGCATATCACTGAGGGCGTCATACAAGGGCCTAAGATAGGGATTGACCTTCTGGGCCAGATCGCCAGGCAGGAAGCCTAGTTTTTCCCCGGCCTCAACTGCCGGTCTGGTCAGAATGATGGAACGTACCTCGTCATTAGTCAAGGCGGAAATCGCCATCGCTACCGCCAGATAGGTCTTACCGGTCCCGGCCGGGCCTATGCCGAAGACGATATCATTGGTACGGATGGCATCGATGTAATTCTTCTGGTTACTGGTTTTGGGCGAAATGATCCGGTTCTGGGTCGTGATGTAGATCTTATCAAGGAAGATCTTATCAAGTCTGGCATGGGGATTGGCTTCAAGGACACGTACACCAAAGGCAAAGTCAGAGGAAAAGATCTTCAAACCCTTGCGAATAAGTTCATAAAACTGAGTAAGCAGTTCGGCGGCCAGTTCGACTTCATGTTCGAGGCCGAGGATATGAACCCCCATGCCTCGGACATGTATCGTAACCCCGCAGCATTTCTCTACTATTTGGAGATTTTTATTCAAATCTCCAAATAGGGTGGCTGTTAAACTGTTATCGGCAAAGTTTAAATCGCGGCTCAGCGGCTGCAGGGCCGTTTTATTTTTTGGTGGTCGTGCCAAGGATTGCATTTATTTTTTGTTGAATGGCTTCAAGGCTGCGTTCTCTTAATGTATGGCCATTAATAAAAATTGATGGTGTGCCGCTGACTCCTGCTTTCTGAGCATCCATGATGTCTTGATTCAATTTTTGTCTGATTTTAGGCGAAGCCATATCGCTCTTGAATTGATCAATCTTGAGCCCAAGTTTTACCGCAATGCCATCAATGGTTTCATGGTTAAGAACCGGCAAGGCAAAAAGAGCATCATGAAATTCCCAGAATTTGCCCTGTTCTCCGGCAGCAAGGGCTGCTCGGGCGGCAGGATCGGCAAATTGATGCATGGCCAGCGGCAGATTTTTCAGGACAATTTTTACGGTATCAGGATTGTGTTCGAGCACCTGCTCGAGAAGCGGCGAAACTTTGCCGCAGTGAGGTCACTCAAAATCCGTAAAAACGGTGATAGTCACCGGAGCTGTCGCCAGCCCGAGATAAGGTGAGCCGGCGGTATTTATATCGACGATAAAATCGATGGTCAAATCGGAGAAGGCCTTGGTCTCCTGATTGATGAGGAAAAGTCGTTCGCCGCGTGGGGCGATATCGATAGCCGATACCCCTTTATCCACGGGAATTGATCCGGTCAGTTCTCCCATGTTGTCAAAGACGAGCACGGTCTGCTGATCGGTCAGGATAAAGACCTGCTTGCCATCAAGTGAATATGCGAGATCTAAAGGCTTTGCCGGCAGATCCCAGCTTTTTTCCACTTTCCAGTCTATCTTCGAGGGAGGAGTCGTATTGACTACAGCCAAGGCTTGTCCGGTAATAAAACCGGTAAGCAGAAGTGCGCATCCAGCTGCTGCTAATGTATATTTCATAGATTTCCTCATGGTTGATTTTATGAGTTTGCAACAAAATCATAATTTACAAAAAAAGAATAATAGTCGTTGTGACTAAATTTGGCAAGAAATTCTAAAAGTTCCAGATGGCTGATGGCAAGCCATAAACATATTTAAACCATTATTTGGTTATGTTCTTGGTTGAATCTTCCTTGACTGCCAGAAAGATGTGAATTATTAGAGAACATAATAATATACATCGGAGCAACCAGACAGTATGCTTCATATTAATGAGTTTTTTAACCGGCTTAAATTTGGCGAGAGTGGCGGAATTGGTAGACGCACTGGTCTTAGGAACCAGCGCCTAGTGCATGGGGGTTCGAGTCCCCCCTCTCGCACCATTTTTAGGTTGAATGTATAGTTTAATAGATTGCTTTTCCCTTGTGTTTTTAAAAATTAAAGCCGCTTATCAAATCTTATGAGGGTTCGCGTTTAATGTAATTTGATGAACGCCCCGGAATAAATCTCAAATTCAAAGGATGTTAATAATGGATGTTGTTGTTGAGAAACTAACTGATCTTACAAGAAAAATTACCATTACTCTGCCGGAAGATATGGTGCAGAAAGAACTCAAAGACGCTTATGATAAGGTGCAGAAAGATGTGAAATTAAAAGGCTTTCGGCGAGGCAAAGTGCCTCGTTCTGTTATCCTGAAAAATTTCCAGCATAAGGTCGAGGCCGAGGTTGCTGAAAAACTGGTGCAGGATACTTATTTTTCAGCGATTGAACAGGAAAAAATTGATCCGGTAGTGCATCCCGAAATCAGTGAGCCTAAATTTAAGGATGATGGCACCTTCAGCTATGTGGCTATGATTGATACCAAGCCTGAATTTGAATTACAGGGTTATAAAGGACTTGAGGTGGAAAAGCCAGTGGTCGCCGTAAGCGATGCAGAGGTTAACGCCGAGTTGGAGTCCCTGCGAGTTGAGATGGCTCCTCTTAGCTCTGTAGGTGAGCGGGCCGTGGCTACAGGTGATATCGCCATTGTTGACTTTCAGGGATATCATAATGATAAGCCCATGAAAGAAGTAAAAAATGAAAATTTCTCGGTAGATGTCGGTTCTGGTCGCATCAGCCCTGAATTTGAGGAAAAGCTTGTTGGCATGAAAAAAGGCGAAGAGGCCAGTCATGAGGTAGAATTTCCGGCCAAATATCCCAATCCGGTGCTGGCCGGCAAGAAGGTCACTTTCAAGGTTAAGGTTAAAGACGTGAAAGAACGTCTTCTTCCTGAACTGGATGATGAATTTGCCAAAGACGTAGGGACTGAATATGCCGGCCTGGCTGAACTGAAGAAGGCCATCCATGACCGTATTGCTAAACAGAAAGAAGATCAGGCCGACGGTGATCTGACCGATCGGATTATGCATAAGCTGCTCGATAATCATTCCTTCCCCGTTCCTGTCCGACTGGTGCGTTATGAAGTGGAAGAAATGATTAAGGTGACCGTAAAATCCCTGGAGCAGAAGGGTATGGACCTGGAATCGGCCGGTATCAACCGAGAAGAATTGGCGGAGCGTAATCGGGCGACAGCTGAAAAACGGGTGCGCGGTGATTTCATTCTCAAGAAAATTGCAGAAGTTGAGGAAATCAAGATTACTGAGGAAGATATGGATCGAGGCTTTAAGCGTATTGGTGATCAATATAATATGCCGGTAGCTCAGGTTAAGCAATATTTCGGTGGCAGCCGTGATGATTTGCTCCCTTTTATCAACGAACTGCTGAATGAAAAAATTCTTGCCTTTTTGCGGGCCGAGGCCACTCTGCTTGATGTCTCGACTGTGGAGACGGTTTCTTCGGAGATGGTTGAGGAATAAACAGCTGTCTTTGCTTATGGTTGATTCAAGTAGCCATGTAATTTTTGACATTGGCAAAAAAATAAAATCAGATGAATACTTTCGACTGCAGATGACCTCTAAAATGGCCATTGCAGTCGAACTGTTTTAAGGAGTAATAACATGAATCTGGTCCCTATGGTTGTCGAGCAAAGTCCGCGCGGTGAGCGGGCTTTTGATATTTATTCCCGTCTGCTCAGGGAACGTATTATTTTTCTGGGCACATCAGTGGGCGATGAAGTTGCAAGCTCCATTGTGGCCCAGCTTCTTTTTCTGGAGGCAGATGATCCGGATAAGGATATAACTTTTTATATCAACTCTCCCGGCGGCTCGGTTACGGCCGGTATGGCTATTTATGATACCATGCAATATGTGCGATGTGATATTGCAACCCTATGCATGGGTCAGGCTGCCTCCATGGGTTCCTTGCTGCTGGCCGCCGGCACCAAGGGTAAGCGCTATGCCCTGCCCAATTCCAGGATCATGATTCATCAGCCGATGGGCGGCTATCAGGGTCAGGCCTCGGAGATTGATATCCATGCCCGGGAAATTCTGCGGATGCGGGATGATCTGAACCGGATTCTGGCCCATCATACCGGCCATCCGATCAAGAAAATCAAGCTGGATACTGATCGGGATTATTTCATGAGTCCTGTCGAGGCCAAGAAGTATGGTATAGTAGATGAAGTGCTCGACAAGCGTAAAGATGCGGATGAGGACAAGGTAAATGGCTGATAAGAAAAAAAAGGATATTCTCACCAGTTGTTCATTCTGCGGCAAAAGTCAGGATGAAGTTGCCAAGCTGATTGCCGGACCTGATGTCTATATCTGTGATGAGTGTATCGACCTGTGCAATGAGATTGTGCATGAGGATGACAAAGCAGCGGAGATAATTGAGGATGAGCACAGGCCGGCCTCCTTAAAACCAATGCAGATTAATGACCATTTAAATGAATACGTCATTGGTCAGTCCTTTGCCAAAAAAGTGCTCGCTGTAGCTGTTCATAATCATTATAAACGGATCGAAGCGCCTGCTGATAATGATCAGGTAGAGTTGCAAAAATCCAACATTATTCTTATCGGGCCGACAGGGAGCGGCAAGACCCTGGTCGCCCAGACCCTGGCCCGGATCCTGAATGTCCCGTTCTGTATGGCCGATGCCACTACTTTGACGGAAGCCGGTTATGTAGGGGATGATGTCGAGAATATTCTGGTTAATCTTCTGCAGGCGGCCGATTTTGATATTGAGCGGGCGGAAAAAGGTATAATATATATTGATGAGATAGATAAGATTGCCAGAAAATCCGATAGTCCGTCCTTGACTCGTGATGTGTCCGGTGAAGGGGTGCAGCAGGCCCTGTTGAAGATCATTGAAGGGACTGTGGCCTCCATACCTCCTAAGGGCGGGAGAAAGCATCCGCAACAGGAGCTGGTCAAGATTGATACTACCAATATCCTCTTTATTTGCGGTGGGGCTTTTGTCGGGTTGGACTCGGTCGTAAAAAGACGAGGTGGTAAAAAATCAATCGGCTTTGGCGCCAAGGTCACCACTGAAGGTAAGAAGAATATCGGTGAAATCCTGGCCGGCGTACAACCGGAGGATCTGTTGAAATTTGGTCTGATTCCTGAGCTGGTTGGCCGCCTGCCGGTTATTGCCACCATGGAGGAATTGACGGAGGATGACTTGATTCGCATCCTGCGTGAACCCAAAAATGCTTTGGTCAAGCAGTATCAGCGGCTTTTTGAATTAGAAGGCATTCAATTGTCATTCACTGAAGGTGCTTTGGTTGCTATTGCCCGTAAGGCCTTAAAACGCAAATCCGGAGCCCGGGGACTACGCTCGGTAATGGAGGCGGCTATGCTTGATGTGATGTATGAATTGCCTTCCCGAGAAAATGTCCAGGAATGTGTGATCAGTGAGCAGGTGATTAATGACGGGGAGTACCCGGTCGTCTTGTATCGGACTAATGAAAAGCAAAAATTACATAGTACCTGATCGGCTGCAATTGGCGATAATCTGAATTATTTTCTTACCTCCGGTTTTGTCCGGGCTCAGGAATAGATATGGAAGAACAAGAGACCAAATTATACCCCCTCATGCCGTTGCGGGATATTGTGATTTTTCCGCACATGGTAGCCCCCTTGGTAGTGGGCAGAGCACGATCAATTCTGGCCTTGGAAGATGCGATGGAAAAAAGGACCGAGATTTTTCTGGTCACCCAAAAAGCATCCAAGGTCGACGATCCAACTGAGCAGGAGCTCCATAAGGTGGGGACTCTGGCGGTAGTCATGCAGCTGCTGCGACTGCCGGATGGGACTATCAAGGCCTTGGTCGAGGGCAAAAAACGAGCTAAGATAATTTCTTTTGTACCTCACGATAATTTCCTGCAGGTCGAAGTTTTGGAAATGGACGAAGAGGAAGAAACGGGCGCTAAGGTCCTTGCTTATGACCGGGAGTTACGTAAAATATTCGATGAATTTTGCGATACCACCAAGAAACTGCCCAAAGAAGTAGTAAAATCTGTGACCAATATTGAAAGCTCCAGTAAACTCGTGGATGTGATTTGTGCCCATCTGCCGCTGAAGACTGAAGAAAAACAGGAGGTCCTGGAATGCGAGTCCGTGATCCAGCGCATCGAAAGGGTCATGGAATTTATTCAGATTGAACTTGAACTTTCGGAACTGGAAAAGGATATCAATGAAAAGGTAAAAAAACGCATGGGCAAGATCCAGCGTAATTATTATCTTGGTGAGAAGGCCCGGATGATTCAGCGGGAAATGGGGCAGAATGAAGAAGGCCTCGATGAGCTGGCCGAACTCGAAGAGAGTGTTAAAAAGAAAGATCTGCCGGTGGCTGCCCGGAATAAGGTGACTAAAGAGTTTAAAAAACTGAGCAGCATGCCACCGATGTCGGCTGAAACCACCGTGGTCAGAAATTATATTGATTGTATCATCAGCCTGCCCTGGAAAAAGAGAACAAAAGGGGCCATTGATATTAATAAGGCCGAGGTCATTCTTGATGAGGATCATTACGGGCTGGCAAAACCGAAGGAACGTATCCTCGAATATCTGGCCGTCCAGGCCCAGGTGAAAAAAATCAAGGGACCGATCCTGTGCCTGGTCGGACCTCCCGGTGTAGGTAAGACCTCTATCTGCAAGTCGATTGCCCGGGCCATGGGGCGGAAGTTTGTCCGCTTGTCCTTAGGCGGGGTGCGCGACGAAGCCGAGATTCGAGGGCACAGGCGGACCTATATTGGGGCCATGCCCGGCAAGATTATACAGTCCATGCAGAAGGCTGATGTGATCAATCCGGTGTTCTGTCTAGACGAAGTTGATAAGATGAGTACCGATTTCCGGGGTGATCCTTCTTCGGCTCTGCTGGAAGTCCTCGATCCTGAACAGAATAATAGCTTCAATGATCATTATCTTGATCTTGATTATGATCTTTCCGAGGTCTTTTTTATCACCACGGCCAATAATCTGCATGGTATTCCCATACCTCTGCAGGATCGGATGGAGATTATCCGGCTCAACGGTTATACGGAAGGGGAAAAGCAGAAGATCGCTGAAGGCTATCTGATCCCGAAACAGCTTGAGGCCAACGGCTTTAAGCCTGATGATATCCAGATTACCGAGGGCGGCATCCTTGAGCTTATCAGACGTTATACCAAAGAAGCGGGGGTCAGGAGTCTGGAGCGGAATCTGGCCTCTCTCTGCCGTAAGATTGCTCGGGACAGACTGAAGAAAAAACTGAAGGGTAAACGTTACCGGATTACCGCCCAGTCCGTCGTTAAATATCTGGGAACTCCGCTGTATCGTTTTGGTCTGGCTGAGGAACGGGACGAGATTGGACTTACCACCGGACTGGCCTGGACCGAGGTGGGCGGGGAACTGTTGCAGATTGAGGCAACCTTGATGCCGGGGACCGGCAAGCTGACCATTACCGGTAAGCTGGGTGATGTGATGCAGGAATCGGCCCAGGCAGCCTTGAGCTATGTACGTTCCAGGGCCGAGCGCCTTGGCTTGGAGACTGATTTTTATCAGAAACTGGATATCCATATCCATGTACCTGAAGGGGCGATTCCGAAAGATGGTCCGTCAGCCGGGATCACCATTGCCACCACCATTGTCTCAGCCTTGCTCAAGGCCCCTGTCCGTCACGAGATTGCCATGACCGGCGAGATAACCCTGCGCGGCCGGATTTTACCCATTGGCGGTCTGACTGAAAAATTGCTGGCCGCCAAGCGTGGCAATATTACCCATGTCCTGATCCCGAAGGACAATGAGCGTAATTTGGCAGATGTGCCGGCAAATATCAGGAAGAGCCTGGTGATAGAATGTATTGAGCATGCGGACGATGTTCTTGAGCGGGCCATTGTCCTGCCGGAGGGGGTATCGTTATTTCAGGATCCGCCGCCTGCTGTCTATGGGAAGGTGATATTGTCAGCGGATAATAGTCCCCATTGATTCTTTTCCCTTGACGTAGTGCGGAGTTCTTGTTAAAAAAGCTTTCATTAATTGATTGCGGGGCGGTTAGCTCAGCTGGGAGAGCATCGGCCTTACAAGCCGAGGGTCACAGGTTCGATCCCTGTACCGCCCACC
>DIKT01000066.1:13250-15596 GCA_002424635.1 Desulfobulbaceae bacterium UBA5611
GCCCCGTCCGCTCCGCCAGCAAATTTAAGGGTTTCAACCGAAAGGTTGAAACCCTTTTTTGCTTCATAGCAATTTCCGCAGAGTTGCCCGATTACTCGTATCTATTGCTGGGCCTGGCCATCAACCGGCCAATCAATGCGTCGCTTTTTTCTTCTTTATCAACTTATCATCTTGGAAGCCTGAACACCATCTTCCTCTTGTCACGTGACTTTTCCTTTTCAACTTTACATTCAGTATCACTATTGATACTATATTATCATGGACAAGATAAATGAACTCCTGAAAGGGATGCAAGAAAATCCCAATAACGTCAAGTTTTCAGACCTTTGTAAAGTCTGCGATCATTATTTTGGTGAGGCTCGACAGAAGGGGACCAGCCATTGAGTTTACAAAGACTCCATGGGCGGGCGATCCAAGGGTTAACGTTCAAGACGGAAAGGGGAAAGCAAANNTTATCAAGTCCGGCAAGTGTTAAAAGCAATCGAAAAGTTAAAAAAATAGGAGGGGACCATGCTGGACCATGATCATTACACATATAGGGTTACTTGGTCGGAAGAAGATGGCGAATATATCGGCTTGTGTGCTGAATTCCCTAGCCTGAGCTGGCTGGATCAAAGCCCGGAAGATGCCCTGAAAGGAATCCGGCAGGTTGTTTCCGATGTAGTGAAAGATCTTGCCGACAATGGGGAAAATGTTCCTGAACCGCTCGCAAGCAAAAAATTCAGCGGGAAATTTCAGGTCAGAGTAACCGCAGACACTCATCGGACCTTGGCTATCAAAGCAGCTGAGAGACACGTCAGTTTAAACAGACTGGTGAGCGAAAGCCTGGCGTCTTCCTGCTGAGAGACCTTTCACCGGGATAAATCGATTCAGTATCACCAATCCGTATCGTCTTTTTGCCTCAAAAAGCCATTGAAGCCATTTGTGACGGTCCTTTGCTAATTTGAGAAGAAATTCTCTCTTATGGCATTGATGAGTAAGATGCCATATTTGTCAAGGAATATAATGTCGTTTTGCTCTTGCCATGAGTTACATAATTCTATATGTGCGTTTTTGGCCTTAAAAAAGCTATTATAGCCCCTCTGCAGGCCTGTTTTTAGCAATAATTCTTTATGCTTTCAACCATTTATCGTGGCCAGACCCGAATGGGATTAATTGTTTAGGCGACACTTCACTTCCAGCGCAATCCATAGAATTCACTGAGAATCACATAAAGCGCGTCGGTGTCAGTAAGCGTATCAATGCGCGTGAAGTTTGCAGAACCGACTTTGAGTTTAGCCTGTTGGATAAAACTTAGCTCCTTAGGACGCAACTCTATGCATCCGTAACTGTGCAAGAAATCCGTATTCTGCCTGTTGTACGTCGTTGAGCCATCAACGATAGTTTGATGATCCGGGAAGAAGCGTAGTCCTGAGTAGTAGAAGTAGCCATAACTTCTGAAGTTCTCAAGATAAGCTTCAACCCGCTCAGTCAAGCTCGCTCTGGCAAGATAGCTGTAGAAATCTAGTATTTGTTTCACCGCACGCTGGTCTGCTGATTTAATCCAGCCCGGCTGTTCGGTGAACTGATACTCCTCACCACTTTTTAGGGTAACCAGCAGACCAACATGTTCCTCTTGGCCAAGCTTGGTGAACTCGGTTGGCACAGCAATATGCGTAGATAGCAGTCGTCGGAACAGACGAAGATGCCGCACGTCTGATATTGAGTGACGGCGTCCTGCGATGAGAAATGCATCCTCGTAGAGTTCTACGTTTCTTATCGACGTCTTAGCGGCCATGGCTGTGTTTTCCCCAACAAGTAGTTCTGCTGATCTGCATATCATCAAAATCGCACAGCGAGTTTGATGCTTACCTATACCGATAAACTCAGGATACGCACCTTACCATCCCGCGATATTTTTGCAATGTACTAATATTACGTAAATTATTCTGGAAAAATTTACCATGATCGAATATTCGCTTTTCTGTATATCCTCCGGAATGAAAGGTTATACAGTTTTTGGAGAACTTCATATGATTCACGTCCTTGGTGCGGTGTTAGTCCTCATCACAGCAAAATTATTGCCGGTTTAATTGCCGGACAAAAAAGGATACCTGAAATCTAAAAACAGCCGCCGTCCGCATGTCCTTTCTTTTCCGATTGATGCAGTTGAACTGTGGTTTCCGAAGTTGTATCCACTTGCTTGGCATTTCATCCGAAAATTGTTTCTGGTCATGCTACTTCTATGGGTGTGATAAATGAAGTCTGGCTCCTGGACAGGAGTGGGGTAGAATGCCACAAATGAAAAAAGCACTTAGGGCTGTAAAGCTCTAAGTGCTTGAATTTGCTTGGCTGGGGGACGAGGGC
>DIKT01000095.1:0-10975 GCA_002424635.1 Desulfobulbaceae bacterium UBA5611
TGGCGCTGGGGGAATGATTTGTTAAATAATAAGTAATGTTAACAGGCAGTTGTTAAGTGCACAACAAATATCGCGCACACTTTTATGTGCCAAGACATCGTCACAGGTAGGTGGGTAGAGCGTGCGAAACCCAACAAAATCAGATGCAGGTCAGGTTGCCCTGCGGCTCTACACAGCTTTTTGTTGGGTTTCGTTTNNCTACCCAACCTACTTTGATCTGCGTATATTTGTATCGATCTTGTTGTATGGCTTTTGTTGTTGGGTTTCGCTGTGCTCTACCCAACCTATTTATACGCGATGTTATGGCACATTTTTTTGGAAATAGTAATGGTGTATTTGGCCTCGGCTGTTCTTGCCTTCTTCTCCAATCCGGGCCAGGGCAGCCGTTTTTTTATCTCATCTTCGGGATCCTGCTATGGTGTTGCGATTTTAGCATCGGGTTCTGTCTTCTGTTGACCCCAAAAGTTTCTATTACCGTGCTGCCAGGCGCAGCAGCTCAGGATCGCTGAGGCCTTGAGTGGGAAGATCAGGCAGATTGCGGAGCTGTCCGGCCAGCGTCTCGGCCTGGCTGTCATCAATGGGATGGCCTAAGCGCGCCAGGTGGTTACCAAGGGCGCGCTTGCCGCTTTTGTGGCCAAAGCGCATGGTGCGGCTGGCGCCGACTTTGTCGGGAGAATAAGGCTCGTAGGTGGCGGGATTGATGGTCAGGCCATGCAGGTGCAGGCCGGTTTCGCAGGTAAAAATGGCCTCGCCGACCACGGGATGATTGCCGGCAATGGCGATACTGGCAGCTCTGCTGACTGTTTGGCAGAGGGCAGGCAGGAGGTGAGTCTGATAGTGTCCCATCCCTTTCTGCAGGCAGAGAAAGGCGAGGGCCTCTTCCAGGCGGCAGTTGCCGGCCCGTTCGCCCAGGCCCAGAACGGTGGCATCGATCCAGGAGGCCCCGGCCTCCAGGGCGGCAATGGCGTTGGCCGTGGCCATGCCGAAATCATTATGGGTGTGCACCCCGCAGGGCAGTCCTGACTGCTGCCGGAGCATGGTCACCATATGGGCAATAGTGGCCGGAGAGCCGATCCCCACGGTATCGGCCAAGCGCAGACGCTGGACACCGCAAGCCGCCGCCGCGCGGGCCAGTTGGCCGAGAAACTCGGGATCGGCCCGGGTGGCATCTTCAAGGCCAAGGGAGATAAAAGGAATGCCGGAGTCCCTGGCCTGGGCAACAGCCTGCGGCAGGGTGCGCAGGATCCAGGATCGGTCTTTTTGCAGACGCTGGCTGATGTGCAGATCCGAGGCCGGGATTGACAGCGAGAGGACATCCGGTCGGCAGGTGGCGGCAAAGGCGATATCCTCATGGCGGCAGCGGCACCAGAGCCCCAGGTGTTGTTGCCCTTTGTTTATCTGCCGGGCACCGGCAAACAGCTCCTGCAGATGGCTGTTGTTGGCGGAGGCAACACCCAGCTCAATCTCTTCCACTCCCACCAGAGAGAGCTGGCGGATGATCTCGTAGCGCTGATCCTGGCTGAAGCGCACCCCTGGCGTCTGTTCGCCTTCCCGCAGGGTGGAGTCAATGATGCCGCGAAAGTTTGAAGTCATGGCCCACCTCGTTAGCTTTCTTCGATCTGCTTGTGGCAGGATCTGATCTGGGCGGCGCGGATCTCATTCATCTTCAGGCGGTAGATATCGATAGGGAAGAGGAAGTCCGCCACCCCGGTGTCGAAGATCCGTTTGACCTCATATTCGTCATGGGCCACATCCCGCTGGTAGATATAGTTGAGATAGGAGTGGTTGGTGTGGATGATGAACTCTACCCGGATGCCGCCCAGTCGGGCAAAAAATTTCAGCATCGGGGTGCTCGCGGAGCTGCCGGTGGCCGTGCCGGCGTAGTGGCCGCTGGTCAGGGTGTCGGAGATATCCTCCAGGGTCATGAGCGAGCCTGCCTTAACGGCGCTGCGGGTCAGGTGGCGGATGAAACATTTGACATCAGCCACCGAGTTGAGCACCGCCATCAGGCCCAGCTCATCATCAACGGCCACGGCCGGATTTTTCTCATTTTTACGCAACAGCTTCACCACCTTGGCCGCCGGCGGTTTTTTTCTGATGGTGACGTAAATCGGAATCTCCCGGCCTTGACTGCGAAAACGGCGGCGCTTGATCAGGGTCAGTTTCTCGCCGGAGGCAGGTGTCAGTGCCTGGGCCTGTGCTTCAGAGAGGACGGTCACTTCCCGGCAACTGAAATCTTCCGGCTGGTGGTGGCTGTGCAGGTATTTAATTTCCAGATCACCGATCTTGAGACTGGGGCTCCAGACATAGGCATTGAGAAAACGCAGGAAATCTGAGAACTTGGTCTCGATATCGGTTTCCCGTTCCCGCTGGTCAATGGAGCCGGCGAGATTCATGAGCGTCAGTTTGCGTTTGGCCTCAAAGCGGGCCTTGCGATGAAAGCGCTCGTCAAAGATGATGAGCAGCAGATCCACCGGGTTATGGGTGGTTTCGATCTCATTGGTGGTCTCAATATGAGAGCGATAGGGGGCCAGGACCTTGGCCCGCAGGGAGTTGATCACATCATCGGCGGTACGGGCATAGTCGTGCAGGTAACGGCCGATGTCATGGCTGGCACCGTTCAGGCCAAACATGTTTCCTAACAGAAGACGGGAGCGTTCAGTGGTCTTGGTGCGAAGTTTGCGGTCATGAAGCAGGATCAGGATCTCGTCAAAGCTGCTGATCCCCAGAAAATCGAAGATCTGACCGCGCACAGCGCGATATTTGGTCTTCAGCAGCTGGTTTCCCGCCAGCGTGCCCACCCAGTTCTTGGCCTCCCTGGAAAAGGGATGGGCCAAGGGTGGCAGATCACCAACCGCAAAGGGGCCATCCTGCAGCATGGAGGTAAAGATGGAGTTCTTGTTCAGGAGATTCATGTTTGGATCCTGTTTTTTTGTCTGTTGTTTTATTGGCCAGAGGCCGCCTAAGAAACAGCCGGAAGGAATTGGCTGTTTCTTGGAGCGGCATAAGGCTCCGTAAATTAAGCAAGCAAGAAAAAGACCTTGCTTGCTTAATAACGGTGCCTAAAATTCCGGTCGGTCCAGCTTGAACTTCTTGATCCGATAGCCAATCTGGCGCTGGGTCAGGCCAAGGTCCCGGGCAGCGCGGGCCTTGACCCAGCCATTTCGCTGCAGGGCGGCCTTGATCTCCGCCCGTTCGATGTCCTCCAAGGAGTGATGGGCCGGGAGATTGCCGGTAGATACCTTGGTCTCAAGACCATGCAGAGTGGCGGCTGACCTTGCCGGGGAGGCGGCTGTCGTCTGCGGGGGCAAGGCCGTCCCCATCTCTTTGGGCAGATCGCTCCGATACAGAATATTCTTATCGGTTAAAATAACCAATCTCTCAATGAGATTTTGTAGTTCCCGCACATTGCCCGGCCAATAGTAGTCCATCAGGAAGTCAAGGACCTCCTGGGAGAGCTCCACTTCTTTGTCGTTGCGTTCGATACTGGCGCGCAGGAAGTGGTTGAGCAGGATCGGGATATCGCTCTTGCGCTCCCGCAAGGGGGGCAGATGGAAGGGCAGTACATTCAAGCGATAATAGAGGTCGTTGCGAAAGGTGCCGTTGGCCACCGCTTCTTCAAGGTTGACATTGGTGGCGGCAATGATGCGCACATCAACCTTCAATGTCCTGGTACTGCCAAGCCGTTCAAACTGGTGCTCCTGAAGGACCCGCAGCAGTTTGGCCTGGAGCGCCAGCGGCAGTTCACCGATCTCGTCGAGAAAGATGGTGCCGCCGTCCGCCAGTTCGAAGCGGCCGACGCGGCTGGCCGTGGCCCCGGTAAATGCTCCTTTCTCATGCCCGAAGAGTTCGCTTTCGAGCAGGTTTTCCGGCAGGGCCGCGCAGTTGACCTTGACAAAGTTCTTGTCCCTTCTCGGGCTGGCCTCATGGATGGCCCGGGCCACCAGTTCCTTGCCGGTGCCCGATTCTCCCAGGAGCAGGGCCGTGGCCCGACTGGGCGCCACCTTTTCAATGGTGGCGAAGACCTCCTGCATCAGGCGTGACTGGCCAATGATATAATGGCGGTTGAAGCGGCCATGCAGTTCCGCTTTCAGTGAGCGGTTTTCTTCCACCAGACGTTTTTCCTTCCGGATAATGGCCTGGTGCAGGGCGATAAACTGGCTGATCAGGGTAGCCAGGACGCTTAGGAAACTGATATCTTCCTTGAAAGATGTCTCCGGGCCGAACAGCCGGTCAACCGTGAGCACGCCCACTGGTTTCTGGGCCATAAGGACCGGCACGCCGATGAAGGAGATATGCTCCTTTTTGATGGTGGTCCGGGAGCCGGTGCGGTTGAGGAACAGGGGCTCGCTGTAGATATCCGGAACGACGCAAGGCGATCCGGTCTGAAAGATCTGGCCGCAGATCCCTTCGGTGAGGCCATAGATCCCCCGGCGCTCTTCTTCAATTGTCAGGCCATAAGAAACCTTGATCTCCAGATGCTGGCGGTGGGGATCAAGGAGGACGAGCGTGGCCCGGTCCATGCGCAAAATGTCGTGCAGGATCTGCAGGACACGAGCCAGGGCAGTGTCAAGATGGACCGCCTCACCAATAAGCTGGCAGATCTCAGAGAGGGCCTGAATTTTGAGGGCCTCCAGCGGGTAGGAGGCGGGGGCGGTAGGGACAAGAAGTTGATCCATAATTTCTCCTAAGTTTCGCCGAGTGGGGTGTATAGCAATGTTGGCGTATAGGGGAATAGATGCAAAAAACATACCAACAGGTAATTGAATTGTTTTCAGTATGTTATAGATATGCTCTTGCTTGATGTCTTACATATTTGCAAGAATTTTACAGGAATAAACGCATATTTGGAATTTATGAGGAGATAGGGGTAAAGTCATTTACTGTTGGAGAGCGAAAACTGAAAATATCAACAACGTTTTTTTTTTCCTTTTAAATTTTTTAGAATTGGCCAAGCATATAATTTTTGTCATTTACTCCTCCCAAGTACTACTGCCGAACGTAGAAGTAACCGGATGCTGCGCGGTTTTATCGCGCAGCGTCCGGTTGACTGCCGGGTTGGGCATCGGCGTCATAGCGCTCAACTCTTACCAACGCTAAATCACCAAGCTTTTCGGTTGACACCCGCAGTGCATAGGTTTTTGTACCGTTGGCCTTCTTTATTGATAGTTCGGACGAAACGCCATTGTGCGGATTGGCCGAAGTGAATGTATCGACAATCGCATTCTTGATTTTGCAATTTTCGCAATTCACATCCTTTCCGCAACCCGCTTCGGTAAACGAATGAATACAGTCAAATACTTGGCCACCTCTGTGGTCTTCAACTTCTTGAGGATTCTTCTCGAACAACGCTAAAGCTTTTCGATTCGCGGTAATAACCTGTCTTGGATTTCCCTGCATCAACAGGACCGGCGCGTCGATTGCCTCAAGCAACGCGGTGCAGTCAGATGCTCCAGATACTTGGGATACACAACTGTCACAAATTGCGAAGCTGATATTTCTGCTCGCAGTTTTGGCGTTTGGCTCGATTGGTTTTCCACATACAGTACATATCTCAGTCACATTTCCTCCGTGCTAAATCGATGCCCAACGTAAAAGGTAATGGGGTGCGGAGCCGCGCTCTTCAGTGTGTGTAGTGTGTGGGGGTCTTGCAATCAAACATTTCTCGTTAGGTTGCTTAATCTTTGTGTGGTTGCAAGACCCCGAGTTTTTTCTGTTAATTGCTTATGAAGATTATCTACCCAACCCATCGTTTATTAAGGCTCAGTTTTAATTATCTAATAGCTTCCTTCGTTCGAATATAGCGAGATATATGGTAAGACGCCAACATCATATCTTCCTGAGAGAGAATGTCCTGTTGATTCTCAATATAAGTTGGAAGAGCTTTTGGATTCAAAACCCAAATGTTTGATTTTTTACCTGGTCCTGTAGATTCTACAAACCAACCAGGGAATAAAATGACTGGCTTGATCAAAAAGTTTTTGCCGGTTGACTCTAATAAAATATTTTTCAGCCAGCTTGCCGCAGCATTAACTTGAGTTATCGGTTTCGTTTGGACTCCAAGATATTGTATTGTCAATTTCTCTCCATCAAAAACGATTCTCGGGTCACCTTTTTCTGGTTTGCTGTAGGTTTTTGTCTCAATAACGTAAATTCCTTTTCTGGAAATTATGACATGATCCAGATTGAAATTGTCACCAAGTAGGTCATGATAAATTCTATGCCCTTTTTCTCGTAAAGTTTCTAAGTATTGGCCAACGGCTCTTTCCCCTTCTCTCCCAAGTTTAACGGCCCTTACTTCTTTCAGTATTTTTTTCATCTTGTATACGCTAAACAGGACAATCACAACTGCAAGAAACGTTGCCATCTTGGGAGAAGGAGGTGGGTTTTTGTAATAACGCCACCATTCGTATGCCGCCCAATAAATAAGACCAAAACAAACCAACAAATAAGAAACGGCATCGTCGTAAATCAGTTTGTTAATTCTTTCATCTAAGGACTGCCCGACATGACGGAGAGATTTGTCAGTAATTGGAGATTTTTTCTTTATTTTCATATGATTACTGCTTTTCTGAATTTTTTCTTTAGGACTGTCCCAGATTCATTTTGTCCGCTCCAAATTCATGGCCAGCAACCGGGAGAGAATGGTCTCATCTTCCATCTCCGGCGTGTAGTCGGCCCAGCCGTAGGCGCTGGCTACGGCGGCGTCTAGTTGTTCTTGGCGCAGCTTTAGGCCTGCGGGCATTTCGTTGTAAAGGTTGGTCAGGGTCCGCTTTTTCCATGCCGTGGCATGTTCAGGCCTGGGTACGGGGCGGGGCGGGAAACCGGCCGCCTGCTCCTCTGGGGTGATCTCCCAGGTTAGCCAGCCTTCTGGATTAAGCCATTTTTCTCGCCAATCGTAGAGGTTGGCAGCCGCCGTGGAGATGGTGGCAAATGGCTCCTCAGCAGGAGCGTCCTTTGCCGCCAGGTCGAAACCGGGCGGGAAGGGGAAGGTCTCGAAACAAAGGCTTGAGTTATACACAGGATCATTTCCAACCCCCAATCGCCCGCCGCTTTCAATCGCCCAGGCACAGTGGATGCGGGAAGAGAGGATACCCAGGGTCGTATCGTCCTGGCGGGGAATGATGATTAGTTTGTGTTCTGGAGCCACCTGTACCGGAAATTTGACAAAAAAGCGGTGCTTGGCTGTTTCTGGGGTGGCGATGTAGTGGGTGAAGCCGTGAAGGACTTTGCGTAATTCTGGTCGATGCCGACCGTGTCGCCACCATTTTTCCGCCCGGATTGCCTCACGATTTCCTGCACGTATAGGCTTGACCATTGTCACCACGTGGGCGAAGGGGGCCAGATAGTCGGCGGCGTCGGCCTGCTCCAATGCGCTGAAATCGACCACCCAGTTGCCAGCCCAACGGCGGGTGATGTCGGAGCCATTGTAAATGGGGCGCACCACGTCGCTGTTGTGACGGCCATTGGGGTTGCCGCTGTCTTGGAGCCAGACTAGGGCAGTGGCGGTATCCACCTTAAAGGGGCCGGCCAGGCAGAGGCCGAAAAACGAGCGGCTTTTGTTGGCTGGGAGCGGACCGGCCTGGGTGAGGTCCAGCGATTGACAGTCTTGGCTGTTGCCAGTCAAATCGGCATGGATGGCGGTCACCGGTTTTCCGTCAAGCCGGATGGTATCACCCTTGCCGAAACAGACCAGCGACACCCTGACCGCCGCCCCGTCGTTTACCCATTCTTCATCAGACCAGGCCTCGAAGATACGGGTACTCGCCAGAATCCGCTCCAACACCACCCGGTTGCGTTTCTGGCGGATGGAGTTGGTGGCGACCAGCCCGGCGGCCCAGGCCTGCCCCGCCTCGATCTGCGCCCGCGCCTTCTCAAACCAGTAGGTCACCAGATCGGCCCCACCCGGCACACGGCCTTCATATTGCTTGCGTAATGTTTCAACATACTCGTCGCCCAATTCGCCACGCATCATCTTGTCGCCCAAAAACGGCGGATTGCCGACAATCACATCGGCCTCGGGCCAGCTCGCCTCGCTGCCGTCGAGATTCAGCAGGGCATCGCGGTGTTCGATGGAATCCAGCGAGCGAAGAATGGGATTTCTGTTAATATCCCGGCCATTGCGGCGGCACCACTGAATATCGCCTATCCAGACGGTGGTGCGGGCCAGTTCGGCGGCGTAATCGTTGATCTCCAGCCCGAGAATATTGTGCGACCCGGTACGCAGCCATAGTTCCGGCTGATAGCCCGCTAGCTCCTGGGCCTCAATGAGGACTTTCCGCTCTACATCTCGCAGGGCAATCAGTGCCAGATACAAAAAATTTCCCGATCCACAGGCCGGGTCAAGCACCCGGAAGCTGCTCAGGCGCATGAGAAACTCCTGCCAGGCAGCATTCGCAATCTTGTATGCCTTGCTCCTCTTTTCTTTATTATGGCCGACGGTGATAACCGCCTTGGCTAACTGCCATTGGGCCAGCAGGGGATCGGTGATCAAGGGGTGGATCAGTTTGGCAATGGTGGCGGTATCGGTGTAATGGGCGCCCAGCGGGGCACGGGTGGTTGGATCGAGGCTGCGCTCAAACAGGGTGCCGAAAATGGTGGGGTCAATGGCTCGCCAATCCATACGGGCTGCCTTGTGCAGAGCGGCAAGGTCGTCCGGAATCAGGGCTGGAATATCCACAGTTTTGAAAAGGCCGCCGTTGAACCAGGCAATATCATGGTCGCCATATTCGCCGCCCCCTTCTTCCCGCATGGCGACAAAGAGTCGGCTGATCCGGCTTGCCGCCTTCCCGGCATCATCACCGGCATTCTTGAGGATTCCGGTAAAAACCGAGCCTGGGAGCAGCTCCTCATCCTCGGCAAACATGCAGAAGAGGCATTGCACCAGGAAATGGGCGATCTGCTGGCCGTCAAGTCCGCGGCCTCGCATGGCCATGGCAAGCTCAGCAAATTTCCCGGCGGCCTCGCCGGTGATGGCGGCGGTGGATTTTTCTGGACGGAGCTTTTCCGGGTCGGTAAAGACCCAGCGTAAGAGTTGCAACTTGCCCGGATCAGTCAGCTCCTCGATGCGGATTTCGCGCGGTTGGTCAGGATAGCCGGTGAAGGCGGTGTGGATGATGATCCGCTCCCGGTCGCACACCACCAAGAGGGGCGGGTTTTCCAGGCGCAGGGCATAGTCGGTCAGTTGCTTGAGGGCGGCGTTCAGGTCACGGCCAGGTTTTTTGTTCTCCCAGCCGAAACAGCCGCGCTTCCAGACATCGGCCCACCCATCACCGCCGCCCGCCTTTTTCGCCCCCCGTTCAAAGCAATAGCTTTCAGGGTCACGGGGCTTGTCAACTCCCAACAAGTCGCAGAGGTCGTCAAAATGGGCCTGGGCTCCGCCACGTTCGCTGAGGGTGTTGTTTCTCCAGAGGGTGATAAATTGTTCAGGGGTCATATGTGGCTATGCTATTTTGTATCCGTCGCAGGTTTTGCTTGAACCAGAGAAGAATGGCAATCGGTGAGAATCAGGGTTTCAAATACTTGGTCTAACGTGGAGTTGAGGCACCTGCGCGGCTTTTCGCGCAGGTCGCCTCGAACGCAGAGTTATGCTTCATGTTTTTGGCCTCCGCGGAATTGGGTCGATGACTTCGAGAGCCTTTGTTTCCAGATTGAAGGCCAAGAGAACGACGCCCCCCGACGCTCGTGGTACTTCCAGATTTGCGGCAAATTCGGCTTCTGGGGCGTGCGAATGATATGCCTCAAGAAACCCAAGAAATGCGTTAAGAATTCCGTCATACTCGGGTTCCGAAACTTCCCGCTGAAGAAGAAGCTTGAAACGCAAACCACCATTGCCCTCAGCCATGATTGAATAGATAAGAGAGTACGGCTGGTTCGGCGTTGCTTTTCCAGCGCTCGACACCACAGCTATTTGCGGCGCTGCCGGCCCCAAGAGTTTCTCTCGAAGCGCCTTGAACCCGGTCTTCAGTAAGTTGTAGTGATCTTTCCCCATCTCTTTCAGGAAGCCATCGAAGTATGACTTCCCGATGTAGATGATGACCGCCGTAGGGATTAACCACTCCAAACCGGCGTAAATTCCCCTGTCCTCGCGTGACTCAATATCGAGCCTCAAGCGTTCTGTAGAAATTGTTCTCACAAAGTCGGAGAAGACCTCTTCCGGAATTGAGTCGGTGTGAAAAATTGCAATCTGAGGAGGAGTGGTCATGGCCCGCACCTATGAGGCATAACAAGTAATTGTGTAGTTCTGCTTATCTGCCTATTTTGGATGATAACCAGAAAGAAAATAAGTGGAAGCCATATCTCAATCAACTAACGAAAAATTCAGCACAATTCTATTGTCTACCAGCAAGAGGGATAATTCTCAAGAAGAATGGAGAATGAGCGATCAACAGCATCTTTTCTGGACAGGAATAAACGCATATTTGGAATTTATGAGAGGTTATGGGAACATTACTGGCAATCCGCAAATATTGAGCTATGAGTAGATAGTATCACTGGAGAAGGATGAAACAGGGGGGCAGGCTCTGCCCGGCCGCAGACGGCGGCCCACCCACCATTAGCTTTCTTCGATCTGTTTGCGGAATAATTTGATCTGGGCAGTGCGGATTTCATCCATCTTCAGGCTGTAGATATCAAAGGGGAAGAGGAAGTCGGTCACCCCGGTGTCGAAGATCCGTTTGACCTCATACTCGTCATGGGCCACATCCCGCTGATAGATATAATTGAGATAGGAGCGGTTGGTATGGATGATGAACTCCACCCGGATGCCTCCCATCCTGGCCACAAATTTCAGCATCTCGGTCTTGCTGGAGCTGCCCATGGCCGTACCCTTGTAACGGCCGCCGGTCAGGGTGTCGGAGATATTCTCCAGGGTCATGAAGGTTCCTGCCTGAATCGCACTACAGGTCAGGTGGCGCAGAAAGCATTTGACGTCACTCACCGAATTGAGCACGGCCATCAGCCCCAGCTCATCATC
>DIKT01000095.1:11069-40286 GCA_002424635.1 Desulfobulbaceae bacterium UBA5611
TATGGGTCAGGGCACTGGTAAAGAAAGACGAGCAGCTGTTGCGCCGACAGAGGGTCAGTTTATCGCCGGAGGTGGATATCAGGGCCTGGGCCTGTTTTTCTGAAAGAATGGCCACCTTGCTGCAGCTGAAATCGTCGGGATGATGATGACTGTGGAGATATTTGATCTCCAGATCGCCGATCTTGAGGCTGGGGCTCCAGACATGGGCATTGAGAAAACGCAGGAACTCTGAGAATTTGGTCTCGATATCGGTTTCCCGCTCGCGTTGGTCAATAGAGCCGGCCAGGTTCATGAGCATCAGCTTGCGTTTGGCCTCAAAACGGGCCTTGCGGTGAAAGCGCTCATCAAAGAGAATGAGCAGCAGCTCAACCGGATCATGGGTGGTTTCGATCTCATTGGTGTTTTCAATATGAGAGCGATAAGGAGCGAGGACCTTGGCCCGCAATGAGTTAATCACGTCATCGGCCGTGTTGGCATAGCTGTGCAGATAGCGGCCGATATCATGACTGCCGCCATTCAGACCGAACATATTGCCCAAAAGATTATGGGAGCGTGCTATTGTTTGTTGTTGGAGGGTACGGTCGTGGATCAGGGGCAGAATCTCGTCAAAGGAACTGATCCCGAGCAGATTGAAGATCTGGCTGCGCACGGCGCGATATTTGGTCTTCAGCAGCTGATCGCCATGCAGGCTGCGGACCCAGTCTTTGGCCTCCCTGGAAAAGGGATGGGCAAAGGGCGGCTGTTCGCCCACTGCAAAGGGGCCGTCCTGCAGCATGGAGGTAAAGGTCGAATTATCAGTCAGGAGATCCATGGGTGTTGGTCCGGTTTGTTCAATCTGCAAATGAGTTCCAGTGGTCAGGTGGTGCTGCGCTTTATTTTCCAGGCGCTCAGGGCAGACCATAATGATTATATATCAAGTAAATATCAAAGACCAGAAGTGATATACAAAAGGTTGATGTCGGCCAGGAGCATGAGTAGTTTCGATCTCATTAGTATTTTCAATATGAGAGCGATAAGGAGCGAGGACCTTGGCCCGCAACGAGTTAATCACATCATCGGCAGTGTTGGCATAGCTGTGCAGATAGCGGCCGATATCATGACTGTCGCCATGCAGACCGAACATATTGCCTAAAAAATTATTGGAACGTGCTATTGTTTGTTGTTGGAGGGTACGGTCATGGATCAGGGTCAGAATTTCGTCAAAGGAACTGATCCCGGGCAGATTGAAGATCTGGCTGCGCACGGCGCGATATTTGGTCTTCAGCAGTTGATCGCCATGCAGGCTGCGGACCCAGTCTTTGGCCTCCCTGGAAAAGGGATGGGTAAAGGGCGGCTGTTCGCCCACCGCAAAGGGGCCGTCCTGCAGCATTGATGTAAAGATTGAATTTTCAAATTGACAGTGACATAAATTACCCCTTCGCCAACGGATATAAATCGTGATTCAAGGCAATTGCCTAAATATCGTGCTAAGTTGTACCCACAGATTCTGCGGAGGAGGCATTTTTTTAAAAGGGAACTTCATGAATTTTCCATTTCGCTATCAGGCAATGTTGTTGGCTGTGATACTTTTTGTTGTCGGCTGCAACGGCAACAGTCACTCAGAGGATTTGGTGATGAAGACATCCATAAAGAACAGCTCTCTTGTTGACGGTCAACTTCTATCCTGCCCGGGCAGCCCGAATTGTGTCTCCAGTGAAGGATCCCAAGGGAGATCTCACGTCGCACCGCTTGCATTCACAGGTCCTGCGCCCAGGGCATGGCAGGATTTGCAGGAGGTGATAGTGGCTATGGGGGGCCACATTGAAGAGGTAGATGATCATTTTCTTCGCGCCACTTTTCGCAGCAGTCTGTTTCGTTTTGTCGATGATCTCATCTGCCGCCTGGATGACGAAAATCACTCTATTCATATTCGATCTGCTGCCAGAGTCGGCTATTTTGATTTCGGGGTAAACCGGAAACGGGTGGAAGAAGTGCGCACGCGATTCAGTACAAAACTTTCCCCCTAATGACCTTAAAATTGTTCGTTCTTCAGACATCTTGATATGAGTTCGAAGTGAGTAAGCTGACTCGCTGTAAATAATCAGAAATATTGAATTTTCGTTTACATCCGCTCTGGTTCATAAACCGTATCTTTCCGAAAATGGCTCGTTCCTGCCAGGCCTGGTCGTGCACTCCGCCGATGCTCCAGGCGATACCGGCATAGCCGTTGGGGTCGCGTCCATCCAGAGAGTACCTGTCGTTGAGGAAAATGGCATTGGCCATGGCCTCTTCCGGTGAGTCAGACCATTCCAGGATCTTTTTGGCCCAGTACATACGCAGGTAGCCATGTAGTTTTCCCCGTTGTGCCAGATCACGCTGGCAGCCGTTCCAAAGCACATCTTTAGTGTCTGCATTTTCCAGGGTGTGAAGGTTCGTGACAGAAGGGCGCGGATCATTACGATGGGCCGTAAGAGTTTTCCTGGCCCAATCGGGAAAAGCGCTGGTATGGTCATAATCTGCCGTGTAATAGCAAAAATTGTCTGACAGTTCCCGACGGATTATCAGCTCCTCAAGATATGCCTCTTTGGCCTCCTGATCTGTGTCGCTTTGCCATATGTTCCAAGCAACCCGTTGCGGGGCAAGCTGTCCGAAGTGAAAATAGGGTGACAGGTTGGACTGACCATCTTTGCTGGGATTGTTGCGATCTGCAGGATAGGATGGCAGGCGGTGTTTGAAAAAATCAGTAAAAACGTTCATGGCTGCTTTTTCGCCAGGTGTCAGCCAGTTGATTTCTTCGACAGATCGATCCTTGATTTGAGTCAGGAATGTATGGATATCAAGCTCGTTGCTGTCATTAGCAGTTGCGCTGTATGGATGGTTTGCAAGTTCAGGAAAATCGGTGAGAAAACGAGGCAGCAGTTTTTGTATTTTCGGGCGGATGGTGTAGGCGGCATACTCCCGTTTGTCTGAGGCCATCCAGCAGGGGACAATGTTATGGGCGTCCACCTCATAGACCGGCAGATTGCAGTGGTGAAGAATACTATTTTTCCACTGTTGCTTGATCTGCAGAGGATCAAAATCCATAACCAGCAGGGCAGGGTCATTATTTTCGAGAAAAGTGGGCAGGGTTCGGGTGGGATCGCCCTGAAGAAGCAGAAATGAAATAGTATACTTAGCCAGTAGCTTCTGTAATTCGCGTAACCCTCGTAAAAGAAAATCGAAATGACGCAGATTGGCGGAAGGGTAGTTTAGATCGAGGCAGAATAGGACGATCAGAGGACGCTGCAGCACCATTGCCCGTTCCTGGGCAAAGAGCAGGGCCCAGTTATCATGAGCCCGCTGGTCCCTGCTCATCCAATAGATGACTGGCCCTTCACCTTTTCTACCGTTTTGCAGGCAACGGCAGCGCTCTTGATCAACAATGTATCTGGATAACATGAGCGACTCTCAATAAAAGATCATCGATTGGCAGCTGGCGGACGCCGTTCAGGAACAGGGAATTGGCCTCTTTCACCTGTATTCAAGCCTTTGCTCACATAAAGGCCGCAGTAACAACTGCCGTATTCCCTGACATCCGCTTCCCGGTAAAAACAGGGACAGATGATATCCCTGTCCTGCGTGTGGCTGTCCGAGGCAAGACGGCAGGGATAAGACATGTATCCGTACCGTTCTTTGTTGGTTAACAGGCCCTGAAGCAGAACAGTTACCTGCTCCTGATTGTGGTTTAAAAAGTAACCCTTTGGCTCATGGCTCTTTTGCAAGGTCTTCTGAAGTTCGTGTATATTTATCAGGTTAACCCCAGTTCCTCTTTAATGCGTTCCCGCTGAAAGCCCACAATGGCGATATTGTCTATGATCACAATGGAGAAACTCTCTTCTGGATTAAACTGTCGTATTTCTGCAAGTTGTCGATCCCGTTCTTCCACCGGCAAGAGATCAAGATCTGTACAGGTGTAGAGCAACCCCGCCTCGTTTAGCATCTTTTTGACAGTGGTACAAAAAAACAGGTACTCAGGGTGAGCAGGCGGATTTCCAGCTGGTGTTTTGTCTTGTATTGCTCTTGTCGCTTCTCTGTCATTTTACCTCTCTTCCTCGACCACTATCGGAAAGGTCGTTTAGCCGGGGTGGAAATGGCTGCAGGAGGACCTGTCCCAGTAAATACCCATGGTTAAAGCGGATGGCCTGGGCCTCGATGAGCCGGGTCACGACCTGCAAAGGAATCCGCTCGTCGCGATACTCCTCAATGGTATTGATAATAAAACGTTTTTCCCTGGCGGAGAGGTCTTCGGAAATCCAGCCCAAGGCGTGGTAGAGAGTATTGATCATAGACTTGCTGAGAAAGGGCTTTTGCAGGATTTGCCCCAGTTCTTGTTCGTAGCAAAGAAAGACTTCCTCTGGCGGCAGGCGTTCATGGTTGGCGGTAATCTTGCCGCAAAGACGGAAGCGCCTCTGGTTGTAGGCGAGAAAAAGCAGCTTGTGGCCAGCATGATAGGCCACCAGATCAGCCATCCTGGGAGCAATCTTGATGGCGCGGAAGCGGGTCCAGGCGAAGAGTTTGATCAGAAAGTGTTCCCGAAGGAGGCGGTTACTTAGTCGTTGTTCGTCCTCTACTGCTTTGTGACCGAGTCGCTCAAGGACCAGGGCGCCAAAAATACCGCTGCCCCGCTGCAGGAATTGAGGGTTATCGATTCCGTTGTAGATCTTGGCGTCTTGCAGGGCACATGAGGGTGATTTTGTTTTGAGAATCGCTCCGTCATGGTTTGTGATATCTTGAGCAAGGTCGACAGCCGCCTTTTGCAGGACAGCTGTGACATTTCGTGATTCTGCCGGTTGCCATACCTTAATGGCATTATCTTGGAGGCAGAGACGGATGGGCGAGCGGGGCACTCCCAGTCCGGCCTCGATTTCCGGGCAGACATCAACAAAATCAACATGGTCACGCAGTTGCTCAACAACCCGGGATTGAAGCTGCTGGCCATTGTAGCGGCAGGCCGCAAAACCGAGACAACGACTTATAAGTACTCTGGGTCTGGGAAAGGACTGTTCCATATGTTTCCTCTCTAAAAAAAATGCAGAGTGTAGAGGGTGATGCCGGTTCTGAGAAACAGCAGGGTCCAAAGTATGGTCCTGATCCAGTTGGTGAGCACCCGTTGGTCTATGGTCGACAATTCTTTGCCGTTTCTCTGCAGTCGTCTGTGGCAGGGCAAGGAAAAACTGTATGAGCCCAGATCAGAACAAAGACTCCACTTTGCCTTTGGGATTAGGGTCCCCAGACCAGGAGTTTATCACCGCACCTTGCAAATGCCATGAATGGTGTCGCATGTCTTGTTATAGAGAGAGGAGAGCCAGTCCTCTTCATGCATGCGTACCGAGGAAGAACGGCCGCACGTGGGGCAGGCCTGCATGGCAGCCAGTCGCCGCAAGACGTGCTGGGTGCTGGCGACGAAGGTGGCGTGGCTCCAAGTGAGGGGCGACACTGAGAGCGGCTCACCGGTTTCGGGATGTACCTGCTCGGCTAGCACCCCGGAAGGCAGGGCATGATTGGCCACCCACTCCAGAATGGCGATGGGTTCCTCCAGACCCTCTTCGGTTTTTGCCTGGCTGGTCAGGTAGTCGGCCAGCCAGAGGGTGCAGACAAACCAGGGATTGCCCGGATGGGTGCTGTTCGTCTGATGGTATGAGTCTCTCTCGTAACGGGCCATGCCGCCCACCTCGCTGTTAATCCATAATTTTTGGCGAAGTGCCTGCATGGTGGCCTGGATTCGTGGATCATCTGGGGCATAAAGACCAAAGGCGAATAATCCCCACAGGCTGCTGTCACAGGTCTTGTCAACCTGCAGTGTGCCCTGCTCGTCACGGAACACCATTCGACAGAAACGGCCCAATTCTTGCCGCCACAGATGCCTGCTGGCTGCATCGCGGATCTCAGTGGCCGCCTGTTGATAGTGCCGGGCCTTCTCTTCTTCGCCGAATATACTGCAAAAAAGCGAGGCAGCGGTAAGGCCGCCGAACACGGTGCCCACGGTAAAACTCAAGATGCCGCGGCGCTCCTCCCAGAGGTCATAGGAAGGGGCAGGTAGCCCGGTTTCCTCATCCCGGTACCGGCACATGAAGTCTGCCGCGTTTTTGATGAGCGGCCTATACAAGTGTTTGATGAACTCGATGTCGCGATAGAGCACGAAATGGTTCCATAAAGCCCATATCACCAGGGCGGTCTCATCCTCCTGGATCGGCAACTGGGGCTGACCGTTATAGAGCCACGGGTGCCAAGAGGAGGCCAGAGTGCCGTCCGGGTTGTACTTGTGCAGGAAGTAGCCCTCCCGTTCGATGACTGTCCCGCAGAATTCATAAAAACGATGGGCCGGCATGGGGTAACCGGCCAGGTCGAGGGCGTTGGCCACCAAGGCCCCGTCCCGCGGCCAGATATAGGAATAGGTGTCGCGGTTGAACTGGATCACGTCCGAATCGTTGGCTGCCAGCACCCCGCCTTGCCAGTCGAGCTGGGTGCGCAGCACCAGAAGGCTCCGGTGGTAGAGCTCCGCCACCTTGGCTGGCATGATCTCAAGGCGTGGCATTTCCTTGCGAATCCAGAGCTGCCAATAGTCGGCGGTGCGCTGGATGAGGATTTGCGGAGTTTTGCGTCTGACGATGCTGTCGAGTCGCCGCACTGCCTGCCAGGAATCTCCGGCTGCGAGCCAGTAATGGGCGGTGGCCCGGTCATCGCCCTTGACCGTGAGATGAAGGGCTGCCACCGAATCCACTGTCCCTTGGGCGATGGGGTTGCCGGAGAGTATGCCGTCCTCGGCGTCCCGGTAAGTGCCGTCCTTGCCGTTGCCGTTTTTCTGGCCCACCGCGAATTGGGAAAAACCGCCGTTGCCGTTCACCGTGCCGCCGACCAGAAAATAACGGTTGCCCTTGTAGTGGACCAGGCCGCTGGTTTCCGGGTCGAAGGCGGCGGTGTCGCCGACACTGTTGCCGGAGATATTGAGACTCTGGGCAAAAAAGAGGCGGATTTCCCTGGTAGCAGGTCGCAGATTTTCGACCACCACCTCCCGGAGATAGATGTTCTCATGGAAATCCACTGCGTCGCGACAGGTGAGTAGGACTCCGAGTTCATCATTGAAGAGGTTGACCTGGGTCACCATGGTATCCGGTTCGTAGAGAAGATCGAGGTGCCAGCCGGGGCCCACCCAACGGAAGACACCGTCGACCCAGATTCCGAATCGGCAGAAGTCGCCGGAGACATGGTTCTCCTGGCCGACATGGGGGAAGAAGAGATCGCGGATACGATAATCTTTGTCGAAGCAGATGAGTAGATGGCCATTGCCGATGGGGATATCGCGGGGCATGAGCACCTCCTTTGGGCGAATAGTTTAATATCTTTTTTTAGATTGAATTTTTATTCAGAAGATTCATGGGTGTGATCCGGGTTTAGTGTAAAATCTGCAAATTAGTTCCAGTAGTCATATTGGTACGGCGCTTATTTTCCAGGCGCTCAGGGCAGACCATAATAACTATATACCAAGTTGATATCAAAGACCAGAATCGGCAACACGCATGCCGGCCAGGCTATGTGGATACCGGCAAGCATAGCAGGCCTCTTTTGGCCATTGTGAGTCTCCGCAAAAAATGATACACCAAAAATAGTGATAATAATGAATCTCTTGAAGGAAAAGGAGTAGTGCCATGGAGTCTGTAATATGTAATTTTTGGGTTGATGAGGAGCGCTGTATCCAGTGTGGCGAGTGCGCAGCGGAGTGTCCGGCCGGGGTCATTACGATGGATCCCACCCCGCAATTCGATGAGGAGGGCGGTTGTTTCCGCTGTCAGCATTGTCTGGCCGTCTGCCCGACCGGGGCGGTGTCGATACTCGGCAAAAATCCTGACGACAGTCAATTGTTGGCTGGTGCTTTCCCCACGCCGGACCAGATGACCGTCTTGATCAAGGGCCGCCGCTCTGTCCGCCGCTATCGCGATGAGGAGGTCGCCGCCTCTCTGATCGATGAGCTCCTGGATACTGCCGGCCATGCCCCTACCGGGGTCAATGCCCAGGGGGTCTTATTCACCGTGGTCAAAGAACGCGCAGTCATGAAGACCCTGCGTCAGGAGGTGATGGCGCGGCTCAGCCGGCTGAAGGCAAAGGACGGTTTGCCGGAGGGCTTTATCGGAGACTATATGGGCAGGGCGGTCAAGGGCTGGGAGGAAGAGGGCAGGGATATCATCTTCCGGGGCGCCCCCCATCTGCTGCTCACCAGTGCTCCCCAGGCCTCTCCCTGTCCGGCCCAGGACACCCTGATTGCCCTGACGACCTTTCAGCTGCTGGCCCATGCCCACGGTCTGGGCACCGTCTGGGACGGCATGTTCATGATGGCCCTGGCCCTCTGTCCCGATCTGAGCGCCAGACTAGGCATCCCTGATGGCCATCTGCCGGGCTACGCCATGGCCTTTGGCTGGCCGGCCGTCGAATATCACCGCACGGTGCAGCGCGGCCCGGCCCAGGTCAATGTGGTGCGCTGAGGGTGGCGGGGATAGACGCCGGCCGAGATGATAATTGCAATCCCGGGCGGAATATGCTAATTTCGCACCATCTTGCGCCCTGGCGCAGTGGCCGTCAGCCAAAAGGCCATCGGCAATTTTCAACAGCTGAACTTGAGGCCAGCACATAGCTGCTGGCCGTGAGACGTCGTTTTAAGCCAAGCGGCACCCCGCCAACCTGAACAATTCACCAGCTGATATTTACTCTGCAGTCACCTGCAACAACCAAGGAGCCAACATGGCCACACCACGGATCATCTATACGGCAATCGACGAGGCCCCTGCTCTGGCGACCTCTTCGTTATTTCCCATCCTCCAGGCCTTCACCAAAGGGACTGGTATTGACCTCACGCAGAGCGATATCTCCCTCGCCGGCCGGATCATCGCCACCTTTCCCGACTATCTGCGGGTAGAGCAGCGGTGCCCCGATTACCTCACAGAACTGGGCCTGCTTGTCAAACAACCGGACGCCAATATCATCAAGCTGCCCAATATCAGCGCCTCAGTGCCGCAGTTGCAAGAGGCGATCAAAGAGTTGCAGGCCCAAGGCTATGCCATTCCCGATTATCCCCAAAATCCCCAGACTGAGACCGAGAAGAGTGTCCAGGCCCGTTATGCCAAGGTCCTGGGCAGTGCCGTCAATCCGGTCCTGCGGGAAGGCAACTCCGATCGGCGGGCGGCGGCCTCGGTCAAAAAGTTCGGGCAGAAGAATCCCCACCGCTTGATGAAACCCTGGCCGGCAGTTTGTAAATCACGGGTTGCTTATATGACAGCAGGCGATTTCTACGGCAGCGAAAAATCAAGCACTATCGAGCAGGCCGGTGATGCCCGTCTGGAGTTTATCGCCGAGGACGGTACAACCACTATTCTCAAGGCTAAGCTGCCACTGCTGGCCGGCGAGGTGGTCGACTCAGCGGTGATGAACGTTCGCGCCCTCCGCGCCTTTTATAGCGAGCAGATCGCCGCGGCCGGTAAGGAAGATGTCCTGCTGTCCCTGCACCTCAAAGCCACCATGATGAAGGTCTCCGACCCGGTCATGTTCGGCCATTGTGTAACCGTCTTCTATCAGGAGGTCTTCACCCGCCACGCCGCCGTCATCCAGGAGCTGGGCGTTAATGTCAACAACGGCCTGGGCGATCTGCTGGCCAAAATCAAGGTCCTGCCCGAGGCCCAGCGCACTGCCATTGAGACCGACATCGAGGCGGTCTACCGGAAGAACTGTAAACTGGCCATGGTTGATTCCAGCAAGGGCATCACCAATCTTCATGTGCCCAATGATGTGATCATTGATGCCTCGATGCCGGTGGTTATCCGGGACGGCGGTCGCATGTGGGGACCGGACGATCAGCTCCATGATACCATCGCCATGATTCCTGACCGCTGCTATGCCGGTATTTATCAGACGGTAATTGATGACTGCAACAAAAACGGGGCCTTTGATCCGGCCACCATGGGCAGTGTCGACAATGTCGGCTTGATGGCGCAGAAGGCCGAGGAATATGGCTCGCATGACAAGACCTTTATCGCTCCGGCCGCCGGTACTATCCTGTTGGTGGACAGCACCGGCACCAGCCTGCTGGCTCAGGCCGTAGAGACAGGCGATATCTTCCGGGCCTGTCAGACCAAGGATGCCCCGATTCAGGACTGGGTCAAACTGGCGGTCACCCGGGCGCGAGCCACCGGTGCCCCGGCCATCTTCTGGCTCGATGATAAGCGGGGCCATGACAACGAGCTTATTGCCAAAGTGACGACTTACCTGCCCAACCATGACACCAGCGGCTTGGATATCCGGATCATGGATCCTGTTGAGGCTATGCGCTTCTCCCTGGAGCGGATCAGAAAGGGGGAGCGTACGATCTCAGTGACCGGCAATGTGCTGCGCGATTACCTCACCGATCTCTTTCCGATCCTGGAGTTGGGCACCAGCGCCAAGATGCTCTCGATTGTCCCGCTGATGAACGGCGGCGGCATGTTTGAGACCGGGGCCGGCGGCTCCGCTCCGAAACATGTGCAGCAGTTTCTCAAAGAAGGACATCTGCGCTGGGATTCCCTCGGGGAATTCTGCGCCCTGGTGCCCTCTTTTGAGCATATCGCCGCCACCTTTCAGCACCGGACAGCTGGTCTCTTGGCCAGGACACTTGATCAGGCTATCGGCCGCCATCTGGAGAACAGGCGTTCGCCGTCCCGTAAGCTAAGCGAGCTGGACACCCGCGGCAGTCATTTTTATCTGGCCCTCTACTGGGCGCAATGTCTGGCTGAACAAAGCGAGGATGCCGGCCTGCAGGCCCGCTTCAGCCGGATGGCTGCGGAGCTGATGGCTAATGAAGACAAGATCGTGAGCGAACTGGCCCAGGCCCAGGGCCAACCCGTGGACATCGGCGGCTACTACCATCCGGATCATGCCAAGCTGACCCGGGCCATGCGCCCCAGTGCCACCTTCAATGCGATCATCGATGCTATGTAGCCCGGCAACCGACAACCAGGGAGAATCTTCCTGAATCCGAAAGCAAACAAGGCCCGCCATGACTTATATGGCGGGCCTTGTTGCTTGGATCTATAGATGATGGCCAATTGTTGTTGAGTGGACATCAAAGAATAAACGTTTGTCTGATCCTTATAAATTTTGGCCGGATTGTCTGGAGTGACAAAGTCTTCCGGGTCGATATCTATAACTGGATCAGGCCTGTTTGGAGCCCATCTGGAAGTCGAAATAGGCATGACCGCCATGCTCGGTAATATCCAGACCCTCAAGTTCCTCTTCTTCGGAGACCCGCAGGCCGATAGTGGCCTTCAGAATTTTAAACAGGATATAACAGCAGCCGAACGACCAGATAAAGGCGGAGCCGATACCAAGGAGCTGAACGCCGATAAGCTTGACGGTAACGCCGTCAATGTTGAAGAGGGCAGCGGCCAAGGTTCCCCAGGCGCCATTCACACCATGGACCGAGATGGCTCCGACTGGATCGTCGATACCTATCCGGTCAAAGAACAAGACTGAGAATACCACTATTATGCCGGCAATGGCCCCGATGATGATAGAGCTGGTCGGTGAGACATTGGCGCAACCGGCGGTAATGCCGACCAGACCGGCCAGGGCACCGTTCAGACTCATGCCGATCTCCGGTTTTTTGAAGATGAGCCAGGAGGTCAGCATCGCGGTAACGCATCCGGCTGCGGCTGCCAGACTGGTATTGACAAAGATCATAGCGATACTGGTATTGCCGGCCGTGGTTGAGCCTGCATTAAAGCCGAACCAGCCCAGCCACAGGATAAAGACGCCGAGGGCGGCCAGAGGGATATTATGGCCGGGGATGGCCTTGGTCTTGCCACTCTTAGTGTATTTACCTATACGAGGCCCGATGACCAGGGCCCCGGCCAGTGCCGCCCAGCCCCCGATGGAATGGACGACTGTGGAACCGGCAAAATCGATAAATCCCAGTTTCTCCAGCCAACCCCCGCCATGGAAGAGGCCTCCCCAGGCCCAACTGCCGAATATCGGGTAGACGACGGCGGAAATGACCGCGCTGTAAATAATATAGGTCACGAACTTGGTCCGCTCGGCCATGGCTCCGGAAACGATAGTGGCTGCCGTGGCGGCGAACACCACCTGAAACATCCAGAAGGCCAGGATCCAGGGGTCGCCGCCCACTTTGAAATCACTCAGGAAAAAGCCGTCGGTGCCGAACCAGCCGGTAGTGGTGGTGCCAAACATCAGACCAAAGCCGATGGCCCAGAAGGCGAGGGAGCCAACGGAGAAATCCATCAGGTTTTTCATCATGATGTTGATCGCGTTCTTGGCCCGGGTAAAGCCGGACTCAACGCAGGCAAAGCCGGCCTGCATGAAAAAGACCAGGGCGGCGCATATCAGGGTCCAGATATAATCCAGATTGGTCTGTACTCCTTTAATGGCCTCCGCATTTGTCATAATTGTCGGTACCGACTCCTCGCTCGCCCAGCAGAGAGTGGGCACAGCCAACAGGGTCAGAAATAATATTGTTTTTATCATAATAATACCTTTATCAAGAAAATTGTTAGCGAAGTAGTTGAACTTCCAAACTATTGTTTGTCTTGAAGCTGTCTCTTTCGTTTAGATGGCTTCCTTGCCCTTTTCTCCGGTTCTAATGCGGTAAACCCCCTCAACGGGCAGAACAAAAATCTTGCCGTCGCCGATCTTACCGGTACGGACGGTGGTCATGATAGCGGACACCACCTCTTCCACCCGGTTTGCCTCCACCACAATCTCCAACTTGATCTTAGGAACAAAATCAACCACATACTCAGCACCCCGGTAAATTTCCGTGTGGCCTTTTTGTCGGCCAAAGCCCTTCACCTCACTCATGGTCAGCCCCATAACCCCGAGGTTGGTTAAAACCTCTTTTAATTCATCAAGTTTGAACGGCTTAATGATTGCTTCAATTTTTTTCATACTCTTCTCCCCATTGGTTACAGCTGCTGTTCTGATCCAGCCTGCATGTGATCAGAACAACAGCCAATCAAAAAATAACAGGCCCAAGATCCGTCAATTATCAATCAGCATTAATTGTGCCAAAAACGAATCTACCTGGAGCCTATTTAAATAGTGATTAATAACAAGTTGTTAGATGATTAGCGGTGACCTTATGTCGAGGAGTCCTTTTGTGCTGGCTATGTCTTTTCAAAGATGAGTTCGATCTGACATCTTGCCTGGCAACCGTCGCCATTGCCTTCGAGGTTGGTGGTTTGAGGGCGATTACCTGGTTCAGCTTCTTCATGATCATCTGCTTTTTGCATACGGTCAGCCATTGCCCTACCAAATTGTAAGTTCGCTCTCAAATTGTCAACTTGTGAACAAAATGGATAGCTAAGATTTTTTCCCTATGCCAAGGGCTGATTGCACTGAAAATCTTTACCAGTAAGGAAAGAAGAAATTTTTATCTTTATGGCACAGCCTTTGTAATAGTCATGGCAAGACAAGCTACGGTCTGTCGGCGGGGCAGAACGTTTTGAGGACATTTTGTTCTTTACAAGTTGGTAGCAGGTAAACCCAATCACAGGAGATGCAGGCATGAAAAAGATGAGAAAAGTGGCAATTTACGGAAAAGGTGGAATCGGCAAATCAACTACGACCCAGAACACGGTGGCCGGATTGGCGCAGATGGGTAAAAAAATCATGGTCGTCGGCTGTGATCCCAAGGCCGACTCCACCCGTCTGCTGCTGGGGGGACTGGCCCAGAAATCGGTGCTCGACAGTCTGCGCGAGGAAGGCGAGGACGTGTTGCTCGAGAACATCCGCAAAAAGGGATATGGCGATACCTGGTGCGTTGAATCAGGCGGCCCGGAGCCCGGCGTAGGCTGTGCCGGCCGCGGTATCATCACCTCCATCAATATGCTGGAATCCCTCGGGGCCTATGAAGAGAGTGAGGCGCTTGACTATGCCTTTTATGATGTCCTGGGCGACGTGGTTTGCGGCGGTTTTGCCATGCCTATTCGTGACGGCAAGGCCGAAGAGATCTACATCGTCTGTTCCGGTGAGATGATGGCCATGTATGCAGCCAATAATATCTGTAAGGGGATCATGAAGTTCGCCCAATCCGGTTCCGTCCGTCTTGGTGGGCTGATCTGTAACTCCAGGGCGGTGGATAACGAAAAGGAGATGATCGAGGAGCTGGCCAAGAAGCTCGGTACCCAGATGATCTATTTTGTGCCTCGGGATAATGATGTCCAGCGGGCGGAGATCAACCGCAAGACCGTGATTGAATGGAACCCCGAAGTGCCGCAGGCCGATCATTATCGGGGCCTGGCCAGGGCTATTGACGAGAATAGCAATTTTGTGATTCCTAAACCGCTGGAGATGGAAGAGCTGGAAAAACTGCTCATGGACTTCGGGCTTATGAATTGATTGTCGGTTAGCGACTGGAGCTATGTTATCGGCACGGCGCCACTGCTGGAAACAGCCGGTACGGATTGGCTGTTTCCAGGCAGCGGCATAAGGTGCCGTAAACTCAGCAGGCTTGAAACGGCACGGCGCCACACTTGAAAACAGCCGGTATGGATTGGCTGTTTTCAGGGAGCGGCATAAGGTGCCGTAAACTCAGCAGGCTTGAAAAGCCTTTGCCTGCTGAGTAACGGCACCTAAAATATAAAAACAAGGAGAAAAGAATATGTTGACCATGATCAGAGCCATTGTCAGACCGGAGAAAGCGGACAAGATCCTTGCCGCCCTTATGGATGCCGGATTTCCCTCGGTCACCAAGTACGCGGTGGCCGGCCGCGGCAAGCAGCGCGGTATAAAAATCGGCGATGTCACCTATGACGAAATTCCCAAGGTCATGCTCATGAGCGTGATCAATGCCGCAGATAAGGATTTTGTTCTCGATACCATCATGAAAACGGCCAAGTCCGGGACCAAAGGAGCCTTTGGCGATGGCAAGATCTTCGTCAGTGAGGTCGAGGAGGCCTACACCATCAGTTCCGGGGTCAAGGAGACGGATTTTGAATCTGAAAGGGGGCCGGCATGAAAGAGGTGATTGCAATAGTGCGCATCAACATGATGAATCAGACCAAGCAGGCCCTGACTGATGCCGGCATAGACGCTTTTTTTGCCCATGAGGCCCATGGCCGTGGCAAGGGCTTTGTCAATATGCATGTCCTGGAGGGAGCGAATCAGGGCTATGAGGAAGCAGCATCTCTCCTTGGTGAGAAGGGCAAGCTCTATGCCAAACGGATGGTGACGGTGGTGGTGAAAGATGAGCTGGTCGGTGATGTGGTAGAGGCGATCATCAAGACCAATCAGACCGGCAAACCAGGTGACGGCAAGATCTTTGTCCTGCCCTTGTCGGATGCGATCCGGGTTCGTACCGGAGAGACGGGTCTGAAGTCCATCGTTTAATTCCAGTTCGCATTCAAGCCGATACCTTCGTCGACTGCGCTACGCGGCTCCTCACCGTACGAGCTCGTACTGCCTCGTCTCCGCTCACTTGTCTTCTCGGTCTCGACTCGAATACTTGCTGGAGTATCATATTGGTTACAAAAAGGAATAACACGATCAATAAGGAGTAGGGGAAAAATGGCAACAACAACCAAGAAAAAAATAGTGCAATGGGATCCTGCCCATGTCAAGGCGGAGTTGCTGGCTAAGTACCCGTCGAAGGTGGCCCGCAAGCGCTCCAAACAGATCATGATCAATGAGGCCCAGGGCAACGAAACGCCCGAGATTACGGCCAATGTGCGCACCACCCCCGGCATTATCACCATGCGCGGCTGTACCTATGCCGGATGCAAGGGTGTTATCATGGGCCCGACCAGGGATATCGTCAATCTGGTGCATGGACCCATCGGCTGCAGCTTTTACGCCTGGCTGACCCGCAGAAATCAGACGGATGCCGGGCCGGCTGGCGAGAACTATATGAATTACTGCTTCAGTACCGACATGCAGGATTCGGATATCATCTTTGGCGGCGAGAAGAAGTTGGCCCAGGCCATCCAGGAGGCCTATGACCTCTTTCATCCCCGCTCCATCGCCGTTTTTGCCACCTGTCCGGTCGGTCTGATCGGTGACGATATCCATACCGTGACCAAAAGGATGAAGGAAAAATTCGGCGACTGTAATGTCTATGCCTTTTCCTGCGAAGGGTACAAGGGTGTTTCCCAGTCGGCCGGCCACCATATTGCCAACAACCAGGTCTTCAAGCATATTGTCGGCGAAAATGATGAGGAGAAACCGGGAAAATACAAGATCAACCTGCTGGGTGAGTATAACATCGGCGGTGACGGCTTTGAGATCGACCGCATCTTCAAAAAATGCGGGATCACCAATATCGCCACCTTTTCCGGTAACTCCACCTATGATCAGTTCGCCTCGGCCCATAAGGCCGACCTGAATGCCGTCATGTGCCATCGCTCGATCAACTATGTGGCTGACATGCTGGAGACCAAGTACGGCATCCCCTGGATCAAGGTGAACTTTATCGGGGCCGATGCCACGGCCAAGTCGTTGCGCAAGATTGCCCAGTACTTTGGCGATCAGGAATTCATTGATCGGGTGGAAGCGGTGATTGCTGAAGAGATGCCGAAGGTGCTGGCGGCCCGTACAGATGTCCTGCCGAGAACCAGCGGCAAGACGGCGATGATGTTTGTCGGCGGCTCCCGGGCCCATCATTACAAGGAGCTGTTTAACGAGATGGGGATGAGGGTCATCTCCGCCGGATATGAGTTTGGTCATCGTGATGATTATGAAGGACGTCATGTCATTCCTGATCTCAAGGTGGATGCCGACAGCCGGAACATCGAAGAACTGGAGGTCGTGGCCGATGCAACCCGTTTTAACCCACGCAAAAGTGCCGAAGAGATCAAGGCGCTGGAAGACGCCGGTTATAAATTCAAACATTATGACGGGTTGGCCCCTGATATGGAAAACGGCACCCTGATCATTGATGACCTGAACCAGTACGAGGCGGAAAAGCTGGTGGAACTGATGAAGCCGGATATCTTCTGCGCCGGTGTCAAGGAAAAATATTCCATCCAGAAGCTGGGCGTGCCCATGAAGCAGCTGCACAGCTATGATTCAGGCGGGCCGTATGCCGGGTTTGAGGGCGCGATCAACTTTTATCAGGAAATCGATCGCCTGGTGAACAGCAAGGTCTGGAGCTATATGAAGGCCCCCTGGCAGGATAATCCCCAATTATCTGCTACTTATGGCTGGGAATGATGCAAACAGGTGGATAGTCAGTAGGTTTTTAGTCTGTTAGCTAAAAGACTACAGACTAAAAACCTAAATACCTGTAATTCACTCAATTTTTGAGGTAAATCATGCTATTACGACACACACCCAAAGAAATAACCGAGCGCAGCGCCTTGATGATCAATCCGGCCAAGACCTGCCAGCCTATCGGTGCCATGTATGCGGCGCTGGGCATCCATGGTTGCCTGCCGCATAGTCACGGCTCGCAGGGTTGTTGCGCCTATCATCGGAGCACTTTGACCAGGCATTACAAGGAGCCGGTCTCTGCGGCCACCAGTTCCTTTACGGAAGGATCGTCGGTCTTTGGCGGTCAGGCCAATATGCTGCAGGCCATCGAAAATATTTTTGCCGTTTATAATCCCGTGATTATTGCCGCCCATACCACCTGCCTGTCTGAAACCATTGGTGATGATCTGAAACAGATCAGGAAAAAGGCGATCACCGAGGGCAAAATTCCCGAGGGCAAGTATATGATCAGCGCCTCCACCCCCAGTTATGTGGGCTCGCATGTCACCGGCTTTTCGACCATGGTTAAATCCATGGCCGGCCTGGCTGAGACCACCGGCAAGAAGAACGGTAAGGTCAACATTATCCCTGGTTGGGTGGAACCGTCCGATATGGAGGAGATCAAACGGCTGACCACGATGATCGGGGTGAAGACCATCATGTTTCCTGATACCTCCGGGGTCCTGAATGGTCCCCTGTCCGGGGAGTATAAGATGTTCCCGGATGGCGGTACTACGGTGGCCGAACTCAAGTCAGCAGGCGATTCCATCGGCACCCTGGCTCTGGGGGAATGGTGTTCAGCGGCCGCGGCCCGTGAATTGGACAGCCAGAACAAGGTGCCCTGTCAGGTCCTGGATATGCCGTTTGGTCTGAAGGCCACCGACCGCTTTATTGACGCCCTGCGTACTATCGCCGGTGTTACTGTGCCGGATGAGCTGTCTCTGGAACGGGGGCAGCTGGTGGATATGATTTCTGATATGCATCAATATCTATATCATAAAAAGGTGGCGCTGGTGGGTGATCCTGATCAGCTCATTGCCATGACCGAGTTTCTGGTCTCCATGGACATGTGTCCGATTCATATTATTACCGGCACGCCCGGCAAGGAATTTGAGCGGCGGATCATGGAAATTACCAAGGACATGCCTTTTGCGGTCAATGTCCGGGCCAAGGGCGACATGTTCCTGCTGCATCAGTGGATCAAGAATGAGCCGGTGGATCTATTGATCGGCAATACTTACTGCAAATATATCGCCCGGGATGAGGATATCCCGCTGGTGCGCTGGGGTTTTCCTATTCTTGACCGCCAGGGTCATCAATATTTTCCCACGGTCGGCTATAAGGGGGCTTTACGGCTGCTGGAAAAAATCTTGGGGGTGTTGCAGGATCGTAAGGATCGGGATGATGCGGAATCAAATTTTGAGCTGGTTCTGTAACAATCAACGACCAAAAAAGAACCACAGATGGACGCCATCTGTGGTTCAAAAAAGAGGATTTCGGACTATGACACATCATACCGGCACAACCTGTTCCTGTTCTGCAACTGAGCCTCACTCGCCGCACGGACGATGGGTGGAGCTGCCGGTTGCCCCGCGCGCCAACAGCCGGATTCGTTTTGCCGCCACCGGTGAAACCATGCAGGCCCTGAATCCTGAGCAGGCCATGACCCTGCTTGCCGAGATGCTGACCAAAGGTGAGCGGGTGGATGGCGTCACTATTGCCGGTCCGGGTGATGCCCTGGCTGACAGCGGCCCGACCTTTGCGACCTTTGAGTTGGTGCGCGGACGGTATCCCGATATGGCTTTGGGGGTTACCACTCTGGGACTGGTGGGCGCGCTGGCGGCCCGGCAGCTGGTCGAGGCCGGGGTCAGTCAGGTAACCATGCTGGTGGATGGTGTGGATCTGGAGATCATGCGCAAGCTCTATGCCTGGATTCGTCCGGGCTCGCGCACCGTTCCCCTGATTGAGGCCACAACCATGCTGCTGGCAGAGCAATTGGCAAGTGGTAAGGCCTTTGTCGAGGCTGGACTCCGCGTGGATATCCAAACCACCATCTATCCCGGATACAATGACGGCCATGCCATCGACATTGCCCGCGCCATGGCGGAACTGGGGGCGCAGAGTATCTCCATTGTGCCCTATGAACCGGTGGCGGGGGAAGAGGCCCTGTTGGAGCGGCCAAGCTGTAAGGCGATGACCGCCATTCGTGAACAGGTGGCGCAGTATCTGCCCCTGGTCCTGGTTCCCGAGAAGATCAGGGCGGAGCATGATGGGTGCGGCTGCCATTCTGCGGCGAGTCTGTTGCCAAAACCCAGCGTTGAACGGCCCAATGTGGCAGTGGTCAGTCATGGCGGCATGGAGGTGGATCTCCACCTCGGTCATGCTGCAACTGCCTTGATTTATGGCCCACGGGCGGATGGCCTGACCTGTCTGCTGGGAATCAGGGAATTGCCTGAGCCGGGAGCGGGGACTGCCCGCTGGGAGCGTCTGGCCGATACCATCAAGGATTGTTTTGCGTTGCTGGCCGCCAGCGCCGGTGAGAGCCCCCGCAAGGTGCTGGCAGAGCGGGGAATCACGGTCCTGGTTACCGATGACGAGATTGAAGGAACGGTCGATGTCCTCTTTGGTGGCGGCAAGAAGGGGAAACAGTGCCGGAAGGAAAAGGCGGTTTGAAGTGGCGTGGTAGGCGGCGTCGTTCCCATCAACAACACATATGATGAATGAAAAGGAGAATAACATGGCAATTCCAGAACGACAAATCCTTGTCTGTCAGAGTTTTCGGGTAGCGGGCGACAAAAAAGGCATCTGTCACAAGCAGACCGACGGTTTCCTGCAATATCTTGAGGAAGAAATCCTCGACCGCGGCCTCGACTGTCTGGTCACTGCCACAACCTGCCTCAAGCAGTGTGAGTCTGGCCCAATCATGGTGGTGCATCCTGAAAACTGGTGGTTCAAAGGGGTGAACAGCACGGATGCCATCGACGCCATTCTGGATGGCATTGAGGATGGCGAACCGGCGGCGGAGTACCTGATCGCCTCATAGGATTGAGGTTCTCCATGTTGTGCGCGATGTGCGGCGCCAGATGGCGGGGATATTTAGGAGCAGTTACGAAATAACATGGCCATTTATATCTATTTCGTTACGGCTCTTTATGCCGCTCCGGGCCTGAGATGGCCATGTTATTTTTTTACAGCGGCTTATACCCTGAGCAAGGCCGAAGAGTTGTGAGCGCTCCAGGGTTTTCCATTGCAACAGCCCGCTGAAAACGAGTGTTGGTACTTTCAGTCCGTTATTCTCACCAGTTTAGGGGCCGTTAAGAAATAACTTGTACTTTTTATCCATTTCTTTACGGCTCCTTATGCCGTTCATGAACCTAACCCCGATGAACGGGATAAGTGCCTTTCGCAGATTATTTTCTTGCAAAAAAACAAGAAAATAATCTGTAAGGCACTAAAATGTCCAATTTATTTTGTACGACGGCTCAAGAGGAATATTCCATGAAACCGACTCCGACTCCTGCTTTTTCTCTATCCGACCTCAAGAAGGCCCTGCCCATTCAGGGCTGGGAGGATTTCTGGGCTGAGGGCAAGGCCTTCCTCAAGACGGCGTCTGCCGCTTTTGGTGGACATAAAAAGGCCTTTACCACTGTGATCCTGTACAATATCATTGCCATGGCCATCGAGAAATTTGTGATGGCCACCCTGATGTTCCGGGGAAAATTACCGTATAATCACACCATGAAAGATCTGGTCGAGGCCATGGATGAGGTCTTTCCCGGCGCCATGACCGGTATCCGGGAAGGTCTGTTGAATCTGGATCAGTACCAGGAGATCTGTGATGTGGACACCTTCAATATCACCGGGCCGGCCATGGCGGAAATTCCTGTTATGCTCGATCTGGCCGGCAGGTTGCAGGATCTGGTGGAACAACAGCTTGGAGTTGGGGAAAATGAAGATACGCACTGCTCAATCTGCTGACCTGGACAGCCTGGTCTCTCTGTTGAGTGTCCTTTTTGCGATTGAAGATGATTTCTCCTTTGATGAGGCCAGGCAGCGGCAGGGGCTTAGCCTGATGCTTGCAAATGAACTTGGGTGTGTGCTGGTGGCCGAAGCTGAGGGTCAGGTCGTGGGCATGTGTACCGGGCAGTTGCTAGTCTCTACGGCTGAGGGCGGTCTGACTCTATTGGTGGAAGATGTAGTGGTCGATGCACAGTGGCGCGGGCGCGGCGTTGGTCGCCTGCTGGTCGAGGCGGTCAGTGACTGGGCGAGGGCCAACCGGGTGTCACGCCTGCAGCTTCTGGCTGACAGGAACAATGCCCCGGCTCTTGACTTCTATCGGAGCCTGGGCTGGCAGACTACGGAACTCATCTGTCTGCGGACCTTTTTACCGTAAGGAGAAGATGTCTTAATGCCGGTATATGGCACCTGGCAAGGCAAACCGGCCGCAATGCGGTGGTTTTCCATGCTCGATCTTGTTGATGAGGTGGCGTGGAATGTCGATGCTGGTGCCTGGTTTTGGGTTTAATGGGTCTGTTGCGAAGTAAACGCTGCTTGTAAAAAAAGGAAACGCTCACCGCAGGCGGCAATATGTAATTGTACAATTTTGTTACTTCTATGCCTCTTGTAATGCAAAAATGTAATTTCTGCCGATATTAAGTTTTTGTTAGAATTTATTAATTTCAGTAATTTATAGTAATAAAATTATTTTTTTAGGTTATTGGCATGGAATTTGGAACTACAGTAAACAAAAGATGGGCCTAGGCCTTTATAGTTCACGTTTATAGAAAAGGAGAGAGAAAATGAGTGAAATCGCAAAGAAATTAATGGCCGGAGTTGCCGCCACCGGGATTTGTCTTGTCATGTCTTCCGGCCTGGCCTATGCCGAGGAAGAAAAACCGACGGCGGATCTGACCGTTGGGGCCTATAGTCAGTATATCTGGCGGGGCTTTGAAATGAGCAAGGACAGCATTGTGGTCCAGCCCTCCGCGACGGTGGCCTATAAGGGTTTTTCCGCCAACCTGTGGGGAAATCTCGATACTGATCCCTACTCCAGCACAACGGATGAGGCCAACAACTGGAATGAGACTGATATGACTCTGGCCTATGGCTGGGAAATGGGTCCTGCCGCTTTTTCCGTCGGCTATATTTACTACGCCCTTGACGGCGATGATACCCAGGAATTTTTCGCCAGTGCCGCCCTGGACACCCTCTTGACGCCGACCCTGGCTGTCTACCGTGACACCGACGCATTTCCGGGATGGTATGCGACCTTGGGGATTTCCCATTCTTTCCCGGTGACCGGCGATATCACCCTGGATCTGGGCGGTCTGGTAAGCTATCTCGCCGCGGATGAGGCGGCAACCTATGCCGAAGCCGATGGCAGCAAGTACAGCAATTTCCATGACGGGGTGTTGTCAGTGGGTCTTACCGTGCCGGTGAACCAGTATATCACCGTCACTCCGAAACTCAGCTATACCTTCGCCTTGAGCAGTGATGCCGAAGATCTCATGAGGGCAAGCAGTAAGGATGGAAATGACGATGACTTCATCTACGGTGGGGTTGCCGTGAGCATGGCATTCTAACAGGGGTTTTCCCTATTTTTCCCTGTTCGGCCCGTCTGTCTCGCCCCCTCCCTGGCTGAGACAGACGGGCTTTTTTTGTGCGAAAAAGGCTTGCATAACCGATATGTTCTGATAAATATATCGAGATGAAAAACAACACGAGGCAAGACAAAGAAAAATCCGGTCTGCAGTGGCGGGGCCGGCTCTGGCTCGAAGGCGAGGATGGCACCTTTCTCGGCTATGGCCGGGTGGTGCTGCTGGAGCGGATCAGGGAGTCCGGTTCCCTGGCCCAGGCGGCCCGTTCCATGGAGATGTCGTACAAGCATGCCTGGAATCTTCTCGACTCCATGAACCGGCAGGCGGGCTGTAAATTGGTAGAAACCTGTCGCGGCGGCAAACATGGCGGTGGAGCCAGTCTCACCCCGGCTGGGGTGAAAGCGATTGCTTTGTTCAAGCATTATCACGCCAGGTTTCAAGAGATGCTGGCCGAGATGGATCAGGTTTTGAATGGCTGGGAGTGGCAACGGGATAAGCGGACGGAGATCCCGGAATAAGGGAGAAAAATGATTTTTTGTGCGCATCGATATGTTTGCCAAGATATAACGACAGAGGGCGGAGTGCTGTCTTCGGGAATTCGTCCGGCACCAGTCCCATACCCACCCGCCACAACAAGGAGAAGTAAGATGATGCACCGATTTAAGTTCCTGATGTTTGTTGGCGCCATGCTGTTTGCCGTGCCCGCCCATGCCGCAAAGATCACCATCGCCGCAGCGGCGGACCTGAAGTTCGCCATGGAGGAAATAGCCGCGGCCTTTAAACAGGAGCACCCCGGTGCAGAAATCGATGTCGTTTATGGTTCTTCGGGCAAGTTTCAAACCCAAATCCAGCAAGGGGCACCCTATGACCTTTACTTTTCCGCCGATATCGCCTTCCCGCGCGAGTTGGCGAAAAAAGGCTTTGCCGCTTCCGAGGTAAAGCCCTACGCTTTCGGCCGGATCGTTTTGTGGAGTACAAGCATGGATGCCGCCACAATGACCCTTGCCAGCCTCACCGATCCGAAGATCAGCCGGATTGCCATTGCTAATCCCAAGCATGCGCCCTACGGCAAGCGGGCGGAAGAGGCCCTGCGCGCCTCCGGTCTCTGGGAGAAGATCGAGCCGAAGCTGGTTTATGGCGATAACATCGCCCATACCGCCCAGTTTGTCCAGACCGGCAATGCCCAGGCCGGGATCATCGCCCTCTCTCTTGCGGTCAACCCCGAACTGGCGAAAAGAGGAGGCTATTGGCTGATTCCCGACACCCTGCATGAACCCCTTGAGCAGGGGTACATCATCACCAGTCGGGCGGCCGGCAATCTCCTCGCCAAAAGCTTCACCGCGTATATGAACAGCAAACCGGCTCGCACCGTAATGACCAAGTACGGTTTCGTGCTCCCAGGCGAAAATACCGAAAAATAGGAACCAGGCCATGCTCCTCACCGACAGCGATCTTGAAGCCATCTGGCTTACCGTCAAACTGGCGGGGATTGTCACCGCCATTCTCTTTCTGATCGGCACCCCCATTGCCTGGTGGCTGGCCCGCAGCCGTTCGTGGTGGAAAGGGCCGATCGGCGCGGTGGTCGCCCTGCCCCTGGTGCTGCCGCCATCGGTGCTGGGATTTTATCTGTTGCTGGCCATGGGGCCAGACGGCCCGGTGGGGCAGTTAACCAAAGTACTCGGCCTCGAGCCGCTGCCCTTCACCTTTCAGGGGTTGGTCATCGCCTCGGTCTTCTATTCCCTGCCCTTCATGGTGCAGCCCCTGCAAAACGCCTTTGAAGGGATCGGAGAGCGGCCGCTGGAAGTAGCCGCCACCTTGCGGGCTTCCAGGCTCGACACCTTTTTTACCGTTGCCATCCCTTTGGCGCTTCCTGGTTTTATGACCGCCGCCATTCTCACCTTTGCCCATACGGTGGGGGAGTTCGGTGTGGTGCTGATGATCGGCGGCAACATCCCTGGTGTCAGCCGTGTTGTTTCGGTGCAGATCTACGATCATGTGGAAGGCTTGGAGTACATCCAGGCCCATCACCTTTCGGCCATGATGCTTGGTTTTTCATTTCTGGTGTTGCTAGCGCTCTATGCCTGGCGGCGTCATCCAAAAAAAGGTGTCTGACATGAGCGAAATTTACGCCAAGTTTCGCCTGGACTGGTCGGGATTTTCCCTTGATGTCGATCTGGTATTGCCCGCAGTCGGTGTAACGGCTCTGTTTGGCCATTCAGGTTCCGGTAAGACAACCCTGCTGCGTTGTATGGCCGGACTGGAAAGGGCGTCCAGGGGGTACCTGAAAATCAACGGAGATATCTGGCAGGATGACGCCTCTTGGCTGCCGACTCACAAAAGGCCGCTGGGCTATGTGTTTCAGGAGGCCAGTCTTTTTGACCATCTCTCGGTGATTGGCAATCTTCGGTACGGCATGAAGCGGGTTGCCGGTCTTCAGGGGGACAGTCTCGACCAGGCCATTGAGCTACTCGGCATTGGTCACCTCCTTGACCGGAAACCGGATCGGCTCTCCGGCGGGGAGCGGCAACGGGTGGCCATTGCCCGCGCCCTGGCAGTCGAGCCCCGGCTTCTGCTCATGGATGAACCTCTGGCTGCCCTTGATCTGAAACGCAAACTGGAAATTCTGCCTTATCTGGAACGGCTGCATGAGGAGCTGGCCATACCTGTCATCTATGTCAGCCATTCCCCGGATGAGGTCATCCGGCTGGCTGACCATATTGTCGTTATGGAAGGCGGTCGGGCCTCGGCTCAGGGTCCTCTGGCGGAGGTGCTGACCCGGCCTGATGTCTCCATTCGCATTGGCAAGGATGCCTGCGCCATCCTTGAGGCCACTATCGGTATTATTGACAAGGACTGGCATCTGGTACGGCTTGATTTTCCCGATGGTTGTCTCTGGTGTCGTGATCCCGGCCTGGCTGTGGGTCGCAGGGTGCGGGTGCGGGTGCTTGCCCGCGATGTCAGTGTGGCCAGAGAGAGACCCAGCGAGAGCAGTATTCAGAATGTGTTTTGCGGTACGGTGGAATCCATCGGCGAAGACGAGCACCCAGGCCTGGCGCTCGTCGGTGTACAGATTGGGCGCTCGCGACTTGTGGCTCGTGTGACCAAACGGGCGGTGGCCGAGCTTAAGCTGGGGGTAGAACAGGTAATTTGGATTCAGGTGAAATCAGTGGCCTTGTTAGAATAATGTGTTTTGAAGGATATTGGTGGTCATCACTCATGATCCGGCGGACGTGGAGGTTGTTGCCGACACCCTGGTGGTTTTTGAAGACGGGCGAGTCCAGGAGATCAGCCGGAGAAGGCGAAAACGCCGTCCACCCCGCTTGTCAGACGTCGTAAGGTGGTAAAAGCCAGCATTCCTTTAATAGTCCGCCGGCGATACCTCAAAAAATGACTCAACCATTGACCGATTGTATGCGGGGAGGTAGAATTTTATTAAAGGATCCTGCTTGTCTATGTTCATCATGGCAGGGGTACCCGGTAGTATACTGGGAAATGACCCTTCCGCTTCTCTTTCCTTCAGCACCTCAAGAGGGCCGGATGTGCCTTTCCTGCTTATTCATCATCAAAAAGGAGAACACCTATGAACATGACGTTAAGCCTTGCCCCCTTGGTAGCCCTGATAGCCGGTATCCTGATTCTGGTTGCGCCCCGTCTGTTGAATTATATCGTCGCCATATATTTGATTATAATCGGTATAATCGGCTTGTTCGGCGGCAGCGGTTTCCATTTTCGCTGAGATAATAGTTGATCTTAACAACATTCAAAATCAAGTCAGCAGGAAATTGCTTACATCCGTTCGAGCCGAGCTAATTGATTTTACTATACCGACCTGATGCTTTTTTTGATTGAAATCAATGGCAAGCAGTCCGGTTGTTCTCTTCTTTCCCGAAATAGATTTATCTTTCTGTTCATATTCCTTCAGCCTGAGTTGGTAAAAAAAATCCGGGTAGCCACCTTGATCATAAGCAAGCTCATCTAACTCCTGCATCAGACGAGGCCCGGTAATAGCGCAGAGGTGGTCTCTCTGCTGTCATTAATATCGCAATTATGAAAAGGAAATAACCATGAAAAAGAAATTACGTGTGGTGGCCATAGTGGCTATCATGATGTCCTGGGGTTGCAGTCCGGATGAGAAAACAAGCGAGGATAAGGTTTCAGAACAATCCGGCGTCCAAACTATGGTTGAGACGCTGGAAGAGACCGAGGCGCCTCAAGAAGGATCTCCAGAACCAGACCTGGATGCCGGGCCAACGATAACCGGCACGGATGAAGTGGTAGATGATCAGAATAGTGCAGAGCAAGAAAGGCTTCCGACCACCACAGAAACGGTTAATGATGGGTCACAAGCGATAAATGAGGTGGTAGCGGAAAAAAGTGAGCTAGAATCTGAGACTCCGGCCCTTAAAGAAAATCAGATGGAACCGGTTGATCAGAGGGAGGAGGAGCTGCCGGTGGAGGCAGAAAGTGGCCAGTCTCTTGCGACAATAGCTGAAACAATTGTTATTAATAATGACCATGGCAAGGTGGTCTTGCAGCACAAGAAACACGCTGAGGCCTTCGGTTGTTCTGCCTGTCATGAAGACCAGCAGCCCGGTCCGTTAGAATTAGGCAAAGACAAGGCTCATGCTTTGTGCCAGGGCTGTCATAAGGAGAAAAATGCCGGCCCCACCAGTTGTCTGAAGTGTCACCAGAAAAAGGAGCAGGCCGTCGAGGGCTGTTAATATGACTGGTAAAAAAATGATGTTATATCAATAGATAAGGTATCAATATATAAAATTAAGGTCAAAAGTTGTATTCAGGGGGTAGCACTGATACAATTAAATTATTCTTGTTGAGCAGTGATTCAATCGTATGGCGGAGGTTGCTGTATGTTGGAAAAAAAGAATCAGGCCTGTGATTTTGCCATCTTCGGAGTGCTGGGCGATCTGTCCCGCCGCAAGCTCATCCCTTCTCTCTATCAACTGGACCGTGAAGGTTTGCTCCACCCTGATACCAGAATTTTAGGGATTGCCCGCCATGATCTCAGTCAGGTCAATTTTACTCGCAAAATGTATGAGGCCCTCCAGACCTTTATTAAAGGTGAGCTTGATGCTCAGGTCACCGAGCGTCTGCTGGCCCGTCTGCACTATGTGCTGATCAATATTGATCAAGCCGACGAGTATAAGAAACTGCTGGAGATAACCGATCAGGAGCAGCGGGTGCTGATTAATTATTTCTCCGTTGCCCCTCATCTCTTTGATGATATCTGCCGGGGCCTGGCGCACGCCGGCATTATCACCCCGACCACCAGGGTGGTGCTCGAAAAGCCAATTGGCCGGGATCTGGCCTCCTCGCGGGAGATCAATGATGTGGTCGCCGGCTTCTTTGCTGAGAGCCGGGTCTATCGCATTGATCACTATCTGGGTAAGGAAACGGTCATGAATCTGCTGGCCCTGCGCTTTGCTAATTCTATTTTTATCACCAACTGGGGCCACGCCACCATTGATCATGTCCAGATTACCGTGGCGGAAGAAGTGGGCATTGAGGGACGCTGGGCCTATTTCGATCAAACCGGCCAGTTGCGGGACATGGTCCAGAATCATCTGATCCAGATCCTGACCCTGGTGGCCATGGAGCCCCCGCCGACAATGGATGGTGACTCCATCCGTAACGAGAAGATGAAGGTCCTGAAGGCCCTGCGGCCCATCACCGTTGACAATGTCCACCAAAAAACCGTGCGTGGTCAGTATGGCGCCGGTTTTATCAATGGTACGCCGGTTCCCGGTTATCTGCAGGAAGAGGGTGGTAACCCAAAATCTACCTCGGAAACTTTTGTGGCACTGAAAGTGGATATTGATAACTGGCGCTGGGCCGGCGTCCCTTTTTATTTGCGGACCGGCAAACGCATGACCACCAAGCGCTCCGAAGTTGTGATCTTTTTCAAGCAGCTGCCCCATAACATCTTCAAGGACAGTTACAAGGAGCTGCCGCCCAACAAACTGGTGATCCGTCTGCAACCGGATGAGGGCGTGCAGATCGAGATGCTGAACAAGGTCCCCGGCATCAGCAAGGGCATCAAATTGCAGAAGACCATGCTTAATCTGAGTTTTGTTGATGCCTTTGCCGAAGAGCATCTGGCGGATGCTTATGAGCGCTTGATTCTGCAGACGATGATCGGCAATCAGGCCCTGTTCATTCGCCGTGATGAGGTGGAGCTATCCTGGGCCTGGATTGATTCCATCCATAAGGCCTGGGCTATCTCCAATGAACCGCCCCGCAGTTATCCGGCCGGCTCCTGGGGACCGCTGGCCTCGGTGGCGCTTCTGGCCCGGGACGGCCGGGAATGGGAGGAATAACTGACAATAGCTGTCAGCTGGAATCTGGACTGCGGCAAACTTGCCTT
>DIKT01000020.1 GCA_002424635.1 Desulfobulbaceae bacterium UBA5611
GGGAAAGGGAGATCCTGGGTGAGTTGGACTATCTTGCCGCTTGTGGGAAATTTGTTGCCGGCAAAGGTGTCTACCGGATAGTTGCTGAAGGAAAAGGAAAGGGAAGGGTCGTTCAGAGAGCCGGCCGGGATGATCTTGTTTTCGTAAAGGTGAAGACGTGATCCGGCGGCCTTGGGTTCGGGGTTATTGGCCAGGGTAGCGGTGATCAGCCCCTCCAGGACCGGGGAGGAAGGGGTGTTGTCCTGCGCCGCAAGTACGCCCGCTGCCATCGATATGTAAAGAAGGAGGGCCACCCAAAAAGGTATGGGCATATTCATTCTATCTCCTTAAAAAGCCATGCTGTTCAGGTCAGAAAGTACGAAAAAAACATGACTCGCATTTCAGTTATATGTAGATCAGTGCGTTATATGCTTATTTCCCATCTGGAAATTGATAAAGTGAAGAATGTTCTTCAACAAAGGATATCTCCCAACATTCAATCCGTCAATGATAGGGACAATCTTTTATTTCAGACTTGATTTGATATAATTTGGGAGAAAGATCCGCGCTAATCTGACCTCTTGTTTATTTGATACAGGGTATATTCCGTACCGGTTGGGAGGGGAAAATGCCTGTTTTTATCGGCTGTACTTTTCCACTGGAAAGCGAATTCTTATCACCTGGCTACTGCCGCGCCAGCGATCCTGTAAAGCCGCTATTCAGGCGGCAGGACATACAGGCCGGCAGCCCTTGAGATCCCGGAAATGATCAGCGGCAGTCTGTCCATGCTATTTCCTGGACATGAACCAGCCCAGGAACAGGCCGGCGACAAAGGTGCCGCCGATGGCAGAGTATGGTTTTACATGAATAAACTCATCAGCGGCCTGGACCTTATCCAGGAGTTGGGCTTCAAGCTGGCTGTAGTCGCCCTTGGCTGATTCCAGACGTTCCTTCAGGGCGGTTCTGGCTGACTTGATCCGGTCGTCCAGTTCTCCGGAAGTAGCGTCCACAAGCGCATGGGCATGGTCCATGATGTAGCGCATTTCCTGGCTCATTGGTTTGTATTTATTGTTTTTGGTTGCCATGTTGCATAACCTCCTCAACTTAAGTCTTTACCTTTCCTGTAGCGCTGTTTCTTGTCCGTTGTAGTCGAACTTCAGATCTGCGCCAGCCTTTCTGGTATTGATATCTCATATAGAAAATTCAGCGTTCCACTTGTCGAACAGAGATTTAAATTTTTCTCTTTAGTTATCTATTTCACTCATTTGGGGTTCGTCCCTTATCATTAAATGAGTTGTTATAAGATATGGCCTTTCACAGGCGCGGATAACTCTTTTTAGGAGTTGACTATATCCTGCCCAATAAGAGCAGGATCACAATGATGAGCACTATCAGCCCGACCCCGCCGCTGGGTCCATACCCCCACGACCGGCTATGGGGCCAGATTGGGATTATTCCCACAAACGCCAGTATCAGGATTATGAGTAGATTGTTCCTATTGACATGATTCATCCTCCCCTTTAAAATGTTGTGAACGCCCTTTCCAGAAGGCTACCCACGCCGCCGCCCCTGAAAGAGGTTGAGCAGCACAACAATAACAGCAAGTACCAGCAGGATATGAATGAACCCTCCCATCGTGTAACTGCTGACCAGTCCCAACGCCCACAGAATTATCAGTATCACGGCAATTGTCCACAACATATGATCCTCCTTTTTTTTCTGTCGGTGAAGACAGAGATTATGAAACGCGACTGCGTCGCTGTCACAATTCATTTATGCTGAAATACTCTTTTCTCGTAGTTCTACTTTTGAAAATACTCCCGGACTTTCGCGGCAATCTGGCGATCTGTCATGTCGTCAGCTGTTTCCACCGCCTCGATGAGGCCATCAAGTTTGTCTCCTTCGAGACGTTTTTTCAGCTCGCCCTTTGCCTCGCCAGGGCCAAATATTAAAATCGCTTCGGCGTCACGAATAAGCGAAATGACCTCATCGTAGTAGCTGTTGAGTTGGTCTGTAAACTTTCTCTGAAGGATATCATCTGCTGGAACCATATGAGATTCATAGGGGGACGTTGAAGGTTCACCAGCAGACGGTGCGTTCTGCTTTTCCACCTTTGATTCGATCACTTTTGTTTCTTCCCCTTTGTCCGAAACCACCACTATCACGGCCTTACGATGGTCAATCCACAAACCCGCTGTCTTTTTCATAGATTTCTCCTTGCTGGAAATATCTTCTGCCGGCCATCAGAGGCCAGAGAACATCGTCTTATTATATATGCCGTCAGTCACTTCCCCCGGACCAGATGTCCGGGGGAAGTGACTGATGGCGAGCCGATTTAGCGTTTCTCTTTAAGGCGCATGTCATTCTTGACCGACGTCACACCCTTGATGTAGATCCAGTGGATGGGCTTGATACGCACCCAGAATCCTGACTATGCAACTTCCAGGGAGGAGTGAAGTTGTAGTAGTTGTAGATGCCCTCTCCCCATCGTGTATCCGAGAAATCAGGCCACTTTTCGTCCTCCTCAAATCCAGGTGCATTCTCCAGTTTATCCTTGTCTACGTTGAGGATAAGCTTATTTTCGGTGGTGGAGAATTCGAAGGCTTCCCATGGCATGGCGAACAACTTGTTACCCATGCCCAGGAAACCCCCGAAAGAGAGCACCGCGTAGGCCACCCGGTTGTTTTTGGCGTCGATCACCAGCTCGTGGATCTTGCCCACATTCTCACTCTGGCGGTTGACCACCGTTTCGCCGATGATCTTCGATGCCCGGGCAATACCGTACATAGGCACTGACTTCTCGTTTGTTTCGTTCATGACATACTCCTTCTATTTGGTTTACTTTGTAAATACTGCCACCGACAACCTTAGCGGAGTTCGCTTCGCATGATCTTATCTATCCTCGTTGGCAGATTTCGATTCCTCCCTGATCTTTCACGCTCAATCTTTGCTGGACAGACCAAGGGGCACGTATGTGAGGCTTGTCTTAATCCAGATTGGTTAGCCATAATTGGTCTTCATTTACAAAATTCTCCTTTAGTGCTCGTTTGAAGGAAATTTCATCCCAATAACGTTAACTCACTCAGCGGGTACTCTTTGGTGCGCAGTCTCTCAGGTGCAACCACGTAGGACAAACAGCACCACGAGGATCGGGATCGGGATTCCCAAGACCCAAAGCAGTATCCAGCCTATCTTGCCTTTTTCATTGTTCAGCATAACGTTCCTCCATTCCTTGAGTCTCGCATCCACATAAGGACCGATAAGCCCTGCCGCTATGTGAGTACATATAGCAAGTTATTTCATGTCCGAACGATGGACATTATACCGTCTGTCGAGATCTGTCCGGTAGGTCTCACTGTCCAAATCAGGCCAGTTATTGGCATCAAAACCTTTTTCATCTTTTAACTGTTCCTTGGTGACATTAAGAATCAACTCGGTATCATCGTAAAACATACCTTTATCCCGTTTGAACTGAAAGGCTGACAATGGCACGGCATGCATCTTGTCTCCGATCCCGAGAAAACCGCCAAAAGCAACGGCGACATACCGGACCTTCCCCTTGGAATCAAGCACGATGTCCTTTACGTCTCCGAGGTTATCACCTTGGGAATTTTTTATATTCTTGCCAATTAATTTGGAGCCTAAAATGGAATAACCGCCTTTCAGGATGCTGGCATTGTCAATCTTATCTGAAGTTCCAGTGGGAACGATAACGTCTGCTGCAAAACAGGGCGCGGTGGCAAACAGAGCGGTAACAACAAAGACACTGAGTCCGTAATACATCTTGGAATTTTTCATAACTTTTCTTCCAGGCATGTTAAAATATGAAAAGTATTTATCTCCATTACTGACATCGGGACAGGGCATAGTGCTTACCTTGCCAGTAAAACCTGTGCAGACAAGTGACAGTCCGATTAATTAGTGATATTTGGTTTCAAAATCGGAAACTTGGCTTTCGGCCTCATCTTTTTCAATACCATAACGTTCCTGTATCTTACCGATCAGCTCTTCACGCTTGCCATCGATGACATCGAGGTCATCATCAGTGAGCTTGCCCCATTGTTGTTGGGTTTTTCCCTTGGCTTGTTTCCACATCCCTTTGATCCGATCCCAATTCATGATATTCTTCCTTGTTATATTTGAGCTTCGATAATCCACCCCATGTGGATATCAGAAAAAAACACCGCCGGCAGGGCCAACAGCATTTTACAATATAAAGTAAGGAGATTACGGCTTACCTGCTCCAGGCGCGGGCAACTCTCTCAGTCTTGTGCACCTCAATAATAATGCAAGCCTTGTGCCGATTTTTTATTTGTTATAATATCAACCCCATCTTCCTGAAATTTTGATAATTTCTTAAGATCATTGCCAGGCGGGCTGTTATCAAGAATTAGATGTTAAGGTTATATGTAACCAAGTGGCCATATTTCAACAACACAGCACAAGGAGTGCCAAGGCAAAAGCAAAGACAAACCAGCCATGTGATAGATCCTGAAGCTGCACATTCCCGATATTGCAACAGATATTGATCGTGCGCTTGGTCCAGCCCGACAGCTCTGCCCTTTTGCTTACGGCTCAGCCCTGAATAAATGTCAGCAAATCGGCGTTAAGTTGATCCTTGTGCGTATGAGCAAGACCATGGGGGGCCCCAGGATAGATCTTCAGGATGGCGACCTTGACCAATTCGGCTGAGCGCAGGGCGGCGGCGCCGATCGGTACGACGCTGATCATCGCCATGGATGATCAGCGTCGGGAGATCGAACTTTTTGAGGTCTTCGGTGAAATCAGTCTCGGAGAATGCCTTGATGCAGTCAAAGGTATTTTTGTGGCCACCCTGCATGCCCTGCAGCCAGAAGGAATCGTATAAAGATATAGCCAGCGGTCCGTTCTTTGGAGGCCAACAAGGCCAGGAGCCAAGGTCTCGTCGGGAACAATCGCTTGGATATCGGCTGGTGTGAGGTTTAAGACTTCACCGGCTCTCATTCCGCCTCTAGCCATAAGTTCAAGCATAATACCACAAAGACATGATGCATGGCTGGTGTGACACGAAAGGGCATATCAGGAAACTTTTCAAGTCTCCGTCAGCCTCCTATTGATTAGGATTGCCAATTACAACTCTTCCAGTCATAGTTTGACATTCGATTCTTTATGAACATATAATTTATTCAGATAAAGTCACACCTACATCCATGCCAGTAACATTTGCTATTTTTATGGTTGTTTGTGATCAACTCACATAAATCTTCTTCAGAAGGAAATGACCATGAGTAATTTAGACGGACTTTCATTAACTGAAGTGGCAGAGCACCGTGCTCGTTATGGCCCCAACGCCTTGCCTGTACCGCGATATCGCCTCCCACGGCTGATTTTCCGGCAGTTTCGGGGCGTCTTCAACATGCTGCTGCTGGGCGCGGCCGGTGTGACCTTTGTGCTTGGTGCGCCGATTGACGGCTCGTTTATCCTGCTGTTTGTCTTCCTTGGGGCCTCGCTCAATGTGTTTCAGGAGTACAAGTCAAACGCCGCGGTGGATAAACTTAAGTCATACTTGGTGCGCATGGTCACCGTTCGACGTGATGGCCGGGATCAGGAAGTGCCCAACGATGAGATTGTCCCTGGCGATATTCTGAAGCTCGAATCCGGCGACATTGTCCCGGCGGATGCGATCATACAACAGGCGCGCAATCTGCTGGTTGATGAGACAACATTTACCGGTGAGAGTATTCCGGTAGTTAAGCAGGCTGCCACAGACGTGAAGCAAGAAGTAGCTGACGAACATCGTCTTCTACAGGGAGTGGTCATCATACACGGCAATGCGCTGGCGGAAGTTACCGCAACTGGCACAAAGACGCGTTTAGCCGCAATTGCTGTAACTGCCTCATCAGTGCAGGCGGAGAGTGAGCTTATTACGGGCGTTGATCGCATCAGCACCTTCATCCTGCGGGCGACGCTCATCACGCTTCTCTTCGTTGTTCTAGCAAACATTTTGATTAAAGGGGTGGGCACGGATATTCCCCAACTCCTTATATTTGCGATTGCGCTTGCGGTGTCGGTGATACCCGAAGCGCTGCCGCTAGTCCTGACGTTTACCCTCTCGCGCGGCGCGCTCCATTTTGCTGAGAAGCATGTTATCGTCAAGCGTCTTTCCTCGGTATTTGATCTCGGATCAGTGAACTTGCTCTGCACTGACAAGACCGGCACGATCACCGAAAACCGCCTGGTTTACCAAAACAATTACCTTGAACCAGAGTCACGATTCCACCCGCTCGTGTTGGCGCGCCTGGCGGCACATTCCTTGGCGGAGCGCAACCCGGAACCGTTTGACCGTGCGACCGACGAAGCACTTTCACTCGACCAGCAGGCTGAGGTGGCTCCTTTTGAACTTCTGGAAGAAGAGGCATTCGACCCGGCTCTGCGCAGCAACGGGGCTGTGGTGCGCCGTGAAGATGGCCTGCGGCTACACATCCGCCGGGGCAGTCCGGAGTACTTTTCTGAGCAGGGACTGATAAAGGAGCAAGAGCAAGTCGGAGCCTGGATTGCGGATGAGGAAAGACAGGGGCGGCGGGTGCTAGGTGTCAGTTACGATGACGGCAGCGGTGCCCGGTTTGGCGGTTTAGTATCTTTTGTTGATACGCTTAAAGCCTCTACTGTCGCAACTATCGCGGCGGCCAGGAGTCTGAATGTGGAGATTACCATCATCACCGGCGATGCCGTGAGAGTAGCTGAAGCCGTTGGGCGAGAGGCCGGGCTCGTGACAAACAACGATGAAGTCATGGAGGCGGCGGTGTTCTTAGCCCTGCCCATCCATGAGCAACATAAACGCGTCGGCAAGGTTCGCGTGTTTGCTCGCACGACGCCTGAGAAAAAGTTAGAACTGATCGAACTCCTCAAAGAGCAGTATACTGTCGGCTTTTTGGGGGAGGGGATCAACGATGCACTGGCGCTGAAGGCCGCTCATGTCTCAATGACGGTGCAATCGGCGGCGGATGTGGCACGCGAAACTGCCGACATCGTTCTTCTGGAAAATGACTTGCGAGTGATCATTGATTGCATCCGCATAGGGCGTGAGACACACGCCAACACGCTGAAATACATCCGCGCCACGCTTGTCTCCAACTTTGGTAATTTCTATGCCGTGGCTATCGGGTCACTCCTCATCAGCTTTTTACCAATGCTGCCAAAGCAGTTGCTACTGCTCAATCTCCTCTCAGATTTCCCGATGATGGCAATCGCTTTTGACCGCATCTCCGAGCAGGAAGTAACTCGACCGCAGCGCTATGACTTCCGTTCGCTCTACATTCTCTTTATTACATTGGGGCTCGTCAGTACCGTCTTTGATTTTGTCTATTTTGGGCTCTTCTATCGCATCTCGCCGGGGGTTCTGCAAACCAACTGGTTCATCGCAAGTGTGATCACCGAGCTCCTGCTTCTGGTATCTATTCGGTCGATGTTGCCGATCGAAAAAGCCGGCTGGCCAGCGCCAATCGTTGTTATCATCTCGGCGGTGGCTATTGTAATTACGCTTGCGTTGCCCCTAATCCCCTGGACCGCCGCCTTTTTTGAGTTTACGAGACCCTCATTGGCCCACCTTGGTCTCATTGTGTCGATCGCGGTGCTCTACCTCGTTATTACCGAACTTGTAAAGCGGCCGCTTGCCCGTTTCTTAAGCAAGCGCTAGCAAACTGGTGTCGGTCAATGGCAACGAAAAGATAGCGTCGTCTGGTTTCGTCAGGCATTTGTGGCAAGTGGTCAATCATTACGCTGGTAATAAGGCAACTACAGTGTTCGGGCGGACAGTCTGCCGCAGTGAATACGAAAAGCAGTGCCCTATGTTGACTTGGTCCGACCCCGGTGTACTCTCTAACGTTCGAGGTAGCGGAAAGGCGCCGGCCTGCCGGCAGCTTGTACCCTTGACCAAAGAGTTAGGGCGCATCAGTTGAAGATTAATTGGGAGGAGGTTGATTGAGTTTTCGGTCTTCCCGCTTTGCGTCCGCCATTGCCTCTGGCTCAAGTTCTTCAGCAGAACGGTTGAAGTGAATGAATAGGCCCCAGGCGGCAAGAAGTATTCCTACCGCGACCACGATACTCGCCGCATACGGAAGTTGTGCCGGATCTTCATGTATGGCCCTGAACGTCGCAACGAGCCCCTCAATGGCCAGCGCGACCACGATGACCACGAAGAATCTTGACAGGAATCGTCGTACGCGAGTGGGCGCGCTGATGTCAGCCCCGCGAATAACCTCTTCCTTGACAATAGTTTCGGCAATCTGCAACGCGACGACAGCAGCAGCTAACAGCCCTACGGCTTCGATAATCACTTGCGCTGCGGCTCGGTCCAAACCGCCGACGAAGGCCACCCAGCCCATGTGGGTGGCAATTGTGATAAGCATGAGTGCGGCGCAGGCAAAAAGAAATGCCATCAACCCATGGATAATTCCAAATACGCGCATGAAAAGTTTCATTCTCACATCCTGTCACAGAAAACTGTGAGGCCCAATGAATGCGCCCCAACGCCTAGTATAACCAGACCGCGCCAATGAACTTGCCGCGTAGCGCCGCCAACGTTCTCGCGGTCTGGTTAATACTTTTGTTATTATCAAGTTATTGTCTAGTTTCTGTATATCACTCCCACTCAGTGTTGTACAGAAAGACGGCATTATTCCAGGGAACTTGATCTGGGCCTTCCATGGTCAAGATCTTTCCAAAATCTATTGATTCTTATTCAGACTCACAAAATTAAGATTGCCAGAGAACCTTAACCAATTTGACATTGAGCTTAAATTTAGATTACTACTACTGTGCGGTTACGTATATCAGGAATAATCTTTATTTCAGTGTCCCTGCCGATAATTAAACTTGCCACTGGTTTCCTCTTAAAATTTTTTCCGAATTACTCCACCTTGTGGTATGATTTTATCAGATTGTACAACAAACAAGAACTATTGCTAAAATAGTACTGTTTAGAAACTGTCAGAGGGGGGTGAAAAATGTATCAGATGATGAAAGCCTTTTTTTTCTTGCTATGTTTCTGTGGACCTGTTTTTGCTCAATCGCAGCCATTGGTGCTCAACACATCCTATTCTGCCCCCATCACCTCTCCAGATAAAACAGGTTTTTTAGATCTTCTTTACGCTGAACTATTTGGCCGCCTTGGAATTGACTTTGAAATACAGGCACTGCCAGCTGAACGTTGTCTGCAGAATGCAAATGCGGGTATAGATGGGGGCGATGTCTGTCGAATTGCTGACTTAGTAAATGTCTATACAAACCTTGTTCGCAGCACCGAGCCTGTTATGCAATATAACCACACTGTTTTCAGCAAAACTAAAAAATTTGAAGTTAAGGGACCAGAAAGTCTCCTCCCATTCAATGTGGGTATAGTTACAGGATGGAAAATTGTGGAACGTAATACCAAAGATGCCTCTTCACGTTTCACGGTTGACAGTGCTGATCAACTTTTCCGTATGCTTGATGAAGACCGTATAGATATAGCTGTTATCGAGCAGATGATTGGTCTTGAGACAATTAGCAGACTAGGAATCAAAGGAGTGCGTGTTCTTTCGCCCCCTCTGCTATCTGGAGACTGGTATCTCTATTTACACAAAAAACATGCCGATTTGATTCCCAAAGTTGATAACGAAATTCGAAAAATGAAAAAAGACGGGTCTTATGATCGGATATGGAATCAGGTCCGTCAGCGATATTCCAAGTCGGTCCTTCAATGAGCTGATTCATAATGAATAAACACTCTCTTTCGCAGTTTTTTTCCTCTTGTTGGCAGAGTATTGGGCGCCGCTTTTTTCTGTATATCCTGTTGTTCAGCTCTGCCGTCACCATTTTGAGTACCGCTGTTCAGCTCTACTACGAGTATAAGCGTGACCTGAAAAACATTGATGCCAACCTAATACAAATTGAGCGAAGCTACCTCCAAACTATCAGTGAAGGACTCTGGTCATTTAATGAGAGGATTCTCGCTGTCCAATTGCAGGGTATTCTTGATCTGCCAGATATGCGTTATGTTGAAATTCGTCAGGAAAAGTCATTGATGATGAGTGCTGGTGATCCTGTAAACATAAAGCAAAAGGTTATCCTGCGAGATTATCCCCTCTTATATCAGCACCGTGGCAAGGAGATGAAGCTTGCTGTGTTACATGTTGTTGTTGGCCTTGACGGTGTTTATCACCGGTTGGTTGACCGAGTGATGATCATCCTCGTCACTCAGGGTTTCAAAACATTTTTTGTCTCCAGTTTTGTTTTCATCCTCTTCCAGTTCGTGGTTGGCAGACATTTGAAGATAATGGCCAATTATGCCCGGAAATTTGATTTAAACCAACCCCAAAGACCTCTTGAGTTAGCTCGTTTGACCAAATATGCAGATACCGATGAAATAGGTACACTGGTTAATGCCATTAACGAAATGAGGCAGAATCTTCTGCAAAATATTGAAGAAAGGAAGAAGACAGATCAGGCCTTGCAAGAGAGCGAGCAACGTTATCGGAGCCTGTTTAGTAACAAGCATACCGTGATGCTCGTCATCAACCCGGATGATGGTGCCATCAAGGATGCCAATCCTGCGGCAGAAGCCTATTACGGATGGTCAATTAACGATCTGAAGCGCAAGAATATATCTGACATCAACACGCTCACCCCGGCTCAAGTCAAGGCGGAAATAGAGTTGGCTCGTTTGGAAAAACGCACACACTTTGTATTCAGGCATCGCCGTGCGCAAGGAGAGCCTCGTGACGTGGAGGTTTACAGCGGCCCGATTCAACAGGGAGAACAGACATTACTGTATTCCATCGTGATTGATATCACCCAGCGTAAACAGGCAGAGGAACAACTCGTAAGAGCCAAAGAAGAATGGGAGCATACCTTTGATGCCATATCAGACATCATCACCATTCAAGATAAGGATATGCACATTGTCCGTGCCAATAAAGCGGCCCATGATTTTTTCCAGACAGAGCCTGAAGAACTGAATGGCAAACACTGCTATGAGGTCCTTACCGGCGTATCTGCCCCATGCTCTGGTTGTCCTTTGGTGGAGACACTCCAAGATAGAGAAGGCCATTCAGCTATCATTACCCATAAAAATCTGGGAAAAACATTTCAAGTATCCTCTGCCATAATCCCTGCTGAGAATGGGGATATTCTGTATATAGTCCATGTTGCCAAGGATATCACCGAGCAGAAGAAAATGGAGGAGGAACTTTTTCAGGCTCAAAAAATGGAGGCCATGGGTACTCTGGCTGGCGGCATTGCCCATGATTTTAATAACATCCTGGCAGCTATCCTTGGTTTTTCAGAGTTTGTCAAACGCGATCTGCCAAGGGACAGCAAGGCAAGGCAGGATATTGAGCAAGTCATCAGCTCAGGACAGCGAGCAGCAGAACTCGTCAAACAGATTCTCACCTTCAGCCGCAAGGCAGATCAGAAAAGACACCCTTTCCAGCCCCATTTGATTATCAAAGAGGCATTAAAGATGTTGCGGTCAACACTGCCTACCACAATTGCCATCGAGGAGCATATTGATCCAAAATGTGGTTCCATTCTGGCAAATCCGACGAATATTCACCAGATCGTGATGAACCTCTGCACCAATGCCTATCATGCCATGGAAAATGAAAAGGGCACTTTAACAGTTTCCTTATCGCGCACAGAACTACGAAAAGAAGATATTGCTGAAAGTGATGTCTCCCCAGGGCCCTTTATTGAGCTGTCCATCCAGGACACAGGTCAGGGCATGGATACTAAAACGATGGCACGAATCTTTGAACCCTATTTTACGACCAAAGATACTGGCAAGGGCACTGGCCTAGGACTGGCGGTTATACACGGAATTGTCAAGACCCTTCACGGCTTTATCCAGGTAGAGAGTGAACTTGGCAAAGGCTCCACCTTCCAAGTCTACATTCCCGCATTGGAAGAGGTTGCAGCCACTTCTGTAGAGATCGAGCAAAAAAGTATTCCCATGGGCACAGAGCGGATTCTGGTTGTTGATGACGAAAGTAGTATTGTCAACCTCCACAAAAGAGTGTTGGAACTTCTTGGCTATACAGCAACAGCAACAACAAGCAGCAAAGAGGCACTGGAAAAAATCCGGCTCAATCCGGATCAATTTGATCTGCTAATCACAGATCAGACCATGCCTGAGTTGTCTGGTGTTGAATTGGCAGAGGAAGTTTTGAAAATAAAGCCGAACATGCCGATTATCCTCTGCACAGGCTACAGCTCCGTCATCACAGAAGAAGGAGCCCTGGCAATTGGTATAAAAAAGTATGCTCGTAAGCCACTTGATAGGCCAACATTGGCCAAAATTGTCAGACAGGTTCTTGATGACAATGAGGTCTAACAGGAAGACAATTTGTGCGTTAATTAAGTTGAGATTGCCGCATCGAAGGTCTGAATTTCTTAACACTCCCTCGACGAAAGGTGCCTACTGTGAATGTCAGATTAAGTGTGGCGGCTTGCATC
>DIKT01000083.1 GCA_002424635.1 Desulfobulbaceae bacterium UBA5611
ACAGTTCCCAGAGAGCCAGAGCGCGGCCCGTGCGGCCATTGCCGTCAGCAAAGGGATGGATGGCCTCGAAACGGTAGTGGAGAATAGCGGAACTGAGCACAGGTGAAATCTCGCCCGCTTTGGTGTGCCACCACTCAAGCAGCTCAAACATCAATCCGGAGACCTCGGCCGGGGCGGGCGGCATATAGTTCCCCACGCGCACGGCGATGGAGCGGTACCGTCCGGCATCCCCCTGATCCATCACCCCGCCTGCCAGGATGCGATGCAGTTCAAACACGTCTTCATGGCGGATTATTTCCTTGCCGGCCTGTTTTTCTACATAACGCAGACCATCGAAATAGTTGAGCACCTCGCGCCGTGACCGCTGGTCCGAGGCTGCCGGTTCCCGGCCCTCTTCCAGGGCGCACACCTGCTCCAGGGTCAGTGGATTGCCCTCAATGGCGGTGGAGGCATGGACATTGCGGGTGCGGGTATCCTTTTGCAGAGCGGGAATCCAGGAAAGCTCGATCGCCGCCCCCTGGATTCGTTCCCGTAAGGCGGCCACCGTCTCCACCAAGGTGAGCAGTCGGGGGCTGATAATGTAATAGGGTTCGTAGGTCATGCTATGAGTCAAGCATAAGTCAAGTTTTCTGTCAAGCAGGTTCGCGTCCTTGCTGAATGTTTAGTGGAGCAGTGACTGCTGCCAGCGGATTTTCAGTCTTTTGGAGAGATGGAGCAAGTAAGCTAAGCGAGCTTGCGAGACTCTGAAACGTTACAGATCTTATAACTATAATTTTTCACACCTCAAAGACCTTCAGCATCTCGTCGCCGTAGTGGTTGATGACCTTGACTGCGATCTTGCCTGACTCGGGTTTATCGAAGGGGCGGCTGGTTGTGCTGTAGATACTGTTCCAGGCGGCTTCGTCGATCTCGGCCCGTAGCGCCCGCTTGAGTTTATTGTAGGGCTCGTCGGCAGTGAAGTAGGCGTGCCGTACGAAAAAACTCTCGCCGTTGTAACTGGTATCGATGAACCAGCAGGCAATGTCGTTGTTGGAGGCGCTACGTACTCCCTCTGGTTTGTTACAGCTTGTTGTACTTGGTTAAGGTTCCTTTGGCTTTTTCGACTGGATATTTAGCACGATTCAGCTCCAATTTTTTTCTTACAGCATCATCAATGGAAATTCCTAGATCATGACACAGGTACGAAAGCAAAATAGTTACATCAGCTAATTCGTTCTCAATTTCTGCCTGTTGCAATTTAATTATGTTATTGATATCTGTATCACGTGCCCAACGAAAGTAGTCGAGAAGTTCAGCAGCCTCAACGCAAAGAGCCGCGCTGAGATTTCGAACAGTGTGGAACTGCTCCCAGTTCCTTTCCCGCCTGAATTCAAGTAATGAATCAAGCAGATCATGTGAAATCATGTTAGCACCTCAAGCTTGAAATTGATTCCTGAAATGCCAGTCCAGCAGGTCAGGATCAGGTCGCATTGACGGATGAATCGGCACGACCGACAACGGTTTGTCGTCAAGACGATAGTAAACCTTGCCATTGGACCATTCCTCTCGGATTCGTGGGCTGACGCGTATTTTGAGATCAGGTGTGACACTGACCAAACCTACGTCAAATAATCGGTGAAAGTCTGCTCGAAGCAGGAGACCATTACGCACATTATGCCCGCCTTCGCCGGAATAAGGCATGATGTGAGCCGCTTCCAAAGCCACTAAAGTCTTTTCTCCTGTGATAGCGCAACGGCGCTGATAAGCCTCTGTCACCAAGAGACGGAATGACGATTGCCCAATTCTTGGCCTAACTGTAACTGGGGCACCATATTTCTCACCCGGTTCGGCTGTAATGCTCACTCCCAGCCCATAATCTTCAGTTGAATCAACCGGGGCTGACATTCGAAGTTGTATATCATGCCAGATCTTATTCCCTGCGTAATCGGTAGTTTCATACATTTTGCCACGCACAATAGGAGACGCCCAACCGGGCGGTTCCGCGAGCCACGCACTTTTCTCAAAGAAAAACGGATTTGCCAACACAGTACACCCAATCTCGCCGTCATTGCGATTATTTGCTATTAGCGGATTTATGAGATTACGAAGTTCATTGAGCGAGCCACAACCATTTTTTTGGCCGAATATTTCCCATGCAAGGCTCAACGGCAACTTGCTGTAGGTCACAAAAAAGCCTCCACCAGCGATATGGTTATTTGGGCGCCTGAGCTTGAAGAGAAATGGAAGACCAACAGGCGCATTTGTGAACGGCGGTGTTGCACCAGGTTGCCAAAAGTTGACCTCATCTGGCCGAATCTCTGACAAGTACTTGAACCACTGATTATCTGTGACGCCTACCCAAAATTTCATTAATGATTCCTCGTAATTATGGAATAATTATTGATATCATATAAATAAAACATCATAGCAACTGCCAGTTCCTCGGTGGGAATGTTGGCGCGCTTGTCCAGATGACGGATGAAATCGAGGTGCAAAGGGGGTAATGTTTTCTTGGCCATGAGGATGCTTACTCCGACTTCTTCGTCTTGGATGGAAGTTTCGGTTTGGGTTTGTCGGTCAGGTAGTTGTTGGCCGTGACGACCTTCTTGCCTGATTTTGTCTCGAGCTGCCGACGGGCATCACCGGCGACGGTACCGCCGTCACGGGCGGCGAGCTGATTCTCGGTGAAACCTTGGGCGTCTTTGTTGCGGGCTATCTCGGTGGTAGCAGCTTCGCCGAGCATGGTAAAGATCAATTCCAGGTCGGTCATGTGGTCGCGAAGGTTCTCGTGTTTGAGCCCTTTCAGCTTTTTGTAATCAGCAGGCGTAACGCCAAAAGTGGCCTTGGAGATTTCGGAGGTGAGGATGGCAAAATCTCTCTGCTCGGCAATGCCGCGTTGCTGCCATTCGTCGGTCAGTTCATCACGAACGGCGATTCCGCGGACGCGCTTCTCAATCCAGTCATCGGGGTAGCCTTTCGCCTTGAAGAGTTGCCGCATTCGCTGCTGGGCAAGCTCAGGATTCTCAATTTCCTGGACGCGCTCATAACCGACTTGCGCCAGCCAGCGTTTGAAGGGCTCAGCCTTGGGGCTGGGGATGGATTGGATGATCCGGAAGGCGGCTTCGGTGTTGACGCAATCGGTTTTGTAGGCTTTGCCGTCTGCTGAGGTTAGTTTCAGTTGTACACAAAATGTGGACAACTGAACTTCGCTTTGTTTTAGCTCGCGCGCCTTCATCATGTTCCAGTAATTTCGTGGATTGTCGCTGTCGGTCAGGGCGGCAATAATATCCACGATCGAGAAATACCACTGCTCCTCGTGCCAAATGCGACGAATCTGCTTCGCTCCGAAGACGATAAGTTTGTCCTTAGAATCCGAAGAGAGTTGCTCAATCATGAAGTTTTCCTTTTTGGCAGGTATGTCTTTAGACCATCCCGATCTCGAACATGGCCTCAAGGTCATGCCGGGAATAAGCCTTAAAGGCGAGCATGGTCTCTGTTTTGACAATGAAATTGATGGTCAGCAGTTCTTTAGTGACCAGATCGGCCAGTTCCTCATTGGAGGCGACGCGGGCAATGGCGATAAGGTCGTAATTGCCACTCACTGAATAAACCTCTGAAATCCCGTCCAGCCCGGCTAGCTGTTCAGCCACCTCGTTGATCCGGGTCCGTTCTGCATTGATGAGAATAATTGAGGTAACCATAGTGCCTCCTTGTTGTTATTTTTTGTGATTTGGGTAATTCCCTGGCATGTTGAGAGTCGCAGGAAGAATCAGGGATAGATTGTTAAGCTTCTACACATCGTAGTAACTTTATCCGCTCTGCGCCATTCGTCATGCTGCCAGCTCCGCCAACCATTTCGCTCCCTTGAGAATGGACACCGGGCGGCGGTATTCTTCCTGGCGCAACTCGCGCACCAGTTGAATGGCCTGCGCCTCCGAAAACTGATCGGCAAATTTGACAAGGGTGGATGTCGGGCGGTTGTCGGCGTGTTTGCATTCGATCAGGTGGGTCGGGATATCGTCTTCAGACAGTACAAAATCGATTTCGGCCCCATCTTTTGTCCGCAGGTAATGCAGACCACTCTCTTTGCCCAGGGTGTCCTGCTCAAAATGGATGTGCTTGAGCAGCATGGCGGCACAGGCGTTTTCCCACTTTATCCCTTCGTCGCCCAGTACATAGCCGGTATCAAAGAAATAGATCTTCGGTTCCTTGAGGATGGCCCGGGCGACATTACGATGATAGGGGCGCACCAGAAAGATAATGTACAGGGCTTCCAGAATTTCCAGGTATTTGGTTACGGTATTGGGGGCAGTCTGGAGATCACGGGCCAGAGAAGCGATGGAGAGCGGTGAGCCGACCCGGCCGCGCAGCAATTCTACCAGCAGACGCATGACCTTGAATTCGTGAATCCTGGAAAATTCCAGCACATCTTCGCGGACCAGATCGGTAAAGTATTGCCGACGCCAGCGCTCGGCCTCAACCGTATCGTCGGCCAGAAAGGGTTCCGGCATGCCGCCTCGCTCAAGCAGACGGTCAAGTGCGTCATCCGGCGTGGCGTCGGTGAGGGAGACCCACTCGCGAACTGAAAAGGGATGCAGCCGTATCTGAAAGTAACGTCCGGCCAGAGATTCGCCTGATTGCCGGAAGGTCTCCATGCGGGCGCTGCCCGTCACCAGGATGGCCGTTCCTTCAGCGCGTCCGTCAAAAATGCCCTTCAGATATGCCTTCCACTCTGCCATTTTGTGAATTTCATCCAGCACCAGCAGATCGGTGCGCAGGCCCCAGCTCTGGTCAAGAAACATGCGCCGATCAGGAGCCACGTCCCAGTTCAAATACTGCGGACGCCGGAAACCGGCCATCAGCCCTTTTGCCAGAGTCGTCTTCCCTACCTGTCTCGGTCCGGTCAGTAGCACCATTTTCTTTCCAAGATCAGCATGAATTATGTCAGCAATATATCTTTTCATAACGACCACTGTGAGAGATTATGAAAAATAGTCAAGACTTTTTGTGTTTATCGTGCAAAATAGTCGGGGTTATGCACGACGCGGAGGAGGTAGTAAGCCAGTTTTCAGTAAATTGATATGATATACGGTTGGTTATTCCTACTTGAATCTAAGTTATAAGACAGGTTGTATGCTGCCTTAAAAAGAAAAAAAGTGGACTATCATGGAGACTATGCGATTGATCAATTCTGTTCTCCTCACTGGCCAACCCCTTTCCCGGTGTATTCAATAATTGCATAGACAAGACCGGCTAAAATTCCTATGGTGAAAAATAAGCGTAAGCGGCGTTCCCAGGGGACCTTTTCCCCTTCGGCCATGTATTGCAGCAGGGCGATGACAAACCAGGTAATGCCGCCGACAAAAGGAGCCGTCTGCAGGATCTGCCACAGGGTGGACTTGACGGTCAGCATCAGATCGGCAGCCGGCCGCAGATTAAAAAGCAGGTAGGCGGCGGCGGTCAGATAAAATGATATTTTTTCTTTCACAGATTGCATATGAATTCTCTTGAGACCTTTTATTTTCCAGATACGGTTCTGCCCCGGCCGCACCAATTAGCGCTGGCCCTGTTTTTTGATACCATCCATCTGCTCCAGCCGGTTGAAGATGGGGAACAGCAAGGGCAGGACATTGCTGCGGCTCCAGGCAGCTATCCTTTCACGGAAAGCGGATTCTGTCAAGCCCATACTCCCTCCCGGCTGGGCGTGGACCGCGATCGTTTTCTGCATCTGCTCCATGATATCAGCCATAAAAAAGATGCCTATGTCGAGCAGCTCAGCTATCTGACCCTGGCGTCTTTGTCGGCCCCGGCTGGTCGGGGCGAGAATTCCAAACAGGCGATTATGTCGTCGCTGCTCCAAGACATGGCGCCGGGTAATGAGGCCCAGGATGAACAGGAGCGTCTGGCCTTGTGGCAGGCCCGGCTGGTCTTGAAAATCGCCGAGCTCCTTGATCAGGAAGAAGAAGAGCTGACCCGGCAAATGGCCACCGTCGATGATCGGGAAATCGCTCTGTTCCGCTCTCTGCAGGGCGAAATCAGGGAAAGCGGCGATGAGGACGCAATTGAGGAAGATCCCTTTGCCGAACTGCTGGCCCTGAAACAGAAGATGAACCAACCCCGGCCCGGCATGATCAAAAACCGGCTGCGCGCCTGGGGCCGGCTGTATGCGTCGGGTCCCTTGCCGGTTCAGCCGTTAATGTGGCTCACCAGACGGCAGGAGGCCGCCGATATCCTGCTGGAGCAGTATGAGCAAGAAAGCGGCCGGGCCCCGGTAATGCTGATGCAGCTTGAGCTGCCAGTCAGCCGCCTGCCGGATCAGACCGCCATGAGCTTACAGGTGACGCAGTTCAGAACTGAGATGCAGGTCCATCTGTCGGCCATGGCCGCGGCCCTGGCCGCACTGGTCACGACCGACCTGACAAACACCGGTGAGCCGGCTGTGCTGTTACCGCAGGCCGAGAGCTGGCAGGAAATATGGAATGGACAAATAGCAGCATCCTTTCCGGCCAGCCACTATGACCGCACGCCGCTGACAATTTATCTGCTGGCCGAGACCTCTTTACCGGCCCTGCTGGGCCAGACCCAGAATCAAGAGACGCCGGCGCCAAGCCGCCATGCCCTGCTGGCGGTCTGGGCATAGCAGGCCTTAGATCTGCAGTACTATAACCACTAAGCCCGGAAGTTGGCGGCCTTGAGCCGTCCGCTGCCAAGACACCCTTTAATTACATATCACCGGCCAGATAACGGATAATGGCAATGGCCGCCACGGTGGCGGTCTCGGCCCTTAATATCTGCGGGCCGAGAGTGACGCTGTGGTAGCCGGCCTGTCTGGCCAGTTCAACCTCTTCCTGGCTGAACCCACCCTCAGGACCCAGGAGGAGATGAATCTGCTGGTAATCGGTAACCGGGGGCAGCTCATGCAGGCTGGTCTCTTTTTCCTCCTCCCAGAACAGGATACGCAGGGTGGGCGAGTCATGATCGGCCGACGAGCAGATAGCGGCCAGGGACAGGGAGTCATGCAGTTCCATGGGCCGGGGCCGGGAGCACTGCTTACAGGCTGATTCGACGATCCGCTGCCAGCGATGCTGTCTCCTGGCGCCCCGCTGGTCATCATCTATCTTGCCCTGACAGCGGCTGCTGATAAAAGGCCGAAAGCTGGCGACCCCCAGTTCCGTACATTTCTCGACGATAAAATCCATCTTGGCACTTTTCAGCATGGCCTGGTCGACATGCAGCAGCACCTTACCCTGTTGCTGATCCTCATCTGCTGTCAGGATATGGGCCCGCACCTGGCGGCCGATATTGGTGATCTCGGCCAGATAACGCATCCCGGTACCATCAAAGAGCTCGATCTGAGAGCCGACATGCAGGCGCAGGGCCTTGGCGATATGCCGCGATTCGGTCTCGGCCAGCTCGATGTCATCGCCCTTTCTAGCGGATGGTTCAAAAAAAAATCTACGCATAATTAGCCAACAGAATGAAGAGTTTTTGGTAAAATATCTGCTTAATGCCCCTCCGGTCCAATATGTTTTCTACTTTGGCATAAGAACTCAGGGATGGCAAAAAGAAAAAAGAGCAACGACTTTTAGGTTAGCGCATGAATGGGTTGATACTTAAAGATGATTTCCGATTTAACTCTTGTCTTTTAGAAGGTTATTTGCTACGAAGCGAACACTATGAAACTTAATATTTTTCAACAAAAAGCAGGCCGTCTGAATGCCTGGCTGCTGGCCCTTATGACCTTTGCGCTGCCGCTCTCCACCTCGGCCCTGTCGATATTGGCGATCTTAATTCTCGTGGTCTGGCTGCTGGAAGGAGGCATTCGCGAAAAGCTGCGGGTCATCAATCATCATCCGGTCACTCTGGCTGTTTTGGTCTATCTGGCCCTGTATGTGCTCGGTCTGCTCTGGACAGAAGATCTGGCCAGTGGTCTGGAAGTTATCAAAAAATATTGGAAACTCATGTTGCTGCCTGTTTTCCTGACGACTGTGCGCTGGGACCTGCGGCGAGTCTACGCCGGCTTTTTTCTGGCCGGGATGACGATGGCGATGACCATGACCTATATGGCCTGGTTTGGTCTGTTGCACTATGCCGATCTCACCACCACCCATCTTACTCGTGGTACTTTTCATGTCATCTACAATCCTTTGCTCGCTTTTGCTATTTATCTGCTGCTGCATGAAATGCTGTGGGGCAAGATCAGATCAGTTCTGCGCTGGCCCTTAGCCGGCTTGGCTTTACTGATGATTTTCAATATGTTTATCACCGAAGGCCGCAGTGGGCAGCTGGCCTTTTTTGTCCTGCTGGGTCTGCTTTTTCTGCAAATTTTCAGAAAGAATATCCTCTACGCCGGACTGATCATTACTTTTCTGCTGCCGGCCATTTTTACCGCCGGCTATCAGCTCAGCCCGGTTTTTCAGGGGCGGGTGGACCGGGCCTGTGCCGAGGTCCTGCAGTTTCAAACTAATCCCAATACCTCCGTGGGCTTACGATTACTCTTCTGGCAGAACTCCTGGGAAATTATCAAAAAGAATCCATGGCTGGGGGTGGGAACCGGCGATTTTCCATCAGCCTATGCCGAGGTCAACAAGAAGCAGTCAGCGCAGATCACGGCCACCGATAATCCTCATAATCAGTACATTCTGGTCCTCTGCCAATTAGGACTGCTTGGTCTGGCAGCTCTGGCCGGTATCTTTGTGACCCAGATTCAGCAGGCCCTGCGGCCATCTCAGGATGACTGGGGGCGGCTCCGCTTGGCTTTTCCCTTGTTTTTCCTGACCATCATGGTCGCCGAATCCTATCTGATCATTGCGGAGACAGGATTTCTCTTTTCTCTGTTCAGTGCGGTGTTCTTTGCCCGCCCCAAACCGGTGGCAGCCAACCTTCAAGCACCCGTTGCATAGTTCAGCTCTACCCACTGTCGATAACTGCCATCCATCACCGCCCGCCACCAGGTTTCATTATCCAGATACCAGTTGACAGTCTTGCGAATACCGGTTTCGAAAGACTCCCTCGGGGCATAGCCCAGCTCCGCGGTGATCTTGGCGGCATTGATGGCGTAGCGCCGGTCATGACCCAGCCGGTCGGTGACATGAGTGATCAGGCCTGCCGCCTTACCGCCTGAGACCTGTGGGGCCAGAGGGAATCTCTGCTGCAGCTGCTCATCGGAGGCCAATCTGTCATCGAGCAGCCGGCAGATCAAGCTGACGATTTCGAGGTTGGTCCATTCATTGTTGCCCCCGATATTATAGGTCTCGCCACTCCGGCCCTGACGGATGACCAGGTCAATGCCGCGGTTGTGATCCTCGACATAAAGCCAGTCCCTGATCTGCAGGCCATCGCCATAAATGGGCAGAGGGCGGCTATTGAGGATATTAGTGATGATCAGGGGGATCAGTTTTTCCGGGAACTGGTATGGTCCATAATTATTAGAGCAATTACTGGTAGTTACCTGGAGGCCATAGGTTTCATGATAGGCCCGCACCAGATGATCGGAGGAGGCCTTGGAGGCGGCGTAGGGAGAATTGGGCGCGTATTGATGGCTCTCGGCAAAAGGCGGTTCATCAGCGCCCAGGGTGCCATAGACCTCATCGGTTGAGACATGATGAAAGCGGTGCGCCCGGGGCTTCGGGGAGTCTTCCAGCCAGATTTTCTTGGCCGCCTTCAGCAGGATATGGGTGCCGATCACATTGGTGTCGATAAACTCATCGGGCCCATGAATGGAACGATCGACATGAGATTCGGCGGCAAAATGAACAATGGTGTCAATCTCTTCTTCCTGTAACAGCTGGAGCGCCAGCTCGTAATTCCTGATATCGCCATGCACAAAACGAAAGTTAGGCAGCTCTTCCACAGAGGCCAGATTGGCCCGGTTGCCGGCATAGGTCAGGGCATCGAGGACCACCAGCCGGCTGTCTGGATAGTTATGCAGCCAGAAGTGGACAAAATTAGCGCCGATAAAACCAGCGCCGCCGGTGACCAGGATCTTGTCAGGTTGATAGGCCATGTTATTTCCTTTGTTCTTGGTTTATCAGGGCCAGCATGGTCTGTAATCCTTCCTGCCAGCTGGGCAGTTGCAGCTCAAAGGTCTTGCTGATGCGCCGGCAATCAAGGCTGGAGTTGACCGGTCGTCGGGCTGGGGTCGGATAAGCGCTGGTGGTGATGGGCTGCACTGCTATCTGGTGATCGAGAAGACCAATGGTCAAGGCCTCACTGATAATGGTTTCGGCAAAACCGTGCCAGCTGGTCTCCGGCTGGCCGCAAAAATGATAGGTGCCCCAGTGGTCCGAGCCTTGCCTGATGTTATCAGCCAAAGACAGCAGCATCGCGGCAATATGGGTGGCATAGGTGGGACAGCCGCGCTGGTCGGCAACGACTCGTAATTCGTCCCGTTCAGCGGCCAGACGGAGCATGGTCCTGACAAAGTTGTGGCCATGCGGCCCGAAGACCCAGCTGACCCGGATAATCAGATGCTGCGGCAGTCTGGCCCGCACCTCCTCTTCTCCCTGCCACTTGCTCAGGCCGTAGACACCGGTAGGGGCCGTGGCATCGTCCTCGGCATAGGCCCCGGCCTTGGCGCCATCAAAAACATAATCAGTGGAGAGATGGATTAAGGGAATCTGCAGATTATGACAGGCCGCCGCCAGATGGGCCGGCCCTTGGCGGTTGGCCCGCATGGCCGCCGCCACCTCCTGTTCGGCTCGATCCACGGCCGTATAAGCAGCAGCGTTGATGACCAGGGCCGGCTGCAAGCGGCTGATGACCTGCGCCACGGCTTCAGAATCACCGATATCGAGCTGCTGCCGGGTCAGGGCGGTCAGCATGTATTTTTTTTCCTGGGCCAGCCGGTTTACTTCATAGCCGACCTGACCTCCGGCTCCGGTCAGCAGAATGGTTGTCTTCTTCATTCGGCCGTCATCAGAAAAAAGAGAAGGCCGCTGGCTCAATCTCTGACAGCAAAGGAGCCAGGCGGTCTTTATCGGAGACCTGGGGGGTGCTCAGCGGCCAGGCAACGGCGAGAGTCGGATCATCCCAGCGGATGGACTGCTCATGTTGCGGTGCATATAACTCGGTGCATTTATAAGCAAACAGGGCGGTCTCACTGGTCACGCAGAAACCATGGGCAAAACCGGGCGGCACCCAGAACTGGCGTTTATTGTCAGCGGAGAGCACGGTGCCGTGCCACTGGCCAAAGGTCGGGGAGTCTTGCCGGATATCGACGGCCACATCAAAGACTTCGCCCTGCAGGACATAGACCAATTTGCCTTGGGGTTTAGGATTCTGGAAGTGCAGGCCGCGCAGAACGCCACGCCGGGAAAAAGAAAGATTGTCCTGGACAAAGTCAGCCTTGATGCCCATATCCTGGTAGCGTTTGCGCGACCAGATCTCCAGAAAAAAACCCCGGTCATCACCAAAAACCTTGGGCTCAATAATCAGCAATCCGGCCAGGGGCGTGGCAATTATATTCATGGTTGCCCTTCCATCCGGCAGATGGAGCGTAGATAGGCGCCATAACCATTTTTAGCCAGGGGGGCGGCCAGCATCTCCAGATCATGGAGGCCAATATAGCCCATGCGAAAGGCGATCTCTTCCGGGCAGGCGATCTTCAGGCCCTGCCGATCCTCAATAACACGGACGAAATTGGCGGCATCTAGGAGTGAGGCGTGGGTGCCGGTATCGAGCCAGGCGGTGCCGCGGCTCAGGATCTCGACCTTTAAGCTGCCGCGTTGCAGATATTCCCGGTTGACATCGGTGATCTCCAGCTCGCCGCGCTCTGACGGCCGGATATGGCGGGCAATCTCCACCACCTGATTATCATAAAAATAAAGACCGGTAACGGCATAGAATGACTTGGGTTTTTCTGGTTTTTCCTCCAGGTCTATGACCTTGCCGGCTTTATCAAAGACCACTACGCCATAGCGCTCAGGCCGCTGGACATAATAGCCGAAGACCGTCGCCCCCTGTTCCTGCTTACTGGCCTGTTGTAATTTATGCGACAGCCCCTCGGCATGAAAGATATTATCACCGAGGATCAACGTGACCGCACTGTCGCCGATAAAATCTTCGCCGATCAGAAAGGCCTGAGCCAGACCATCAGGCTTAGGCTGGACTGCATAACTAAGCTCCAGGCCCCACTGGCGGCCGTCACCCAGCAGGTTCTGAAAAAGCGGCCTGTCCGCCGGGGTGGTGATGATGAGTATTTCCCGGATCCCGGTCAGCATCAGGGTGGATAAGGGGTAATAGATCATCGGTTTGTCATAGACCGGCATCAGCTGCTTGCTGACCGAATGGGTCAGGGGATGCAGCCTGGTGCCGGAACCGCCGGCCAGGATGATTCCTTTACGCATATTGTCCCGTTTGTTTGTTGAGGATAATTATCAAGTCAAGGTCAGCCACTATACAATTTTACCAGTTGCCCGACAAGTCTTGTTAGTGTAACCATAAATAATGGTAAATAGATGATAAAAGTTCATCTATAGCTGCAGATAGCACACAGGTCTCCAGGAAGAAAAGTTGTCAGCAAGGATTAATATAAATGCAGGAAATTTTAAAGCAATTTTTGCCAGCCACCTCTTTGTCTACTGCTGAGCCAATGGTGACTGTATTGGGCGCCGGCAATATCAATGATACCTGGCTGGTACGGACCGAAGACCTGAATTTTGTCCTGCAACGCCTCAATCGGCAGGTCTTTGCCCGGCCGCACTTGGTCATGGCCAATCTGGCCACCATCTCCGGTCATCTTGCCGGCCAGCTCAATACCAGTGGCCAGCGCTGGGAAAACAGCCTCCTGCTGGTCACCAGGGCGGGAGAGCCGTTTTATACCGATGATCAAGGCGATCTCTGGCGGGCGGTCACTTATATCGACCGGACCAGCAGCCATCAGACCATTGCCACAGCAGCCCAGGCCAGACAGGTGGGCTGGGCCCTGGGCCATTTTCATCGGCTGGTGGCGGCCCTGCCGGCGAGCCATCTCTATGAGACCCTGCCCGGTTTTCATATTCTGCCGTCTTATCTCGCTCATTTTGATCAGGTCCGGCAGCAGACGCAGATAGCAAGTGATGCTGATCTCCGCTTTGCTCTTGAATTTGTGGCGGCCAGACGGGCGGGTGCCGATTTGCTGGAACGCGCCCGCCGGCAGGGTAAGATCAGGGCGCAGACCATCCATGGGGATCCCAAGGTCGGTAATGTCCTGTTTGATGCGACAAGCGATCTGGCCGTCAGCCTGATCGATCTTGATACCGTTGGCCCCGGCCTCATCCTCTATGATATCGGTGATTGCCTCCGTTCCTGCTGCAATGTCGCCGGTGAGACAATAGCTGAGCTCTCCCGGGTTGCCTTTGATGTCGATCTATGCCGGGAGACGCTGGCCGGTTATTGGGCCGGGGCGGGGCCACTTCTTACCAGCCATGAGCGGCAGCTGATTTATCAGGCAGTGCGTCTGATCTCTTTTGAACTGGGACTCAGGTTTCTCACCGATTATCTGGCCGGCAACTGTTATTTCAAGGTCCAGCATGACGAGGACAATCTGCAGCGGGCTCTGGTTCAGTTTCATCTGGTGCAAAGCATTGAAAAACAAAAAGATAAAATTGAGAAGATGGTCCTGGCCCACTAAGCCGTCAAGTCCAGGATGATATGCCATAGCATCAATAGCACTCCACCTGTCGATTTTTATTGCTTATCGGCGGTCAACAGGAGAGCATTGATGATGGCGCACGTTTTTGCGGTGCCGCCGCGCCGGCTTTGCATATAGGCCAGCGCTGCCTGCCGTATCTGTCGGCGTGATAATGGCCGGTCGGCATTAGTAAGCAGCAACTCTGCGGCCTGCTGCCAGTTGGCGGCCACCAGGACCAGTTGCTGATCGATAATGTCCTGACCGACCCATGAAAAATCATCCCAGTATGGTCCGATTACCGGCCTCAGGCCGCAGATGAGCGGCTCCAGAAAATTCTGGCCGCCTACCGGCGCCAGGCTGCCGCCGACAAAAGCGGCGGCAGCCAGCTCGTAGCCAGCCAGCATCTCCCCCATTACATCCCAGAGAATGAGGCTGCCATCAGCAATAGGCTCCGTGAGATGCGATCGTAACTGCCAGGAACAGCCATGATCGGTCAGGAGCCTGGCCCACTTGTTAAGACGGTGCATGTGGCGGGGAAACAAGGCGATACTGAGTTGCTTGTTGCGGTCCCTGAGGTGACAGATCAGTTTGATGATATCCGCCTCTTCTTCCTTGCGGATCGAACCGAGGACAATCAACTTACAATCAGCAGGGACAAGAGGGGCCAGCGGATTGTCTCCCGCCCTTAATCCTTCTTGCCTGCTGATCCGGTCAAACTTGATGTTAGCCACCGTCGCCACCCTCTCCTGACCAAAAAGTGTGGCAAACCGGGCCGCGTCATCGCTGGAGATGGCCAGAATTGTCTGGGGCCGGAGGTAGCGCCAGAAGGCGGGCCAGCTGCGATAGCGGGCCAGACTGCGGGCCGTCATCCGGCCGTTGGCCACCATAACTTTTACGCCCTGCTGTCGGCAGCTGTGCAGGAGGCCCGGCCATAATTCACTTTCCAGCAGCAGCATAAGCCTGGGCCGGACGGCGGCCACGGCTCTGGTCATCAGAGCGGGCTGATCAAAGGGGAAATAGGCGGTGTGAATAGTCAGGTGGCGACCCTGCTCCAGGGCTTCACTCCGGATCTTGTTGAGAATCTCCAGGCCTTGACTGGTATAAGTGGTCAACAGCACGCGCAGCGGCCCGGGCGGCTGGAGTTGCCTGATGATCTCCCAGGCCAGAAATGATTCTCCCACCGAGGCCGCCTGGATCCAGAGATCAGCGGCAGCAGGCTCCTCCTGCAGGGTCCGCTGGCTCAGTCCAATCTGCAGTCTCTGGTTGCGGCGCAGCAGAGGAAGAGCAATGCTCCAGGCCAGTTGATAGGCCAGCATGAACAGGCGGATGGCCAGCGGAGTTGTGGTCTCCGGGCCGGTGGTCGATGGTTGAGGAAAAATTAGCTTGTCTCCGGATTAGTTTATTTTGCTGCTCATCTATTGGCTTGCCGCTGCTTTTATAATTGCGGAGCGACGATACGCATCAGGTTCTCAGCCAGCCGCCGCAAGGGGCCCGCCGTTTTCATTTCATGATGGGAATCCGCCAGGAGCGTCTCCATCCAGGCATTCATCTCCGAGATGATAGGAATCGAATAGGCAAAACTGACCACCTCATAGTTCAGCAGCAGGCTGCGATTGTCAATATTGACCGAACCGAGCATAACGCCGGTATCGTCAAAAAGGATGGCCTTGGCATGAAGCATGGCGCCTTTATACAAGGCGACCTCCACCCCGGCCTCCTGCAGTTCCCGCATATAGCTGCTGCGCACCAGATCAGCAGTTATATGATTTGAATCATAAGGAGTGATCAGTTTGACATCAACGCCCTTATGATGGGCGATGATCAGGGCTTCCTGCAGCGAGGTCAGTGGCACGAAGTAGGGGGTGACAATCCAGATCCGTTTTTTAGCGGTATAGATGGCGCAGATCAGGGCCTCAAACAGGGCGTCTCTGGCAATGTCAGGACCGGAAGGTACTACCTGGATATAGGCATCGCCCTGGCCCGGGGGGACCGAGTCCATGGTGATTGACATGCTGTGACCGCTGGCATAGGCCCAGTCGGAGGCGAAGATCTCCAGATAATGAAAGACTGCCGGTCCTTCGAGCAGAAAGAGCAGGTCATGCCAGCGCCCAGGGTCGGGGTCAGGCCCCATGTATTCGGCTGAGAGGTTCATGCCGCCAGTCAGCACAATGCGGCGGTCAAAAAGATAGATTTTGCGGTGATTGCGCAGGTTGATATAGTTCCGAAAGGGCATCTGCAGGATGGGCATGAAAAATAAGACCGTGGCCCCGGCCTGCCGCAGCTTTTTGAAAGGCTGCTGGAAACAGTAGAGTGGAAATGAGCCCAGAGAATCGATGAGCAGCTTGACCTCGACCCCTTCTTCCGCCTTCCTGGTCAAGGCCATCAGGAGCTGGACGGTCACGGCATCATTGATAAAGACATAAGTGCTGATAAAGATGCTGTCCTTGGCGTTGTCTATCTCCTGCAGCAGGGCTCTGTAGGCCTGGGTCCCGTCTGTATAGAGGGCAAAGCGGTTGTCCTGGGTGCCGCCCGGGATGCCATTGGCGCGCAGGACGCCGTCAATCGGGTTAGCCTGTTCCACAGGCAGATCGGTCACTGACCGGAGGCTGAACATGGATTTGGCCTTGGAGTTAATGCGGCGCTTGCGCGAGCCAAGAACGAAATAAAGCGGCACCGCCAGATGCGGCAGTAATATGATGGCCAGCAGCCAGGAAATCATGCTCGTTGGTGTGCGCCGCTGATAGATCATATGCAGCAGGGCGCTGAGAACAAGGATTTCACCTACTATCAGAAAGATATAGGAAAATACCAGTTGGAACCATTCTATGTGCATGAGTTCAAATAAAGATCCTTATATGATATAAATAAACCAGTACATTTCGCAAGGCCTTTTCTCGCATCCGGGACACTACTGAATGGTTACAGTGCACAGTTTTTCGTGCTTCTCGGGCATGAAGCTGGATGGTGACAAAAATAGATCAGTTAAACTTGGTCTGGACCTCAATCTGCCGGGGAACAATTTTTTCCTGGCTAATGTATAACTACCAGCATGACAAGTGTCCAGCATGTTTATCTATTAGCGCTGAATCCGGACTGTCAGGAATATTTATTTGTTCTCAAAAAATAAGCCCTGCCGCTTGCTAACTTATCCTAGTGTTTACTTGCAAAATTAA
>DIKT01000039.1:0-35292 GCA_002424635.1 Desulfobulbaceae bacterium UBA5611
GGGTAATATCAGAATCACAGCGATAGACCTTGCCCGGGGCAATAACCCGCAGAGGAGGCTGCTGGCTTTCCATGATTCTGGCCTGCATGGGAGAAGTATGGGTGCGCAGAAGGATAGACTCGCTGATATAAAAAGTATCATGCATGTCGCGGGCAGGATGATGCGCCGGGATATTGAGGGCCTCAAAATTATAATGATCCTGCTCTACATCGGGACCCTCAGCCACTGAAAAACCTAAGCCCTCGAAAATAGCACAGACCTCATTCATGATCTGTGTTACCGGATGCAACCGGCCTCTTTCAGGAAATCTGCCGGGAAGCGACAGATCAATCGAGCTTACCTGCTGAGATCCGCTGCTGATTAATTCCTTTTTCGCATCAAATAGTTTCTCAATTTCTGCCTTGATGGTGTTAGCCAGCTGGCCGACCCGTGGTCTTTCTGCCAGGGCCACAGCGCTGAGCTCGCGCATGATGGTGCTGAACCGGCCTTTACGTCCTAGATAACGGATACGAAAATCTTCCAGCTGAGCTGCCTCAACCAGTTGGTTAAGACTCTCTCTGGCTTCCTGCTGTAGTCTGAGTAGCTCTTGTTCCATGACAAATTCAAAAGGGTAGATGCTTATTAAATGATTGAAGGACAATCATGTATTTACAGCAGCAAACAAGCTTCAGGGCTATCTTTTTTGATAATTGTTAGCACCCTAAAACAATATGCCGGTTTCGATAGATATCAAAACCGGCATAGAACAACTCAGTCCTCTCTAAAAAAAGACTTAGGCGTTGGCTGTTACTGCAATTTTTACCACTTCAGAAAAAGCCGCAGCATCAAGAATGGCCATATTGGACAGAACTTTCCGGTCAAGTTCAATTCCAGCCTTTTTCAGACCACAGATAAGTCGGCTATAGCTGATATCATTCATATGGGCGCCGGCATTAATACGGGCAATCCACAAACGACGGAAATCACGTTTCTTTGTACGCCGATCTCTATAGGCATAAACAAGGGCCCGATCAACAGCTTCAGTGGCGGTACGAAAGAGGCGACTGCGACCGCCTCTGAAACCTTTGGCCAGTTTCAATACTTTATTTCTTCTTCTACGGGCTTTAAAGCCTCTTGTCGCGCGTGGCATTTTCTACTCCTTTTGGCTCTATTGTCCTTGATTATGAAGAACAACAGGAAAACTAAAATGGTTAAGCAATCTCTTTAACAGCCCATACACAGGAGAACGATTACAGGTATGGTAAAATCTTGCGGATTCCTTTGATATCAGCGCAATTAACAAGAGCTGATTTCCTCAGATTACGCTTCCTCTTCGTGGTTTTCTTGGTCAGAATGTGGCTGGTATAAGCCTTACCGCGCTTAATCTGTCCTGACCCCGTTACCTTAAAACGTTTGGCGGCGCCTCTTTTTGTTTTCATCTTTGGCATAATCGAGCTCCTTTACACTTCCTATAAAGTACTGTCTGTTTTTTCTTGATCAGCAAGAATAACACAGCAGTTCATATTCAGCTTTGTCTAAGTTCTGATAGAATAAATTATTTTTCTTTGGGACACTCTCAGGTTTTGGGACCGACAAACATAACCATCTGCCGACCTTCCATCTTCGGTTCTTGCAGAATAACAGCGTCTCCTTCCAGAGCAGCGGCAATCTTCTGCATGGCCTCCAGGCCAATTGTCTGACAATATACGATTTCACGCCCCCGAAAACGCATGGTAAGCTTCACTTTATTTTTCTGCTGCAGAAATTTAACAATATTTCTTATCTTAAAATTCAGATCATGCTCATCGGTTTTAGGGCGAAATTTAATTTCCTTGGTTTCAACAGTCGTTTGTTTCTTTTTTGCTTCCTGCTCTTGTTTTGCCTGTTCGTAACGAAACTTATCGTAGTTCATTATCCGACAAACAGGTGGATCAGCATTTGCTGAAACCTCCACTAAATCTAAGCCATCATTATCGGCTAGTTTCAGTGCTTCGTCCACGGTTACTATACCCAACTGACTACCATCGCTGCCGATGAGTCGGACCTGAGGATGACGAATCATTTCATTGATATTGGCCTTTACCTCTCGCTGAACCGGGGCTCTTTTTCCTCTTTGTTTAATATCTCTACCTCCCTGCATTTACGAACTGAATAAACTAGACGACTCTTTATTTCGGCCGCTAATCTGTTACTCAACTAAAATATTCTTTAAACCAAAATATAGTGTTTAATGGGAAAGACAGTTATCTGCGTCTTTAACCACTACATTCCTCGCATTTCGATACATTCATCACTGATCTTGGCGGCAAAGTCAGCAACCGTCATCTCCGGCAAATTTTTACCATCGCGTAAACGAACAGTTACAGTGCCGTTTTCTTTTTCTTTATCGCCGATAATGAGCATAAATGGAATCTTGTTCAGTTGCGCTTCCCTGATTTTATAGTTCAGCTTCTCATTACGCAAATCTTTTTCTACCCGTATGCCCAATTTCCGTAACTGGGCATACAGCTGCTCGCAATAATCCGCCTGGGCATCGGTAATATTCATCACCCTGGCCTGCACCGGCGCCAACCACAAAGGAAAAGCACCGGCATAATGCTCGATCAGCACGCCGATAAAGCGCTCCAGTGAGCCCATCAGTGCCCGATGAATCATAATGGGCTGATGCTCCTGATTGTCAGCTCCGGTATAACCCATATCAAAGCGCTCAGGCAGATTAAAGTCGACCTGAATGGTGGAACATTGCCAGGAACGACCGAGTTGATCTTTGATTTTGATATCAATCTTAGGACCATAAAAAACACCTTCACCGGGATCAAGGGCATAGGCCAGTCCTTTTTTATCGAGGGCCTGCTTCAGGGCCTCGGTGGCCTTCTGCCCAGTTGGCGTCACTACCGACATATTTTTCAGGCCGGGTGGAGAGATAGATATCATACTGGTCAAAGCCGAAGGTCTTGAGGATCAGGAGATTCAGGTCGAGGATATTGACGATCTCATCTTCAAGTTGATCCGGCTGACAGAAGATATGGGCATCATCCTGAGTAAAGCCGCGGACCCGCATCAGACCATGCAAAGCACCGGCGCGTTCATAGCGATAGACCGTGCCCAGTTCGCACCAGCGGATGGGCAACTCACGATAGCTCCTCTTCCGGCTATTATAGACCCCGATATGAAAAGGGCAGTTCATCGGCTTGAGTTGATACTGCACCTCGTCTATGGCCATTGACGCGTACATATTCTCGCCGTAAAAATCCAGATGTCCGGAGGTCTTCCATAAATCCTGACGGGCTATATGGGGAGTGTAAAGCAGGTCATAATCATGGGCATAATGGGCATCTTTCCAGTAATCCTCGATCAGCTTCCTGAGCAGCGCACCCTTTGGCTGCCAGAGAATAAGACCGGGGCCGATCTGATCCTGAATGGTAAAGAGCTCCAGCTCTTTGCCCAGCTTGCGATGATCCCGTTTCTTAGCCTCTTCCAGAGTAAACAGGTATTTGCTGAGGGCCTTCTGATCAAAGAAAGCGGTCCCGTATATCCGTTGCAGAACATCATTTTTCTCATTGCCGCGCCAGTATGCTCCGGCAACTCTCAACAGCTTGAAGGCCTTGAGCCAGGAGGTATCAGGGAGATGGGGACCGCGGCACAGGTCTATAAAATTATCAAGCTGGTAGATGGAGACCGTATCGACATTAAGATCTTGAATAAGCTCGACCTTATATTTCTCACCCTGCTCCGCGAAGGAATCAAGGGCCTCAGAAGCTTTTATCTCGCGATGGATGAACGGCAGTGCCTTGCCGGCAATCTCCGCCATACGAGCTTCTATCTTATCGAAATCTTCCGGACTGAAGGCCTCGCCACAGGCAAAATCATAATAAAAGCCATCTTCAATAGCCGGCCCGATGGCAACCTTAACCTCGGGACCAAAAAGGTCCCGGACAGCCTGGGCCATGACGTGGGCGGCGCTGTGACGTAAGATCTCCAGACCGGCATCAGTATTAATCTGCACAGGACTGACAACAGCATCCTTCATCAGGCAGGTACTGAGATCAACCCTTTGTCCGTCTACATCCGCAGCCACCGTCAGCTTACGCTGCTTGTTGGACATGAGTCGGGCAAAGGCATCCTGTACCGAAGTGGAGACGGGCACCTGGATAGTCTCGCCACCCTGTAAAGTAACTTGAATGTCTGTCATCTGAAATATCTTTTTATACGATCTATTAGTCAGCTGTCGCTGAAGAAAGTCTTCCCATTCAAAAAAAACCAAGCAGTAGCAGAAGCTGTACTGAATGGTCAGAAAGAAAATTCTTCGGTAAACAGCTGCTAAAAATAAAGGCCAAAGAGGAAACGAAAAAGAGTACGTCCGTTTTTCTTCAGCCTTATTTCTGGTAGGCGCGGGCGGTTTCGAACCGCCGACTTCTACCATGTCAAGGTAGCGCTCTCCCCCTGAGCTACGCGCCTATTGAAAACAATTCCATTCCAGTATTACTATTATAATTACCAGCAACACTAGAAACCCCTTCAAATACCAGTAAATGTGAGCCCTGTCAAGAAAAATTAGAATTTACTCTGCTGGCTTTTCACAAGAATCAGTCCGCATTTGTTCTGGTTTCAATGGCCCTGGCCAAGGTATACCTATCAGCATATTTGATATCCATGCCCATGGGAATGCCACAGGCCAGACGAGTCAGGATTACACCCTTATTATGCAGAAGATCTATCAGAAATGATGCCGTCGCCTCACCCGGAACAGTGGAACTGGTAGCCACCAGAACTTCACGGATGACTCCGCTGCCGATCTTGGCCATCAAGGCTTCAATCTTGATTTCACCTGGTCCGATTCCATCCATCGGCGAGAGGACCCCATGCAGGATATGATAATGACCGTCAAAGCTCCCGGTCTTTTCGATGGCGAGCAGATCACCCGGTTGCTCAACGACACAGACCAATTTTTCGTTTCTGCGCGGATCGGCACAGATCACACAAGGATCGTCTTCTGAAAAAGTAAAACAACAGGAACAGAGCTGAATTGAATCATGCAGATCAGACAGGGCCGAGGCCAGTTCACAGGCCTCCGTGCGGGGACGACGAAGAATATTCATAGCCAGTCGGGCTGCTGTTTTATTACCAATCCCAGGCAGGCGGCTTAAATCCCGGATCAAGCGGTCCAAGGCTGGCGGTACTATCTGCACGGCAAAGTCCCGTTAACCCAGCATACTGGACAGACCTGGCAAATTAAAACCACCAGTCAGCTTGCCCATCTCAGCCTTGGCTATTTCTCCTGCCTTGCGCAAGGCATCATTGCTGGCCGCCACGATCAAATCCTGCAACATCTCAGCTTCACTTTCTACAATAATGGCCCGCTCAATAACAATGGCTAACATCTCACTTTTGCCATTAACCGTGACGGTAACCATGCCGCCTCCGGCACTGCCGGTCACCTTCAGCAGGGCCAATTCTTCCTGGACTCTGGCCATGTTTTGCTGAAACTGCTGGGCCTGCTGCATAATACTGTTCATATCCATTTGTACTCATGCTCCTCTACTACAATCTTTTTAAAGCGGCTGAAGACGCCGCCCTACATGTTATCTAAACCGCGGTCCTACCCTGATATCGCCGATCTGACCATTAAATATCTCGGCCGTCATCAATACCAAAGGATCATTGGCCAGCAGGTGCCTTTCTTTTAAGGGACCTTGCTGGCCATTCTGTGCTACCTCACCACCCTCAGGAAGAATAAAACTAATATTGAGTTCCTTTTGAAAGAAATCAAGCACATATTCTGTAATCAGCTTCTTGGTATCGTCTTTACGCAACAAGGTGCAATTGGCCGAATCCTGATAATGGAGCAACAATTCACCTCCCTGCTCTTTCACTGAATCCGCCCGCTGTAGATCCTGAGCTATCCAGACGGATCGATCACGCACATAGGCGATAAAATCCATCCAGTCCCGGCGGACATTGCGCTGATGAGGCTCAATGAGGGGAGTAATTTTTTTTTCATCCGGACTGCTCTTTACCTCTGATGAAAGCGCGGGCCTGTCACTTAAAAAAGAGGATTGCTGTTCATTTGTCGCCAGAGACGGGAGCACGGCAGGTTCTTGCACGGCATCCTGTTCACTCGGTTCACCTTTCTCGGCGATGTTCTTGGGCTTATTTTTCTGGTCACCTATGGGAGGCAACGGCATTTTTTTTTTTGCTATCGCGCCAAGCTCATTGACCTTCTCTTGATTCTCGCCCACCTGCACATCACCTGGCCTGTTGCCTGCTGCCAGCAGCTTGTCCAGCCTGGACAGTAGAGTAGTAACCGGGGTCACTGCAGTGCTCTCCATGATTTTGAGAAATGTCGTCTCAATGACCAGGCGCGGCTGGCCGGCATAGCGTAATACCTCGACGCCTTGCATCAAAAGATTGAGTTTCATATGCAGGCTCTGGGTGGAATGCTTACCGGCCAAATCCTGAAAAAGCAGCAGCTCATGCTCAGATATATCCAGCAACTCCTCGCAACCCGTTATTTTGCAGAGGATCAGGGCCCTGAAGCAGCCGAGAAGATCGATGGTAAATCTCTTCAGATCCATACCGAAGGAAAATATTTCATCCAGCGCCAGCAAGGCAGTTCCCGGATCATTTTCCAGTAAGGCTTGCGTCAACCGGAGAACAACCTCCCTGTTTACCAGACCCAGCACCTGAATCACATCATCCGTGCTGATGTTTTTCTCACCGAAGGAAAAGACCTGATCCAGGAGACTTAATCCGTCCCGGACTGAACCATCTGCCTCCCGAATTATCAGATCAAGGGCACTCTGCTCGATCTGCACCCCTTCCGCCTCAGCAAGATTATGCAGATGACGGCCCAGATCAATCGGCGCCACCCGCTTTAATTCATAGCGCTGGCAGCGTGAGAGGATGGTAATCGGAATCTTGTGCAGTTCGGTGGTGGCAAACATGAAAAAGACATGGGCCGGTGGTTCTTCCAGGGTCTTGAGTAAGGCGTTGAAGGCCTCGGTGGTGAGCATGTGCACTTCATCGATAATAATAATCCTATATTTCGATGATACGGGCAAAAAGCGGATCTTTTCCTTGAGCTCACGGATCTCCTGTATACCGCGATTAGAAGCGCCATCGATCTCATAAAGATCAAGAGAAGACCCCGCCGTGATCGCCTGACAGGACTCACAAATATTACAAGGATTAAGAGCCGGGCCATTTGCGCAATTGATGGCCTTGGCCATAATCCGGGCCAGAGTGGTCTTGCCTACTCCCCTGATACCGGAAAACAGGATTGCATGAGCCACCCTGTCACGGAGCAGGCTGTTTTGCAGGGTCTTGACAACAGGACGCTGGCCGACAACCTCGTCAAAGGTCTGGGGACGTGCTTTTCTGGCAAGGACCAAATAAGACATGTGGATTCAGGAGGAAGGCAGGATTATTTTATTGAAAAACAAGGAGCCCTTAAACAAACCGGATAAGTGAAGAGAAAGAAGACAGACGATCCCGTGTCACTAAAAAATGATAGCCGGGCACCCTGTGGCACACAAAGAGGGTCACTACCGTTGCTTCCTTCCGGACCTGGCGGAGTTCATGATTCTTTGTTGCACAGGACCCGGCTATCAAAACCGAAATCTAAATGGATAAAAGACAAGAACTGAGCAACCAGCCCTTTCTCTTTTGTAATTATTTTTTATACCTGTTTCCGGCTGTATCGTCAAGGAAATTAGACAAAAAAGAAGATGAAAGGCTTCTAAGATAACCATACCGCTAAGATCGGATATGCGAATTGCAGGCCGTCCATCAAACCTCATCTTTTTTGCAAAACCGCCGCCACCTGGGCCTCACTAACTTCATTGGTTATTATCACCTTACCAATAGTGGTCGGCAAGACATAAAAGACAGAGCCAGCCACTGTCTTCTTATCAGTCAACAGATATTGTTTAATTCGCTGCCGATCAAGATCGGCCGGGATCTCGGTGGGTAATCCATAGGCATTGATCAGGGCGGCAACCCGGCCGGCATCACTTTTTTTACATAGCTCACAAGCGACCGCCAGACGCAGAGCCGCCACCATGCCAATGGCCACAGCCATGCCATGGATGATAGCATAATCAGAGGCCGCCTCTACGGCATGACCAATGGTATGACCGAAGTTAAGAATACGGCGAATATCGGATTCCCGCTCATCTTCCGCCACGACCTCGGCCTTAATCCGGCAGCAGGTAAAAATCATCTGCTGAATACTGGCCTGATCCAGACAAAGAATCTGATCAAGATGACGTTCCAGGAAGACAAAAAATTCAAAATCTCTGATCACTCCATATTTAATTACCTCAGCCAGACCACCGATGAGTTCACCTAAAGGCAGAGTGGTTAAAACCGCCGTATCAATATAGACAGCTTGTGGTTGATAAAAGGCGCCCACCAAATTTTTCCCTTCCGGAATATCAACCCCGGTCTTACCACCCACTGAACTATCAACCTGCGACAGCAGTGTCGTCGGCACCTGTACAAAAGGAAGGCCCCGCAGATAGGAAGCCGCCAGAAAACCGGTCAGATCACCGGTCACCCCGCCGCCCAACGCAATTAACCCATCCTTGCGGTCAATACCCAGTTGCGCTAAGCGACTGGCAAGCTCAGCAAATACCTGCAGATTCTTGCTGGCCTCGCCCTGAGGAAAAGTAAGCAACTCGGCGGCAATCCCGGCCTCACTCAAAGATCGCATCAAAGTACTGCCATATAAACGGGCGACATTATCATCGGCAATTACGGCAAAACGTTTGGCAATTTTGCGTTTTGCCAGATCAGCACCAACAGTGGCCATAATGCCATCTTCAATAAAGATCGGATAGCTGCGATCGCCAAGACCAACATCAAGAGTATATTTCATGATTCAACGAGAGAAAAAAGAAAGAACAAAAAAAGGAGATACCACCCGAGGGCAGTATCTCCTTTTACAGACTCACAACAACAATGCCGTCATCAGACAAACTGTAACAAAACGGCCTGAGCTTGATCCTATTACATGGATGCGCCAGAAGCAGCACCCTGCATTTTAACCTCAACCTTCTCGGTCAAGCCTGCATAGTATTTCTTCAGATGATCCAGAACTTCGGTACGTCCAAAGTGATCAACAATCTCCTCGCCAGCGGAAAGGGCCTTACGCAGCTTGGTACCGGAAAGGATTACGCGGGAAGATTTATCATGAGGACAGGTACGCAGAGAAGCCATACCATCACACTCTGTACAATAGAAGGTCCAGTCGATCTTCATTGGACGGCACTGCAGGTCTTTGTCGGTATCACCGGTCTTGGGAATACGGTCAAAGATCTCCTGAGCCTCGAACAGGCCGTAGAAATCACCAACTCCAGCATGATCGCGACCGATCAGCATGTTGTTAACGCCATAGTTCTGACGGAAGGTAGCGTGCAGGAGGGCCTCACGAGGACCGGCATAACGCATATCCAGAGGATAACCGGCGTTGATAACGTTCTCTTTGACGAAATATTTATCAATCAGGATATCGATGGCCTGAATACGGGTGGCGGCAGGAATATCACCAGCCTTGAGGTTACCGATAAGAGAGTGGATCAGAACGCCGTCACATACTTCAACTGCGATCTTGGCCAGATACTCATGGGAACGATGCATGGGGTTACGCAGCTGCAGGGCAGCAACATTGGCCCAACCACGCTCGTCAAACATACGACGGGTCTGGGCTGGGGTCAGGAAAACGCCTGGATACTCGGCTGGATACTCACCCTGAGACAGCACTTTTACCGGACCGGCCAGGTTGAATTCTTTTTGAGCCAGAACCATGATGACGCCGGGATGATCCTTCGGAGCGATCTCCCAGAATTTATCACCAACAGACTCTTCACCTTCGCCAACGAAAACTTTTTCACATTCCCATTTCTTATCGGCTTCGGTCATCTCATATTTCTCGGCAACCTTCATAGTAGCAAAGGTCTCGCCATCTTTTACCAGAGCGATATGATCGCCTGCCTTAATGGAAGCAGCATCAGCTGCAGACACATCAAGAGTGATAGGCACGGGCCAGAAGGTGCCGTCTGCCATCTGAAAATTCTCACAGACGCCTTTCCAGTCAGCCTTGGTCATGAAACCATCCAAAGGACTGAAACCACCAATTCCCATCATGATGAGATCGCCTTTGGCACGGGCAGAAATCTCAATCTGCTTCAAGCCTTTAGCTACTGCCAGCTCTGCTTCACGCTCTTTACCTTCGAGCAAAGCACAAACCAAACCTTTACCGCCATGTGGTGCAACCAATTTTGAGAACATAGGACCCCTCTTTTTAAATTTTTTTCATGAATACAATAACGCTACCCCAACCTTGAAGCAGCAATTTAATGAACAACCATTCACTAAAACAGGTTCATATATAAATCTGTTGTTGGAAAAGTCAAGAATAAAAAAGCAATAATGCCAACCTCAAACAGCAAGTCGTTACTCACTGAACAAAGCCGTCTGAAAGAAAAAACGGCATCAGGAATTGGACGAAATTATTTAAAAACAAGCCACTTATTACACCATCTTATGATCTTTTTATATTTTCCCGAAGTGTCTCAAGCGCAAGGCATTGGTCACTACCGACACCGAACTCAGGGCCATGGCCGCCCCGGCAATCATCGGATTCAGACTGGGGCCGCCCACAAAAAGCAGCAGCCCGGCAGCCACCGGAATCCCAATCACATTATAGGCAAAGGCCCAAAAAAGATTTTGCCGGATGTTGCGCATCACGGCCCTTGATAATCGCAAGGCCGTGATGACGCCGTCCAGATTGCCCTGCATCAGGACGATATCGCCGGATTCAATAGCGATATCGCTTCCTGTGCCCATGGCAATCCCCACATCAGCCACCGCCAGCGCCGGGGCATCATTGACCCCGTCACCGACCATGGCCGTCCGTAAGCCCTGTTGCTGCAGTTCAATGATTTTGGCCGCTTTTTTATCCGGCATCACCTGGGCCATTACCTCCTCAATTCCAGCCTGGGCGGCAATGGCCCGGGCCGTGATCTCCTGATCGCCGGTCAGCATGATCAGGCGCAAGCCCATCTTCCGCATCTTGGCCACGGCCGCCGGCACCTCCGGTTTAAGCTTATCGGCAATAGCCAGGAGAGCCGCAAAGCGGCCATCAACGGCCAGGAACAATACCGTCTTCCCCTGCCCTGACAGCCGGACCACCTGACTGTCGATACCGGCCACACTAATCTGCCGTTCTTCCAGAAGCTGCCTGTTGCCAAAAAGAATCACATGGTCATCAACCCGACCCGATACTCCCTGACCGACTAAGGCCTCAAAATTATCAGACTGCCGCAGATCGTCATTCCTCGCCTTTGCTGCTGTCACCAAGGCCTCGGCCAGAGGATGTTCCGAAGACTGCTCCAGGGAGCCAGCCAGAAAAAGCAGCCGGTCATCACTCAGCTCCGGCATCACATTGATCAGATCGGTGAGCTCGGGCCGGCCATAAGTCAGGGTCCCTGTCTTATCAAAGACCAGGGCCTCAATTTTTTCCGCTTTCTCGAGGGCCTCGCCGCCTTTCACCAGAATTCCCAGCTGGGCGCCGCGCCCGGTCCCCACCATAATCGAGGTCGGAGTAGCCAGACCCATGGCGCAGGGACAGGCAATAACCAGCACCGAGATGAAAAAGCGCAGGGCCGTGGAGAACTCCACCCCGCCCAGAAAATACCAGGCAAGTCCAGTCAGCACCGCCACGACCATCACCACCGGCACAAAGTACAGACTGATCCGGTCAGCCATACCGGCAATCGGGGCCTTGGAACCCTGCGCCGTCTGCACCATCCTGACAATTCGGGCCAGCAGCGTATCCTGCCCCACCTGTTCCGCCCGGACCTGCAAGACTCCGTTTTTATTCAAGGTGCCGCAGGTGACCTTATCTCCTTCTTGTTTAGAGACCGGCAGACTCTCACCGGTGATCATCGACTCATCCACCACGGTCCCGCCCTTTTCAATCAGGCCATCGACAGGGATCAGCTCTCCCGGGCGCACCAGTAAGAGATCGCCGGCTTCAATTTCCTCGACCAGGATCTCGGTCTGGACGTCGCCTTGCAGCAGAATGGCCTGGTCCGGGGTCAACTGCATCAGCTTGGCAATGGCATCCGAGGTATGCGATTTGGAGCGGGTCTCCAGATATTTACCCAGGGAGACCAGGGCGATCAGTACCCCTGCCGATTCAAAATAAAGATCCATGGCCAACAGCATTGACTGATGTGGGCTGGCGCTGTGCATAATCTCCACCAGATTCCAGGTGGAATAGATAAAAGCGGCCCCGGTGCCAAGGGCTATCAAAGAATCCATATTGGGAACACGGCGCAGCAGAGCCGGGATGCCGATAAGATAAAAACTGCGGCCCAGCACCATGATGGGTATCACCAGACAAAACTGGATCAGGGCAAATCTTAGCGGATAATGATGAGGATTAATGGCCGCCGGCAGGGGCAGCCCCACCATCTCACCCATGGAGATAAGCAGTAACAGGGCAGCCAGCCCCAGTGACCAGACAAGACGGATCTTCATGGCGGCCAGCCGCCTGACGGTTTCCTGACGCTTTCTGGCAAACTGATCCAGCGTGGCCTTCACCGGTCGCGCCTCAAAACCCAGACCGGCAATAGCCTCACGAATCTGGCGCTGACTGATCTGGCCCTGGCGGTACACCACGGTCCCCGTCTCGGTCACCAGATTAATCGCAACCGACATCACTCCCGGCAGGCCGGAGACCACTTTTTCAATACGGGTAGAACAGGCGGCACAATGCATGCCGCTGATGGCCAGTTCAATGGTCTGCTCCTCATGCACCAGCTCCAGTTCCAGTTCGAAGCCCAGCTTCCGGACCTGATCTGCAATCAGCTCAAAAGAGATGATATGATCATCCCAGCTGAGCTCCATGCTCTCTGCCGCCAGATTAACCGATGCCCGCTCGACACCTTCCAACGCCTGCACCACCCGCTCAATGCGACTGGAGCAGGCGGCACAATGCATTCCCTTTACGGCAACTATTTTGTTGTGGGTGGATTTCATTTCATAACCTTGACTCAGCACTATTCAGTGAAAGCTAATAAGTAATCTGCTGTTGCTGTCTTATTGGCGTTTTTTATTGTATTCTTAAACTATATTGATTTGAAAAATGAACAGCATTGAGCTGTTTGCCAACTTTTGCAACCAACTCCGGCCACCACTAACTTCATGAATCCAGATTCGCGTATCATAGACGACACCTTACCTGCCTTCAAGAGCCGTTTTACCGAATCTCTGCCGGGGGACCTGGAGCAGAGCAACCGGCTACGGCAAGTTGATGCCTGTTATTCTTATGTCAAGCCCACCCCGGTTGCTGCCCCAAAAACCATTATTTATTCTCGGGAAGTAGCCGCTCTACTGGATCTGCCGCTTACCTTCTGTGACTCCCCACTCTTTGCTGAGGTCATGGCCGGTAATCGGCTGATCAATAACATGCAGCCGTTTGCCATGTGCTACGGTGGTCATCAGTTCGGTCACTGGGCAGGTCAGCTTGGTGACGGCAGAGCCATTAATCTGGGCGAGGTGGAAAACAAGCTGGGCCAGCACTGGGCCCTGCAACTCAAAGGCGCAGGGCCAACGCCTTATTCCAGAAATGCCGATGGCCGCGCCGTGCTGCGCTCATCGGTCCGGGAATATTTATGCAGCGAAGCCATGCATCATCTAGGTGTGCCGACTACCAGGGCTCTGAGTCTGGTCAGCACAGGCGAGAGGGTCGTCCGCGATATGTTTTATGATGGTAACCCCCAATATGAACCGGGCGCCATAGTCTGTCGGGTGGCCCCGTCATTCATTCGTTTCGGCAATTTCGAGATTTTGGCCTCCCGCAACAGGATAGAGCACCTACAGCAGCTGCTGGATTTCACCATAAATACTGAATTTTCCTTTCTGGGACCGCCGGGCCGGGATACTTACCTCCTCTGGTTGACAGAAATCTGCAGAACGACCGCCCTGATGATTGTCGAGTGGTTACGTGTCGGTTTTGTCCATGGGGTCATGAATACCGATAATATGTCAATTCACGGTATTACTATCGACTATGGTCCCTATGGCTGGATCGAAAATTTTGACAAACAATGGACACCCAATACCACCGATTCCTCACAGCGCCGTTACCGCTTCGGCAACCAATCACCAATTGCCCTGTGGAATCTGATGCAACTGGCCAATGCCATCTATCCGTTGGTCAACGAAGATGAGCCCTTGCAGCAGGCCCTGGCTGTCTATACAGAAACGTTCACCAATGGCTGGCAAAAGATGATGGCGGCGAAATTGGGCTTGAACCACTACCGTCCCGAAGATGGTGCCCTCATCGAAGAGCTGGAACTGATATTACAGGCCGCAGAAACTGATATGACCATATTCTATCGTCAGCTAGCTTTACTGGACACAGCCAGAACCATACTACCGGAAACGGCAGAGACGATCATTATCGAGCCTGTCCTGTCCGCTTTTTACCACGACCTCAGTGACAATCATGCCAGCCGGCTTGCCACCTGGCTGCGCCAATATGCATACCGGCGACGTATGGAGGGCATGGACGACAGCGACTGTCGTGATCGCATGAATCTGGTTAATCCCAAATATGTGTTGCGTAATTACCTGGCCCAACTAGCGATCGACAACGCCGAAAAAGAAGACTATTCAATGATCTACCAGCTGGCAGCCTTGTTACGCAAGCCCTATGATGAACAACCGGAGAATGAAGACTATGCCGGATTGCGACCGGATTGGGCCAAGAAAAGGGCTGGTTGTTCAAGGCTGTCATGCAGCTCATGACAATTAAGATAGTGGGACTGGAGTTCAAGCAGCAAGAAGGTTTACTTCCCGCCTCGGTGTTGTTATTATCATGCATTTATTCAAAGTCGTTAATAGCTAAAATTGTCCGGTATTTACCGGTCTATAGCTGAGATACGTATTTTTCCCTTAAAATTTGCCGACATCATGAAAAATATATTGGCCACTCTTGCTACTATCTTTCGCTGGATAGGAAAATTGCTTACCACGACGCGGATTATCCTGGGTAATCTTCTTTTTTTGCTGTTGCTGACAGTATTATTTATCACTTTTTTCTCCGACAAAAAGCCTCCTGTTATTAAAGACGCCACACTAATCCTTTCCCTGAGCGGCAATATCGTTGAAGAAAAACAACCCAGAGCTCCGCTCACAGAGCTACTGAGTGAGCTGACCAAGACCCAACAGGTACCGGCCGAAACCCTGCTGCAGGATGTGCTGGACGCCATCCGCCAGGCAACTACTGACAGGCGGATAAAATGCATCCTCCTGGACCTTCAGGATCTAGGAACGGTGGGACTCGACCAAATGCAGACGATCGGCCAAGCCCTCAACCAATTTAAGGACAGCGGCAAAAAGGTTATTGCCGCCGAAGATTACTATCAACAGAAGGCTTATTATCTGGCTGCCTATGCCTCGGAGATCTACCTTAATCCGATGGGCGGCGTCTATCTCCATGGTCTGAGTTCTTATCCTCTTTTCTTTCGGGAGGCGCTGGAGAAATTACGGATCAATTATCATGTCTTTCGCGTTGGCTCCTATAAATCAGCCGTCGAACCAATCATCAGAGACTCAATGTCCATGGAAGCCAAAGAGCAGATGCGGGGTCTACTCACTGCTCTGTGGTCAATTGTCACGACAGATATTACCAGACAACGCTCTCTGCCTGCTGAGGCTATTGATGAATATGCCAACGATATCACTACCAAACTGGCGGCGGCCGGGGGTAACACTGCCCAACTGGCCCTGGAAAGCAACTTAGTAGATGGCCTGAAGACCCGAGCTGAGATACGTAATTATCTGGCCCAACTGAGCGCCAGCGCCCCACAGGAGGAATTCAGTCAGATCAGCCTGAATAATTACCTGCGGACCTTCACTCCTTCCTACCGGCCTTTACTGGTGCCCTCAACCAATACTATTGGCATCATTGTCGCTGAAGGCTTGATTCTGGATGGCGAACAACCAGTGGGCACCATTGGCGGCGACACTCTGGCGGCGATGATTCGCCAGGCCAGGCTTAATCCTCAGGTCAAGGCCGTAGTCCTGCGTGTCAATTCAGGAGGCGGTTCAGCCTTTGCCTCGGAGATCATTCGTCAGGAATTACTGGAGCTGAAAAAAAGCAATAAACCGCTGGTGGTATCCATGGGATCTACTGCCGCTTCAGGCGGCTACTGGATTGCGGCCAACGCCGATGAGATATGGGCCTCAACAGCTACGATCACCGGTTCTATCGGGATTTTTGCGGCTATCCCTACTTTTGAAAATACCCTGGCCAACCTCGGCATACATAGTGACGGATTCGGTACCACCCAACTGGCCTCAGGCCTGAATCTCAGCCGTCCTCTGGCCCCACCTCTCCAGGAGGCCGTCCAGATGACTCTTGAACATGGTTATCAGCAGTTTCTCTTGCTGGTGGCGGAAGGACGCCGGATGGAGCTCGAGCGCGTCAAACCACTGGCCGGAGGGCGGGTTTTTCATGGCCAGGAGGCCCAGGCTATGGGCCTTGTTGATAAGATCGGTAATCTGGATGATGCTATCAAATCAGCAGCCCAGATAGCCAAGATTGATGTTTATTCGGCCACTTATATTGAAAAACCAGGCACTTTCCTTGATGAGATGCTGAGAATTTTTAAAGACCAGGCCACAGCCACCCTACTGGGCCAGACGATATCACAACCTGTAGTCCAGCAGCTGGCGCACTTGACCGCGCCATTGAGAGAGATCCTGCTCTTCAACGACCCGGCTGGCCTGTATGCCCATTCGCTGCTGCAAGGCGCCTCCCTGCTTGAACCTTAGGACTGAAGAGTAAGCGTCCATGTCCTTTTCAGTCCCTACTTTATATTCTCTCTGGCATGAGCTGTTGTGGCCATTGCTGAGGATGCTCGGTTTTATCTCGCTGGGTCTTTTTGTGGCCAATTTGATCGAATCATTAAACTGGACCGCCAGGATTGCCACCCTCGCGCGTCCTCTGCTGCGTCAGGGTAATCTTTCCGATATCTCCAGCGCCTCCTTTACCATGGCCCTTTTTTCCGGCATCAGTGCCAACACTATGCTTGCTGAGGCCTACGAACAAAAAAAAATCTCCAAAACAGAATTGATCCTGGCCAATCTGTTTAACTCCCTACCCACTTATTTTCTGCACATGCCCACGGTGTTTTTTATTACGGTGCCGATGATCAAAGGAGCTGCCATCATTTATGTCGGCATTACCTTAGGGGCAGCTGTGTTCCGCACCCTGTCCATTCTGGTGATCAGCCGCTTTATTCTGCCAAGAGCGGAACCGCAAGAAGATGTCACACCTGAGGAAGCTCAAAAGAGACGAGATGGCTGGAACATTATCTTCACCAAAAGCTGGAAGCGCTTTAAAAAACGCATCCGCACCATCATCCATTTTACCGTCCCGATCTACATCCTCATCTTCTGGCTCCATCAGGCCGGGATTTTCACCACCATGGAAACAATGATGGCGACCTATTTTTCTTTTCTCTCCTGGCTCTCACCCCAATCCATGGGGATTATCACTCTGCAAGTGGCTGCCGAATTTACGGCTGGCCTGGCCGCAGCCGGAGCAATGCTCCAGGCTGGCAGCATGACCTACCAGGAAATCGTCCTGGCCCTGCTGGTCGGTAATATTCTTTCTTCCCCCATCCGGGCCGTTCGTCACCAGTTCCCTTATTATGCCGGTATATTCAAACCCAAGCTGGCAGCGGAACTGATATTTTATAACCAGATTTTTCGTGTCGGCAGCCTGATTTTGATGGGCGGAGTTTATTTAGTTCTATCGTGGAAGCCATCATGAGGAAGCATTTAATTCTAATTCCCAATATCTTATCGACCTTCAGGCTGGGCCTGGCCCTGCTCTTTCCTTTCTCTCCGGAGGAACTATGGCCCTGGCTTATTCTGGCCAGTGGAGCTAGTGATTACCTTGATGGCTGGTGCGCCAGACGCTGGAAGGTGTCAAGCTGGCAGGGAGGGTTACTGGATGCCGTGGCCGACAAGATGTTCATGCTGGCCGTCCTGATCACCTTTATCATGGCCGGCAAATTCGCCATCTGGTGGCTGCCGGCAGTAATTGCCCGCGATCTGACCGTTGGGATTGCCGCCGGGTATGCGGCTCTGATCAGATCCTGGCCGTCCTTTCGCGATATGGGAGCCCGCTGGTCAGGCAAGATGGCGACAGCAGGCCAATTCCTCCTGCTGATAACGGTGGTCCTGTTTCCAGTAATAATCCCGATAATCCTTGTGCTTACAGTCTTGTGCAGCATGATAGCTGCTGTTGACTATGGCCTGCTCTTTTTTCATAAGCTCCGCGGGCAGCATATTGCTTGAAAAATATCATCAGGCTCTACCCACGACCACCAAGGTATCGAAAAATCAAGCTATTCATCTTTAAGGTCCCTGGCCTCATCAATCAACATTACCGGTATCTCATCTCGAATTTCGTAGACCAACCGACACTGCTCACAGACCAGACCATCGCCTGCTGCCGTCAGCCTGACCGGACCCTTACATTGCGGACATACCAGAATATCAATTAAATCGTTACTGATCATTTCTTTTCCTTCACCATTTTATGATGGCATATGGCAACCGGCAATATTGTCCGGCTACCTATTGATTATTGGGTGTCTTGAAAAATGAGGATTTTTGTTCAAGATCAAGGCATGTGAAAAATTTTACCGCAGGCATATAATTGATATTCCGAGGATAAAATTTTGAGCATAACGCCGAGTTTGGGCAAAAAAGACCATTTTTCATCCTTCAAGGCAACAGGAAGGCACCGCAGTAAATATATAGTACCACCGAGAGGACTTGACGTCCTTCCTGTCTAGACTGTTTTGTTAAGACATGGTACATAAAGTAGCATCTTCCCATTCAACAGCAAAGGATAAAAACATGACAATAAAAATCGGCTTTATTGGCGGCGGCCAGATGGGTGAGGCCCTGATCCGCGGCATCATCCAGTCCGGTCTGTATACTGCAGGCAATATCCTGGTCTCAGAGCCTGATCACGGGCGGCGTGCTTATCTCAAGGAGACCTATCAGGTCCAGGTCTTTGATAGCGGCGTACCTATCTGGCAAGCTTGCAGCACCGTGATTCTGGCGGTCAAACCACAGCATATGGGAGCCCTTCTTGCCGACGCACAGGAGCTCATCACCACTGCCCACCTGATTATCTCCATTGCGGCCGGTCTGCCGATCTCTTTTTATGAAGGTCATCTTCCGGGCAAGGCCTGCAAGATCATCCGGGTAATGCCCAATACTCCGGCCCTTGTTCTGCAAGGCGCTTCAGCTCTGAGCGGCAATAAGAATGTCAGATCCGAGGAACTGGAACAAGCCCAAGCCCTCTTTGAGGCAGTGGGAGTGGCCGTTATTCTGGAAGAGGAGCAATACCTGGATGCAGTCACCGGACTAAGCGGTTCAGGGCCGGCCTATGTCTTCACCTTCATTGAAGGAATGATCGATGCCGGGATCAAAACCGGTCTGACCAGAGCCGTGGCCGAAACCCTGACCCTCCAGACCGTTCTTGGTTCGGTCAAGCTGATGCAGGAGAGCAAAAAACATCCAGCCGTTCTCCGGGCGATGGTTACCTCGCCGGGAGGCACCACCATTGCGGCCCAGCATGTCATGGAGAGGGCAGGCTTTAAGGGGATCATCATGGACGCCATTGAGGCCGCCACCAATCGTTCCATCGAACTCGGGAGAAAATAAGATGGCGGCCCCTCTGCAACCTGGGGAGCAAGAGGCCTTGAGGCAGCCTTGCCCGGCCTCTTCTTCTCTGCCTTTTCGCATCGCCTCTAATATCTCGGTGCGCCGGGCCGGCATCATCATTAAAAAAGAGCACGGACCGGCCGACAGCTTTGCTGACATGCTGGGCCGCTGGCTGCAGGACAAAGGGATTTCGACGACAATCAACCAGATTGATCCCGATCTGGATATCCTGATTATCGCCGGCGGGGATGGAACACTGCTGCATGTAGCCGCCCAGGCGGCTCGCCATTCCATTCCCGTGATCGGGATCAACCTGGGTAATCTGGGATTTCTCACTGAGTTGACTGAACCTGAGGCCATCCAGGCCTTGGAAGAAATCATCAGCAGTGCCGTGACCGTTGAAAACCGTATGATGCTCAAGGCCCGTATTATCAGGGATAATCAACCGACAGAATATCGGTATGCCTTAAATGAGGTCGTGATCAGCAAGGGCACTATTGACCGCGTACTGCAACTTTCCACCAGGGCCAACGCCGAATATATCACTGCTTATAAGGCAGACGGGTTGATTTTCTCCACTCCTACCGGCTCCACGGCTTATAATCTCTCCGCCGGCGGTCCGATCGTCTATCCGGGACTGGCCTCCATCCTGGTAACCCCCATCTGCCCATTTATGCTGAGCAGCAGACCGGTGCTCCTGCCCCCTGAGACCAGACTCACCACCCACATTGATGACGGCCCCGGTCATTATGCCAAAATCATCATCGACGGCCAATCGGTCTGGGACATGCAGGCCGATGAGATACTGGAAATCGAGGCGGCTGAACTACCTCTGCAGTTAATCATCTCTCCGCACCGCGATTATTTTTCCATCCTCCGCAATAAACTGCACTGGGGAATCCCGCAGATGCCAAGCACAAACAACTGTAAGTAAGAACAAAGGTGGCAATTACTCAGCTAATCTACGATAACTCAACCTTTTTTGATCCCGTACTTTTTCATCTTGTACTGTAACAGACTTTTGGTGATTCCCAGTTTCTCCGCCGCGCGCGCTTGGACATAACCGGCCGACTCCAGTGCCCGATTCAGCATCTTTTCCTCCACCGTGTACAGAACCTCATTGAGTTCCGCCGCCTCGGGAATCAGCTGACCAATATCCATCTGGTTACTCCAGACGGCCGGTAAATTACGGGTCGTCGATTCCGGCTGCACATCATCGGCCTCAATCCTGTTGTTATTACAAAGAATTCCCGCCCGCTCGATAGTATTTTCCAGCTCCCGGACATTGCCTTCCCACGGCAGGGTGACCAGCAGACGCATGGCATCAGGACTGATAGAGAGATCGGGCTTCGCCAGACGTTCAGAGACCGTCCGGATAAAGTAGTCAACCAGGATCGGGATATCATCCATCCGCTCCCGCAGAGGCGGCAGCAGGACATGGATGACATTGAGCCGATAATAGAGATCCTCACGAAAGCGGCCCTTATCCACCTCTTCTCTCAGCTCTTTATTGGTGGCGCTGATAATCCTGACATCAACGGACAGGGTCTTGCTGCCGCCGACCCGTTCAAATCTTCTTTCCTGCAAGGCCCGCAGCAGTTTGGCCTGCAAGGCCAATGGGATTTCACCAATCTCATCAAGAAATAAAGTGCCGCCATCGGCCAGTTCAAAACGGCCCTTGCGCATGGCCACAGCCCCGGTAAAAGCCCCTTTTTCATGTCCAAAAAGCTCACTCTCCAACAGATTCTCCGATAAGGCTGCACAGTTGACCGTGATAAAGGCCTTATCCTGTCGAGGACTGTTCATATGGATGGCCTTGGCCACCAGCTCCTTACCGGTGCCGCTCTCCCCGGTAATCAGCACCGATGAAGGGGTCGGCGCCACTTTTTCAATGAGTTCATAGACCTGAACCATACGAGGATTCTTGCCCACCATGCCGGCAAAACCGGTCCGGGTATGAATCGCTTTGCGTAATCTGCTATTTTCCCGGATCAGGGAATAATGCTGCAGGGCCTTGTTGATGGTGACGATCAGTTCATCATTGGAAAAAGGCTTGGCCAGATAATTAAAAGCCCCGACCTGCATGGCCGCCACCGCCTTATCTACTTCGGCAAAGGCAGTGATCATGATTACCGGCAGATCAGGGTTGATCTTTTTAATGGCCTGAAGAAGCTGCAGGCCATTCATACCGGGCATCTGCATGTCGGTAATGACCAGATCCAAATCGACATTCCGCACCATATCCAAGCCCTCGGCGCCACCTGGGGCGGTAAAAACCTCAAAGCCCTCATCGCGGAGCAATTCAGACAGGATCACCAGATAATTCGGTTCATCATCAACTATCAGTATGGAATACATAATCAGCAACTCTCGTATTTATTATTAAACCAACCTGCAACTCAGCTTCGCTGACGCAGTCTTTCTTTCATTTTCTCAAGCAGCTCCGGCGGTACAAAAATATTTTTGCCACCAGCAAGACTGGTGCCTGGCCGTACATCCCCATGATAATCACTACCGCCGGTAAGAAGCAGATCATGGTGAGCGGCCAGCACTCGCAGTTTTTTTTTCATTTTATTCGAATGGGTTGGATAGTACAACTCAATCCCATCCAGGCCTGCCGGAGCCAGCTCAGCCAGAATGACCGGCAGACGGTTAAGTTCAGGATCATTTTGCGCCGGATGGGCCAGGACGGCAAGTCCTCCTGCCTGACGAATCAGCGCTATAGCCTCACTGGCGCTGTATGAAAACCGCGAGGCATACGCCGCTTCTCCTTTCTTCAGAAATTGATCAAAGGCCTGACTCATGGTTTTTACTACCCCCTTATCTATCAGGATCCGGGCAATATGCGGCCTGCCGGTCTGTCCCTGTTCAGAGACGACCTGCAATTCTTCTGCAGTTATTGGAATATCCAAGGCATTGAGTTTCGCCAGAATTTTGTCATTACGATCAGCCCTGGCGCCTTGTAATCGGAGCAGAGCGGCAGCAAGCATCGTATTACCGGCATCAGCCCAATAGCCCAGGATATGATATTCATACTGGGCATGATGGACGCTCATCTCAATGCCGGGGATGACCTCCACTCCCATCTTGGCCCCTGCCACAACAGCTTCAGCCGTACCGGCCATGGTATCATGATCAGTCAGAGCCAGGGCGGAAATTTTCTTATATTGAGCTAAAGACACCAGCTCCGTCGGAGTCATGGTGCCATCAGAAAAGTTAGAATGGGTATGCAGATCTATAGACATAGCAAAATAAAAACATATGTGGTGGTGGCTAAATCTGCAGAAAGAATAGTTGCAGACAGACGGAAATATTTGCTTATTTTATAAAAAATAATTTTCAGTATACGCCTTCACTAGTGATCAGGCAAGAAAGATACTTGTCACCCAATATCTCTGTCTTTAGTTATCTTTCCTCCTTCTATTTGGCTCCGCAGGCAGCCGCCCAAAATTTACTTTACAATGCCTGGCCTGCAGACGTACAAATAATTGAGACCTCTTGAAAAAATCAGCTTATTGCCATATTGCCCTCAGAAATCATACAATAGTTGCAGAATTACGCTTCTCCATAAATTAAGGAGGCGGCAAATGAGAGTTGTAGCAGCGGTAAATGGTTTAATCACTTCTGAACTCGCGGCGCTATATGCTTTACGTTACGCTGCCGTGCATGGATTCCCGCTGACCCTGCTCCACGTTGAGAATTCCCAGGACCGCCTGGACGATGTCCAACGGAGCATGAACGTGATCGAAGAGGCGGCAGCCCTGGACCATGTCTCCTGCGAACGGCTGTTACTGGCTGGCAAGCCGATTACCGCCATCAGGAAATATCTTGCTGACAATCGGGTAGATACTCTCTTCTGCAGCATGTCCAGACATCATAAATATTTCCAGACTTCTCTGCGTAAGCAACTGATCAGCCAGCCATTACCCACAGACTTGGCAGTGGTCCAGGTGGTCCGACTGGATGCTGCTTCTTATGTAAAAAATATTGTCATGACCATCGAGGAGGATCGGTTGTCAGTGAAGAAGTTCACCTTCTTTACCGCCTTTGCCAAGGCTTATGAAGCTGATACAGAAATCTACAGCGTCACCCTGATTGATGCCAGGAAATTGGCGGAGTTAGACCTGCCTCTTACCCGAAACCTGCTTAAAACAATAAACGATCACTTATCTCATTATGTCAAGCTGGCCTCCTTCTTAAACATACCACTGCATATCAAACATGCGGTGGCCAGCAATGAGATCGATCAGATATTGCACCATCTCTCACATCATAATTTTGAGTTAATGATTGTTGGCAATCGGTGGCTGCCAAACTTGTCCCGCCTGTTCAGAAACCAGCCCATTGAACGTCTGTTACGGGCAACGCCGATTAATACCATTGTCTTTTATGGACGTGACAATGGATGACGCCAGACTGATCTTCCAACTCGACAAAACCGCACTGCTACGGCGGCTGCAGACCACGGAACAGGGCTTGAACCCCGCCCAGATTACCCGGCGACTGCAGGAATTCGGCCCCAATATCCTGGAACAGGCGGTCCGGAAAAACTATCTGCTGGCCTACCTGAGACAGTACTGGCAATTTTTCGCTCTGCTGCTGGAAGTTGCGGCCGGGCTCGCCTTTATTGCTGATCACTTTGCCCCGGATGAAGGCACCGACATCCTGGCCTGGGCTATTCTGGCGGCAGTGGTGATCACCGCCACTTTTACCTTTTGGCAAGAATACCGTACTGATAAAGTCATGGCCGCCCTCCTGATGCTGATGCCGGCCCTGGTGTCGGTGCGGCGTCAAGACCAGACCGTAAGTATCGATTCCCGGGAATTGGTGCCCGGTGATGTCATGCTCTTGGAAGAAGGAGATAAGGTCGCAGCTGACGGCGTCTTAATAGAAGTAAATTCTCTCTATCTGAATCTCTCTTCTCTGACCGGTGAATCAGCCCCTGCCCCCAGGGATCTGGCCGCCGGCCCGGCTGATCGCCAGCTTGAAGCCCGCAACATGGTCTTTGCCGGTACTACCGTGGTTACAGGCAGTGGTACCGCCCTGGTCACCGCTACGGCCAATGCCACCGAATTCGGCAGGATCGCAAGTCTTACTAAAAACGTGCGCAAAATGATCACCCCCATGCAACGTGAGGTCATCCGCATCACCCACATCATGACTGTGCTGGCTCTATCAATAGGCTGTGTCTTTTTCGGGCTCGGGCTTTTTTTCGGCAAAGGCCTGCTGATGTCCTCAATTTTTGCCTTGTCCTTGATCGTGGCCAACGTGCCGGAGGGCCTGCTGCCCACAATTGCCCTGTCACTCTCTTTGGCCAGCCAGCGCATGGCCCGTCGGCAAGCCTTGATCAAAAACCTCGATTCGGTAGAAACCTTAGGCAGCACCACAGTAATCTGCACCGATAAGACCGGCACTCTGACCCGCAATGAAATGACCGTAAAAGGCCTGTGGCTGGCCGGTGGTGAAGAGATCAACGTCTCCGGCGAAGGCTATCGCGAGTCAGGTGAATTTACAATCGACAAGGAGAATGAAAGCACGGCAGCCCGGCTGGAAGAACTACTGCTGGCTGGACTTTTGAACTGTCGGGCCAGCATCGATCAAGATAGCATCCGGGGCGATCCGACTGAACTGGCTCTGATCGCTGCAGCCCGTAAGCGCCATATTGTGGCACCGGTCTGGCACAAGGTTCATGAAAACATCTTCACCAGCGACCGCAAAATGATGTCGACGGTCTATCAGCACGATGACGCCATACTTCTTTTCGCCAAAGGTGCAGTTGAAGTACTACTGCCGCACTGCAGCGGTTATTGGGCGGCAGACCACAGCAGACAGACGCTTACCGAAGCGAGCAGAAAACAGGTCAATGATCAGGCGGATATCTTTGAAAACCAGGCCTATCGGGTTTTAGCAGTGGCTCGTGGAACCAGCGAGCAAGAGGGCGAACTGACCCTGCTGGGACTGGTGGCCATCGTGGATCTGCCCCGGGCCGAGGTGGCGGCAGCGGTCGCTACCTGCAAGCTCGCTGGAATCCGCCTTATGATGATTACCGGCGACAATCCTCGGACTGCCGCCGCCATCGCTGATATGATCGGCATGCAGTATGATCTGTTACTGACCGGACTCGAGCTTGAACGTCTAAGTGATGAAGATTTGCGGGAAACACTGGAACATCAGGATGTGCTGTTTGCCAGAATGGCGAGCAGTCAGAAACTCAGAATTGCCACCGCTCTTCAGAACAATGGAGAAGTGGTGGCGATGACCGGGGACGGGGTCAATGATGCCCCGGCCTTGAAAAAAGCCGATATCGGCATCGCTATGGGCCTTTCCGGCACCGAAGTGGCCAAAGAAGCGGCAGATATGGTACTGCTTGATGATAATTTTGCCTCCATCGTCACGGCCATTGAAGAGGGCAGAACCGTCTATTTCAACATCAAAAAATTTGTCACTTATATTCTGTCCTCCAACGTCCCGGAAATCCTGCCTTATATCCTCCAGTTTTTTTTAAAGATTCCACTACCGCTCTCTGTCATCCAGATTCTGTCCATCGACCTGGGCTCCGATATCCTGCCGGGACTGGCTTTAGGTAGTGAACGACCGGAAAAAAATATCATGTTGCGGCCACCGGTCAGTCATCACGAGAAATTACTGGACTGGGAGGTCTTCAAACGCGGCTATCTCTTTCTTGGCCTCATTGAAGGAACAGCGGCTATGGTCGCTTTTCTCACTTTTCTTCATGTGCACGGCTGGCAGTATGGTGATCGTATCCTGGCCGACCCGCTTCTGCACCGACAGGCCATGACCATGACCCTACTGGGGGCGGTGACCTGCCAGCTTACTAATGTCTGGACCCTGCGCAGTTGGGATTTTTCAGTCTTCAAACTTGGTTTTTTTTCAAACCGCCTGCTGCTGGCGGCGGTAGCAGCTGAACTAGCCTGGATCTGGCTGATGCTTAATGTCCCTGCCGTGCAGAAGATCTTCAATACGGCCCCGGTGGCAACCACCGATCTCTGGATCCTGCTGCCTTTTCCGATCCTGCTTTTGTGCGGTCATGAGCTGTATAAATGGCAACGCCGCCGGGCGGGAACCAAGGATATAAGCCCATAAATTATCAGCCTAGCGCCCTCTTCCTCCTGGCAGGCGCGAGAGAAAGGTTCAAGATATTTTTTCGCCGTTTCAGGAAGGCACTTCTGCACTATTTAATCTCTTATCAGGATAGCAAATCCACAAAGGCCGCGCCTTTTCCTTTACTTTTCTGAATTTAAACCGATATAGTCCTGTCATTGAAACAATTTTTGTTATTAAGACATAATTAACAATTACCTTAATCAGACTTTTTTATTTCCATGCTGGAGCGGAGAATCGGCCATGAGCCCTGTCAGTGTTAGCACTTTAATCTGTCTTGTTACTTTCTGCTGCCTAGGCGGCTGCGCTCGTATCCCGCAACCGGTCACTTACTCTTCTACGGAACAGCAAAAGATGCAGGCCACCCACCATTGGGATGTCCTGGCCAATGATGTGGCCAATCAGGTCAACAAGACATTGCTGCTCCACGATTATATCAGTGATCCTGTTTTTGTCCGTGCCACCTGCGGCAGTGACAATGCCGCCTGTACCCCCGGTGAAACTTCCCAGTTCAATGAAGGCTTTCGTGATCTTCTGATCACCCAACTTGTCCGTTTTGGCGTCCCCACCAGCGCCGAGGAGAATCCCAAGGCTATTGTGGTCAACTACAAGGTGCAGGTCGTTTATCATCGCGACAACCGCCAGGCTGCTCGTCCTCCCGGGATCCTCACCGCTCTGACCACTGCTATTTCTGTGTTGCGTCATGCCCCTGGTGAAGTGCAGGCTATCGCCGCCGCCGGCGTATTGGATATGATGAATTCGGCCACTGATGATGCCGGCCAGTATGAAATAATCATCACGACCTCCATGATCGCCAACAACAAATATCTGTTCAGAACCTCGGATATCTATTACATTAATGATCTCGACTTCTGGCATTATCAAAATAATGCTGAGACCAGAGAAATTCAGATTACTAATCGCTGATCACCGTTTCCTGACTGCAATTCACCATGAGCAATATCGCTACTATCATGCTTCATCGTCTGCTACTGCTTCTCGCTCTGCCGCTCTTGCTGGCTGGTTGTTCCTCCTTCAATTGCACTCCTTTAGAAAAACGTCTGGGCGCTGAAGAAAATCTGATCACCCTGGCGGCCAGAATCACCGACAACCTGACCCAACAGGCATTTCCGCCGTTAATGCCCAGGCAACCGGATCTGCCTATCCTGACCACCACCTTTGTCAACAATGATAATTTGCAAGAAACCTCCAGATTTGGCCGGATTCTGCAGGAACACATCACCTCACATCTGGTCCAGCTCGGTTACACCAGCACAGAACTCAAGCTGCGTGATTCTCTGCTCATGCAGGAACAATCCGGCGAAACCATGCTTTCCCGCGACACCAAGGACATCAATGCCAAGCAAACAGTCTCGGCCCAAGCTATTGTGGTCGGCACTTACTCCTACACCAACCGCACCATGTATATCTCCGCCCGCCTGATCAACCCGAAAAACAGAAACATTATCTCTTCCTATGACTTGCGGCTGTGCATGGATGACAATGTTCTGGCTATGTTCGGCCTGCAGCGACCACCATCAACTTCAGGCGATGAGATCGATCCGCCACGTAACTCCCTGATTAACAGCCTCTTCTACTAAGAAGCCTTCCCTGCCCAGACGAATACTGCAAGAAGAATTTTTGAAAGGGATCGGGGTTTAGTCAATACAGACTGGCTGAAACCATCCATATTCCGGACATGCGCATCAGCGAGATCTGCCGTACGGGAACCAGAAAAAACCGCACCTGAACTACTCGATTAACTGCTCGACCATAATCCCCATGGCCGCTGCAATTCTGGCCAGTGTTGATCTCCGGGCCCCGGCATGGCCCTTTTCTAATCTGGCAATGGCTGCCTGTTTCATCTCACACTTCGCTGCAAGCTCAGCCTGGGTCATTTCGAAATGCTCACGCCAGGCTGCAATCAGGCTTACTCCTCTACTATTAGCCTTTACCACATCATTGGGAAACCAGACATCAAGCTCCTGCCTGTTACTGATCAACATCTGATATTCATCCCACGGAATGACGGCAAAAGCAGGTTTGCCGCCGACACTGATAATCTGGGGTTCAATATGTGCGTTCATCTCTTTTTTTTACCTCCTGAATGGCCGGTCAGCGGTTTGACATCAACCCCGGCAACATCGGGAAAACCGGCAAGAAGATCAATACGATCATGGATTATCTCCCGCTCTTTTGCTGGGATCAATTTTATCTGCTTACGTGCTCTATTATGCCAGAGAATTTCATTCATTATAACATTTTATAACAAACAAGCAAGAACAGAAAGAGAAAGATGTCAGTCGATTATTTTTTTAGGTGACTACCCCTACGGTACGGTTTATATCGATTCATCAGGACACACGCTGAATATGACAAGATAAAAACAGAGGAGATATAAGATGAATATTTTTCCAATCAGAACTGAAGCCGATTATAACGCAGCATTAGCGCGTATTGAGCTGTTTATGAATACGGAGTTGAATAACTCCAGAGGGTGATAACTGGACATTTTAATAACACTCATGGAGAGCTATGAGGCCAAACACTTTTTTTATCCCCGGATGTGATCCCGTCGAAGCGATCCGATTCAGGATGGAGCAGCTGAGAATGGAGCCCAAAGATTTGAAGCTAATCAACGACTCACTGTCCGCCGCGAACACACCGAACATAATTATAGCTGGGCGACTTATTTTTGCCGTAGACTTGGCCAGGGCCAGAGCTGAAAGCGACACCCCACGCGTTGTCAACATTGTTCGCGACAGTAGTAGATGACCAATACCAGGACGCTTCTTGGGAAACGGTGAAAATCGGGTCTATACTGGGGCTATAACGGCCATCGTCGGTAATTGATTCCAATTCCTTGATATTGGGCAGGCGCCAGTCGCCCTGGCCAGCCAGGGACAGTCCCTCGCAATAGGTAATGGCCGCTTCCCAGTTTCTGGTCTGGCCGTCATCCTGCTGCTGCCATACCAGATTTGTTCGCTCATCTGTCACCGCCCCATTACTGGCTGTAAAAGCAACGGCCAGCCCCGGGGCCGCCAGCAGCAGTCCGCCTGTCAGTATCACTACAATCCTCATTCCCTTCATCTCAACCCTCCCCGAATATCAATTTTTCCGGCACCAACCGTCTTTTCAAATCGGCTGTAGAATACCCCTGTTCGGCGATCACCACATAGGCCATAACCTTTCCTCTTCGCCATCAATCAAAAAATAAATAATCAAAGCGCCAAATCACCGACTCACTGTCCACCGCGAACACACCGCACATAGTCGTTGTACGACTTATTGTAGTTGAAGACGCTGCCAGGGTTGAAATTGACTTGCCACGCGTTGCCAACATTGCCCGCGTCAGTAGTAGACGACCAATACCAGGACGCTTGGCTACCGGTGAAAATCGGGTCTATACTGGGGCTATCGCGGCCGTAGTCAACGATGCCCATCAACTCCTTTTTGGTCGGCAAACGCCAGTCTGAATAGCCACCGGTCGTCTGTGCCTCGCACACATTCTGCGTCGTGGGGTTAAAGGTGGCATCATAAATCCCAGCCGCTTGATACCAGTTATACTTTTGCACCACACCAGCCTGCTGCCACATGAGGCCGGTGTTATTGTCGCTCACCGTGCCATTCTGGTTGTCGGTATAGGAGGGCGGATTGATGGTATAGTCCGAATCCTCGCCAAAAGTGGCGGTGTAATCCCCGGTCTGGCCGGTATCGGGAAGGGTACTGGCCGCAACCGGCGGGTGCGATGAACCCCCGAGCAATAACGCCAGAATGGCAGGCAGGGAATCTTTTCCGGCATTGGCCATACCGCACACCGTGACAGAAAACAGCATAGCAAACGCGAAACATATTTTCTTCACAGGCACCTCCGTTTATATTAATCAATTCCTTTTGGCTCCCCGTGCAGGCGCATAGGGCCATCAGAATTGATTAAACAAAAGGAACAAGATCGTCAATAATTTCCAGAAATTTTACCATTCCGGCGTAAACTTTTTGCTGGGACATGACCACTGGTTGCGGGCAGAATACCAGCAGGACCAAAAAGCCCAATCTGTAGAATCATTTCATGAGGCTAATTACCAAGTAACCCATTTTCTGACTCCCAGACCTTGAATATCAGCCTCTGACTGTTCTTTTTTCTGGACTTTGTCGGCATTTCCTGATTTATATTCTCTAGATAGCTGCAATGGTGGATGGCCCGATCCTGCTCCACTTTCAGACTCAACCTGAATACTACTACCATTTCTTATCGCTATGTGTCCTTTACCTTCGCCAGCGTCACTTCTGCATTTCTTTACTGTCTGGTGCTTATTTCTCCTGCTAGTCGCATCGGCCCAGGCAGAAGGCGACAGAGTCATCCCTCGCAGCGAGATTTCCAGAGCGGCCTATCAGCGTCTGGCCCCCCAACTGGAACAGGCAATGCTGGAAAAAGATCTGCATTTGGGGCAACCGATCTATATACGTATCTTCAAGGAAGAAAATGAACTGGAGGTCTGGGTCAAAAAAGAGATTGCCTATGAACTTTTTACCACATACAGCATCTGCAAATACTCAGGGAAATTGGGCCCCAAGTTAAAAGAGGGTGATCAACAAAGTCCAGAAGGTTTCTACACCGTGACCAGCACCGCCCTTAATCCCTGGAGCAATTTTCATCTGTCCTTTAACCTGGGATATCCAAACGAATACGACAGGTTACATAAACGGACGGGCGGCGCCCTGATGGTGCATGGCAAATGCGCTTCAGTTGGTTGTTTTGCCATGAATGATGGCAGGATTGAAGAGATCTATACCATTGTGGATGCGGCCTTGAGTGGTGGCCAGGAACAATTCTCTGTCCATATCTTCCCTTTTCGCATGACCTGGGCAAAAATGGCCCAGTATGCCGACTCGCCATGGATTCCTTTCTGGGAAAATCTGAAACAGGGCTACGATTATTTTCAGGGACACCGGACTCCACCATTGGTAACGGTCCAGGAGCAGCAATATGCCTTCCACACCTTTCATCCCCTGCTCTTCGGCAGCGATCTGACCCCGGTAGAACCATTGGCAAGAGCCGAAGAGAAAACCATCGCCGGCCTTATTATCAAACCATCAAATGAAAAGAGATACGCCCAGGTCAGAAAAAAAGTTACCAAAAATAGTAGCGCCCTCTAAAATGGTATCTTGCCAAATGAGGATTTTCGTTCCCAATCAAGGCATGAGAAAAATTTGACTGCGGGCATATAGTTGTTATGCCAAGGATAAAGAGCTAAACCCCATGTCTTATTTGGCTGTCAGGGCCGCCCGGTCAAGAATATGGATTTTCTTGCCGTCGACCGCAATGACCCCCTCGTCACTCATTTTTGCAAAGATGCGGGAAAGGGTTTCCGGAATGGTGCCCAGCAGGCTTGCCAACTGCCCCTTTGATATTTCCAGTTCAACACTATCTGTCGCCCGTTGTTCTTCCAATAGATACAGCAAATAGCCGGCCAGCCTGGCCGGTACTTCCTTTAAAGACAGATCCTCGATCTGCGCGACAAAGCGGCGCAGCCGCATGGAGAGCACCGCCAGCATATTGAGGGCCAGAGAGGGATTGTCGTGCACAAGGGCGATGAACTTCTCTCTCGGAAAGAAAATCAAAGAACTCTTCGCCAGGGCCTCAGCATTGGCTGGAAAGGGTTGGCCATGGAAGACAGGCACCTCGCCGAAAGGCTCGCCCGGCCCGAAAATATGCAGGATCTGCTCTTTGCCGAGAGCGGACATCTTAAAAATCTTCACCTTGCCCTCGCCAACCATATAGAAACCATTGCCGGGGTCACCTTCAAAAAAGATGGTGTCGCCCTTAACAAACTGCTTTTCCACAGCGATCTTGACAATGGCATCCAATTGTTCTGCCGGTAGGCCGCCAAACAAGACGCTGTTACCGATCAATTCCCTTTTATTCATACTTCCGGCTCCTTCTGCAAATTTTCGTGGTCATGCACCTTTCAGGTATGCTCCATTTACCATTTTGCTGAAATCCTGGCCACATTCATAAATTTATTCTGGTAAAACTTTAACAACTACAGTAAAAATCAAGTCGCACAGGGATGGCCTGACCGTTATCTCTGAAAACACCGCCTCTGCCGCTTCGTGATGAATTGGCCTTCTTCCGCCGGTAGAGGCGGCTTGATATTTGCGTTTAAACAACTTTGCCGTCAACGATGGCAATAAATTTAAATAATTTTTTATTTATTATGGCCGACAGAAACATAGACAGCCAAGCGGCAAGGCCGGTCTCTGACGAGACCCTGCTCAAGGTGGCCAAGGAAATCGTGATCAAATTCATCGAAGTAGGACGGCTGACCCCTGCCACCTTTGAGCAGAATTTTGAGTCCATCTACGATACGATTAAAAAAACGGTTGGTAAGGCATGATCGAGCTCGACCCGCAACTTAATATCGCGCCGGCCAGGATCAGCCATATCCATATCATGGGCATCTGCGGCACCGGCATGGCGGCGCTGGCCGGCATGTTAAAGGCCTCCGGCTACCAAGTCACCGGCTCCGACAGCGGCGTCTATCCGCCGATGTCGGATTTTCTCAGGGCACAGGGCATTACCGCGGCCAGCGGTTATGGCCCGCACAATCTTGAACCCCGGCCCGATCTGGTCATTGTCGGCAATGTCATCACCCGTAAAAATCCCGAGGCCCAGGGGCTGGCCGCCGCGGCCATCCCTTATCTGTCCTTTCCCCAGGCCCTCGCCCATTTTTTTATCAGTGGCCGGACCTCACTGGTGGTGGCCGGGACCCACGGTAAAACTACGACGGCCTCCCTGCTGGCCTCCGCCCTGCAGCAGGCCGGACTCGACCCTTCCTTTATGATCGGGGGAATCGTCCGGGAATTTGATGCCAATTACCGGCTGGGTCAAGGCCGGCATTTTGTCGTGGAAGGTGATGAATATGATACCGCCTTTTTTGACAAAGGTTCCAAGTTTCTCCATTATCGGGCTGAGATCGCCATCATCACCTCGGTTGAATTTGATCATGCCGATATCTTCGCCGATCTCGACGCCATCAAACGCTCCTTTCGTAAATTGGTAGCCGGGCTGCCGGCTGATGGGCTGATCGTCGCCCACCTTGATGACCCCAATGTGGCCGAGGTGGTGGCGGATGCCCCTTGTGAGGTGCAAGGTTATGGCTTCAGCCCTGATCTCACCTGGTCGCTGGCTGATGTCCGCGCTGACCAGGGGCTGACCCATTTTCAGGTCAACCACCAGGGTAAACCATGGGCCGCTCTGACCGTCCATATGCCTGGCCGCCATAACTGCCTGAACAGCCTGGCCGTGACTGCGGTGCTGCACCGGCTCGGCCTTGCTCCTGAGCAGATCAACAGCGCTCTCAGCAGTTTTGGCGGAGTCAAACGCCGTCAGGAGGTGCGCGGCATTGAGCGCGGCATTACCGTAATCGATGATTTTGCTCACCATCCGACAGCGGTCCGCGAGACCCTGGCCGCCCTCAAGGAGGCCTATGCGGGGCAACGGCTGGTCACGGTCTTTGAACCAAGAACTAACTCCTCCCGGCGGGCTATTTTCCAGGAGGACTATGTCAGCGCCTTTGATGCCGCCGATCTGATCCTGATCAGAAATCCCCTGCCCCTTGCTAACGTACCGGCAGCAGAGCTTTTTTCATCTGCCCAGCTGGCCTCGGACCTGCGGACCCGCGGTCTGGATGCCCGCACCTTTGCCGATACCAATATGATCCTGGATCATCTCATGACCATTTTAACACCAGGGGATGTGGTTGCTATCCTCTCCAATGGCGGCTTTGACGATATTCACAGCCGGTTACTGGAACAATTAGCAAGCATAAGTAAGTAGTAGGCCCTCAACGTCTGACTGCTGCAGGCAGAGACATGCACTTAAAACTCAAAATAAGAAACCATGATGAAACTTGCCGTCCTGAAGGAAACAGAAGAAGGAGAAAACCGAGTCGCGCTCATTCCTGACTCTATCAAGCGTCTTTCTCAAAAGGGTTTTGCAATCCTGGTTGAAACTGGCGCGGGAAGCGCCGCCGGCTACAGCGATCAGGAATACGAACAAGCCGGGGCCACGATGGTCAGCTCCGCCCAGGAGCTTACCCAGCAGGCCGATTGCGTGGTCAAGGTGCGACCACCTTCCCTGGAGGAGGCCGAGCTGCTGAAGAACGACTCGACCCTCATCGCCATTATCCAATCCACCATGAGACATGATCTGGTCAGCAAGCTGGTTGCCAAACAGATCACCTCCTTCGGCCTTGATATCATCCCCCGCACCTCGCTAGCCCAATCGATGGATGTCCTCAGCTCCATGAGCACCATTGCCGGTTATAAGGCCGTGCTGTTGGCAGCTGACACCATCAACCGTATTTTCCCCATGCTCATGACCGCGGCCGGCACTATTGCCCCGGCCAAGGTTCTGGTCCT
>DIKT01000039.1:35332-51010 GCA_002424635.1 Desulfobulbaceae bacterium UBA5611
GAGGCCTTTGATGTCAGACCGGAGGTCAAGGAACAGGTCAAATCGGTAGGAGCCAAATTTGTCGAAGTCCCCAGCAGTGAAAGCGGCGCCGGCGGCGGCGGCTATGCCAAAGAGATGTCAGACGAATACAAACAGAAACAGGCGGACCTGATCAGCAAACATATTGCCAAGTCCGATGTCGTCATCCCCACCGCCCTGATCCCTGGGCGCAAGGCCCCCATTCTGATCAGCGAAGAACAGGTGGCCAGCATGAAACCAGGCTCGGTCATCGTTGATCTGGCCGCCGAAATGGGCGGCAACTGTGCCCTGACCCAGCCCGGCAAAACCATTGTCGCCCATGGCGTGACCATTGTCGGCCACAGCAATCTGCCGTCGACCATGTCATTTCATGCCAGCCAGATGTTTTCCCGCAATATCGAAAAATTCCTCCTACATCTCTGTGATGACAAGGGCTTCAAGATGAACATGGACGATGAAATCACCCGTGGTTCCCTGGTCACCAAAGGCGGCCAGATAATTCACGAGCTCACCAGCAAACTGATGGCTGACTCAAAAATATAAAAGGAGATAAAAACAAGATGGATACAGGAACAATCATCATCGGCTTGACCATTTTTGTGCTTGCCTGTTTTGCCGGAGCAGAGCTGATCGCCAAAGTGCCGCCGACCCTGCATACCCCTCTGATGTCAGGATCAAATGCCATCTCCGGGATCGCCATTGTAGGAGCTCTGCTGGCCACCGGCCATGCTGAAACACTCAACACCATCTCTTTTCTGGGCTTTCTGGCCGTTATCTTTGCTTCCATCAACGTGGTGGGCGGCTATATGGTCACCAGACGGATGCTGCAGATGTTCAAGAAATAGGACCGATAAATAATAACAGATATTCTGAATAAGGCCTTGTCCTTGTCAGTTGCTAAGTTCAGTTCCATAAGCAGGCATCCTGCGGTCATTTGATATATTCTTGGCGCGGGCTGCTTTCATACCAACCACAGAAAAGTGTGTGAATCCATGTCTAATCACAGCATTAATCTTGTTTATCTATTATCGGCCACGCTATTCATGCTGGGCATTAAATATCTGAGCTCTCCCAATACCGCCAAACAAGGCAATCTTCTGTCCATGTTCGGCATGGCCGCGGCCACCGGCATCACCCTGGCCACTCCCGGCCTGCATGGCTTCAATCTGATCATTATCGGCATGTTTATCGGGACGGTCATCGGCGGCTATGCGGCCATCAAGGTCAAGATGACCTCCATGCCCGAGATGGTGGCCCTGTTCAACGGCTGCGGCGGCGCTGCCTCGGCTCTGGTCGCCATGGCTGAGTTTCAGGGGGTGGGCATAGGACTTAATTCCTTTACCTTGATCACTCTCATGCTGTCGATGATCATCGGCGGCCTGACCTTTACCGGTTCTCTGATGGCCTATGCCAAACTGCAGGGCCTGATCTCCACCCGCCCCATCACCTATCCGGGGCAACAGTTTATCAATGGCGCTGTTCTGCTGGTCACGGTGGTCCTGTGCTGGTTTCTGTTCCAGGATCCGAGCAACATACTGGTCTTTTTCGCCATCCTGGCTTTAGCCCTGATCCTGGGTGTGCTGGCCGTTATTCCCATCGGCGGGGCCGATATGCCGGTTATCATCTGCCTGCTCAACTCCTATTCGGGTCTGGCCGTTTCCATGACCGGTTTTGCCTTGAATAATAACGCCCTGATCATTACAGGCTCCCTGGTTGGGGCCTCCGGTATCTTCCTGACCAAGATCATGTGCGATGCCATGAACCGCTCCCTTGCCAATGTCCTGTTCAGCGCCTTTGGCAAGGTCGATGAATCGGCAGCCGATTCCGGAGAAGCGCAGACCGGCACAATGAAAGGCTTTGAGATCGAGGATGTGGCCACCATTCTGGCCAATGCCGGCTCTCTGATCATTGTCCCCGGCTACGGCATGGCCGCCGCTCAGGCCCAGCACGCCACCCGCGAGCTCGGCGAATATCTGGGCGAACAGGGCGTGGAAGTCCGTTACGCCATTCACCCGGTGGCCGGGCGGATGCCGGGCCATATGAATGTGCTGCTGGCTGAGGCCGATGTCCCCTATGAGCAGCTGTTTGCCCTGGAAGATATCAATGATGACTTTGACTCCACCGATGTGGTCCTGGTGATCGGCGCCAACGACGTGGTCAATCCGGCGGCCAAAACCAATCCCAACAGCCCTATCTATGGTATGCCGGTGCTGGATGTCGAAAAAGCGAGGACGGTTATTGTCCTCAAACGGTCCATGAGTGTGGGTTTTGCCGGCATTGAGAATGATCTCTTCTTCATGGAAAATACCATGATGCTCTTTGGCGATGCTAAATCCTCCCTGCAAAAGCTTGTTGCCAGCCTGAAGCAATAAGGCTGCAAAGAGAGCCGGTTGGCACACCCAACTCCTCCTGCAGTACTGCGCCGACGTATAGCGGCCCTTGTTACGGCAAGGGCCGCTATGCAAAGCGGCGACACGGTCATCGTCGCCGTCTCCGGCGGTCCTGATTCCGTTGCCCTACTCCATCTTCTCTGCTCCGCCCTGCCCCGCATCAAATTTATCGCCGTCTATGTCGATCACGGCCTGCGACCGGCTGAAACCGGCGCGGAGATTGAGCTGGTACAGGCTCTGGTCCGGCAGCTGCAGGCGGGATTTGAACGGATCAGCGTCGATGTTACCGCGGCCGCCCGAGAGAACAAAACTTCCATTGAAGAGACGGCCCGCATCCTGCGTTATCAGGCGCTCGAAACCATGCGTCGGCACTATCAGGCCACCGCCATTGCCGTGGCCCATACCGCCGATGATCAGGCCGAAGAGCTTTTAATCCGCCTCATCCGCGGCAGCGGCCTTAAAGGACTGGCCGGTATGCAATTTAAAAACGGCTGGCTCATAAGACCCCTGCTGCTTGAAAGCAAGGACACCTTGCTGCATTACCTGCAGGCCCAGCAGATTGCTTTCTGCATCGACAGCTCCAACCTGGAGCGCACCTATCTCCGCAACAGGGTACGCCTCGATCTCCTGCCTTATCTGCAGGAGCATTATAATAAATCCATCAAACAGACCCTGCTCCAGACCGCCCGGATCCTGCAGGATGAAGAATTATTAATGGATGAGATGACGGATAAGGCCTGGCAGGAAGTGGTGCGGACAATGGCAATAGAGCCGGTGCCCTCTGCTGCCCCCTCTTATATCATTGAAATTGACACCAGAGAATTTAGCAAATACCACCTTGCCCTTAAACGCCGCCTTCTTGAAAAAGGCTGCTGGCAAATGAAGTCCCGCCCGCAATTCAGGCAGATAGAACTACTGCTCAATTTATTACAGACGGGCCGGACCGGAGCTGAGATCCATCTGAGCCAAGGACTACGGGTACACAAGACCCGCCAGAGCCTGGTCTTCAGTTATCCGCAGGGCAGAGGCAGTTATCGCGGTACCGTTAAAGCAGTCACTAAAGCTAATAATGATTTGAAATAGGGCATTGATATTAGAGAAGATATCTCTGGAAATGAATTGTTTTTGTTTGCTGCATAAGGTAATTTCAAAATAATTATGTGAGTTCAGTAATATACCTGCATATATTTACCCATGTTCTTCGGTAATTGAATCTCTGCCGAACTTTGGATACCAGCTCATCTGGTGCATTTTATTCGTTGGCAATTACATATTAAGTCTCCATAACTTCACTTACAGGCCCAGCAACAACTAATAACCTCACTGATAAATAACCAAGTTGATAGGAGTATGATATGGATCAGTGCTGCCCATTAACAACCTGCCGTACTCAAGAGGCAATGTGCCGCTTGAATGCTCTGTTGATATTTTTCATAATGATCGGGAGCTTTTTTTATCCTCTGCTCATGCTGCTCTTATTTTTTGATTTTTTCATCAGAGGTTTTTTAAATCCCCAATATAGTATCCTGGTTAGCCTTAATAAACTTATTGTTACAGTTTTTCATATCCAATCAAAATCAGTTAATGCAGGACCAAAAATATTTTCGGCCAAAATAGGATGGCTGGTTTCATTGCTCGCGTGCCTGTTTTTATTATTGAAAATTGATTTTGGTTTATATATATGCAGCTTTATTTTACTGGTCTGTTCTTTCCTTGAGGCATTTTTTGGCTTTTGTGTGGGTTGTAACATATACGGATTTTTCTATTCAAAGCAACAACACTCCCATTTCCAAGGGTAGGAGATCTTCCATGAAGATAATAAAAATCGTTGTTTTGTTATTGGCCGCAACAGCGATGGTTTCGAATTTGGCGCATGCCACCAATGGCATGTTGATGGAAGGCTACGGGCCGATCTCAACCGCTATGGGTGGAGCTTATATGGCTTATGACAATGGTGCCGGGGCTATGGCCAATAACCCGGCAACGTTGGGTTTGATGGGTGAAGGAACCAGCCGCGCGGATGTGGCACTTGGTTTATTGTGTCCGGATGTAGTCGCCAGGCACCCGTCAATGCCTGATGCCGATTCCGATGGCACTGTTTATTATATGCCCGCTGCCGGTTGGGTGCAGAAACAGGAGCGGCTGGCCTTTGGCGTTGGAATGTTTATCCAGGGGGGCATGGGGACAGAATATGAGGAATCGGATTGGGTAGGGGCTGGTTCAGGCTTGCCCACTCGCTCTGAAGTGGGAATGGGCAATGTTATCGTACCTGTTGCCTACGATATAACTCCCGATTTAACTATCGGCGGTTCCCTTGATTTCGTTTGGGGGTGGATGGGTTTTCAGATGGCGATGCCTGCCGGTCAAATGGGTGGGCTGGCGGCTAGTGGCAATTTGACCGCTAGTGGTGCCGGGGCTCTTGGCCTTCCCGGCTTTCTGAGCGGAGTGACCAATATTGGCTACTTTGATTTTTCAGACACGGGCTCAACCGAAAATGCGGATGCTACCGGTTTGGCCGGCAAGCTGGGCATGACGTATAAGGTTCTCGAGAAGTTAACATTAGGCACGACATATCACTCCGAGTCAAGACTGGGGGATTTCAAGGCCAGTGGCGCGCAAATGCGCATGATTGATAATGCTGGCACCATGGGGGGCGCAGCAGGCACCACCTATACGCTCACGGGCGACATCAACCTGGTGGATTTTCAATTTCCGGAAACATATGGTGCGGGTCTTGCCTACCAGGCAACAGATGACTTAATGCTGGTGGCGGACTACAAACGCATTGGCTGGGCCAGGGTCATGAAGGATTGTCATATCACCTTTTCCAGCACGGACCTGGGCGGTATCAATTTGGATATGAGGTTGCCGCAAAATTGGCAGGATCAGGATGTGTTCAACTTCGGTTTAGCTTATCAAACAACCGTCGCATTAACCCTGCGCGCCGGCGTGAATCTGGCCAACAATCCGATTCCTGACAATACGGTCAGCCCATTGTTTCCGGCTATTGTGAAGCGTCATTATACTATTGGCGCCGGTTACGCCTTTTTCAAGAAGTCGGAAGTGAATGCCTCACTTGCTTATGTACCTAAAGTAACGTCAACCACTCCAGCAACATCAGGAGGTTACAGCATTGATCACAGCCAGCTAAACTGGCAGCTGATGTATACGTATCGTTTTTAAAATCTGAAAATTATCGTGGATTGCTTTGTTCAGCTCCATCATGTAATTTCAAATAATTATTTGAATACACTCAATAAATGGACCTGCCTTTAATCTTTCATAAAAAGTCATAGGCAGACCAAAATATCCAGTCTTTTTCTGTCTATCACACTGTTATGCATCGCATCACAAACATTTGACACTTATTTAACGACCAAGAGGATATTCCTTGAAACTATTGAGTTCAGCGTTTAGCTGGAAGTACTCCAATTGGATTATAGCAATTCTCTTCGCCGCGAGCCTCACCATGTTAGGGATGAGCGTTGCCTTCGAAGAATCAAGACTGCTATTTATTTTCACTTACTTTTTTGTCAGCGGAACATTCTTATTTAGTCTTGTTTGCTGGATTACAAGCAAAAAAGTACACCAATATAACCCCCAGAGTTGGAGTCGAAAAAAAAGAAAACGCGCAACTCAATTAGATGCCTATATATTTTATGCCTTAAAATTTGGTATTTCCGCTACAATTTTGTTAGGTCTTATACTCTCTATTGTCTTCGTTCGCTGGATAGACAACAAACATGAGTTATCGCAGTTGCGGGGTTGGCTCTATCCAGCCAACGATCCCTTGCCATTAACAAACGCTTGCAGCAAGATCATAACTGAGAACGGCTTGCTCGTCTTTTTTAACCACGAATGGGTGGGTGGTGGGGATCGATTTCCACACACTGTTCTAAGAGTGAAGGCTAAAGATATTATTACCCTAGATAGAAGGTCAGACGGATCAATAGGTATTTCTCTTGACGTCTTTGGAAAGGATGGGAAAATCATTGCCAAAATTGAAAAGGGTAGATTCGCGATCAACCAAAACAACATCTTGGAGATGGTGCGGTCAGATAAAAACAGCCTACGCATAATTGATCAGACAGGGGCTCAGGTGCTAAGTATTCGGTATTTCAATCCGCAAGCCATATGGGTTGATGCTGTGCTTCACTATCCGGGCTATCCATACAAAATCGAAATGCGCGGGAGTGGATTGGAGGCTACCAATTGCGCCTACAATTCAGGCCGTGCCGACATCAGTATAGAGTGAGGCTTGGGATATCAGCTGACATAATACCTATTTTACTTACCAATTCTCACTCTTATTTCGTAGTGCCCTTTTAACATAGGAGCGTACAGGTCACACTTGACATTTTGCCTTTCATGCCAATATTCAGCAGGCTTGGCAGGAAAATCACGCGGCCATTATTTCGGGGCGGCATATATGCACAGGGACTCTCCCGGGAGTAGTGCGGATGATCACCGTCCTGGCCTGCAGGCAATTCAACCTCTGATTTCTCTCTTTTTATGCTCAAGCGTACTTTCATAATCCCCTATCTTCTCCTGCTTTGTTTGGCCGGATGTGACAATGTCGACCTCTTGCTGGTAACAGATGCAGGTGTTGATGCGGTCAAGGCTGTCACTCTTTCCGACGAAGCAGTGCAGGACATGGCCCAAACATCCTCGGCCTATGCTGACGGCCGGCAGAGCATCGCCCTTCCGGACAATACCCACGCGCAACGGCTCAAACGCCTGGTGGGCGAGCATCATCGGGAAGGCGGACTCGACTTCAACTACCGGGTCTATCTCGATAAGGAGGTCAACGCTTTTGCCATGGCGGACGGTACGATCCGCATATACAGCGGCCTCATGGATATGCTTGATGATGACGAGCTTCGTTTTGTGATCGGCCACGAGATGGGGCACGTGGCCCTGAAGCATATCCACAAGCAACTGCGGTTGGCTTACGCCTCTAGTGCGGCGCGTAAAGCCATCGCCTCGGTTGACAGTGCGGCCGGCGATATTGCCCGTTCGCAGCTGGGCAAATTGGTCCAGCTGCTGATGGGGGCGCAATTTTCACAGCTTGAGGAAAAAGAGGCGGATGACTACGGTCTTAAGTTCCTGCAGGAGAAGGGATATGCCCCTGAGGCCGCGGTTTCGGCCCTGAATAAACTGGCCACGCTCGGCAACGGCCATTCCTTTCTCTCAAGCCATCCGGCCCCCGGCGCCAGGGCGAAAAGGCTCACCCTGCAGCTGGCAGGAAAAGCAGAGAGCATGGAAGAACAAAAGCAGGGCCTGCTCCAGAAAAGCAAACAATTGCTGATCCTCGCCTATGCCAAACTGCAAAGCATTATCCAATGGCTGAAAGGCTTCCTGTAAGTACGCGCTCGGTTTGTCCCCGTTCCTGCTCCCTTAGGAAATTCATCTTTTTTACTCCTGTTTTTTTTAAAGAGCTCCGCAGAAAGAGACTACTTATCATCTTGTTTCATCGTTAAATACTTGCGAAAGCTGTCTTCAAAAGGTAATTTTGAGGCATCGAATCGGATGGCTCTTTGGCAAGTTTTTTTAGGAGCTCTGAAGAAAGCGACTACTTATCACCATCATTCGATAATAGCTTGTGGGACCGCTTTCAATAAATACAGGAAAACTTGATGCCACCTTCAGAAAAGATCAATAAAGTCAGATTGCTTCAGATCATAGTGGGTATTGTTGCAGTCGTCTGGACTGGCATATTGTTCAGCCTCTATCTGTGGGCTGCCAGTGCAGAAAGAGACCATCTCTCCAAGGTCGCCGCATTAAGAGCCGAGTCGGTTGCCAATCACACACAGGCCCTGCGCGGCTGGATAGGAGGGCATGGTGGTGTGTATGTAGAGATGAATGCCGGGGAAGAGCAATCCTATCTGCCGGGAAATATACCGGAAAGTGAAATAGCCACCCCTTCCGGACGAAAGCTCTCGCTTCTCAGTTCGTCAGCTGTGCTGGCCAAGATCTCAAAGGAGTTTAAGCGCGGTTCGGGAGACCATGTCCGATTGATATCGAAGCAGCCTATGAATCCTGACAACATGCCCGACGAGTGGGAGGAAAAGGCGCTGGAGGCTTTAGAGGGGGGCGCGAAAAAGGTGGAAGGCTTTGTGGACGATGGCATGGGGAGCATGTTTCGTCTCATGTATCCCATGGAGCTGCAGCCCCGATGCCTGCGCTGTCATGACTATCTGGTCGATACGCTCACAAAGCTCGTCGGGGGGTTAAGCGTCACCGTGGACAAGGTCCCCTATGACAGGCAGTACGACAAGATCCTGCACCAGTTGAGCCTCGGCTACTTCGGCATCTGGGTCGTCGGCATAGTTAGTCTTGGCGTTTTTGGCGTCTTTGGATCACGGCTGTTGCGGCGGATTGAATATGCCTCGACCCATGATGGCCTCACGGGACTGAAGAACCGCCATGAAATCGAGCGTCAGCTCAACGTGGAATGCGCGCGGGCAGAGCGCTACCACCGTCAGCTTTCGGTGATGATGCTGGATATTGACCATTTCAAGGAGGTAAACGATACCTATGGTCACCAGGCCGGCGATGAGGCGTTGCGTGTCGTGGCGGAGACGGTCAGGAAGATGATTCGCAAACCGGATATTGCCGGACGTTATGGAGGAGAGGAATTTCTCATTCTGGTAACGGAAACCTCCACAGAGGGCGCCAGCAACCTGGCCCAGCGCCTCAATGCCGCCATCAAGGCCACACCGATAGCGCTGCCTGACAATAAGACCCTCTCACTTACCGTCAGTATCGGCGTCGCCTCTTGGTCGCCGGAAAGAAAATTACCCAGTGCTCTCATCAACAGCGCTGACGAGGCCTTGTATCGGGCCAAGGAATCCGGCAGGGATCGTGTTGATGTGGATATGACAGGCCAAGCTTAGTGATTCGAATTCGAACCAGATAGGTGTACAATCGTCGGTTGCATGAAACAGGACCCCTGCCCTCGCTCGGGATTATGTTTGTCCCTTAAACTCAAACGGTATATGAACCCTCCAGCTCCCGCTGCAGGCCGTTATGCATCCCCTGCCAACGGCCTTCCCCCTTCTGACCACAGGGTCGGCTTCTCCCATTTAACTTAATGGTGCCTTAAAAAATAGTCTTTCGCCCAAACTCTTCTTCATGCTCAAAATTTTATCCGCGGACTATCAGCTATATGCGTGGTAAAATTTTTCACATGCCTCTATTTTAAACAAAAATCCTCATTTTTCAAATACCTTTACGAAACTACATGGGCCTACTTGCGTTACGACTGCTCTTTCGCTGTTTAAAATTCACGAACCATATTACCACGACGCCACTTCCTCATACTATCGGGCGTAAGGACAACACCGGACGGGACTTTAAACAGCTGGATTTACGGTTGTTACTGCGAACGATCAGAGTAAATTTAAATCTTGCCACAAGATATGACAAAGCATAGGCTTACTTATGGACAATTGGCTGTTGGCAATGATCGATTCAACGATGAGGGGAGAAAAATTTACCGGTCGATGCCTAAAAGCCAAAACAGAGAACGGCCTGTAGGGTGACGGACTGGATCAGACACGGAGACACCCGATGAGTGATAAGCGCACGAGCGAGGATGCTGATACGAAGACCACTAACGTGGAGCTGCTGAAACGGGAGCGATATGAGCTGCTCCAACTTTTGGAGGACTGGCTGGAAACACCGATGCTGGTTCTCGCGTTCGTGTGGCTGGTACTGTTGGTCGTGGAATTTGTTCGGGGCGAGATCTTACTGTTCGGTATTATCGGCACGATTATCTGGGTCATCTTCATTCTTGATTATGCGGTGAAATTCGTCCTGGCCCCAGACAAGATCGTTTACCTCAGGAATAACTGGCTGACCGCCATTTCGCTGATGATCCCCGCATTGCGGATCTTCCGCATTGCCCGTACGTTTCGGTTACTCCGTCTGGCCCGTGCGGGACGTGGATTGAGGTTGATTCGCGTCGTCGGCTCGCTGAACCGCGGAATGAGAGCACTGGGCGCCAGCCTGAGCCGACGGGGCTTCGGCTATGTGATCGCCCTCACGGTGCTGGTCACGTTCGCCGGCGCTGCCGGAATGTATGCCTTCGAAAACGCGACGCCCGGCGGCCTGAGCAGCTACAGCGAGTCGCTGTGGTGGACCGCCATGATCATGACGACGATGGGCTCGCAGCAATGGCCGCAAACGGCCGAGGGCCGTGTGCTGTGCGTTTTTCTGGCGCTATACGCCTTTGCTGTCTTCGGCTACGTGACGGCGGCGCTCGCCACCTTTTTCGTCGGCCGCGAGGCAGAAAATGACGAGGCCGAGTTGGCAGGATCCAAACAATTGGCTGCGCTCCGAGACGAAATGACCGCCCTGCGTGAAGAGATCCACACCTTGTTGCAGCGACCGCCGTGGGTCTGAGGCGTATTTGGGTGGACCAGTACTCACAAAAGAATGGCTGTTGGCAATGATCGCTTCAAAGATGAGGTTGGGACATTTACCGGTAGACTCCTAAAGTTCAAAAAGAGAGGACGGCCTGTAGGGTGGCGTGAGATGATAGTTTAATTTGGCTCTTCGCCTCTTATCTTCAAAAAAACTGTGGAACCTCTCTTATATCTTCTTCCCGGTAATAGCTGGTACAAACATCGGCCATGGAAATTTGCGCCATGGCTGCCGTGTGATGGTATTGACGTCTAAAGTAACTGCGCCATCACGTGCCAACGCTCTGCCATCCAGCCTTGCGCCGGTCTGCAGCGTGATTGAAGCTGCTGCCATGATATTGCCTTTGACAATAGAATTCGTTCTGAGAGTCGCTGAGCTGCCGACCTGCCAAAAAACATTGCGGGCCTGGGCACCGTTAACTAGAATAACCTGAGCTTTGTTTGCCGCGGTGAGTGTGGATTCCATCCGAAAGATCCAGACAGCATCCCGGTCGCCTTGGGCATCAAGCGTAAGATTCCCTGTTATGGCAAACGAGACCGGAGCCTGATAGAGGCCAGGGGCTAAAGTCTGACCGCCTATATCTGCGGTAGCTGAGATAGCACCTGGCAGACCAGCGGCATTGTTATACGCGGTAGTCAAGTCAGCTTGGGCCTGGGCTGCGACAGGATCACCCAAGTGTATTTCCCCATTAACTTTTACGGGCGGAATTCCAGCATTAAAAGCAGTACCTGGCGACACCCCGACATCTCCATTAATCGTACCGCCAGAGGTGTTGGTAATGGTGTTGAAGGCCAGAACCGCAAAAGAGCCGGCTGAGCCAAGATTAACCGGTGCTTGACCTGCGCTCGCGTCTTGGTGCGGAAAGCACATGACAGCCAGGACAAGACTCATAAACATCCATTTTGCCCTTCGCACTCCTAGGAGCAACGTATATATTTTTTTCATTGTGCTTCCTCTTTTTCTATTACGAGAATTTCCCGATGTCATGTGGACAGTTTCCGCAGCTAATCGCTCTGGCTTGCTGTATTCCTTGCCAATCTTGGGTCTCTCATGAACCGGGATTAGATGGAATCCTTGGCTGCGCCTGTCCCAGTTTGATGCCTGAGACTTCTTTCACCAATATTACATCTGAAGAGTCCCTCTTAGCTTGATTGGCGAACGAAAGGCTGGCCACTGATCATATGGCCAGATATCCGACGCCCGTTCAACTCCATCAATCACTTGACCCTGTTCATCAATAATAAGCGCCAGGGCTGGTCTTTAAATATCCTTCCCTGGTCGGGGGGCGGCAGTGTAAGGGTATTGGCGTCTAAAGTAACCGCAGCATTCCGTGCCAATGCCCTGCCGTCCAGAGTTGCGCCGGTCTTGATCGAGATGGCTGTCAAAGCCAATATGTTTCCTTTTAAGCGCGAGGTCGTACCCAGCGTCGCTGAACTGCCAACCTGCCAAAAGACTTTACTGGCCTGAGCGCCGCCTGCCAGAATTACTCCATAGCCGTTTCCCACGTCGAGTGTAGTCGCCATCTGGAAGATCCAGACAGCATTCGGGTCGCCACCGGCATCAAGTGTAAGATTCCCTCCCGTTATCTGCAACCAGTCAGCTTTATAGAGACCAGGGGCTTTAGTCTTGCTGCCTAGTTGCTGGTCGGACAAGACGATGACATCTGTTGTCCGTCCAGCGGCATCGTTATAGGCGGTGGTCAAGTCGGTTTGGGCCAGGGCTGCGGTAGGATCAGCCAGGTGTACCGTCCCGTTCACGACTACGGCCGGAATTCCAGGATCAAAAGCAGCACCTGGCGACACCCCGATATCTCCATTAATCGTACCGCCGGAGGTACTGGTAATCGCGGTGCCGGCCAGAACCGCAAAAGAGCTGGCCGATCGCAGATTAACCGGCGCTTGACCTGCCCTCGCGTCTTGAGGCGGGAAGCACAAAACAATCAGAGTAAGGCTCATAAACATCCATTTCACTCTCTGCACCACCTGGAACGATTTATAAGGTTTTGTCATTGTGTTTTTTCCTTTTCTGTTATTTACGGGAGTTTCCCGTTTACCATCTTTTTCTCTTTAAAGTAGTTATTTACTTGATATATCAATGACGATTTCTTACCAATCAGCAAGCCAGCAATCATTCTTAGCTGACTCCCGACATTCATTGAGGATAGTTCAGGACGACTCATGGCAGGATTTTAAGAATTAGCTATATGCGGTCCAATAAGAGCAGAATCAGAAGGCTAAGCACTAACAATTCGATCCCGCCGCTGGCTAAATACCCCCACGACCAACTTATATGGCAGGTTATTTCAGAATTCCGAGTAAAATGGTGCCAAGTGAATTATTCGTTCTCTCCTTAAAAAATTGAGATTTTTCGTACAGCCTGGCAATAAAGCATTAAACAAGGAATTCATACCATTGTTCATTACTCCTTCTTAAAGCAACATTTGTGCCAAGCTCCTAATACTCAACGCCAGGTCTCATCATTCTGATCTCAGGGACAATTAACTAAAAAAAGCACTTGCAGGACTATTATTAATATCCTCATAAAAATGATCGTATTTAACCAATGGTTATATACGATCACCTCCACTGCCTCCCCTTCAGAACTAAAAGGGTCAACTAAAGAACAGAATGATGACTTTTGTAGTGTGACCATCATTATTTCATAGACAACACATCGCCCTGTCCTGCTGAGCAGAAAAGTTCCATCGTGCATCCAGAGGACGCTCCACGTCTGCTGCAAGAAACTGTTTGACTTGCAGCACACGAATTGTATACAATTAATCTATTGATATTTTTAAAGATTATCCAAGGGAGATGAGTCAAATGACGGAGACAGGACGCCAGCAGCAGGAAGAACAGCATGGCCATCATCATGATAAGCAGACGAACTATTCGGATCCGGTCTGCGGTATGAGCACCGAAGATCCTGACGCCTTTACCAAATATGACTATGAGGGGAATAATTATTATTTCTGCAGTGACCACTGCCTGGAAAAATTCAAAATAAATCCGGGCGAATTTCTCGGAAAAAAATCCGGTCTTGCAGCTGAGGCCATGGAGAAAAAATCGGTTATCGGGAGACAATATACCTGTCCAATGCATCCGGAAATCATCGAGGGCGATCCTGGAAGTTGCCCAAAATGCGGCATGGCCCTCGAACCCGTGACCCCGGAAGTTCCAGCCTCCCGTACCGAGTATACCTGTCCCATGCATCCGGAAATTGTTCAGGAAGGTCCCGGTTCCTGCCCTAAATGCGGCATGGCGCTCGAACCACGCATCATCAGTCTTGATGCAGAGGAAAAAAATCCCGAATACGATTACATGCGCAAGCGCTTCATCCTTGGCGCCATCCTCACGGTGCCATTGGTGCTTATCGCCATGAGGGAGATGCTGCCGGGCGGCCACCTCATCGAGAACATGACATCCCCTCAGGTTTTGAGATGGCTGGAACTGATTCTGGCGACCCCGGTGGTGCTTTGGGCCGGCTGGGTCTTTTATGTGCGGGCCGTGCAATCGGTGATCAATAGAAGTCTCAATATGTTCACCCTGATAGGCCTCGGGGTGTCCGTGGCCTATGGCTACAGCGTGATCGGCACCCTGTTTCCGGAAATCTTTCCGGCCGCCATGCGCAGTATGGATGGTGGTGTGGGTGTTTATTACGAGGCGGCGGCGGTGATCGTCACCCTGATCCTGCTGGGGCAGGTGATGGAACTCAAGGCCCGCAGCCAGACCGGCGCCGCCATCAAGGCGCTCCTGGGGCTGGCTCCGAAAACGGCACGAAAGATCAATGAGGACGGCAGCGAAATAGACATTCCCCTGGAACACGTTCAGGTCGGCGATGTGCTCAGGATCCGGCCGGGCGAAAAGGTCCCGGTGGACGGCACTGTAGTCAATGGTACCAGCTCGGTGGATGAATCGATGATCTCGGGTGAACCGATTCCGGTAAAAAAACAACCGGAGGATAAGGTGATCGGCGCCACGGTCAATACCACCGGCGCAATCACTATGCGGGCGGAAAAAATTGGCAGCGACACCCTCCTTGCCCAGATAGTGAAGATGGTGGCCGATGCTCAACGCAGCCGAGCGCCTATCCAGAAATTGGCTGATCAGGTGTCCGGTTACTTTGTGCCGGTGGTTATTGCCATTGCCGTAACCGCCTTTGCAATCTGGTATTATTTCGGCCCCGAGCCGCGCCTGACCTATGCCTTGATCGTCGCGGTCTCGGTGCTGATCATCGCCTGCCCGTGCGCCCTGGGACTCGCCACTCCCATGTCCATCATGGTGGCCACCGGCAAGGGCGCCACCATGGGGGTGCTGTTCAAAAACGCCGAGGCCATCGAGACCATGCGCAAGATCGATACCTTGGTAGTGGACAAGACCGGCACCCTGACCCTTGGCAAACCGAAACTGACCGGAGTGGTGGCAGCGGCCGGCATGAGTGAGGAACAACTCCTGCAGTTTGCGGCCAGTCTGGAAAAAGCCAGCGAACATCCACTGGCGGCAGCTATTGTTGCCGGAGCCGGCGAACATGGTGTCAGACCTGCTGACGCTGCTGATTTTGAGTCGCATACCGGCAAGGGGGTTTCCGGAACCGTCAAGGGCGTTAAGGTGTTGCTCGGCAACCTTAGACTGATGGAAGATTCCAGCGTTGTAACCGCGGAGCTTGCGGAACAAGCCGAGGAAATGCGCAAGGAAGCCCAGACGGTCATGTTCGTGGCCGCCAACGGCAAACTCGCCGGGCTGCTGGCGGTGTCCGATCCGATTAAGGAAACCACACCGGCTGCCATCCGGCAATTACATGACGAAGGTCTGCAGGTAATCATGTTGACCGGCGACAACCGGGC